>DATKSZ010000165.1:0-25914 GCA_035531375.1 Terriglobales bacterium | reverse complement strand
GGCGGTGCGTTTGTATTGGATGTCGGTCCGGGGTGTGGACTACTCCGCTTTGGGGACGGATGGCAACACGCAGGCTGGCTCGAGGGGTCCCCTGGCCTAACCATGGCCGTGTTCTTGAATGAGCAGCCTGCCTCCCTGCGCCGTGGCGCGGGGAGTTCGAACTCCCGATCATGGCCTGCAGTTTAGGGTCGAATAGATGGATGGTGGCTTGCCCACCGCAAACAGTTTCCCGGGCTCGGTTTTTACGCACGCAGTACTCCATTCAGGCCCACAAGTCCCAGCCGGGTGTGGAAAAGTGGATCCAAACAGCGGCTCCACTTTCCCATACCCGCGACGACGACGGCGGCGTGTCTCAAAAACATTCTTGACAAGAGGGGGAGTCGCTATAGGTTCGCGGCCTTTCGCGCCGATTTTGCCAGCAGGCAAAGCGGCGCGACCCCCGCGAGCTGCGGGAGGCGCGGGGATCTGGCTGGCGACCACCGGGATGGCAAAATAGCTATAATAGCTAGATTGGGAGGGGGCGATGCGGTCGGTGAACATTGCCGAGCTGAAAAACCGGCTGAGCGCGTACCTGGCGCTGGTCAAGGCGGGGGAGGAAATTATCGTCCGCGATCGCAAGGCGGCGGTGGCGCGGCTGCTGCCGCTGCCTGCAGGCCTCTCGCCCGCCGAACAAGCCTTGGTTGCGGCCGGGCAACTGCGCCTGCCCACCGAGCCCTGGGATGTGGACCAACTGCTGCGCATCCCGGTGGGCAAGGTCTCGCGCGCGCAAGCCCGCGCCGCGGCCGCCGACGTGCGCGGAGAATCGCGGTGAGCCAGGAGCCCGCCTTCTGGGACTCGAGCGCCCTGGTGCCGCTCTGCCTGGCGCCGCAAGCCACGGCGGCGCATTACCGCCACGCCCGCCGCACGCTGCCGGTGGTGTGGTGGTCCACCCCGGTCGAGGTGCGGAGCGCGATTGTCCGACACTTCCGCACGCAGCCCGGCCGGGAGGGCAGCCTGGCGGGCGCGCTGGCGCGCTTGGCCGCCGGCCGCCGGAGCTGGCGCGAGGTGCTCCCCAGCGAGCGCGTGCGCGAACTGGCCATGGGCTGCCTGGATGCCGGGGACCTGCGCGCCGCCGATGCGCTGCAACTGGCCGCCGCGCTGGTTTGGTGCGGCGAGCAACCGCAGCGGCGTCCGTTCCTTTGCGCCGACGCGAGGCTGGCCGCGGCGGGCGAGCGGGCGGGCTTCGCCGTGGTGCGACTCTAGGCACACGGTTGTGGTAGCTTGGCGGGTATGCGCAAGCTGAGTTGCTGGTCCCTCTTTATGGCGGTGCTGCTGCTGGCGGGCTGCCGCCAGGCCGCCGCGCCGGCGAAGGCGGCGGCGGCGCCGCCCGATCCGCTGACCACCGACCTGGACACCGCGGTCAGCCCCGGGGCGAATTTCTTCACCTATGCCGACGGGGGCTGGCTGGCGCGCAACCCGATACCGGCGACGGAGTCGTCGTGGGGCATCGGCAACCAGGTGCAGAACGAGATCTACGCGCGGCTGCGGACGATCAGCGAGCAGGCGGCGCGGACGCAGGCGGCGCCGGGGAGCGACGACCAGAAGATTGGGGACTTTTGGGCGATGGCGATGGACCCCGGCCACGCCGACGCGGTGGGGCTGGCGCCGATCGAGCCCGAGCTGCGGCAGATCGCGGCGGTGCGGACGGGGCAGCAGGCGCTGGAGGTGGCCTGCGCGCTGCAGCCGCTGGGGCTGAACACGTTTTTCCGGCTGGGGGTGGAGCAGGACGACAAAGACAGCGCGGTGATGGCGGTGCACCTCGGCCAGGGGGGGCTGGGGCTGCCCAACCGCGACTTCTACTTCAACCCCGAGCCGGGGGTGGCCAAAATTCGGCAGGAGTACGTCGCCCACTTGCAGCGCACGCTGCAATTGCTGGGCGACCACGCGGGGGCGGCGGCGCGGGGGGCGGCGGGGGTGATGCGGCTGGAGACGGCGCTGGCCCGGGCTTCGCGTCCGCTGGCGGCGCTGCGCGACCCCTATAAGAACTACAACCCCATGGCGCCGGCGCTGCTGACGCGGCGCTACTCGCCGGCGGTGGACTGGGCGCAAGAGCTGGCGGGCTGGCACCTCGCCACCGCGCGCGTGATCGTCGGCCAGCCGGAGTTTTTTGCCGGCCTCAACCGCGCGCTGCAGCAGACGCCGGTCGCGGTGCTGCGCGACTACCTGCGGCTGCACTTGCTGGACCGCTACGCCCCCTACCTCAGCCAGGCGTTGGTGCAAGAGCACTTCCGCTTCTACAACACCGACCTGTCGGGGCAGAAGCAGCCGCGGCCGCAGTGGAAGCAGGCGCTGGCGGCGGAGAACCAGGCGCTGGGGATGGTGCTGGGACGCAAGTTCGTGCACGCCTATTTCCCGCCCGCCGAGAAGGAGCGCTACACCAAGCTGGTGGAGGCGATCCGCACGGCGTTCCGCCACCGCATCGAGAAACTGGATTGGATGAGTCCGGCGACCAAACGGCAGGCGCTGGCCAAGCTGGCGGCGGTGACGCCCAAGGTGGGCTACCCGGACAAGTGGAGGAACTACTCCGGCTTGGCGATCGGGCGCAGCTCCTACGCCGAAAACATGATGAACGCGGCGCGCTGGCGGTTCCAGGACATGGTGTCGAAGTTCGGCAAGCCGGTGGACCGCACGGAATGGGACATGACGCCGCAGACCTACAACGCCTACTACAACCCTTCGAACAACGAGATCGTGCTCCCGGCGGCGCAGTTTGCCGTGCCCGGGGTGCCCGACGCCGATCTGGACGATGCCATCGTCTACGGCTATTCCGGGGCCTCGACCATTGGGCATGAGATCACCCACGGCTTCGACGACGAGGGGCGGCATTACGACGCGCAGGGCAATTTGAAGGACTGGTGGACGGCGCAGGACGCGGCCCGCTTCGACCAGCGGGCGGAGGTGATGGTGAAGGAGTTCGACGCCTACCAGCCCATCCCCGGGCTGCATATCCGCGGGCAGGCCTGCCTGGGGGAGAACATCGCCGACTACGGCGGCATTTTGCTGGGCCTCGATGCTTTCCAGCAGACGGCGGAGTACAAGGCGGGCAAGAAGGTGGACGGGCTGACGCCGCTGCAGCGCTTTTTCCTGGGCTATGCGCTGGGCTGGCTGTCGCAGGAGCGCCAGGCCAGCCTGCGGCGGCAACTGCTGAGCGACGTGCACGCGCCGGCGGAGTATCGCGTGATCGGGCCGCTGTCGAATATTCCGGCGTTCTACCAGGCGTTTGGGGTGAAGCCGGGGCAGGCGATGTGGCGGCCGGCGGCAGATCGGGTGCAGATCTGGTGACAGGAGGCTGACAGCTTGCGGCTGGCAGCTTGCAGCTTGCAATGCGGTGCGGAAAGGGCGGTGGGGGCGCTGGGTGCGCACCGCAGGCGGCTTGGCTTAGGGCTGGGGGGCGCCGTTGGCCTGGGTGGTGAGGCGGAGGATCAGGTTCGCCTCGTGCTGGCGGTAGGGTTTGCCGTTGGGGTAGAAGACATCGTGGAACCAGATGGGGGGCTGCTGCTCGACGTAGGGGCGCTGCCAGGAGTCCCAGGGCAGGTTGGTTTGGGTCTTGCCGTTGACCAGGCCCCAGTTGATGGCGGCGACGTGGTCCTTGAAGGCCAGCGGCAGGATGGTGTCGAAGGTGCTGCCGATGCTGCGCGCCATGTACTCGGTGCAGAGGATGGGGCGGTGGTAGGCCTGCAGCTCGACGACGTGCTTCTGCCAGTTCTCCGGCCAACTGTAGTTGTGGAAGGAGAGCACGTCGGAGTCGTGGATCTGGATTTGCTGCACCGGCGAGAGTTTCGCCCCCGGCTGCCAGTTGCCGTAGAAGAGGCCGCTGGTAAGCGGCTGGGTGGGGTTTTGCGAGCGCGCCCAGGCGTAGACCTGGGGAAGCAAGAGCGCCACTTGGGCGTTCTTGTCCTTGCCGTTGTCGGGCTCGTTCCATAGATCCCAGGCGAGCACGCGGGGATCGTGGGCGAAGGCGCCGATGACGCCCTTGACGTAGGCCTCCAGGCGGGGGTACTGGGAAGGATCGTGCAGCGCCTTGAGCCCGGGCGCCTGCACCCAGCCGGAGTTGTGCACGCCGGGGATGGGCGGGTGCTGCGGGCCGAGCTGGGGATTGGGATCCCAGCAGGAGTCGAACAGCACGAAGATGGGGCGGATGTGGTGGCGGGCGGCGATGGCGAGGAAGGTGTTGATGCGCTGCTGGAAGCCGGCGGGGTCCTGCTTCCAGAGCAGGTCGTGGAGGAACACGCGCATGGTGTTCATGCCGATGGCGTGGGCCCAGCCCAGCTCTTGATCGATTTGTTGGGGATCAAAGGTGGCCGCCTGCCACATCTCCAATTGGTTGATGGAGCCGCGGTTGATGTAGTCGGCGCCGACCAGCCAGGGCTGGCGGGCGTACCAGGCATTGGCGCGGGCGGCGCTCCAGCGCGCGGACTGGGCCGCGAGCGGCAGCGCGCAGGCAGCCAGCAGGGCGAGGCAGGCGAGGCGGCGCATGGTGCCCCTAACGATACCAGACGGGGCAAAAAAAGGGGCGGCGCCGCGGCGCCGCCCCTGGGATGCCGGCCGGCAACCGCGATCAGTGGTTGAAGGCGAGGGAGCTGACGAAGTTGTCGAAGTCGGTGTGCAGCTTTTCGCGCGGCTGTTTGCGGATGTAGATCATGTGGCCGGCGAGGTAGTGGTGGATGATGATGTGGCTCTGTTCGGCCGGGGTGATGAAGAGGTGCTTCATGCTGTAGTCGGCCTCGAACATGGGGGTGGCCTGGTCGTAGTAGCCCTCGACCAGCATGAGCCGCATGCTGGGGTCGCGGGCGAAGGCGCTGGCGAGCAGCGGGCTGACGTCGGCGGTGCCGCTCCAGCGGCCGCCGAGCTGGAAGTTCCAGCCGGGGTTGCCGGCGCCGCCCTCGGCGCGGTCGCCGTACTCCAGGTGGGTCTTGTAGCCGAGCTCGTTCTTGAGGTAGTTCACGAACTCGTTGAGGTAGGGGACCTCGAGCAGATCGCTGGGATCGTAGTCGGGGTTGAGCACGCCGGGAACGCGGGCGGTGCCGATCTGGCCGCCGTCGTAGCGGCCGATGATCTCGCCTTGGCTGCGCAGCAGCTCGGTGTTGAACTGGCTGGTGCCGATGCGCAGGTTCCAGTTGTTGACGAAAGTGGGGCTGAGGCCGGTGAGGCGGGCCATTTCCGCCACCGCCTGCTGGCGCACGGGGCCCTGCAGGGCGTCACCCAGGTCGAGGTAGTGTTCGTACTTGGTGCCGGCCCAATCCTTGGCCTGCTGCACCACTTGAGCGATGGGCAGCTTCTGCAGGTCGGGGGCGAGCTTGTGGTGCTCGTAGGCGATGGCGGTGAGGGTGGGCATGGCCAGCCAGTAGGGCCGGTCATCGCTGAGCGAGGGGGAGAGGGTGGAGAGGTTGAGCACGCTGGAGAGCAGCACGACGCCGCTGACGGCGATGTGGTGCTGCAACAGCGTGCCGGCCAGGCCGGCGGAGCGGAAGGTGCCGTAGCTCTCGCCCGCCAGGATCACCGGGGAGTTGATGCGGTTGTTGTCGTAGAGGTAGAGGCGGATGAACTCGCTGAAGGTCTGCAGGTCGCCGCTGACGCTGGCCGCCTTGGCGAGGTTGGCATAGGAGGTGGCGCGGCTGTAGCCGGTGCCCATGGCGTCCACGAAGACCAGGTCGGTGGCGTTGAGCCAAGTGTCCTGGTTGTCCACGATTTTGTAGGGCGGCGGGGGCAGGCTGCCATCGTCGTTCAACACCACGCGGCGGGGGCCGAAGCCCCCCATGTGGACATAGACGGAGTCGGAGCCGGGGCCGCCGTTGTAGCTGAAGGTGACGGGGCGGGGATGGGCCTTGTCGGGATTGTCGAGGGTGTAGGCCACGTAGAACATGTGGCCCTCGATCTTGCCGGCCTCGTCGGGCACGGGGATCTTGCCGACGGTGGCGGTGTAGTTGAGCACCTTGCCGTGGACGGTGATGGTGTGGTGGGTGACCACCGGCGGCGGATCGGTGTTGCCGGGCTCGTACATGAATTGGGCGGCGGCGGGGCCGCGGCCGCCGCGGCCGCCGCGCGCCTGGGCCGCGGCCGGCAGGGCCACCGCCCACAGCGCGCCGAGGAGCAACGCCATCCAACGCATACCACGCAAGCTCATGAGGACTCCTTCGGAAAAAAAGATGAATTGCTGGCCAAAGCGGGATTGTGACAGGGCCGGGGGGCGGGGGCAAGCCTTTTCCGCTACACTAGGGCGGTTTGCCGTGCCGCTGCGGCCCGGGGAGGCATGATGCGGATATCACAATGGACTCTGATGGCGGGGCTGGCGGGCCTAGCCAGCCTGGCGCTGGGCTGTTCGCAGGGGCGGGGCAGCCGCTTCGAGCTGTCGTTTCCGGCGGGCGCACACGCCGGGCCGATCACCGGGCGGGTGTTTGTCTTCCTCAGCCGCCAAACCACGCCGGAGCCGCGGCTGGAGGCCAGCGGCTACACCGGGCGGACGCCGTTCTTCGCCGCCGACGTGAACCAGCTCGCGCCCGGGCAGACCGCGGCGGTGGACGCCAGCGCCGCCGGCTTTCCCGTGGCCAGCCTGGCCAAGCTGCCGGCGGGCGACTACTACGCCCAGGCGCTGCTCAACGTCTACACCCGCTTTCCCCGCTCCGACGGGCACGTCATCTGGGCGCATCGGGACGAGTGGGAGGGGCAGCATCTCAACATCGCGCCCGGCAACCTGGTGAGCGCGGTGGAGCGCATCCACTGGGACCCGGCCTCGGGAGAGGCGATTGCGCTCTCGCTGGACCGGGTGCTGCCGGCGCTCCCGCCGCCGGCCGACACCGCCTGGGTGAAGCACATCAAGATCCAGAGCCCGATGCTGACCCGGTTCTGGGGCCGGCCCATCTACCTGGGGGCGACGGTGCTGCTGCCGCAGGGCTACGAGCAGCACCCGCAGCGGCAGTATCCGGTGGTCTACCTGCAGGGCCACTTCGGGCTGGGGGCGCCCTACGGCTTCACCCCCACGCCCAGCGCGCCCACGCCGCGGCAGCAGCGGATGCACGCGCTGCTGGGGCAGGAGACCGGCTACCAGTTCTACCAGTCGTGGACCTCGCCCGGGTTCCCGCGCATGCTGGTGGTCACCTTCCAGCATCCGACGCCCTACTACGACGACAGCTACGCGGTGAACTCGGTCAACAACGGGCCCTACGGCGATGCCATCCTGCAGGAACTGATCCCCTATGTGGAGACGCACTTCCGCATCCTCCGCAAGCCCAGCGCGCGCATGCTGACCGGGGGCTCGACCGGGGGCTGGGAGTCGCTGGACCTGATGGTGAAGCACCCCGACTTTTTCGGCGGCACCTGGACCTTCTATCCCGACCCGCTGGATTTCCACCACTTCCAGAGCGTGGATCTGTACCGCGACGGGAATGCCTTCCTCGCGCCGGGCTCGGACCCGTGGCTGCCGGCGCCGCGCTACATGATGCGCCAGCCCGACGGCCAGCCGCTGGTGACCTACCAGGCGATGAGCCAGGACGAGGCGGCGCTGGGCAGCCACGGGCGCTCGGGCGAGCAGCTCGACATCTTCTTCGCCACCTTCGGGCCGATCGGCGCGGACGGCTATCCGGTGCCGCTGTGGAACCTGAAAACGGGCGCCATCAACCCGGCGGCGGTGGCCTACGCCCGCGACCACGGCTACGACCTCACCGCCTACCTCAAGCAGAACTGGGCCAGGCTGGGGCCCAAGCTGGTGGGCAAGATCCACGTCTATGTGGGCGACATGGACTCGTTCTACCTGAACCTGGGCGTGTATGGGCTGCAGGATTTCATGAAGACCACGCACAATCCGCACTACGAGGGCAGCTTCTTCTTCGGGCGGCCGGAGAAGCCGCACGGCTGGAACGGCGGCATGACCAACGCCGCGGTGCTGCGGCAGATCGCGGCGGCGGTGAGGCCCTAGCCATGCTGACGATCTCCTTGGACGGGCAGGTGGCGGCGGTGAGCGGGGGCTCGCGCGGCATTGGGGCGGCGACGGTGAGGCTGCTGGCGGAGGCGGGGGCGCAGGTGGTGTTCAGCTACCAGGCGAACCGGGCGGCGGCGGAGGCGGTGGTGGCGGCCGGCGGCGGGCCGGCGCGGGTGGCGGCGCTGGCGGCGGACGCGCGCGCGGCGGAGTCGGGCGAGCGGCTGGTGCGGGCGGCGGTGGAGCGCTTTGGCCGGCTCGACATCGCCGTGGCCAACGCCGGCATCTGGAACGCCGGCGACATCGCCATCGAGGACTTGTCGCCGGAGGCGTGGGACGAGACCATCGAGATCAACCTGCGCGGGGTGTACAGCCTGGCGCGGGCGGCGGTGCGGCAGATGAAGCAGCAGGCGCGGTCAGGCGCAGCGGCGGGGAAGGGGCCGCGCGGACGCATCATCGCCATCGCCTCCACCGCCGGGCAGCGCGGCGAGGCGTGGCACACCCACTACGGCGCCAGCAAGGCGGGGGTGATCGGGCTGGTGCGGGGGCTGGCCACCGAGGTGGCGCGGGACGGCATTCTGGTGAATTGTGTCGCGCCGGGCTGGATCGAGACCGACATGTCGCGGCCGGCGTTCGGGACGCATCCGGAGCGGGTGTTCGCCGCCATCCCGCTGGGGCAGCCGGGGCAGCCGGAGGAGATCGCCGGCTGCGTCGCCTTCCTGTGCTCGCCCTGGGCCAACTTTTTGTGCGGCTCGATCTTGAGCGCCAACGGCGGAGCGGTGTTAGCCTAAGCAGACATCCCTCCCCCGCCGGAACCCATGCCGCAATTTTTCTCCCAACTGGGGCGCACCAAATCCATAGACAAGCTGATCGCGGAGTCGGAGGAGCCCGCCCACCGGCTGAAGAAGACGCTGGGGCCGTGGAGCCTGACGGCGCTGGGCATCGGGGCGGTGATCGGCTCGGGCATCTTCACCGTGATCGGCACCGCCATCGCGGGGGAGAAGCTCGACACCTCCTCCATCCTGAACGCGCCGCTGCTGGAGTTCCTCATCCACCACAGCGGCACCACGGGGCGGCCGGGGGCGGGGCCGGCGCTGGCGATCTCGCTGGTGCTGGTGGCGATCGCCTGCGCCTTCACCGGGCTGTGCTACGCCGAGCTGGCCTCGATGATCCCCATCGCCGGCAGCGCCTACACCTACACCTACGCCACGCTGGGGGAGCTGGCGGCCTGGATCATCGGCTGGGACCTGATCCTGGAGTACGCGGTCAGCAACATGGCGGTGAGCGTGGGCTTCGCCCAGCACATGGTCAACCTGTTCGACTGGTTTGGCTGGCACCCGGCGCTGCGCTGGATCTCGCCCGCCTACCTGCCCGAGGGGCTGCAGGATTTCTCCGGCAAGACGCTGTACGCGCCGGGCTGGCACTTCGGCTTCGACTGGCCGGCGTTTCTGATCGTGATGCTGCTGACGGTGCTGCTGGTGCGGGGCATCCGCGAGTCGGCCGAGGCCAACAACCTGATGGTGCTGCTGAAGATCGGCGCCATCCTGATCTTCGTCTCCATCGGCAGCTCGTTCATCCACACCGCCTACTGGAACCCCTACGTGCCCAATGGCTGGGCGGGGGTGCTGACCGGCGGTTCGATCATGTTCTTCACCTACATCGGCTTCGACTCGGTCTCGACCGCGGCGGAGGAGGCGAAGAACCCGCAGCGCGACATTCCCATCGCCATCATCGCCACGCTGGTGATCTGCACCATCCTCTACATCGCGGTGGCGGTGGTGCTGACCGGGATCGTGCCCTGGCAGTCGGTGATGGGCGACGCCGCCCCGGTGGTGAACGCGCTCAAGCGGGTGGCCGACGCCACCGGCTCGCAGACGCTGAACTGGGGGCGGCTGGTGGTGCTGCTGGGGGCGATGATCGGCATGATCTCCTCGCTGCTGGTGTTCCAGTTGGGGCAGGCGCGGGTGTGGTTTTCGATGTCGCGCGACGGGCTGCTGCCGCAGATGTTCCGGCATGTGCACGTGCGCTTCCGCACCCCCGACGTGGCCACCTGGATCGCCGGGGTGCTGGTGGGGGTGCCGGCGGGGCTGTTCGACATCGCCACGCTGGCCGACCTGTCGAACATCGGCACGCTGTTCGCCTTTGCGCTGGTGGCGGTGGGGGTGATTATCTTGCGCTACCGCCAGCCGGAGCGGCGGCGGGGCTTCCGGGCGCCGGGCGGGATCGTGGTGCCGCTGCTCAGCATGGGGCTGTGCCTGCTGCTGATGATGGGGCTGGAGGTCGAGACCTGGGCGCGGTTTGTCATCTGGCTGGTGCTGGGCTTGATCATCTACATCTTCTATAGCCGCAAGCACAGCGAGTTCTATCCAGCGCCGCCGGCGGCGGCGCTGGAAGGGCCCCGGGCACAGGGCACAGGGAACCGGGGGGCGGGCCGCTCCTGAGGGCGATGGGGCGGCGTTGGCAACATGGTGGTGGGCGGTTGGCATCGAAACCGCCGTGCGGTATGTGCTGATCGGCTTGGGGGTGGTGACGCTGGTGCTGGCGGCGCTGTTGGCGCGGGAGGGGCAGTGGTGGGCGGCGATCCCCGATGCCGGCTTTGGCGCGGGGGTGGGCTGGGTGGCCTACGTCAGCCTGCGCGAGGAGCGCGCCGAGCAGCCACCCCAGCCGGCACCACCCTCCCACCCCGCCCCGCCGACGGCCGCCCCCGAGCCGGCGCAGGCGCCTAAACCTCCAGGCCGATCAGGCGCATGAGCGCCAGGGCGTTGCTCTTGCTGACGACGCCGTCGCGCAGGCGGTGGTCGAAGCGGACGTTTTGGCCCTCGATCTGGTCTTCGAAGTGGACGTTGCGGGCGCAGCCGTCGAATGCGTCGGCGAGGGCGGTGAGGGCGAGGTCGTGGGTGGTGACCAGGCCGAGGGTGGGCAGGGCGAGCAGGGCGCGGAGTAGGCCGCGGGCGCCCAGGACGCGGTCGTGGGAGTTGGTGCCTTCCAGCAGCTCGTCGAAGAGGAACAACACCGGCAGGGGGCCGCGGGTGAGGTCGAAGACCTGGCGGAGGCGGAGGATCTCGGCGTAGAAGCCGGAGCGGCCGAGTTGGAGGGAGTCGGCGGTGCGCAGGCGGGTGCCGAGGGCGAGCGGCGTCATCCGCAGGGAGCGGGCGCACACCGGGGCCCCCATCTGGGCGAGCACGGCGTTAAGGCCGACGGTGCGCAGCAGGGTGCTCTTGCCCGACATGTTGGAGCCGGAGACCAGCCAGAGGCGGACGGGCCCGCCCAGGGTGACCGAGTTGCAGACGCAGGCGGCGCGCGGCAGCAGGGGATGGCCGAGCTCCTCGCCCTGGAAATGCGGGAGGGGGGCGTCGAGCCATTCGGGGAAGGGCTGGTCGGGACGTTCGTAGGCGAAGCTGGAGAGCGAGAGCAGGGCCTCGAACTCGGCCACGGCATCGAGCCAGGCGGGCACCTGGGCGCCGTAGCGGCGGCGCCAGGCGTCGGCGGCGAAGGCGAGCTGGAGGCTATAGAGCAGGGTGAAGTCGAGGATGCGGCCGAGGGTGGTGGCACTGGCCTCGATCCAATCGGCGAGGTTGGCGAGGCGGCGGAGGGCGGCGACGGCGACCATCCTGGAACTGGGGGAGGCCACCTCGCCCGGGATGAGGGCCAAGACCCCGGCGAAGAGGCGCAGGCCCTCGCCGTTGGCGCCGCGGTCGGCCAAGGCCAATTGCAGGCGGGGGCGGAGGCGGGCCAGGAGGAGCGCCTGGAGGATGACCAGGAGGAAGAAAGGACCCAGTTGGCCGGTGCCCAGGCCATAGACGGCGGCGGCGGCAGCCACGAGGCCCAGGGCGGCGGCGGCGGCGCGGGCCAAGGGGTGGGTGAGGCGGGGGGGCGTCAGCGCCCAGGACCGCAGGCGGGCGGGGTGGAGGGAGTGCTCCAGGGCGTCGCCCAGGGCGGCGACTTGCTCACGCAGGTCGAGCCGGTGGCGGAGGGCTTCGACCTGGGCCTGGCGGCGGCGCAGCTCGGGCGGGGGGGCGGGGGCGAGCATCCAGGCGGCGAGGCGGTCTTCGCCCAAGGCGGTGCGGGCGGTGGAGAGGAGCTCGAACAGGCCGCCGCGGCCGAACAGGTCGAGATCGTCGGCGTAGGGGTGGGCGGGGTCGCGGAAGCGCTCGCCGGCGGCGCCGGGGGCGCTGCTCCCGCTCCAGCGGTCGTGCAGGCGGTCGAGGCCGCGCTGATAGTAGGCGGCCAGGCGCTGGGCGCGGCGGCGGGCGCGCAGGGCGCGGTCATGCCCGAGGAAGAGGGCGGCCAAGGCGGCCAGGGGCAGCGCCAGCCAAGGCCAGGCGAAGGCGTGGCGCAGCAGCGCCAGCCAGGCCAGCACCAGCAGCAGGAAGACGCCGGCCAGCTTGGCCACGCCCAGGGCGAGGTCGCGGCGCTGGGCAGCGGCGGCCCGTTGCCGCTGGAGGTCGAGGCGGCGCGAGTATTCGTCGGCCGGGGCCATGCGGGGCGCGGCTAGGCGCGGATGGCCTCGGGCTCGTCCCAGTGGGGCGGGTGGGGGGCGCGGCGGAAGGCGCCGGCGATGAGGGAGGCGGCGCGCTCCAGCAGGGCCTGGTCGTGCTCGTTGAAGGCGTTGGGCTGGTCGCTGTCAATATCGATCTCGCCCAGCACCTCGGCGCCGTCGAGGATGGGGACGACGATCTCGGAGCGGGTGGCGAGGGAGCAGGCGAGGTAGCGCTGGTCGGCGTGCACGTCGGGGACGATGATGGAGCGGGCAGAACGGGCGGCGGCGCCGCAGATGCCCTGGCCGAGGGGGATGCGGGCGTGGGGCGAGGGGGCGCCGGCGTAGGGGCCGAGGCGGAGTTCTTCGCCCTCGAGCAGGTAGATGCCCACCCAGTGGTAGTGGGGCACGCGCGCCTTGAACAGCCCCACCAGGGCGCGCATCAGCAGCAGCGCGGGGCGATCCTCGGCGATGCGCTCGAGATCGCCGGAGAGCGCCTCGACGCGGTCCAGGTCCATGGCCAGGGTGATGCGGGGGGCGGAGTTTCCGGCAGCCATGCCTCCATCATACCCGCGCCCGGGCGGTGGGGATTTTTCCTCCCCCGGGGAGGGAAGCTGTGGTATTCTGAGGTTGGCGCATGTGCCGCAGTTGTTTTCTGCCGTGCGCGAATCGAAAATGCCGGACCGGTCGCGACGCCTGCGCGCAGCCTGGCTGCCATGACAGCATTGCCTTTCGCCAGCCCCGCCTGTGCGGCCCGCTTCAAGGGCCTGGGGACGCGTGGAACCGGAAGCCGACACCCAAACCTGTGAACGAAGAAAAACTGAAAATAGCGGTCTTCATCGATTTCGACAACATTCAAATTGGCGTGCGCAGCACGCTCAGCCGCGACTTTGACCTGGCGCTGGTGCTGGAAGCCCTGAAAGAGCGGGGCGAGGTGGTCACCAAGATCGCCTACGGCAACTGGAAGCGGGCGGGCGAGTTGACGCGCACCCTGACCCAAAACGCGGTGCTGATGGTGCAGCGCGACCTGACCCCGCGCGGGGACAAGAACGGCGCCGACATCAACCTGGCGCTGGACGCGCTGGAGATGGCGATCAACCATCCCCACATCAACGCCTTCGTGGTGGTGGGGGGCGACAGCGACTTCATCGCACTGGTGGAGAAGCTGAAACAATACAACAAGGCGGTGTTCGTGGTGGGGGGGCGCAGCTTCACCAGCAGCGTGCTGCAGCGCAACTGCCGCGAGTTCATCGCCTACGAGAACCTGGTCGAGGCCATCTCCACGCCGGCGGAGCGGCGGCGCGACGAGGGGGTGCGGCGGCGGGAAGTGTACCCGCTGCAGCGGGCGGTGGCTTTGGTCTACCGCGGGCTGAAGGTGCTGGCCGACCGCGAGGTGCAGGCACAGTTGGGGCTGCTGAAGAGCACCCTGATCCAGCTCGACTCGACCTTCAACGAGCGCGACTTCGGCGCCAGCTCGTTC
Source organism: Terriglobales bacterium (assembly GCA_035531375.1). Taxonomy (GTDB): domain Bacteria; phylum Acidobacteriota; class Terriglobia; order Terriglobales; family SCQP01; genus SCQP01. Next base: position 12,006 of record DATKSZ010000165.1, on the reverse strand, counting down.
CGCAGCTTCATGCAGAAGATGGCGGACGCGCAACTGCTGTCGCTGCGGCAGCAGGGCAACAGCTACGTGGTCGAGCCGCTGGAGCGGGAGCCGCTGGCGGCGTCCGAGGGCGGCGGGGGCGAGAGCGGCAGCGAAGCCGCGGCCGCCCCGGAGCCGGAGGCGGAGGAGCGCCCGCGCGCGGAGAACGAGGGCGAGGGCGAGGCGGTGGCGGCGGTGGCGATGGCGGCGGCGGTGGCGCCCGGGCCGGCCTATGTGCCCGCCCCGCCGCCGGCGCCGCCGGTGGCCACGCGGCCGCCGGAGGAGGCGATGGAGATGCTGCAGCGCATCCTGGCGCCGCTGCGCGGCACCAATCCGCGGCCGCTCTACCTGCGCAACGTCAAGCAACTGCTGCGGGCGGAATCGCCCAGCTTCGACGAGCAGCAGCACGGCTTTGCCTCGATTGTGGACCTGCTGCGCGCCGGCCAGGCGCAGAACTGGCTGCGGCTGCAGCGCGACCGGCGCGGAGCGCTGCGCGTCTTCATTCCGCCCAGCGGCGGCGGCAGCGCGGCGCCGGCGGGCGAGGGGGGCGAGGCGGCGCCGGGGCGCGAGTTCGGCAACCGCCCCGAGTTTGGCAACCGCCCCGAGATCGGCAACCGCGCCGAGCCCAGCCGGCCGGCGCCGGCGGTGGCCGACGACGACCGCCAGCCGGTGTTCCCCGACCAGGACGGCGCCGCCGCCGCGCCCGCCCGCGGCTTTGCCGAGCGCGGCGCGGCCGGCGGCGTGGACCCGGAGGACTCGCAGATCGCGGTGCTGGGCTACTACGACGGCATCCACGGCGAGCAGAGCGAGGAGGCGCCGCTGAGCCTGGCCGCCGCCATCGCCGACGGCGGCGCCCGCAAGAAGCGCGGGCCGCGCAAGCCCAAGCCCGAGGGCGCGCCCATCCGCCGGCGCAAGCCCAAGCACTAATCTGCAACGCGCGGGCGCCCGGCTGCTTTCCTTCATTAAGCGCGCGGGCGCCCGGCTTCGCCGCCCGCGCGCTTAGGCCGCCGGGGAGCGGGCGCGGGGGCCCCTTCGCCCCGCTCCCGCTCCCGGTCGCGCTCCGATTCGCGCGCGGGCGCCCGGCTTCGCCGCCCGCGCTCCTTGGCCGCCAGAGCGCGGGCGCGGGGGCAACGGCCTCATGCCGGCTGGCCGAGCCGGCAAAAAAGAAGGCCGACCCTTGCGGGTCGGCCTTTGCGTTTTTCGTTGCCCTACGAAATTACATCGAGGGGCTGACAACGCAGTTGCTGCACTTCGTGACTTGATGGACCACGACACCGGTTATCACCGCGGCAGCCGCGCCGATGCCGATGGCGACCGGCAGAGCCACGCTGGTGCCCGCAGAGGCAGCAGCAGCCGGGGTTGCCTGGTCCTGCGCATCACTGAATGAAACGGCCTTGCCGGCGTTCACCGTGATCGAGCTGTGGGCAGCCTTCACGGAAACAGAACCCGCAATCGCCTCAACGTAAACTTTCCCCGAAAGGTCGTAGACGTTGAAACGGGTCGCGGCGGTGGCGGGAACCACCGTCCGGGTGCTCAGCGCCACCGGCAGAAGACCGGTGACCTTCACCAAGCCGTTGTTCAAGCGGATCTGGGTAGCGTTGTTGACGCTCTCCATCCGGAAATTGGTATTGGACGCGGCGATCACAGAACCGCCCGGAAGCACCATGCGGGCGCTCCCAACGGTGCTGGTCGAAACCAGATCTCCGGCGACGATCGCCGAGCCGGCGGTGACGGGCAGGCCATTCACAGCAACCGTGCCAGCCATCGGGCTCAGAATCGCGCCGCTGGCGCCGAAAAGAGGCAGGCACGCCACAGCGGCCACCAACCCCATCGCCATAAAGGAACGGCGAATCTTCATCGAAACCTCCTTACATCGCGGGCAGAAGCACAGCACTACCGCTTCCTTTGTACCATCGTCCATTGGGAGAAGCAAGCCCAATCCAAATTGTGGCGGGCACTCACGCGCAACCCAAAGGTAACTAAAGGGGTTAGGGGCACTACAGATTGTGGCTGAGTGGCGCTCCACCCCAACCACTCGGTCGGGGCAATTGCCACACCACCAGGAAGGGGGGGAGAGGAGAGGCGGCGGAAGAGGGTGGACAAAGACGGCGCGGGCGTTCAATCTACGAACAGCAGCCTGCTGGTAGACGAATGGACCCTGCCAAATTTCTTGCCGCCACGGTGACCGCCCGCCAAGATCTGAGCCCCGATTTGTGGACGATGCGGTTGCAGATGCCGACCCCGTTCGCCTTCCAGCCCGGGCAATACGCCACGCTGGCGCTGGAGGACGACAGCGGGGTGCATGAGCGCCCCTACTCGATCGTCTCCAGCCCGGCGGAGCCGGAGCTGGAGTTCTTCTTCGAGCTGGTGCCACACGGGGAGGTGACGCCGCGGCTGTACAAGCTGCAGGTGGGAGACACCGTCTACGTGCGCCGCTCGGCCAAGGGCTTGTTCGTGCTGGACCGCAAGCGCGGCCACCGGCAGCACCTGATGGTCTCGACCGTGACCGGGGTGGCGCCGTTCCTGAGCATGCTGCGGAGCTGGGCGCGGGATGCGAGCTGGGCGCCGGAGGGAACGCGCATGCTGCTGATCCACGCCGGCAGCCGGTCGTGGGAGTTCGGCTATACCGAGGAGCTGCGGCAGTTGGCGGCGAAGCTGCCGGGGGTGGAGCTGGTGCTGTCGGTATCGCGGCCGTGGGAGGACGCGGATTGGAAGGGGGAGCGCGGGCGCGCCGAGGACCTGGTGCGGAAGTACGCCGACGCCGCCGGGTTTGCGGCGGGGGCGACGGCGGCGTATCTGTGCGGGCATCCGCAGATGATCGAGAACGCCAAGGGCATTCTCAGCCGCTGCGGCTACGCCAAGCAGGACCTGCACGAGGAGATCTACTTCATCCTGCCCAAGAGCGGCGCCGCCGGCCCGGCCGGGAGCGGCAGCTAGCCGCCATGAACGCGATTCCGTTGCTGCAAGTGGATGCGTTCACCGACCGCGCCTTCGGGGGCAATCCGGCGGCGGTGTGCTGGCTGGAGCAGCCGCGGGCGGCGGAGTGGATGCAGCAGGTGGCGGCGGAGATGAACCTGTCGGAGACGGCGTTCGTGGAGCCGCACCCGCAGGGGTTTGGCCTGCGCTGGTTCACCCCGACGGTGGAGGTGGAGCTGTGCGGGCACGCCACCCTGGCCAGCGCCCACGCCCTGGAGGTTTGGGGACGGCTGGCGCCGGGGCAGGCGGCGCGGTTTCTCACCCGCAGCGGCTGGCTGGGGGCGCAGCGGCAGGGGGAGTGGATCGAGCTGGACTTTCCGGCGCGGGCGACCGAGGCGGCGGCGATGCCGCCGGGATTGGAACAGGCCCTGGGAGGAGTGGCGGCAAGCTTCTGTGGACGCGGACCGGGGCCGCTGGGGGTGAACTATTTGTTGGAGCTGGGCTCGGAGGCGGAGGTGCGGGCGGTGCGGCCCGACTTCGCCGCGCTGGCGCGGCTGCCGCTACGCAGCTTGAGCATCGCCAGCGCGGGCACGGCGCCCTACGATTTCGTCTCGCGCTTCTTCGCGCCCGGCGGCGGGGTCAACGAGGATCCGGTAACGGGCTCGGCGCACACGCAGTTGGCGCCCTACTGGGGGAAGAAGCTGGGCAAGAGCGAGATGCTGGCCTACCAGGCCTCGGCGCGCGGGGGCCGTTTGCGGCTGCGGCTGGCGGGCGAACGGGTGTTGCTGGGTGGGCAGGCGGTGACGGTCCTGCGCGGCGAACTGCTGGCCTAGGCACAGCGGGCTTGCAGGCAGGCCAAGGTGGCGGCGAAGCGGGCGGGGGCGTCGTCGGGGGCGAGGCGGGCGACGGGCTTTTCCGCCCCGGCGCGCAGGGGCCCGGCCCAGGTGCCGCCGGCGGCCAGGAGGGCGGCGGCGAGTTCGGCCCGGGCCAAGCGCGGCACACATACCAGCGGGAGGGCGCCGGGACACTGCTGGTGGACGGCCTGCCACCACTCGCGCGCCAGCAAGCGGCCGTCGCGGAAAAAGAAGGGGCTGTAGAGGGCGATGGCGCGGGTGGGGGTGCGGGCGGCGAGGGTGGCCAGCAGGCGCTCGCCCTGGCGGCGCCAGGGATCGGGGCCGGCGGCGAAGGTGACTAGGCAGGGGGCGGCGGGGCGGCGGGCGAGCAACGCCAGTTCGTCGGCGGCGGCGCGCAGTTGGTTGGCGGCGAGCGAGAGGTGGTCGGTGCCGGGCCAGTCGAGCCAGCCCAAGGGGGCGCCGTCAAGTTCGCCCACCCAGAGATCGGCGCAGGCGCCGCCGGGGTCGCGGGGCTCCAAGAGCCGCCAAGCGGTGGCGCAGCCGGGGTCGGCGTCGCAGAGCAGGGCGGCGTCGGCGCCCTGGTCGAGCAGCAGCAGCAGGGCGCGCACGGAGGGGTCGAGGAGGGCGGCGTCGGCCTCGGCGCTGGTGCCGCCGGCGCCGGCGCGGCGCTCTTGCCAGAGGCGCTGCCAGCGGGCGCGCAGGCGGGGGTCGGCGGGCAGGGGCGGGCTCAGCCACTGCGGGGACGGGCCGGCGGCGGCCTCGGCGGCGGGGCGCAGCGATGCGGGCAGGGCGATGCGGAGCGGGGGCACGGTGCGGAACCAGAATACAGGAAGCCGGGCGGGGGCGCGCTACTCGACCGAGAGGCAGGGGCCGGGGCGGGCGGGCTCGACCGCGCCGACCTCGACCGCATCCGCGAGTTCCAGCCGGGCCCCGGGCGGCAGGCTGAGCAGCAGGCCGCCGCTGGTTTGGGGATCGAACAGCAGGGCGCGCAGATCGTCGGGCACGGCGGGGGCGAAGTCCACGCTGGCGGCGGCGAAGGCCTGGTTGTTGTGCAGGCCCTGGGACTGGGCGGAGAGGGCGTGGAGGCGGGCGCCGGGCAGCAGCGGCATGGCGGCGGCGCGCAGGCGCAGGTGGACGCCGCTGGCGCGCGCCATCTCGCGGGCATGGCCGAGCAGGCCGAAACCGGTGACGTCGGTGGCGGCGTGGGCGCCGGCGGCGAGGGCGGCCTCGGAGGCGGCGCGGTTGAGGCGGCGCATGCTGGCGACGGCGGCGGCCACCGCCGCGGGCGCGGCCTGGCCGCGCTTGAGCGCGGTGGTGACGACGCCGGTGCCCAGCGGCTTGGTCAGGTAGAGCCGATCGCCGGCGCGGGCACCGGCGTTGCGCAGCACCCGGGCGGGATGCACCAGGCCGGTGACGCTATAGCCGAACTTGAGCGCCTCGTCGCGCACGCTGTGGCCGCCGCCCAGGGCGCAGCCGGCCTCGCCCAAAACCTCCAAGCCGCCTTGCAGGATGCGGCGCAGCAGCTCCGGCGGCTGGTCGGGAGGAAAACCCACCACCGAGAGCGCCAGCAGCGGACGGGCCCCCATGGCGTAGATGTCGCTCAGGGCGTTGGCGGCGGCGATGGCGCCGAAGTCCTCGGGCTCGTCCACGATGGGGGTGAAGAAATCCACCGTCTGCACCAGCGCCAACTCGGGGGAGAGCTGGTAGACGGCGGCGTCGTCGGCGCCCTCGAAGCCGACCAGCAAATGGGGGTCGGGCACCAGGCGCAGGCGGGGCAGCACCGCCTCCAGCATCTGCGGGCTGAGCTTGGCGGCGCAGCCGCAGGCCGCCGCCATCTCGGTGAGGCGCGTCATGCCCCATTATCGAGGATGCAGGGTCTTTGCTAAAATGATTGCGCGGCCCATCGGCCGCCCGCACTATGCCGCCAACCCGCCCCCGCCAAGTACGCAAGGCCGTGTTTCCCGCCGCCGGGCTGGGCACGCGCTTTCTGCCCGCCACCAAGGCGCAGCCCAAGGAGATGCTGCCGCTGGTGGACAAGCCCATTATCCAATACGGGGTGGAGGAGGCGCTGGAGAGCGGCATTGACAACATCCTGATCGTCACCGGGCGGGGGAAGAACTCGATCGAGGACCACTTCGACGTCAGCTACGAGCTGGAACGGATGCTGGAGGAGAAGGGCAAGACCGACCTGCTGGCGGTGGTGCGCGAGATCAGCGACATGATCCACGTCTCCTACGTGCGGCAGAAGGAGGCGCTGGGGCTGGGGCACGCGGTGCTGGCGGCGGAGAACCTGGTGGGGGAGGAGGCGTTTGCGGTGCTGCTGGCCGACGACGTGATTGACGCGCCGGTGCCGGTGATGCGGCAGATGCTGGACGTGTATGAGGCCACCGGGGCGAACGTGGTGGCGGTGGAGAAGATACCGGGCGAGGCCATCTCCAGCTATGGCGTGGTGGCGCTGGCGCCGGGGGGGGACCGGTTCGAGCCGCATCAGTTCTTGGGGCCGACCTACCGCATCTCCGACGTGGTGGAAAAGCCGCGGATGGAACACGCGCCCTCGGATTTGGCGGTGGTGGGGCGCTACATCCTGACGCCGGGGATTTTCCGCCACCTGCGCAAGCTGGGGCGGGGCGCCGGGGGGGAGATCCAGCTCACCGACGCGATGCGGGCGCTGGCGCAGGAGGAGCCCTTCTACGCCTACCAGTTCCAGGGGCGGCGGCACGACACCGGCGACAAGCTGGGCTTCCTGCAGGCGACGGTGGAGCTGGCGCTGAAGCGCGAGGACCTGGGCGCCGCCTTCCGGCAGTACCTGAATGCCCTGCAGCTATAGGCCGCTGCCGCACCGCTGCTTTCTGGACTGTCCCACGGTGGTGGCGCCGGGGCTGCTGGGCAAGCTGCTGGTGCGCCGCCAGGGCGGGCGCGAGCAGCGGGCGCGCATCGTCGAGACCGAGGCCTACCTGGGGGAGGACGACGCCGCGGCGCACGCCGCCGCCGGGCGGACGGCGCGCACGGCGGTGCTGTTTGGCCCGCCCGGGCGCGCCTACGTGTATCGGATCTACGGCCTGCACTGGTGCCTGAACGTCTCCACCCTGCCCGAGGGGCAGGCCGGCGGGGTGCTGTTCCGCGCCGCCGGCGAACTGAGCGGGCCGGGGCGGCTGACGCGCGGGCTGGCGGTCGGCGGGGCGCTCAACGGGTGCGACCTCACCCGCCCGGGAGCGCTGTTTCTGGCCGACGACGGCTACCGGCCGGCCAGCATCGCCGTGACCGCGCGGGTGGGCATCCGCAAGGCGGCGGATTTGCCCTACCGCTACTACCTCGAGGGCGAGGCGGCGGTGTCGCGGCCGCGGGGACCGGTGCTCCAGCGGCTTTCCCCGATTGCGCCGGAGCGGCGCGGGCGGGTATACTCCGGCATACCCTGCCATGGCCACTGACACCCTGCCCACGGCGCTTGCCAGCGAAGGAATCGAGGAGTTTCTCGAGCTGGAAGCCAAGATCCACCGCGTCGCCGATGCCCTGAAGGAGGCCCGCGCCGAGCGCGACCAGGCGACCTCCACCCTGCGCCCGCTGCAGGCGGCGCACGAGAAGCTGCAGCAAGCCCACACCCAGGCCGAGCACGAGCTGGTGGCGCTGCGCAAGGAGCGCAACGAGATTCGCCAGCGGGTGGCGCGGCTGGTGAAGCAATTGGAGGGGGCGGAGGCGTGAGCAAGACCGCCATTCGGGTGGAGATCTACGACCAGGTCTACCCGATCGGCGGCGACAGCGACCCCGCCTACGTGCGCCGCCTGGCGGAGCGGGTGGACGCCAAGATGCGCCAAGTGGCGCGCGAGACCCACGTGGTGGACTCGCTGCGGGTGGCGGTGCTGGCGGCCATCAACCTCGCCGACGAGAACGAGGAGCTGCGGGCGCAGGTGGAGCGGCTGGAGCGCCGGGTGGCGGAGAAGGCGCGGGCGCTGGGGCGCGACCTGGACCGCCTGCTGGACCGGGCCGGCTAGGGCGGCGGGCGCCGCCGATCCCTGCCATGCGCATCCTCTTCATCGGCGATATCTACGGCCAGCCGGGGCGGCGGGTGGTGCGCGACCACTTGGCCGACATCGCCCGGGCGCGGGCGGTGGACCTGGTGGTGGCCAACGGCGAGAACGCCGCCGCCGGCTTCGGCATCACCCCGCCGCTGGCGGAGGAGCTGTTCTCCTACGGCATCGAGGTGCTGACCAGCGGCAACCACATCTGGGACAAGCGCGAGATTCTGCCCTACTGGGAGCAGGCGGCGGGCGAGGCCGCGCATCCGGCGCACCGGCTGCTGCGGCCGGCCAACTTCGGCCGCGCGCTGCCGGGCGCGGGGCTGTACCAGGGCACCACGCGCGCGGGCGAGCCCTACGCCGTGCTCAACCTGCAGGGGCGGGTGTTCATGACCCCGCTCGATTGCCCCTTCCGCAAGGCCGACGAGCTGCTGGCCACGCTGCCGGCGGAGTGCCGCACCATTCTGGTGGACTTCCACGCCGAGGCCACCAGCGAGAAGCAGGCCATGGGCTGGCACCTCGACGGCCGCGTGACCGCGGTGCTCGGCACCCACACCCACGTGCCCACCGCCGACGAGCGCATCCTGCCGCAGGGCACGGCGGTGCAGACCGACGTGGGCATGACCGGCGCCTATGCCGGCATCATCGGCAGCCAGGTCGAGGACGTGATGCAACGCCTGCTGCAGGGCTATCCCGCCCGGCTGGAGCCCAGCAGCGGCGACGTGCGGCTGTGCGGCGCGGTGATTGACGCCCAGGACGGGCGCGCGGTGGCGATCGAGCGGGTGATGCTGCGCAAAACCGATTGAACGGCTACTCGGAGCTGGCTTCCAGGTCGCGCCAGTTGGGGCCCGCGCCGATCTCGACCCGCAGCGGGACGGAGAGCGCGGCGACGTGCTCCATCTCCTGCCGCACCACCGCCGCCAGCGCCGCGGCGCGGTCGGCGGGAACCTCGAAGACCAGCTCGTCGTGCACCTGCAGCAGCAGCCGCGCCCCCAGCGCGGCCAGGCGGGGATGGACGCGCATCATGGCCAGCTTGATCAGGTCGGCGGCGGTGCCCTGCAGCGGGGTGTTGATGGCGGTGCGCTCGGCGAAGCCGCGCAGGGCGGGGTTGCGGGAATCGAGGTTGGGGATGGGGCGGACGCGGCCGAACAGGGTCTCGACCCGGCCGCGGCCGCGGGCCTCTGCCAGCACGCGCGCGATGTAGGCCTTGACCCCGGCGTAGCGCTCGAAGTAGCGCTTGATGAACTGGGCCGCCTCGGCCTGGGGGATGCCCAACTGGCGCGCCAGGCCGAAGGCGGAGAGGCCGTAGACGATGCCGAAGTTGACCGCCTTGGCGCGGCGGCGGTGCTCGTCGGTGATCATCAGCGGGGGCACGCCGAAGACCTCGGCGGCGGTGAGGCGGTGGATGTCGTCGCCGGCGCGGTAGGCGGCCAGCAGCAGCGGGTCCTGGGAGAAGTGGGCGAGCAGGCGGAGCTCGATCTGGGAGTAGTCGGCGGCGAGCAGGCGGTGGCCGGGCTCGGCCACGAAGGCGGCGCGGATCTGGCGGCCAATCTCGGTGCGGATGGGGATGTTCTGCAGGTTGGGGTTGGTGGAGGCGAGGCGGCCGGTGGCCGAGCCGGCGAGCACGTAGGTGGTGTGGAGGCGGCCGGTGGCGGGGGAGATCAGCGGCGGCAGCGCGTCCACGTAGGTGGACTTGAGCTTGGCGAGCTGGCGGTATTCGAGGATGGGCTTGACCACGGGATAGGCGGCGAGGTCTTCGAGCACATCCTGGGCGGTGGAAAAGGCCTTGGTCTTGCCGCGGCGCTGCGGGGCGGGCAGGCCCAGCCTGGTGAACAGCACCTGGGCCAACTGCTGCGGCGAGTTGAGGTTGAAGCGCTCGCCGGCCAAGGCGAAGACCTCGTCTTGGCAGGCCAGGCAGCGGCGTTCGAGCTCGAGCGAGAGCTGCTGCAGGGGGGCGGGATCGAGCTTGACGCCGGCGGCCTCCATGGCCTCGAGCACCGGCACCAGCGGCAGGTCGAGGTCGCGGTAGACCGGCCACTGGCCGGAGGCCTGGATGCGGGGGCGGAGGGCGGCGGCGGCGGCGGCGACCTCGCGGGCGGTTTGGCCGGCATCGCCGGAGGCGGTGGGCAGGCCCAAGCGGCGCGCCACTGCCTCGTGGCCATAGGCGGTCTGGGTGGGGTCGTCGAGGTAAGCCAGCAGGGAGACGTCTTCGACGCGGTCGGGGAGCAGCGCGGGCAGGGGCAGGCCGCGGCGCCGCAGCGCGGCGCGCAGCGGCTTGGAGTCGTGCCAGCGCCAGTGGCGGGCGGGGTCGGCGAGCGCCGGGGCCAGCGCGGGCAGCAGCACGGGATCGAGGAGGCCGGCGGCGGATTCGGAGGCGAGGCCGGCGGCGCCCTCCGGGGGCAGCACCAGGGCCAGCGGCACGTCTGGGTCTTCGCCCAACAACTGCCGCAGGCCGGCGGCGTCGAGGCAGGGCGAGGGCGGGGCGAGAACCGGCGGGGGCGCGGCACCCAGGCCCTGCAGGAGGTGGGTGAACTCCAGCTCGGTGAAGAGCTCGCGGCAGGCCTCGAGATCGGGCTCCTGCCGTTGCCAGGCCGCGGGGGTGTAGGCAACCGGCACCTCGCTGTGCAAGGTGGCCAGCTCCTTGCTCAGCAGGATCTGCTCGCGGAAGTTCTGCAGCGCCTCGCGGTAGCTCTTGCGCTCGACCTCGGCGGCGTGGTCGAGCGCCTGCTCGACCGAGCCGAAGCGGGCGATCAACTGCTGGGCGCCCTTGTCGCCGATGCCGGGGGCGCCGGGGATGTTGTCCACGGTGTCGCCGCGCAGCGCCAGATAGTCGGCCACCTGGCTGGGGCGGACGCCTAGCTTGGCCTCGACCTGGGCGGCGTCGAGCACGAGGTTTTGGCCGGGGTTGTAGACGAGCACGCGCTCGTCCACGAGCTGCAGCAGGTCCTTGTCGCTGGAGACCACCACCACGCGGTCGCCGGCGGCGGCGGCGCGGCGGGCGAGGGTGGCGATGACGTCGTCGGCCTCGTAGCCGGCACACTCCAGGATGGGCACGCGCAGGGCCTCGAGGGCGCGGCGGATGTAGGGCAACTGCGGCGCCAGGGTCTCGGGCATGGCGGCGCGGGTGGCCTTGTAGGCGGCGAAGCGCTGGTCGCGGAAGGTGGGGCCGGCGAGGTCGAAGACGGCGGCCAGCGCCTGCGGCTGCGCCTCCTGCGCCAGCTTGCGCACCATGTTGACCACCCCCAGCACTGCCTGGGTGGGCAGGCCGCGGGCGTTGCTGAGCGGGGGCAGGGCGTGGAACGCCCGAAAAATGTACCCCATGGTATCAATCAAATAGAGCTGGCCGCGAGGCAATGGCGGGGGCTCGGCGGCGGACCCGGGGGGCGGCGGGGAGGGGGACCGGGGGCCCTCGGGCGCGTCAGGCTTGGAAAAGGGCAGCTCCATCAGCTCCACGATTCTAGCAAACCGGGGCGGCGGTGCATCGTGCTAGGACCTATAATGGACCAGGGGCGTCTTCCCCGCGCCCCCGCCGCCGCGGCAAGAACAACTGCATGTCCATCACAACGCTCTTCGCCAAGCGCCCTGACCGCCTGCTTTTGCTCTCCCTGTTGGGCATTGTGGTGGGCCTGCTGGGCGGGCTGGTGGCCGAGTTCCTGCTGGTCGCCATCGCCTACATCAACAACTTCGTGTTCTTCGGGGTAGTGTCGGGCAACTATCTTACCCCCAACGCCAGCCACATCCACGGCTGGGTGGTGCTGATGCCGGCGCTGGGCGGGCTGGCGGTGGGGCTGCTGATCCACTATTTCTCGCCCGAGATCCAGGGCGACGGCATTCCGCAGGCGATGTCGGTGGTGCTGACCCGCGGCAGCATCGTCCAGCCGCGGGTGGGGTTTTTCAAGCCGCTGAGCGCGGCCATCACGGTGGGCACGGGGGGGCCGTTCGGGGCGGAGGGGCCGATCATCCAGACGGGCGGGGCGCTGGGGTCGATCCTTAGCCAATTTTTGCCGTGCTCGCCCTCCGAGCGCCGCACCTTGTTGGCCTGCGGAGCGGCGGCGGGTTTGGCGGGAGTGTTCAAGACGCCGTTCGCCGGGGTGTTCATGGCGGTGGAACTGCTGGTCTTCGAGTTCCGGGCGCGCTCGTTTATCCCCATCGCGCTGGCTTCGGCCTGCGGCACCATGGTGGCGATGGCGTTTCGCGGGGCGGCG
>DATKSZ010000164.1:0-25740 GCA_035531375.1 Terriglobales bacterium | reverse complement strand
GAGCTGCGGCTGGCGGGCATCACCACGCTGGAGGCGGCCAACCGCTTTCTGCGGGAGCGCTATGTCGCCGACTTCAACCGCCGCTTTGCGGTCCCGGCGGCGGAAGCCGGCAGCGCCTTCCTGCCCTTGGCCGGGCAGAACCTGGAGGAGGTCTTCTCGCTTCACTACGAGCGGGCGGTCAACCGCGACAACACGGTGACGATCGGCAGCCGGGTGCTGCAGATCGAGCCGGTGCGGTGGCGCCACAGCCTGGCCGGACGCAAGGTGCTGGTGCGGCAGCACCTCAACGGAGAGCTCAGCCTGGCCTACGGTCCGCACGGCCTGGGCCGCTTCAGCGCCCAAGGCCAGCCGCTGCGGCCGGGGCCGGCGATGGAAAAGCCGCGGGGCGGAAAAGCCTCCAAAACGGCTTTTCCACCCCGCTTGGAAATCCCGCCCACGACGCGGGATTCCCACTTTTCCACCGCCGCTGCGGCGGCTGGTCATTCTTAACCCAACCGGACACATCACGTGCTACAAAAACCGGACATCTTGACGTGCTACCAACAGATGTGATGGCCAAGCGTGATGGTCAAACGGGGCGGGCGGCTTGCAGCTGGCAGCTGGCAGCTCCTGCGCACCATCCGCAAGCCCCTCCTCGGCGCCACCCAAGCGCTCGCTGCGCCGCGGCCCCCTACTCGGCGCGCAGGGCCTCGACCGGGGAGACGCGGGCGGCGCGGCGGGCGGGCAGGTAGGCGGCCCAGAGGCCGGCGGCGGCGAGCAGCAGGGCGACGCCGGCGAGGGTGAGGGGATCGCGGGCGGGAACGCCGTACAGGTAGGCGGCGAGCCATCGGGCGCCCCCCAGCGCGAGGACGAGGCCGGCGGCAAGGCCGAGTCCCACCAGCCAGGCGGCGCGGCGCAGCACCAGACGTACAATATCGCGCCGCTCAGCGCCGAGCGCCAGCCGGATGCCCATCTCGCGCGTGCGCTGCGCCACCGCATAGGCGAGCAGGCCGTAGAGGCCGACCACGGCGATGACCAGCGCTGCCAGGGCGAACAGGACGAGCAACTGCGCCGCCAGCGTCTGGCCGCCCACCGATTTGGCCACCAATTGGCGCATGGAGACAAAGTTTGCGGGAGCGATGTCGGGCGCCACCGCGTGCAGCGCGGCGCGAATCGAAGCGTCGAGGCTGGCGGAGGGTACCCGCGTGCGCACCGCCAGTTCCGCAAAGACGGAGGCTAGGTTGTAGAATCCGCTGTGATTCGTGATCTGGGTGAGGGCCAAATGCATCACCGGCTGCGGCGGCGCCGCGATGGCGCTCTCGCGGGCGTTGGCCAACACGCCCACGATGGTGGCGACATCGTGCTTGCCGAATTCGACCTTCTGGCCGATGGGGTTCTGGCCGGGGAAGTAGCGCGCGGCGAAGTTGTGGTTGACCACGATCACCCGGGGCGAGGTGGGAGTATCCAGGCGGGCATCGAAGAAACGGCCGCGCTCGAGAGGGATGCCGATCGCCGCGGGGTAGCCGGGGCTGGTGAAGCGCAGGTCGGCCTCGGGCAACTGGTCCGGGGGCGGTTCGGGGCGGCCGACGAACTTGAAGGTGACGGTTAGGTTGAAGCCTTCGAACGGCACCACCGAAGTGATGGCCGCGGCACGCACCCCCGGCAGCGCCTCGATCCGCGCCAACAGCGGCTGGTCGAAGCTCTGCACCATGTCCTGGTGGTCGAAGCGGCCGGGCGGGATCTGCAAGCGGGCGGTGACCAGCCGCGAGGGGGCAAAACCCAGCGGCACTTGCCGGAGGGCGTAGAGAGTGCGCAGCATCAATCCGGCGCCGGCCAGCAACATCAGCGCCAGCGCGATTTCGGCCACTACCAGGCCCTCGCGCAGGCGGGCTTGGCCCCGGCCCGAGGTCGCGGCACTCCCGGCCAGCCCGGCCTGCGCTGGCGCCCGCGCCGCCAGCAGCGCTGGCGCCAAGCCCACCAGCACGACCGAGGCCAGCGTCAGCCCGAGCAGACCCAGCAGCACCGGCGCGCTCAGAAAAACGGTCATGCCAAAGGGCAAGCGCGGGGCCACCAGCGGGCGCAGCAAGGCGAGCGCGGCGGCGGCCAGGCCCAAGCCGGCGAGGCTGGCCAGCCCGCCCAGCAACAGGCTCTCGACCAAGAGTTGGCGAACCAGATGGCCACGGCCAGCCCCCAGCGTGGCGCGCACTGCCAGCTCGCGCCGCCGCGCCGCCAAACGCGTCAGCAGCAGCCCGGCCACCGCCGCGCAGGCGATCAACCAGACCAGCCCGACCGCCCCGGCCAGCGCCTGCGTGGCCGGGCGCGCGCCCGCCACCAGCAGGTCGCGGTAGCCGCGCACCACCACCCGGTCCGCCAAATGCTGGCTGGCATGGGCGCGGGCGATGGCGGCCTGCACGGCGCTCAGCTCCGCCTGGGCGTGCGTTTGCGAGATCCCGGGGCGGAGCCGGCCGATGGCGCTCAGCCCCAAGTTGGCGCGGGTGTCTTGCCCGGGCGCGGGCGCGTAGGGCGTCCATAGGTTGACCGCGCCGTAGGGGAAGCTGAACCCCGCCGGCATCACCCCCACGATGGCATAGTCCGCTCCGTCCACCCGCACCGTCTGGCCGAGCACGTCGCGCCGCCCCTGGAAGTCGCTGCGCCAGAGCGCATCGCTGAGCACCGCCACCTTGGCGTGGTTGGCCTGGTCTGCGGCGACTAGGCCCCGCCCCAGCGCCGGTGCCGCGCCCAGCGTGGCGAAAAGGTTGCCGCTGCAGGCGCTGTTGTCGCCCGAGTACGCCTGCCCGCCGACCCGCAGGGTCGCCAAATCGGACTCGCAAGAGGCGATCTGGGCGAACGAGCGGCTGCGCTGCTGCCAGTCGCGTACGTCGGGGGCGGAGACGTTGCCGCCGATGTTGCCCGACGTGATCGGGAACGACAGGCTGGCCAACTGCTCCGCATGGCGGTAGGGCAGCGGTCGCAAGAGCACCGCGCTGAGCACGCTGAACATGGCGGTGCCCACCCCGATGCCCAGTCCCAGCACCAGCACGCTGGTGAACGCAAATCCGCGATTGCGCCGCAGTTGCCGCCAAGCGTTGCGGAAATCCGACCACATGCCCCGATGCTATCACCGCTGGCTAGGGACTTAGCTTGTCGGGCAGCAGAAACGTGGACTTGGCCAAAGCCGACGCCAGCGTGGCGGGATGGTAGTACTTGCCCAAGGCGCTATGGGGCCAGTCCGTGAGGTCGGGGTTCGCCGCCGCGAACACCTCCCAATCCTGGGCCGCCCCGGCGACGCGCAGCGCCGGCTTGGGGCCACGGGGCCCCCAAGTCGGCGCGAGCACAAGCGGGACGCGCGCCGCAGGCGCGCTGGGGCCCGCGCCCACCAACGCCCGGCGCTCGTGGATGAGCAGCAGAAACGCCCAGGTGATGGTCTCGTGGTAAAGCGTAGGCTTGCCCTGGGCGGCGGCGAAGCGGCGGAGGGCGGCGCAGAAGCGCGGGATCGCCTCCCACACCGGATAGCGGCTCAAGTAAAGGAAGGCCATGCGCACATGGTCGCGGTGGTGAAAGGCGGCGCCGTCGAGGTTGCCGGCCTCGAAGCGGGCCAGGAACTCGTCATCGGCGAGCGCGGTCATGCTTGCCTCCGGAGTTGTCCTCGACCAGGCGGTGGCTGGCACTGGCGTCGAGGTCGAATCCGTAGATTTTCTTGAGTTCGCGGATGCGCTGGCGGCTGGCGGGGCCAAAGGGGGGTTTGCCCTCGAAGGCGTGCAGCACGATGCCCTCGAGCAGGTCGCCCAGGGTGAGGTCATGGTAGTCGGCCAGGGCGCGCAGCACCTTGAGCAGGCGCTTTTCGATGCGGACGCCGGTTTGGGCGCGCTCGACGCGGATGGTCGGGGCCGGGCGGGGAGGTGTTGTACCCATCTACCATGGTACAACAGGCATGGGGGATGGGGCAAAGTGGGCGTCCCCTTCAATCGGCGCGCAGGGCGAGCAGCGGGTCGGTCGAGGCGGCGCGGCGGGCGGGCAGCCAGGCGGCGAGGGCGGAGATGAGCGCCAGCGCGCCCAGGGCGCTGGCCAGGGTGGCGAGGTCGAGCGGGCGGACGCCGAAGAGCACGCTGGCCAGCAGGCGGTCGGCGGCCCAGGCGAGGGCCAAGCCCGCCAGCGCGCCCCAAGCCAGCAGCCGCGCGGTCGAGGCCAGCACCTGGGCGGCGATCTGGGCGGGGCGGGCGCCCAGCGCTATGCGCACCCCCATCTCGCGCCGCCGGGCGGCGACCATCAGGCTGATCAGGCTGTAGAGTCCGACCGCGGCCAGCAGCAGGGCGAAGCCGGCGAAGAGCGAGAGGAAGCGGGCGTTGAGGCGGGGCTGCTCCAGGCCGGCTGCCACCACCGTCTGCAGGCGCTCTAGGCCGAACACGGCGCGGGAGGGGGAGGCTTGGCGGACGAGCCCGCGGATGGCGGCCATGGCGGGGCCGGGGGCGCCGGCGGTGCGCACCACGTAGTCGGGATCGGGCCAGGCGCCGGCGGCGATGCACTGGTAGAGCATGGGCGCGGCGGGGCTGGCCAGGCTGTACTCGCGCACGTTGCCGACCACCCCGACGATGGTGTTGGCGGGGGCGCTGGGCGGGTCTTGGGCGAAGCGGAACTCGCGGCCGAGGACGCTGTTGCCGTGCAGGTAGCTATCCACGAAGCTGCGGTTGACCAGGGCCTGGACGGGCGCATTCAGGTTGGTGGACAGCGCCGGGCAGGCGCTGCCGGCGAGCAGCGGCACCCGCAGCGCCTCCAGGTAGCCCGGGCTGATCGAGCGCTCGCCCACCGCGTAGGTGCCGCCCGGGCCGGCGCCGGCGAGGCCGGCGAGGGTGATCTGGAACTGGAGCGAGGCGTTGCTGGCGGGGAGGAAGTTGGTGAAGCCGACGGCCTCGACGCCGGGCAGGGCGCGCAGGCGCTGCAGCAGGCGCGCCTGCATGGCGCCGACGCGGGCGCGGTCTTCGTTCCAGGCGGCGCTGACATGGAAGGTGAAGGCATCGGCGGTGTCAAAGCCGCCGCCCACGTGCGACAAGTTGTAGTAGCTGCGCAGCAGCAGGCCGGCGCTGGCCAGCAGGAGCACGGTCAGGGCCAATTGGCCGATCACCAGCCCGCTTTGCAGGCGGCGGCGGCCGCCGGGGGCGCCGGCATTGAGGCTGGCGAGCAGGGCGGCGAGGCGGGTGCGGGTGGCGGCCAGCGCCGGCCCCAGGCCGAAGCCGAGCGCGGCCAGGGCGCTGAGCGACACCGTGAACAGCCAGCCGCGCAGCGAGAACTGCAGCTCGGCCATGCGCGGCAGCGTGCCCGGCGCCAACCCGGCCATCGCGTGGACCCCCAGCCAGGCCAGGCCGCCGCCGCCGGCCGCGCCCGCGGCGGCCAACAGCGCGGCTTCGCGCATCACCGTCGCCACCACTTGGCCGCGCGAGGCGCCGATGGCGCTGCGGATCGCCATCTCCCGCGCCCGCCCCTGCAGTTGCGCCAAGGTGAGGCCGGCGATGTTGGCCACCGCCAACACGAGCAGCAGCATCACCGCCCCCAGGATGAGCCACAAGGTGGAGCGAAACGAGCCGACCAGGAACTCCTTTAGATTGCCCACCTGGGCCGACCAGCCGGCGTCGGTGGAGGGATACTTGCGCCCCAACTGCGCCTGCACCCGATCCAGGTCGGCCTGCGCCTGGGCGCCGGTAACGCCGGGGCGGAGGCGGCCGATGCCGCTGTAGAAGCGCGCCTCGCGCATATGCATCAGCATCGCGGGCAGCTTGGCGGGCAGCCAGAGATCGAGGCTGGAGCTGGTAAAGGTCTTGGGCATGACGCCGACGATGGTGTAGCTCTGCCCGCCCAAATCCAGTTGGCGGCCGAGCGCCGCGGGGGAGCGGGCGAAGCGGCGCGTCCAGAAGGCGTAGCTGAGAACGGCGGCGCCGGGGCTGGTGGGCAGGTCGTCGGTGGGGTTGAAGACGCGGCCGAGCAGGGGCGCGGTGCCCAGCACCTGGAAGAAGCCGGGGGAGACGCGCAGCGCCGCCAACCGCTCGGGCAGGGCGCCGGAGGTGTCGGTGTCGCTCTCGCCGTACTCGCCCACGATGCCGAGGCCGGGGACGAAGGCCTGGTTCATACGGTTCCAGTCCGCCAGCCGCGCCGGGGCGATCAGGCTGGCGTTCTGGTGCTGGGCGGGGTTGGCCTCGAGCACGGTGACCAGTCGGCCGGCCTGGGGGAAGGGCAGGGGCTGCAGCAGCACCGTGTCCACCAGGGAGAACAGGGTGGCGGTGGCGCCGATGCCCAGCGCCAGCACCAGCACCGTGGTCAGGGCATAGGCCGGGCGGCGGCGCAGCGAGCGCACGGCCAAGAACCAGGGTTTCACCGACGCCATGGGGAGGAATACCGCCGGCAGGCGGAAAAGGTTCCTTTTCTTTGCGGCGCTATCCATGAGGTTGGCCGCCCGTCCAAGGCATGGGAGAATGCCCCTATGGCGCTGACCGGCTGGCTCGAGACCACCGCCCAGGACCTGCGCTTTGCCCTGCGCACGCTGCGCCGGCAGCGCGGCTTGAGCGCCGTCATCGTGCTCACCCTGGCGCTGGCGATCGGCGCCAACACCGCCATCTTCAGTTTAATGGACGTGCTGCTGTTGCAGGCGCTGCCGGTGCGCGATCCGCAGCACCTGCTGCTGCTGCAATGGAGCGCCCACAACGCGCCCGATTACGAGGGGTCTTCGAGCTATGGCGACTGCCTGTCACGATACACCAAGGCCAACTCTAGCAGTTGCTCCTTCTCGCTGCCGTTTTACCAAGAGCTGGGCCAGCAGGCGCATAGCCTGGCGGCCATCACCGCTGCCGGCGGCGGCGGCGCCTACAACCTGAGTGGCCACGGGCAAGCCAGCATCGCCAACGTGCAGGTGGTGGCGGGCAACTATTTTTCGACGCTGGGGGTGCGTCCGGCGCTGGGGCGGCTGCTCGAGCCCAGCGACGACACCGCCGCCGCGCCGCTGGCGATGGTGCTGAACTACGCCTATTGGCGCAGCGCCTTCGCCGCCTCGCCGGCCGTGGTGGGCGAGACGGTGGCGCTCAACCATGTGCCGGTGACGATCGTCGGTGTGGCCTCGCCGCGCTTCACCAGCCTGACCCCGGGCGCGGTCTACAACGGTTGGCTGCCGCTCGCAGCCCGGCCGCGCCTGACTCCCGGCTGGAGCCCCAGCGGCGAAGACGCCGGCTCGATTTGGCTGACGCTGTTGGCCCGCCTCCGGCCGGGCGTGGCGCTGGGGCAGGCGCAGGCCGAGGTGAGCGGGCTGTTCCGCAACGCCATGCTCGCCGGCGCCAAGCCCTTCTCCAAGCCCGGCGACGATCCCCGGGTGGCGCTGGAGTCGGCGCAGACCAGCCTGCGCGGCGTGCGCGGGCAATTCACCCAGCCGCTGGCGGTGCTGATGTGGACGGTGGGCGCGATTCTGCTGATCGCCTGCGCCAACATTGCCGGGCTGTTGCTGGGCCGCGCCAGCGCGCGCCAGAAGGAGCTGGCGCTGCGGCGGGCGCTGGGCGCGGGCGGCGGCCGCATCCTGCGGCAACTGCTGACCGAGAGCCTGCTGCTGGCCGCGCTCGGCGGCGTGGCCGGCCTGCTGCTGGCCTATGGCGGGGCGCGCTGGCTGCTGGCGGTGATGTCGAGCGCCTCCTATCGCCCGCTGGGCATGCAGGTCTCGCTCGACGCCCGGGTGGTGCTGTTCACCCTGGGCGCCACCCTGGCCACCGGCGTGCTCTTTGGCCTGGCGCCAGGGCTGCGCGGCGCCCGCGGCGACCTCACCCGCTCGCTCAAGGACGGTGTCGGCAATTCCGCCGCCGGCCACCGCCATCGCTGGCTGCACCTCGGCAATGGGCTGGTGGTGATGCAAATCGCGCTCTGCATGGTGGTGCTCGCCGGCGCTGGATTGTTGGTCCGCACCCTGGCCAATCTGCGCGCCGTGAACCCCGGCTTCGACACCCGCAATCTGCTCATGTTCGAGCTCGAGCCCGCGCTCATCGGCTACAAGGGCGCGGCGGTGGATCGGCTCTACCAACAACTGCAGCAGCGCATCGGGGCGTTGCCGGGGGTGGGCGGCGTGAGCTATTCCGAGTCGCCGCTGCTGAGCGGCGACCTCTCCGAGACCAGCTTCCATATCCAGAAGGGCGGCCCAGAGGTGAATACCGACTGGCTGCCGGTGGGGCTCAACTTCTTCGCCACCATGCACCTGCCGCTGCGGCTGGGCCGCGACTTTGTGCCCAGCGACTTCGTGCCCCAGCCGGACACGCCGGCGGCCGCGGCCGCGGCGCAAAAGGCGCCGCCGGGGCGACCGCGGGCGGTGATCGTCAACCAAGCCTTCGCCCAGAAGTACTTGGGCGGCGGCGATCCGGTGGGCCGCATCATCGGCGCGGGCGACCAGAGCAGCAAGGCCGGCTTTGTGGTGGTGGGGGTGGTGGCGAACGCGCTCTACCAGGGCTTGCGCGATAAGGTCGCGCCCACCACCTACGTGCCCTCGTCGCAGGGCTACGCCAACTTCGAGGTGCGCTCCGCGGGCGACCCCATGGCGCTGCTGCCGGCGGTGCGGCGCGTGTTGCGGCGGGTGGACGCCAACCTGCCGCTCTCCCACCCCACCACGCAAACCGCGAGCGTGGACCGCATCCTGTTCCGCGAGCGCCTGATGGCCGAGCTCTCGAGCTGCTTTGCCGGGTTGGCGCTGCTGCTGGCCTGCATCGGACTCTACGGCCTGTTGGCGCAGGAGGTGACGCGGCGCACGCGCGAGATCGGCATCCGCATGGCGCTCGGGGCCGAGCGCGGCCACGTGCTGCGCTTGGTGGTCGGGCTGGGCGTGGCGCTGGCGATGGCCGGACTGGGGCTGGGCGTGGCCGGCGCCTGGGCGCTGACGCGCTATCTGCAGAGCATGCTGTTCGGCGTCGGCGCCACCGACCCGATGACGCTGGCCGGCGTGGGCGCGCTGTTGCTCGTAGTCGCGCTGGCGGCCTGCCTAGTGCCCGCCCGCCGCGCTACCCGCGTGGACCCGCTGGTGGCCCTGCGCTGCGAGTAGCGCAAGCGTGACGATAAAGTCCCGGTGCCCCGCCGCGCCCCCGCATCCCACCCTTACGCCGTGTTTTCCGTCGGCGGCAAGCCGGCGGGGCCGCCCCAGGGCGGCGCGGGGGCCGGCCCCCGCCCGCGGCGTTTGACAACCAGACTCTTCGCTTCCCGGGGTGGCCGCACCCGCGGTCGCCCCGGGGAACGCAATTCGCCCCGGCTGCATCTTACCTTCAGCCATGCTGCACCTGGTCCACCTCCCCGTGATGACGCGAGCGGCGCCGCCGGCGCCGCGCCGAGGTGGCGCGGGGCTCTTCAGTGGAACGCGATCGGCAACAATATACTTGACAACTCCACGGGATTCTGAGATGCTGGATGCATGGAGCCGAAAACACTGCTCGAAGCGGTCCGATTCTTTGGCGATGCCGACAACTGCCATGCGTACCTTGTGGCCGCCCGCTGGCCCGACGGCGTGGCTTGCCCGCGTTGCGGGAGCGCCGCTGTCAAGTATTCGGCCAAGCATCGGCGCTGGCAGTGTGGCACCCACCATGAGCGCCGCCAGTTCACGCTGAAGACAGGGACGATCTTCGAGGATTCACCGCTGAGCCTTAGCAAGTGGCTGAGCGCGATGTGGATGCTGGCCAACTGCAAGAACGGCGTCAGTTCGCATGAGATGGCGCGGACGCTGGGAATCACCCAAAAATCCGCTTGGTTCATGCTCCAGCGCATCCGCGAAGGGATGCGGACAACCGCTCCCGTTCCAATGGGGAGCCCGGATGGTGGCGAAGTTGAAGCGGACGAAACCTTTGTCGGGCCCGTTCCATCCCGGATGCACAAGAGCCGCCGCGCCAAACTGCAAGCGGAACGCTCGAAGTTCACCAACTCCGATCCTAACCGCCCGCGCTACATCGCCAAGACCGCCGTCCAAGGGCTGCTGGACCGGGAATCGAAGCAGGTGCATGCAAGCGTGGTCCGCAACGCGCAGCGCGAAAGCCTGCAAGCCGCGATTCTGGAGCAGGTCGCTCCGGGATCACGGCTCTACACCGACGAGCACCCAGCCTACTGCGCCTTCGATGGGCGCTATATCCATGAGGTGGTGAACCACCTGCAAAGCTATGTGCGCGGGCGCGTCCACACCAATGGCATCGAGAATTTCTGGAGCCTGCTCAAGCGCGGGCTGCGCGGCACCTATGTTGCGGTTGAGCCGTTTCACCTGGACCGCTACCTCGATGAGCAGGTTTTCCGGTACAACAACCGCGCCACCAAAGGCAACCCGCTGAACGATGCAGACCGGATGGCGCTGGCGGCTTCGCAGGTGGCCGGGAAGCGGTTGACCTACAAGGCGCTGACCGGGAAGGAGGGGGAAACGGCGCCCATTTAAGCGGCCCCGGCAGGCGCGCGGAAGGCGCTAGACTAAGGCGGAGGAAAAACCGCACATGTCCCCAGTTCAAGCGACCGGAATGGCCCATCTCACCCACGTAAAAGTCGAGAATCTGGAAGTGACCGGATTCATGTCGGCTGACAATGTTCAATTCATCGCCTGCCACTTCCACGACTGTCAGCTGCTTTATTCGGGGGGCCCGATGCTGATGCAGAACTGCCAGCTCGGGAAAAACGTCGTTTGGCAGATACAGGGGACGGCTGCAATCGTCCTAGAATCCCTTGCGAGGGCAGGATTTTTGATCCAGATTCCTGGCGAAATGACAACCGGTAGCTGACCAGCGAGGTAGGCATCTTGCGCTCCATGGTATAGTGATCTGGAGCGCGGTCAGACCGCGTAATCGGTAGCCAGTTTCCGGAGTTCTTGGCGGAAGGACGGAAACGTTAGGCCGCTCGGCTCAGGCTCTAGAACGGAGTCTACGCCAATGTGCGCCTGCCGTCAAGAGTCTCCTTTCGGGCTTGGATGCCGGATTAGGGGAAACATGCTACGTATACGGCTGTCGTTCTTCTGTAATCTGGGGCGGAACCTCCACAACCTGTCAGGCGTTGTTTCGCCGCCAATAGATTTGCGGATCGTATGGGGGCACCTCTACGCCGCCCAGCAGGCGATTGAAGAACTCCTTGGCACGGAGTGGTTTTCACCGGCGCTCCGCACGGCTTCCGAATCGGGCCAGAAGCTCGTGGCAGCGTTGAAGGCGGTTACCGAGCGGCATGTAGACTTCAATAGCGAGCAACCCCAAATGATTGGCCATCCTGAGGCATACGCCATCACCTCCGCCCTAAATGACTTCAACACCATTTTGAATGCAGAATTCTCCAACTCCGACACTTACTATGTTAGCCAGAAGGGGGCCTACGACACCTCGATCCTCATAGACCGTGCCGAACGCGTTTTTCCTGGCGATCTTGGACCCAAGGTTCCGGCGGCAGTGCAGGAAGCGCGAGCCGCTGGAAGGTGCTTAGCGTTTGAGCTTCCGAGCGCGGCCGGATTCCATACTATGCGATCCCTGGAAACCGTAGTTCGCGTCTATTGCAGGGACATCGGCGCGGCAGTTCCCTCTCCGGACCAGCGCAACCTTGGCGTCTTCATAAACAACATCGAGGCAAAGAAGGGGGCGAACCATCCGGTAGTGTCAACGCTCCGCCAGATTAAGGACCTCCACCGGAACCCGCTGATTCACGAAGTGAGCCTTACCCTCGACGAGGCCATCGCCATTTTCGGCATCGCTGGAAGCGCAATTGAGGCGATGCTGAAGGAAATCCATGAGCCTACGGTAGAGCAACTTCTGGCCCAGTTTTCTGCGCCAGCGGCATCATCACCCACGCCCTGATGAGAGGAGGTAGACTACCTTCATGAAGAAGTTCACGGTGC
Organism: Terriglobales bacterium; assembly: GCA_035531375.1. Lineage (GTDB taxonomy): Bacteria > Acidobacteriota > Terriglobia > Terriglobales > SCQP01 > SCQP01. The sequence continues at coordinate 13,916 of DATKSZ010000164.1, read as the reverse complement.
CGGAAGCGCCCGGCAAAACGCCGTTCCAGCGCTTCGACTCCCTGGTTCATGCCGTCCTGCGCTCCCCGCACGCTCCTGCCAAGCCCAAGCCATCCCCCAAGGCGCGCAAGCCATCCCGCTAGTTCCCACGCAATCCCGGCCATTCCCGCCTCCGACTTTTCCTGGAGTTGCGAAGTATATTGTTGCCACGCGATCTCCTCTGGAATCAACAAAAGTCCTCCCCGAATTCCAGTTTTTCGTTTTTTTCGGGAGCCACCCGATCAGGGGCCCAGCCCCAACTAGGAACTAGCAACCAGGAACTAGCAACTGCGCCGGCGCCGCAGCGCCGGCGCTAGTTCCCGTTGAGTTCGAAGGTCACCGATACCGTCAGGCTGGACTTGGCGTAGCCGGCGGGGAGGGGGAACTGCTCGGCGGCGGCCATTTGCTGGACGGATTGGTAGGCCATGGAGTTGACCTCGACCGAGCCGGAGCGGCGGATGTAGCCGATCGAGTTGATCAGCCCGGTGCGGTGCACGGTCATGGTGACGGTGACCTTCTGCCCGGCATGCAGGCTGGGGTCGCGCGGCTGCAGGTTCCAGTAATACTGCAGGCGGTCGCGGAGGTGGTTGACCCAATCGGTGTAGAGGTTGCCGAAGTTGGCGTCGCCAAACGACATGCCGCCGCTGCCGCCGGCGCCCTGGGCGGAGGTGGTGGAGCTGAACGAAACCCGCCCGCCGCCGCCGTAGGGCACGCGCTTGTCGTGCGGGACGCGGTCGGCGCGCGCCAGTTTCTTCAGGTCGGCGAGCGCTTCCCGGCGCGCCAGGTTCTCCGGCTGGTAGCTGGGCAGGGCGATGGACTTGCGCGGGGCGGCGGCGCGGAGGGGGCGGGAAATCCCCTTGGCGGTCATGTCGGTCGCCAGCCGGTTCTTGGTGGGCACCACCACCGGCGAGGGCATGGGGATGGCGCCGCCCGGCACCGTGCTGACCAGGTTCGCGGTCACCGAGCCGGCGGCGGCGGTGCCGGGATGGGCGCCGCCCAGCGGCAGGTACTTGCCCAGCCACGCCCCCCAGACCATCAGGCTGGCCAGCGCCGCGTGCAGTCCCAGCGCGAGCCACAGGCCGCCTCCGGCGGCGCGTTCGGTGCGGTAGGTGCGATCGCTGCGTTCGGCGCTCATGGCGTGCCGGTCCTTACGGCTTGGCCGCGCCCGGGGCCTGGTCGTAGGGTTGGGTGACCATCTGCACCGTGGTCAGCCCGCCCGTCTTGATGGCGTCCATCACCCGCGCCAGCACTCCCCAGGAGACGTGCTCGTCGGCGCGCACGTAGATGGCCTGCTGCGCCGGGTTGGCCTGCGCCGGCAGGCGCTTCTTGAGGTTGGCGGCGAGGGCGCGGATGTTGGTGATCTGGTCGCCGATGTAGATGTTGCCGCTGCGGTCCACCGAGACCACCAGCAGGTTCTGGGTGAGCGAGCGGGTGTTGTGGGTCTTGGGGACGCTTACCCGGATGCCGGATTGGATCACCGGCACGGTGATCATGAAGATCACCAGCAGCACCAGCATCACATCCACCAGCGGGGTGACGTTGATCTCCGCCAGCGAACCCCCCGCGCCGCGTTGCAGGTTCACCGCCATGGGATTAGCGGGTGGCGACCGTGGCGCGGTCGGGGGCGGTGCCGGAGACCACCTCTTCGGCCCGGCTGGTGAACTCCAGCGCGCACTCCTCGGTGGCCGTGGTCAGCTCGCGCACCTGGTGGACGTATTGGTTGTAGGCGATCAGCGCCGGGATGGCGGCGAACAGGCCGGCGGCGGTGGTGATCAGCGCCTCCGACACCCCGGGCGCGACCGCGCGCAGCGTGGTGCTGCCCGAGTTGCCCAAGTCGAAGAAGGCGTCCATGATGCCCCAGACGGTGCCGAAGAGGCCGATGAAGGGGCTGGCCGAGGCGATGGTGGCCAGCCAGCTCAGCCGCGTCTCCAGCAGGCCCACCTGGTCGCCGGTCTCGGCCCGCAGGGCGCGCTCCACGCTGGCCAGGTTGCGGCCGCCGCCGGGGCGGAGCTGGCGCTCCAACTCGTCATACCCGGCCTCGAAGACCTCGGCCGCCGGGCAGGGGCGGAAGCTGTCGCTGGCGGCGTGCAGCTCGCTCAGCCGCCCGGTCTTGTAGAGCGCCCGCAAAAAGCGGCGGGTGTTGCGCCGCCGCAGGCGGAAGGCGCTGCCTTTGTTGAAAATAATCGTCCAGGAAAACAGCGACAGCAGCAGCAAGATGGCCAGCACGACCTTGGCCACGATGCCGGTGTTGGTCAGCAGGCTGGTGATCGCTTCACCGGTGGCGATCAGGGCAAATAGGCTCAAGGGAACTCCTGTCCACGGCCTTGGCGCCGCGGGGGAATAGCTTTAAACCTAGCATAGCAGGCGGGCGCGGAGGCGCGGTTTCGCTTGGGGGAATCTCCCGGGTATCCTGATAGGGCGCGCCGCCATGCTCACCACGCTGCAGATCGAAAACTACGCCCTGGTGGAGCAACTCTCCCTCGACTTCGGCCCCGGCTTCAATGTGCTGACGGGCGAGACCGGCTCGGGCAAATCCATTATCGTGGACGCGCTGGGGCTGCTCTTGGGCGAGCGGGCGGAGGCCGGGGCGATCCGCAGCGGCGCGGCGCAGGCGACGGTGACCGGCAGCTTCGCCTCGCCCTTTGCCTCGGCGGCGGAGGCGGCGGCGTGGTGCGCCGAGCGCGGGCTGTCGGCGCTGGGCGCCGAACTGCGGCTGCGGCGCGAGATCGCCGCCAACGGCCGCAGCCGCGCCTTTGTGGACCACCAGTTGAGTTCGCTCGGGCTGTTGCGCGAGCTGGCGCGCGGGCTGGGCGAGATCCACTCGCAGAACGAGGCGCTGGTGTCGTTCACGCCGGCGGCGCAACTGCGGCTGCTCGACCGCTTCGCCGCCACCGAGGCCGAGGCCGCGGCGGCGGGCGAGGCCTATGCCGCCTGGAAAGCGGCCAGGGAGCGGCTGCGCGCCGAGCAGGCGGCCGAGCGCCAGCGGCTGCAGGAGGTGGACCTGTGGCGCTACCAGGCGCAGGAGATTGACGCCGCCCGGCCTCGGCCCGGCGAAGACGCCGCGCTCGAGCAGGAGCGCGGCGTGCTGGCCAACGCCGAACGCATCGCCGGGGCGGCGGCGTCGGCCTACGCCAGCCTCTACGACGCCCCCGAGGCGGTGGTGGCCCAGCTCAAGGCGGCGCTGCGGCAGGTGCAGGAGTGGGGGCGCTACGACGCCAGCGTGGCCCCGCTGGGGCCAAGGTTGGAGGCGCTGCGCGCCGAGGCCGCCGACATCGCCGACGAGATTCGCAACCTTGCCGACCGAGTCGAGGCCGCGCCCGTCCGCCTGGCCGAGGTCGAGGAGCGGCTGGCGGCGCTCGACAAGCTGCGGCGTAAGTACGGCCCGCAGCTCGAGGACGTGCTGCGCCACCGCGAGGAGCTGGCCGCCAAGCTCGGCCAGGTGGAGAACGCCGCCGCGCTGCAGGCCGCCGCCGCCGCCGAGGCGGCCGCCGCCGCCGCCGATTACCGCAAGCGGGCGGATCGGCTCAGCCGCGCCCGCCGCGCCGCCGCGCTGCGGCTGCGGCAGAAGCTGGAGGCCGAGGTGGCCGACTTGGCGATGACGCTGCGCTTCGAGGTGGAGTTTGACCCGGCGGGTGCCGACGCGCCGCCCGAGGCGGGTTGGGGCGCCAGCGGCTGGGACCGGGTGCGCTTCTTGGCCTCCACCAACCCGGGCGAGCCGCTGCAGCCGGTGGCCGAGATCGCCTCCGGCGGCGAGCTCTCGCGCCTGCTGCTGGCGCTGCACCTGGTGGCCGAGGGCAAGCCCAAGCCGGGCAAACGCGCGGCCACCACCGCCGCCCGCAAGACGCTGGTGCTCGACGAGATTGACGCCGGCATCGGCGGCCGCGCCGCCGAGGCGGTGGGGCAAAAGTTGCAGCAGCTGGGCGAGCACTACCAGGTGCTGTGCGTCACCCACTTGGCCCAGATCGCCACCTTCGCCAGCCACCACCTGCGGGTGGAGAAGCGCGCCTCCGGCGGCCGCACCCGCACCGAGGTGGCGGTGCTCACCGGCCAGGAGCGCATCGAAGAGGTGGCCCGCATGCTCGCCGGCAACCAGCTCAACCCCACCTCGCTCAAGCACGCCAAGGAACTGCTGGCAGCGAACGCCAAGCACGCCTGAGCGGCGCTACTCCGGATCCCGGTGCACGCTGTCGGGGCTGAAGGCGGGGAGGCAGATGGCGATATAGGCGGCGCCCTCCGGGGTGGAGTAGCGCACCCACTCGCCGGCGTGGGCGATCACCGCCTGCCCGGCGCCGACCTCGAACTGGCCGCCGCGGTGCTCGACCTGCAGCTTGCCCTCCAGCACCAGCGTGTACTCGTCGAAGGCGGGCGTCTGCCCCGGCTCGCGCCAGCCCGCCGGGCTGCGCATGCGGGCCACGCTGCAGGCCGCGGTCTGCGAGTTCACCCGCCCCACAAACTCGTCAATCAGCTTGGGCAGGTTGCCGGCGGGCGCAATCCGCGTCGGCTGGGCAATCAGGGTCGGCATGGCTGGCATTATAGACGACATGGAAAATACCTGGACCAAGCTGATTGACGCCGAGGAGCTGGCCGCTGGGGTGCGGCGCGCCGGGGCGCGGATCGCGCAGGATTACCGCGGCGAGGAACTGGTGCTGGTGGGGCTGCTGCAGGGGGCGGTGTTCTTTCTCGCCGACTTGGCGCGGGCGGTCGGGGCGCCGGTGCGGATCGAAACCATGCGGCCGCATAGCTACGGCGGCGCGCGGGCGTCGAGCGGGCGGGTCGAGCTGTTGGAGGACCTGCGGGAGGACATTCGCGGGCGGCATGTGCTGGTGGTAGACGATATCTACGACTCGGGGCGCACGCTGCGGTTCGTGCTCGACCATTTGGCCACGCGGCAGCCGAAGTCGCTGGCGGTCGCCTGCCTGCTGGTGAAGGATGCGGCGCGGGCGGCGGAGGTCGAGGTGAAGTACGGGCTGTTTCCGATCCCCGACGTGTTTGTGGTGGGCGCTGGGCTGGACCTCCGCGGGCTGGGGCGCAACCTGCCCGACGTTTGGGGGCTCGGGCCGGGCGTCTCAGAGCAGGCCGCGCTGGCCGAGTTGGTCGCGAAGCTGGGCGGCTGAGAGGAACTGCAGCGAGGCGATGCCGAGGGCGCGCGGGGCGGCGAGGTTTTCTTCGCGGTCGTCAATGAACAGGCACTCGGCCGCGTCGGCCTGGAGGATGCCGAGGGCGCGGCGGTAGATCTCCGGGTCGGGCTTGCGCACGCCCAGGTAGCAGGAGCTGCAGAAGACGCGGAAGTAGCGGCGCAGGCCAAACCAGGCGATGCGGTACTGGTTGAGTTCGCGGCCCTCGTTGTTGAGCGTGGCCAGGCGCAGTCGGCCGGCGCTCGCCAGCTCGCCCAGCAGATCGATTGTCTCCGGGTTGGGCTGGGAGCAGGAGAAAATGAAATCGGTCAGCTCGCCCAGGGTGAAGGGGCGGGGAACGTCGAAGACGACCTGGGCGAGGTAGTCGTCGAGGCGGAGCTGGCCGGTCTCGAGCGGGACAACCAGGCGGGCGTGGCGGGCCTCCAGCGCGGCGGGGTCGAGGCCGAAGCGGGCGGCGGTGCGGGCGCGCTGCTCGTGGTCCCAGCCGTTGGAGAGCACCACGCCGCCGAGATCGAACAAGAGCGTGTTGGGGGTCATTCGCCTCCCCGGGTGGTCCAGCGGATGCGGCCGGTGATGAGCCGCGCCGCCTGCTGGAAGCTGAGGTAGTCCCAGAGCCACTCGGTTGCCACCAGTATGCGGTTGCGGAAGCCGATCAGGTAGAGAATGTGGACGAAGATCCAGACCAGCCAGGCGGGCAGGCCGGAGAGTTGCAGGCCGCGGATGTCGGCGACGGCGCGGGCGCGGCCGATGGTGGCCAGGTTGCCCTTGTCGAGGTAGCGGAAGGGGCGCGAGGGCTGGCCGGCGGCGAGGCGGGCGATGTTGGCGGCGGCGGCGCGGCCCTGCTGCATCGCCACCGGGGCGAGCCCGGGAAGGAGGCGGCCGTCGGGGCCAGGGAGGGTGGCGAGGTCGCCGACCACGAAGACCTCGGGGTGGCCGGGGAGGGAGAGGTCGGGCAGGACGGCAACGCGGCCAACCGGGTCGAGCGGCAGCCCCAGGCTGCGGGCCAGGGGGGAGGCGGTCACGCCCGCCGCCCAGAGGATGGTGGCGGCGGGCACGGTCTGTCTGTCGCCGCCGCCGCCGACCACGAGATGGTCGGGGGCCAACTCGGTGACCAGCGCCTGGGTGCGCACCTCGACCCCCAGCTCGCCCAGCGCGGCGGCGGCCTTGGCCGAGAGCCGCGGCGGAAAGGCGGGCAACAGCCGCGGGCCGCCCTCGAGCAGCAGGATGCGCGCCTCGCGCGGGTCAATGGCGCGGAAGTCCTCCACCAGCACGCGGCGGGCGATGTCGGCGATGGCGCCGGCGAGTTCGACCCCGGTGGGGCCGCCGCCGACGATGGCGAAGGTCAACTGGGTGCGGCGGCGGGCGGGGTCGGGCTCGCGCTCGGCGCGCTCGAAGGCGAGCAAAATGCGGCGGCGGATGTCGAGTGCGTCCTCCACATCCTTGAGGCCGGGGGCGAGCGGCTCCCACTCCGGGTGGCCGAAGTAGGAGTGGCGCGCCCCCGGCGCCAGGATCAGGAAATCGTAGTCCAGGCTGCCGTCGGCCAGCAGCACGCGCCGCTGGGCCAAATCAATGGCGGTCGCCTCGGCCAGCCAGACCTCGGTGTTCTTCTGCCGCCGCACCACGGCGCGGATGGGGTAGGCGATCTCGCCGGGCGAGAGCCCGCCGGTGGCGACCTGGTAGAGCAGCGGCTGGAAGACGTGGTGGTTGCGGCGGTCGAGCAGGGTGACCCGCAATCGGGCGCGGCGCAGCGCCCGCGCCGCCATCAGGCCGCCAAACCCCGCGCCCACGATGACGACTCGCGGGGGTCGCGCCGCTTTGCCTGCCGGCAAAATCGGCGCGAAAGGCTGCGAACCGGGGTCCCCAGAACCCGCCTCGGGTTCTGGGGTGGTCGTAATTCCGCAGGGCGGCCCGCCCCCGGGAGACGAATTCGGCGTGGCCCCAGCGAGGCACAGCGCCGACTTGGGGCCACGGGGGCCCCGAGTCGGCGCGAGCATGCCGCCCCGCGCTGTTACAGCGGGGCGGCTCACAAGCGGGACGCGCGCCGCAGGCGCGCTGGGGCCCGCGCCAACCAAGTGCGGCTGCGGGGGTTCGGGCATGGGGCTAGTTCTTGGCCGCCGCCGGGGCAAGGCCGGAGACGCTGACCAGGTGGTCCACCCAGTTGGTCATCTCGGTCTCGTTGCAGAGCAGGTCGCGCAGGGTGGTCTTGTCCAGCACCTGGTCGAGCACCAACTGCAGCGAGCGCCAGAGCGAGCGCAGGGAGCAGTCCACGGAATGGGTGCAAACGCGCTCATCGCCGCTGTGCTCGGCGCAGAAGGCGGGCTCGTAGAGACGGCCGCCGAGCAGGGCCATGGCCTCGCCGACGGCGATGTCGGCGGGGGGACGGGCGAGGACGTAGCCGCCGGCGGAGCCGCGGGCGCTGGAGACCAGGCCGCCGGTGCGCAGCACGCGCATCAGCTTGGCGACGTAGGGGCCGGAGATACCCTCCAGGCGGCTGATTTCGGGGATGGTGAGGCTGGCCTCGGGGCCGCCGCCGCGCTCCTGGTACTGCTTGCCCAGGCGCAACAGGCAACGGAGACCGTATTCTTCTTGGCTGGTGAACTTCATAAGGCAGGCGCCAGCGCTACCAATCTATGCCGAGCTGGAGGCGGGCGGCGGCGGACATCTTGTTTTGGTCCCAGGGGGGTTCCCACACCAGGTTGAGCTTGACCTCGCTGACGCCGGGGACGCTGCGGACCTTGGTTTCGACCTCGCCGGGGAGGACGCCGGCGGCGGGACAGCCGGGGGCGGTGAGGGTCATGTCCACCTCGACGGCGCCCTCGGGGGCGATGCGGATCTGGTAGATGAGGCCGAGGTCGTAGACGTTGATGGGGATCTCGGGGTCGTAGCAGCTCTTGATCACGTCAATGATGTACTCGCGCAGGGCGGCGGTCTCGGGGGATTCCTCGATTTCGGGGGCGGCCTGGGCGGGCGCCGCGGCGGGGGCGGGTGGGGCGGGCTGGCGCCGCTGCCACTCCTCGCGCAGCTCGGCGGCGAGGGCGCGCTGGCGCTGGGCTTCCTTCACCACCCCGGGCTCGGGGGAGTGGTCGAGCTCGGCGGCGATCGCCTCTTTGTGTTCGGCTTCGCGGAGGAGGAAGTCGTCCATGGGGCTACTCCGTGCTCACCGCCTCGGCGGGCGGGGCCTCGGCCAAGGCGGAGTGAAGGGTGTGCCAGGCGAGGCTGGCGCACTTGACCCGGGCGGGGTACTCGCTGACGCCGGAGAAGACGGCGAGCTTGCCCAGCGGGGGGGCGTCGGCGGCGGGCTCGCCCTGGCCGGTGACGAGCTGGTGGAAGCGCTGGAAGAGGGCCTCCGCCTCGGCCCGGGTTTTGCCCTTGACGGATTCGGTGAGCAGCGAGGCGGAGGCGGTGGAGATGGCGCAGCCCGAGCCCTCGAAGCGCACCGCGCGCACCCGGTCGCCCTCGAGTTCGACCCGGATGGTGACCCGGTCGCCGCACAGGCGGTTGAAGCCCTCGGCGGAACGGTTGGCCTCGGGCAGTGGACCGAAGTTGCGCGGCCGCTTGCTGTGGTCGAGGATCAGCTCCTGGTAGAGATCGCCGAGCTGCGACATTAGGTGAACATCTCCTGCACCCGGCGCAGGCCCTGGGCCAGGCGGTCGAGCTCGGCGCGGGTGTTGTACAGTCCCAGCGAGGCGCGGGTGGTGGCGGCGATGTGGAAGCGCTCCATCACCGGCTGGGCGCAGTGGTGGCCGGCGCGCACCGCGACGCCGAGGGAGTCGAGCACGGTGCCGACATCGTGGGGGTGCACGCCCTCGACCACAAACGACAGCACCCCAGCCTTGTGGCGGGCGGTGCCGATCAGGCGCAGGCCGGGGATGGCCTCGAGCTGGGAAGTGCCGTAGGCGAGCAACTCCCGCTCGTAGGCGGCGATGCGCTCCAGGCCCAGGTTTTCCAAATAGGCGATGCCGGCGCCCAAGCCGATGGCGGCGGCGATGTTGGGCGTGCCCGCCTCGAACTTGTAGGGCAACTCGTTGTAGGTGGTCTTCTCGAAGGTGACCGAGCGGATCATGTCGCCGCCGCCCTGCCAGGGGGGGAGGCGCTCCAGCCAGGCCTCTTTGCCGTAGAGCACGCCGATGCCGGTGGGGCCGTACATCTTGTGGCCGGAGAGGGCGTAGAAGTCGCAATCCAGGGCGCGCACGTCCAGCCGGGTGTGGGGCGCGGCCTGGGCCCCGTCCACCAGGGTGGCGACGCCGCGGGCGCGGGCCAGCGCCACCATCTCGGCCACCGGGTTGACCGTGCCCAGGGCGTTGGAGATGTGGGCGAAGGCGGCGATCTTGGTGCGGGGGCCGAGCTTCTGGGCGAAGGCCTCCAGCTCGACCTCGCCGCGGTCGTTGAGGGGGGCGACCTGCAGCGTGGCGCCGCTGGCTTCGCAGGCGAGCTGCCAGGGGACGATGTTGGAGTGGTGCTCGAGGCCGGTGATCAGCACCTCGTCGCCGGGCCGCAACTGGCTGCGGCCGAAGCTCTGCGCCACCAGGTTGATGGCCTCGGTGGTGCCGCGCACGAAGAGGATCTCGCGCTCGCTCGAAGCGTTGAGGAAGCGCCGCGCCGCCGCGCGCGCCGCCTCGTAGCGGGCGGTGGCGCGCTCGCCCAGGCGGTGCACCGAGCGGTGGATGTTGCTGCAGTCCTCGGTGTAGAAGCCCATCAGGGCGTCGAGCACCGCCTGCGGCTTCTGCGTGGTGGCGGCGTTGTCGAGGTAGGCGACCGGGACCCCGTCCTGGAGCTGGCGCAGCAGCGGAAAATCGCCGCGCACCCGCTCGACGTCGTAGCTCACCGAGGTTTCGGTCGTGGCTGCCATGGCATTACTCCGCCCACTTCTTCCACAACAGATGCTCCAGCGCCGGGCGCAGGCCCGCCGCCTCCACCCGGCCGAGCACGTCGGCGGCGAAGGCGTAGATCAGCAGCTTGCGGCTCTCCTCCAGCCCGAGGCCGCGGGAGCGCAGGTAGAACAGCGCCTGGGCGTCGAGCTGGCCGACGGTGGCGCCGTGGGTGCAGCGCACGTCGTCGGCATAGATCTCGAGCTGGGGCTGGGCGCTGGCGGTGGCGGCCGAGTCGGAGAGCAGCAGGTTCTTGTTGCTCTGGATGGCGTCGGTGTGCTGGGCGTCCTGGCGCACGATGATGCGGCCGTTGAACACCCCCACCGCCTTGCCGTCGAGCACGCCCTTGTAGTATTCCCGGCTGGTGCCCAGCGGGCGGGCGTGGTCGAGGATGGTGGAGTTGTCCACGTGCTGGGCGACGTCCAGGGCGTAGAGGCCGTTGAGCACGCACACCGCCCCCTCGCCGTCGAGGATGGCGTGGACGTTGTTGCGCACCAGCGCCCCGCCGAGCGAGACGCTGTGGGCGGTGAAGCGGCTGTCGCGCCCCTGCCGCGCCCTCAGCTTGGAGACGTGGAAGGCAGCGCGGCTCTCCTGCTCCAGGCGGGTGTACTCCAGCCGGGCGTTGTCGCCCAGCTCGATGGTGGCGACAGCGTTGGTGAAGTAGACGTCGCCGTCGAAGCCGGCGCTGGTCTCGACGATGGCCGCCTGGCTCTCGCGCCCGGCCAGCACCAGGGTGCGGGGATGGGCGACGCCCTTGCGTTCCTTGCAGCCGGTGGTGAGGTGGAGGATGGAGATGGGCCGCTCCACCACTTGGCGGGGGGCGATCTCGATGAAGGCGCCGTCGGCGAGGAAGGCGGTGTTGAGCTGGACGAAGGCCTGGTCGCGCTCGTCGTCGTGCTCCAGATGGGGGGCCACCCGGTCGGGCTCGTCGGCCAGCAGCGGAGCGAGGGGGCCCACGCGGCAGCCGGCGGCGGCGCCCGGCGAGGACAGCCCGGGGGCGTAGACGCCGTTGACGAAGACCAGGCGCACCGCCTCGGCGCTCCAGTCCACGCCGGGCAGCTCGAGCGCGCGCAGGCGCGGCACCAGCTCGCCGGGCGGCAGCGGCGGCTGGGGCGCGTAGATGGACTCGGCGATGCGGGCGACGTTGGTCTGGCGCCAGCCCTCTTGGCGGTGGCTGGGAAAGCCCAGCTCGGCGAAGCGGGCGAAGGCGGCCTGGCGGCGCTGGTGCAGCCAGGCGGGGCGGGGGTCGAGCCCGCTGAAGCGCGCCAGGTAGCTGGCCACCACGCCGGCGGCGGTTTCCTTGGTATCGAGCAGCGCCATGGCCTAGGCTCCGACCCGGCTGTGCCGGCCGGACGGGTCGGCGGGCTGGCTATCGTCCACGCCCAGCCACTGGTAGCCCTTGTCCTCCAGCTCCAGCGCCAGCTCCTTGCCGCCCGACTTGACAATCCTGCCGGCCGCGAGCACGTGCACGTAGTCGGGCACGATGTAGTCGAGCAGGCGCTGATAGTGGGTGACCAGCAGGATGGCGCGCTCGGGCGAGCGCAGCGCGTTCACCCCCGCCGCCACCATCTTGAGCGCGTCAATGTCGAGCCCGGAGTCGGTCTCGTCGAGGATGGCCAGCTTGGGCTCCAGCACCGCCATCTGGAAGATCTCGTTGCGCTTCTTCTCGCCGCCGGAGAAGCCCTCGTTGACGGCGCGCTTCATCAGCGACTCGTCCATGTGCAGCAGCTTCATCTTCTCCGCCACCAGCTCGAGGAAGTCCACCGCGTCCAGCTCCTCCTGCCCCTGGTACTTGCGGATGGCGTTCAGCGCCGCGCGGAGGAAGTAGTTGTTGCTGACCCCGGGGATCTCGACCGGGTACTGGAAGGCGAGGAAGACGCCGGCGCGGGCGCGGTCCTCGGGCGAGAGTTCCAGCAGGTCCTGGCCCTGGTAGCGCACCGTGCCGGCGGTGACGGCGTAGGTGTCGCGCCCGGCCAGCACCTGCGCCAGCGTGCTCTTGCCGCTGCCGTTGGGGCCCATGATGGCGTGCACCTCGCCGGCGTGCAGGTTCAGGTCGAGGCCGCGCAAAATCTCGCGCCCGGCCACTTCGGCGTGCAAATCCTTGATCTCGAGCATGGTCTCCCTATTAGCCAACGCTGCCCTCCAGGCTGATCCCCAGCAGCTTCTGCGCCTCCACCGCGAACTCCATCGGCAGCTCGCGGAAGACCTCCTTGCAGAAGCCGTTGACGATCATCGAGACGGCGTCTTCGTTGGAGATGCCGCGCTGGCGGCAGTAAAAGAGCTGGTCCTCGCCGATGCGCGAGGTCGAGGCCTCGTGCTCCACCTGGGCGGTGGGGTTCTTCACCTCCAGCACCGGGAAGGTGTGGGCGCCGCACTGGTCGCCGATCAGCAGCGAGTCGCACTGCGAGTAGTTGCGCGCCCCCTCCGCGCCCGCCAGCATCCGCACCGCGCCGCGGTAGGTGTTCTGGCCGTGGCCGGCGGAGATGCCCTTGCTGACGATGGTGCTGCGGGTGCGCTTGCCCAGGTGGATCATCTTGGTGCCGGTGTCGGCCTGCTGCCGGTTCTTGGTCAGCGCCACCGAGTAGAACTCGCCCACCGAGTCGTCGCCCTGCAGGATGCAGCTCGGGTACTTCCAGGTGATGGCGGAGCCGGTCTCGACCTGGGTCCAGGAGATCTTCGAGCCCTGCCCCAGGCATTTGCCGCGCTTGGTGACGAAGTTGAAGATCCCGCCCTTGCCGTCCTTGTCGCCCGGGTACCAGTTCTGCACGGTGGAGTACTTGATGGTGGCGCGGTCGAGCGCCACCAGCTCCACCACGGCGGCGTGCAACTGGTTCTTGTCGCGCTTGGGGGCGGTGCAGCCCTCCAGGTAGCTGACCGAGGCGCCCTCCTCGGCGATGATCAGGGTGCGCTCGAACTGCCCGCTGTCGTTGCTGTTGATGCGGAAGTAGCTCGACAGCTCCATCGGGCAGCGCACCCCCTTGGGGATGTAGCAGAACGAGCCGTCGCTGAACACCGCCGAGTTCAGCGTGGCGAAGAAGTTGTCGGTGTAGGGGACGACCGAGCCCAAGTACTTCTGCACGAGTTCGGGATGCTCGCGCACCGCCTCGGAGAAGGAGCAGAAGATGACGCCCTCTTCGGCCAGCTTGGCGCGGAAGGTGGTGGCGACCGAGACGCTGTCGAAGATGGCGTCCACCGCGACATTGGGCCCACTGGCCGGCACCACGCCCGCCAGGATGGCGCGCTCGTTGAGCGGCACGCCCAGCTTCTCGTAGACCGCCAGCAACTCCGGGTCCACCTCATCCAGGCTCTTGGGGCCGTCGGGGTTGGTCTTGGGGGCGGAGTAGTAGATGATGTCCTGGTAGTCGATCGCCGGGTAGTGCACGTTTTGCCAGGTGGGCTCCGTCATCTTCAGCCACTGGCGGTAGGCCTTGAGGCGCCACTCCAGCATGAACTCCGGCTCGTTTTTCTTGGCGGAGATGATGCGGACGATCTCCTCGTTCAGGCCGCGCGGAATGGTGTCGGCGGCGATGGCGCTGACGAAGCCGTATTGGTATTCCTGGTTGGCGAGCGCTTCCAGGTCTTGCGCTTGGGTGCTCATGGGGGACTCCGAGAGGAGGCTACGCCTTCCAGATTGACGAATCTGTACAAAAAAGTCAAGATTCGCCGGGATCAGCCTTTGGCGTCTTGGCTTTCCTTGGAGTGGCGCTCGATAAATCGCTTGGTGAGCAGCACCAGGCCGATGGACTGGAGCCATTCGGAGACCACGTTGCCGACCACCTGGCCCCACTTGCCGTTGACGCTCATGTGGGCGTAGAGAACGGTCCAGCCGACCAGGGAAACGCCAAGAAAGATGGTGAGCGAGTGGTGGCGCCAGGCGTTGGCCAGAAAGGACTCG
>DATKSZ010000163.1:0-3877 GCA_035531375.1 Terriglobales bacterium | reverse complement strand
CCTGCGGCGCGCGTCCCGCTTGTGCTCGCGCCGGCTTGGGGGCCCCGTGGCCCCAAGCCGGCGCTGCGCTTCGCTGGGGCCGCGCCGAATTCGCTTCCCGGGGGCGAGCCGCCCTGCGGAATTTCGCAGCCTTTCGCGCCGATTTTGCCAGCAGGCAAAGCGGCGCGACCCCCGCGATCGGAATTACGACCACCCCGGGACCCGCGGCGGGTCCCGGGGGCCCCGGTTCGCGGCCCTTCGCGCCGATTTTACCCGCAGGCAAAGCGGCGCGACCCCCGCGAAAGGGGAGTAGGCGGCGGGGGGGCGGCGTGCTGCTGGGCGTGCTGGCGCTGGGGCTGGGGCTGGCGGGGCAGGCGGTGCCGCTGCGCAAGGCGGTGGCGCTGACCTCGGCGAGCCTGTATTTGAACCCGGATACCACCAGCACCCAGGTGGGCGCGGTGCAGCCGGGCATGGGCATCGCCCTGCAGTCGCAGGTGGGCGACTTCGCGCAGGTGTTTGTGGGCGCGATCGGGGTGAGCGGCTGGATGCCCAACCACAACTACGCGCCGCTGGACGATCCGGCGTCGGCCGAGGCCATCTTCGGGGCGGCGGTGGGACTGGAGATCGAGGCCGAGGACAACGGGGGCGAGCGGCGGGCGGCGCTGGACGCGGCCAACCTCTTCATGACCGTCTACACCGACTTTCCGGCCTCGCCGCGGGCGCCGGAGGCGCTCTACCGGGCCGCCTCGATCCGCTGGCAACTGAAGATGGCGGAGGAGCCGCGCCGCCCCAGCCCGAGCGAGCGCCAATTCCCCGACGACAGCGAGATGCACCGGGTGATCAACAAGTACGGCAAGACGCCGTGGGCGGCGCGGGCGGAGTACGACCTGCTGGTGGAGCACTTCACCTGCGGGGTGTGGGTGGAGAAGCCGGAGTGCGTGGAGAAGGAGATCCACACCTACCAAGGCTATGTGAAGAAGTACCCGGGCGGGCCCAAGACGGCGGAGGCGGCCTATGACGCGCTCTACCGCGCCGGCATCGCCTGGACGCTGTACCGCGCCCCGGGCAAGCACCACGACGCGGGCAAGGCGGCGCAGTACCAGCAGCAGGTGGCCGAGGACGCGGCCACCATCGCCCGGCTCTACCCCGCCAGCGACTGGGCGGCGCAGGCGGCGCTGATCGCCTTCAACGTGGCCCACGGGACGGCGCTGAAGCTGCCGGGGCACACGCCGCTGGGGGGACCGTAGGGGCTTCGATGGTGGGCGCGGGCCCCTGCGCGGCTGCCCGGCCCGGCTGTAGCAGCGCCGGGCCGGTGCGGCGCGCGTCCCGCTTGTGAGCCGCCCCGCTGTAACGGCGCGGGGCGGCGTGATCACGCCGGCTTGGGGGCCCCGCGGCCCGCAGTCGGCGCTGCGCGGCGTCGCTGCTGGGCTGCTGGGGCCGCGCCGAATTCGCTTCCCGGGGGCGCAGACGCGCCACTGGTGCGTCTGCCCTTGCGGAATTACGACCACCCCAGAACCCGAGGCGGGCTCAGGGGACCCCGGTTCGCAGCCTTTCGCGCCGATTTTGCCCGCAGGCAAAGCGGCGCGACCCCCGCGAGCGGGCAGCTCCGGGCCGCGCACGGCAGCGCTTAGATGAACATCTCCTCGTCGTGGTAGGTGGGACGGGGCTGGAGGACGGGGCTGGGGCGGCGGCGGAAGAAGAAGTCGAGGCCGGTGCGGAGGCCCTGGACCAGCGCCTGCACGTCCTGCACCGGGCGCAGCACGCTGTCGCGCACGCCAGTGGTGATCTGCTCGACCGCGGCCATGGCGGTGGCCATGGCCTCGTCCATGCGCACCACCTGCAGTTCGAGGCGCTGGCTGAAGTCGGTGGCGAGGGCGTCGGCGCGCTTGACCTGCTCGCGGGCGATGAGGCTGATCTCGGCGGCGCTGGCGGCCAGGGTCTGCAGGCGGGGACGGGTTTCGGTGACCATCTGCTGGACGTCGCGCACCAAGGGGGGCAGGGCGCGGGCGGACTGCTCCAGCGGGCCGAGCAGGGGGGTGACCTTGGCGGCCAACTCGCCCAGGCGGCGGCTGAGGCCGAGCAGCAGGAAAAACTGGCCCAGCAGAGCCACCGCCGCGACGGCGATGAAGACGATCAGCAGAATGTCGGTGGTGGCCATACCCTTCCTATCGGTGAGTTGGGGGAGAAACTAGAGGCGCGAGGCGGCGTCGCCGTCGCCGGGCTCGGCCTTGCGCTCCAGGCCGGCAGCCTCGCGGTAGGCCTGGCGGCCGGCCTCGACGGCGGCCTGGAACTGGTCAATCTGGCGGGTGACGGCCTGGCGGCCGCGGTCGGCGAAATCGCCGGCCTGCTCGCGCACCCGGCCGGCCTGCTCGCGCAGGTCGCCGCCCTTGTTGAACATGAGGTCGCGCCCCTCGCCCGCCTTGCTGCGCAGCAGCTCGCGGGTGCGCTCGCCCGCTTGCGGGGCGTACATCACCCCGGCCAGGGCGCCCAGGCTCAAGCCCACCAAAAACCACAAGCCTTTGTTTTCCGCCACGGTGCCTCCTCTGTGGCGATGCTAGCACCGCAACCGGCTGTTTTCAATGAGGGTTGGGCAGGGAGAGCCGGGGAATACACTAAAATTACACGGATGGTGGGCGCGGGCCCCAAGTCGGCGCTGCGCCTCGCTGGGCATCCATGGACCGCACACAACACTGGAACGCCGTCTACGCCGGCCGGGAAGAGGGCCAGGCGAGCTGGTTCGAGGCCGCGCCCGAGCTCTCGCTGCGGCTGCTGGCCGCCGCCGGGCTGGGAGGGGAGACGGCGGTGGTGGATATCGGCGGGGGCGAGGCCCGGCTGGTGGACGCGCTACTGGCCCGGGGGGTGCGCCGGCTGACGGTGCTGGACATCAGCGGCGAGGCGCTGCGGCGGGCGCAGGCGCGGCTGGGGAAGGCCGCGGCGGAGGCGGTGAGCTGGATCGAGGCCGACGTCGCTGGCGCCTGGAGGCTGCCGCCCGTGGACCTGTGGCATGACCGGGCGGTCTTCCACTTCCTGACCCGGCCGGAGGAGCGGGCCGCCTACCGCGGCCACCTGCTGGAGACGCTCCAGCCCGGTGGCGGCGCCGTCATCGCCACCTTTGCGCTGGAGGGCCCGGAACGCTGCAGCGGGCTGCCGGTGGCGCGCTATTCGCCTGCCACGCTGGCGCAGGAGCTGGGGCCGGAGCTGCGCCTGGTGGAGGCGCTGGAGCACGTGCACCATACCCCCACGGGCGCGGCCCAAGCCTTCCAGTACTCGCGCTTCATTCGGCTGGGGTAGGCGCAGCTGGGGCAGGCGCGGCGGCGGCCAGCGGATGGAGGTGGTGCCACAGGGCGCGGGCGCGGGAGGCGGGCAGGACCGCGGCCAACTGCGCCTCCGCCGCCGCCTGCACCGCCGCCAGGCTGCCAAAATGGCCCAAAAGCTTGCGCACCGCCGCCGGGCCGATGCCGGGGGCGTGCAGGAGTTCGGACCGCAACGTGCCCTTCTCCCGCCGCTGGCGGTGGAAGGTGATGGCAAAGCGGTGGGCCTCGTCGCGGATGGACTGCAGCAGGCGCAGCGCCGGGGCGTGGGGGTCGAGGCGCAGGGGCTGGTGCTCGCGGCCAAAGACGTGGACGAGTTCTTCGCGCTTGGCGAGGCTGGCGAGGGGCAGGGCGCCCAGGCCGAGCTCCTCGAGCGCCTTGCGGGCGGCGTGCAACTGGCCAATGCCGCCGTCAATCAGCACCAGGGAGGGCAGGGCCGCTGCCTTGGTGGGCGCGGGCCCCAGCGCGCCTGCGGCGCGCGTCCCGCTTGTGCTCGCGCCGGCTTGGGGGCCCCGTGGCCCCAAGCCGGCGCTGCGCTTCGCTGGGGCCGCGCCGAATTCGCTTCCCGGGGGCGAGCCGCCCTGCGG
>DATKSZ010000162.1:0-6561 GCA_035531375.1 Terriglobales bacterium | reverse complement strand
CCGCAGGGCGGCTCGCCCCCGGGAAGCGAATTCGGCGCGGCCCCAGCGAAGCGCAGCGCCGGCTTGGGGCCACGGGGCCCCCAAGCCGGCGCGAGCACAAGCGGGACGCGCGCCGCAGGCGCGCTGGGGCCCGCGCCCACCGCAGGGCGGCTCGCCCCCGGGAAGCGAATTCGGCGCGGCCCCAGCGAAGCGCAGCGCCGGCTTGGGGCCGCGGGGCCCCCAAGCCGGCGTGAGCACAAGCGGGACGCGCGGCGCAGCCGCGCAGGGGCCCGCGCCCACCATGGCCCCGTGCCCCGTCATACCTCGAGAATCACCGGCAGGATCAGCGGCCGCTTGTTCGTCTGCGCCTGCAGGTACTTCCGCAGGTCGCGCCGGATGCGCTCCTTGATCAGCGACCAGTCGCCCGACTCCTCCCGCCCGGCGCTGGCAACCGATTCGATCACCACCTGCCGCGCCCGCGCCAGCAGCCCGTCGGCCAAAATCGGGCTGACGAAGCCCGAGGTCACGATCTCGGGCTCGTTCTGCACCCGCCCGGTGGCCTTGTTGATCGCCAGGATGGGCAGCACGATGCCGTCCTCGGCCAAGTGCCGCCGGTCGCGCACGATCAGATCCTCGGCCACCTCGTCCTGGCTGCCGCTGTCAATGAAGACGCGGCCGGTGGGGGCGATGCCGGCGCGCCACATGCCCTTGGCGTCGATCTCCAGGATCTCGCCGTCCTCGGCCACGTGCGCCTCCAGCCCCGGGATGCGCAGGCTGCGCGCCAGCTTGGCGTGCAGCGAGAGCTGGCGGAACTCCCCGTGCAGCGGGATGAAGTGCCGCGGCCGCACCAGGTTGATCAGCAGCTTCAGCTCCTCCTGGCTGGCGTGCCCGGACACGTGCACCGGCGGATACGACTCGGTCTCGTAGACCACCTGCGCCCCCCGCTTGAACAGGTGGTTGATCATGCGGAAGATCGCCTTCTCGTTCCCCGGAATGATCCGGCTGGACAGCACCACGGTGTCGCCCTCGGCAATCTCGGCGTATTTGTGGTTGTTCACCGACGCCCGCGCCAGCGCCGACATCGGCTCCGCCTGGCTGCCCGAGATCACCGCCGTCACCCGGTCGCGCGGAAACGAGCGCAAATCCTGCGGCCGGATCAGAATCCCGTCGGGCAGGTTCAAAAAGTCGAGCTGGTGCGCAATCTCGGTGTTCTTCTCCATGCTCCGCCCCAGGAAGCACACCTTGCGCCCGTACTCGGCCGCCATGTCCACCGCCAATTGGATGCGGTGGATCGAGCTGGTGAAGCAGCAGATGTACAGCCGCCCCGCGCCCGCGTTGGCGAAAACGTCGTCGAAGCGGTCCCGCACCGCCAGCTCGCTGCCGGTGTAGCCCCGCCGGTCCACGTTGGTGCTGTCCTGCAGCAGCGCCAGCACCCCGCGCTTGCCGTAGCTGGCGAAGGTGTGCAGGTCGAAGGGCAGGTTGTCGGTCGGCGTCGGGTCGATCTTGAAGTCGCCGGTGTGGATCACCACCCCCGCCGGCGTGGTGATGGCGATGGCGCACGCCCCCACGATGCTGTGGGTGACGTGGATGTACTCGATCGAGAACGATCCCAACTGGAATGGCTTCAGCGGCTCCACCACGTGCCGGTGGGTGGACTCCATCAGCCCGTGCTCGCGGAACTTCGACTCCACCAGCGCCAGCGTGAACTCCGTGCCGAAGATCGGCACGTTGATGTCCTCGATCACAAACGGCAGCGCCCCGATGTGGTCCTCGTGGCCGTGGGTGAGCAGGATGCCGCGCAGTTGCGCGCGGTTCTCCACCAGAAAGCTCACGTCCGGCACCACGATGTCAATCCCCAGCAGCTCCGGCTCCGGGAACATCAACCCGCAGTCCACCACCACCATGTCTTCGCCGTAGCGCACGGCCATCATGTTCAGGCCAAATTCGCCCAGCCCGCCCAAAGGAATCAGTTGCAGTTTTGCCACGCTCCTATTCTACCGGCATGAGCCGGTACAGCCTAGCCAACTGTTCCAGCCCCAGCTCCTCCGCCCGCGCCCGGGCGGGCAGCCCCGCCCGCGCCGGATCCACCAAATAGCCCGCCAACTGCTTGCGCTTGTGGGCAAACGCGCGCCGCAAAAACGCCAGAAACGGCGCCGCCTCCACCCCCAGCTCCGCCGCCCGCGGGGCAAAATCCAGCCGCACCAGGCTGGAGTGCACCTGCGGCGCCGGGCGAAACGCCCCCGGCGGCAGGTCGAACAGCCGCCGCGCCCGCGCATAGAGCTGCGTCGTCGCCGTCAGCAGCCCAAACGCCCGCGTCCCCGGCCCCGCCACCAGCCGGTCCGCCACCTCGCGCTGCACCATCACCGTCGCGTCCTCGATCGCCGCCGCGTGCCGGTACAAATGCAAAAGGATGGGGCTGGTGATGTAGTAGGGCAGGTTGCCCGCCACCCGCAGCCGCTCTCCGCCCGCCACCGCGCTCAGGTCCACCTGCAAAATGTCGGCTTCGATCACCGTCACCCCCGGCCGCTGCCCGAACCGTTCCCGCAGCCCCTGCGCCAGCCGGGGGTCGCTCTCCACCACCCAGAAGCGCTGGCTCTGCTCTGCCAGCAGCGCCGACAGCCCGCCCGGGCCGCCGCCGATCTCCAGCAGCCGCGCGCTCGGCCCCACCGCCGCCGCCACCCGCCGCTGCCAGCCCGCCTGATAAAGAAAATTCTGCCCCTTGGGTGCCCGCATCGGAGTCCGGTACAATAGTAAACGGACGGAGGACATGCCCATGGCCGCGAATGTTGCCGAGTTCACCGACGCCAACTTTGAAACCGAAGTGCTGAAGGCCAACCTGCCCGTGCTGGTGGACTTCTGGGCGGCTTGGTGCGGGCCCTGTCGCCAGTTGGCGCCCCACGTCGAGGCCATCGCCGGCGAGTTCGTCGGCAAGCTCAAGGTCGGCAAGCTGGATGTGGACTCCAACATCCGCACCGCCGGCGCCTACCAGGTGCAGGGCATCCCCACCCTGCTGCTGTTCCGCAACGGCAAGGTGGAGGAGCAGATCGTCGGCTACGTCGGCAAAGACGTCCTGCGCCGCACCCTGGAACGGCACCTGCAGCCCGCCGCCGTGCACTAATCGGCCGCCGGCCCTGGCGGGCCGCTGGCCACCGGCAAATTACTTATGCGCTCGAATTGCGTGGTGGTGGTCGGCGCCCAGTGGGGCGACGAGGGCAAGGGCAAGGTGGTGGACCTGCTGGCCGGCCACTTTGACTGGATTGCCCGCTATCAGGGCGGCCACAACGCCGGCCACACCGTGGTCATCGGCGGCCGCCGCTTTGTGCTGCAGCTCATCCCCTGCGGCATCCTCCGCGGCCAGTCCAAGGCCGTCATCGGCAACGGCGTGGTCATCGATCCCGCCGCCCTGGTCAACGAGATCCAGTCGCTGGAGCAGGCCGGCATCGCCGTCGCCGGCCAGCTCTTCGTCTCCCGCCGCGCCCACGTCATCCTCCCCTACCACCGCATGATCGAGCTGGCCGCCGAGAGCGCCCCCGGCCGCGTCAAGATCGGCACCACCTCGCGCGGCATCGGCCCCGCCTACGAAGACAAGATGGGCCGCCGCGGCCTGCGCGTCTTCGACCTCTACGACCGCGACCTGCTGCGCGCCCACATCACCAACGCCCTGGCCGAGAAAAACGCCATCGCCGCCGCCCTCTACGGCTCCGCCCCCCTCGACCCCGGCCAGATCTTCGAAACCTACGTCGCCCTGGGCGAGCAGATCCGCCCCTACGTCGCCGACACCGCCCTGCTGCTCAACCAAGCCGCCGCCCGTGGCGAGACCATCCTGCTCGAGGGCGCCCAGGGCACCCTGCTCGACATTGACCACGGCACCTACCCCTTCGTCACCTCCAGCAGCACCACCGCCGGCGGCGCCGCCATCGGCACCGGCCTCGCCCCCACCCGCTTCACCGCCGCCCTGGGCGTGAGCAAGGCCTACTGCACCCGCGTCGGCGGCGGCCCCTTTCCCACCGAGGTATCCGGCCCCCGCGCCGACGAGCTGCGCCGCCGTGGCAACGAGTTCGGCAGCGTCACCGGCCGCCCCCGCCGCGTCGGCTGGTTCGACGTCCCCTTGATCCGCTACGCCGCCATGCTCAATGGCCTGGACTCGCTCATCGTCACCAAGCTCGACGTCCTCGACCAGCTCGAGCGCATCCCCGTCTGCGTCGGCTACCGCCTCGACGGCGCCCCGGTCGAAGCCATCCCCGCCGCCGCCGCCGACTGGGAGCGGCTGGAGCCGATCTACGAAGAGCTCCCCGGCTGGCAGTCCTCCACCGAGGGCATCACCGACTTCCACCAGCTCCCCGCCCGCGCCCGCGCCTACCTCGACTTCCTCGGCCGCCAAGTCGGCGTGGACATCGGCATGGTCTCTACCGGCCCCGAGCGCGATCAGACCATCACCGTCGCCGGCAGCCGTCTCGCCGACATCCTCGAGCGCCCCCGCGCCCTCGCCGGCGGCGCCCGGCAGAGGGGCCAGGCATGAGCCTCTGGCAGGATTTCCTCACCCACGACGGCAAGATCGTCCACAAGTGGGTCCACTATTTCCCCGTCTATGAGCGCCACTTCTCCTGGTACCGCAACAAGTCCCTGACCTTCCTCGAGATCGGCGTCTCCCGCGGCGGCTCGCTCGCCATGTGGCAGCGCTTCTTCGGCCCCCTCGCCAAGATCGTCGGCGTGGACATCGAGGAGAAGTGCAAGGCCCACGAGGCCCCCGGCATCTTCGTCCGCATCGGCGACCAGTCCGACCCGCTCTTCCTCCAATCCCTGCTCGACGAGTTCGGCGTTCCCGACGTCGTGCTCGACGACGGCAGCCACCGTATGGACCACGTCGCCCAGTCCTTCCAGTTCCTCTACCCCAAAATGCCCAAAAACGGCGTCTACATGGTCGAGGACATGCACACCGCCTACTGGGAAGAGTTCGGCGGCGGCGCCGCCCAGCCCGCCTCCTTCATCAACCTGGCCAAGGGCTTCGTGGACCAGCTCAACGCCGACCACAGCCGCGGCCAGATCGCGCCCGACCACATCACCCGCCAGACCTTCGGCATCAGCTTCTACGACAGTGTGGTCGTGCTCGAGAAGGGCGACGTGTGGCGCAAAGAAGCCACCCGCGTGGGCCATAAGCCCATCTTTGGAGCCTGAGTACCATGCCTCTCGACCCCTCGCCCCACCCCGAGTCCGTCCCCGAGACCGCCGCCGCCTGGGTCGCCGAGGGCCGCCGCCTGCAGCGCCTCGACCGCAACGCCAGCGCCCTCGCCGCCTTCGACCGCGCCCTCCGCCTCGAGCCCCACCTCGAGTCCGCCTGGTTGGCCAAGGCCCTGCTGCTGGAGGAGCTGGAGCGCATCGATGAGGCGCTCGCCACCTACGCCGCCCTGCTCGACCGCCATCCCCACCACGTCGCCGCCAGCAGCAACCGCGCCGGCCTGCTGCTGCAGGAAGGCCGCCACGACGAGGCCCTCGCCAGCCTCGACCTCGCCCTCGCCGCCGACCCCGGCAACGACGTCCTCGCCCTCAACAAGGGCCTGCTCCTGCTCCAGGGCTTCGCCAACCCCACCGCCGCCCGCCCCTGGCTGGAGCGCGCCCGCGCCTTCCCCGAAGCCCAGGAAGCCCTCGCCCTCTGCGCCGAAGAGTCCCTGAGCGGCCGAAGCTAAGATCCGGCCCCTTCCCTTAGTTTCCGATATACTCAAGCCCAGCGGAGCCGGACATGCAGGTTGCCGAGATTATTCGCGCCATTCTGGCGACATTTCAGCGGGAGAACCTGCTGCCGCCTCGCCGCACGCGGTTGACCAAAATCCTCTATTTGCTTGAGGTCGAGTACCGTCGAGCCACGGGGAAGCGCTTGGCGGAGCTCGATTGGATTTTTTACCACTTCGGTCCTTACGCGCACGCGCTGCGAGAATACCTGGGCGGCGAGGAACAAGATGCGGCCGCCGATGTCACCGTGCCCGCTGTGGCCGTAAGCAACGGTACGGCTCCGGGTCTCAGCGACGCCGAATTTCGCGGCCTGCTTGAGCATCTTGTGCGCGAGTGGGACGACGCTGACCTCAATCGCCTATTGGATTACGTCTACTTCGAGACCGAGCCGATGGAGGGGGTCCGGCGAGGCGAGCGGCTCGATTTCGGGAAAATTCAACCGCGCCCGACCCTGAGAGGCCCGATACGCCTGGACCGCGTTCAGCTCAACCGGCTGCAAGATCAGTTGGCGCAGGCCGCGCCCCAGTACCACGAGCTTCGGCAAAAGAGGCCATCCCCGGATTTCCTCCTGGAAAATCTGCGCATATGGGACGAGGATGGCGACGCCCGTCTCGTCGCCGCACCATGCAAACTCGACCCGGGTGAGCTTGCCTGATGCCCACGCCGCCGGTTGAACTCCTCTGCAGGGGCGGCTATTACAAGTTCTGCGACGCGTCGCGGGGGTCGCGCCGCTTTGCCTGCTGGCAAAATCGGCGCGAAAGGCTGCGAAATTCCGCAGGGCGGCCCGCCCCCGGGTAACAAATTCGGCGCGGCCCCAGCGAAGCGCAGCGCCGACTTGGGGCCCTGGGGCCCCCA
>DATKSZ010000161.1:0-29570 GCA_035531375.1 Terriglobales bacterium | reverse complement strand
CAGCCCGACCGCGCCCGCCGCGCCATTGGGCGTCGCCAGGAACTGGTTGGCCGTCTGCGATCCGGCAGCGCTGACCGCCAGGGTGCCACTCCCTGTTACAGGCGAGCCGGAGACGCTGAGCCAGGAGGGGACGGTCAATCCCACGCTGGTCACCGTCCCGGTGGCCGCCGCCGTGCAGCCGGTGGCGTTGCCCGAGGCCAAGATTCCGCTGGCGTACTGCCCGGCCGAGCACGTGGTCGGCGCCGCCGCCAGGGCGGTGGCGGTGGCCGCGTTGCCGCTGGTGGCGTTGCTGATCGTACCCGCCCCCAGCCCCGCCGCCGGCACGCTGGTGGCGGCGATGGTGCCGCTCCCCGTGGCCGCCAAGCTCGCGCCGGTGCCAATCAGGAACGCCCCGGTGGTGTTGGTGCCGCTGACCAGCGCCGACCAGTTGGTCGAGGCCGTGCCCGCGCACGACCCTGGCCCCCAGGTGGAGGTGAACACCAGGCAGTTGCCGCTCGTCGGCGCCGTCACCGCGATCGCCACCCCCTGCAGTTTCTTGGCGTTCGAGCTGCCCCCGCCGCCGCCCACCTGCTGCGCCAGGGCGGGCAGAAGCGCAAGGCACGTCAGTGCTGCAAGTTGCAAGCTGCGAGATGCGAGCTTCCTCATGCTGTCTCGCTTTCCACCACGCGCACCGTGGTCGCCGTGGCCGTGGCCGACCGCGCCTGCAGGTAGACGTCTGCCGCCCGGTAGTTGAAGTCGCCGCCGCTGTTCTGCGCCGGCAGGCCGCAGTTGCCGTTCTCGCCCGCGCCGGTCACCTCGATCGGCGTTCCGCCGTCGTAGGCGTAGGTGGTGGCGAAGCCGTCCTGGGGATACTGCACCTCCAGCCCCTGCGACGGCGCCGCGCTGTCCTCGACGATCTGCACCGACCGTGCCGGAATCGTGGCCGCAATCTGGGTGTAGGCTCCGGCATTGTTGTTCAGGTTGACCAGCCGCGTCACTGGCATTGCGTCCTCGCTTTCCACCGGTACCCCACGCTCCGCACCGTCTCGATGTGGGCCGCCACCCCGGGAATCCGGGCCCGCATCCGCCCCACCTGGGCGTCCACGTCCCGCCCCTGCGCCGCGGTGGCGTTGTCGCCGAAAAGGACCTGGGCCAGCGCCGCCCGCGACACTGCCCGGCCCTTGGCCGCGAGCAGCGCGCCCACGATCCGGGCCCAGCCCGGCGTCAATTGCGTGGCGACGCCGTCCAGCCGCAGCACCAGCTCTTCCGTGTCCAGTGCGGCCCCGTCAAACTCCACCATCCCCTGCTCCGTGGTTGCCGCCGCCCGCACCAGCCGCCGCAGGCGGTCGAGCTCGTCCACGATTCCCACCAGCTCGGTCCGCAGCAGTGCCAACCGGGCCTGCGCTTCGGTCGCCATGGCTACTTGGCGGTGGCGGCCGGAGCGGCCGGCGCCGGCGACGCGGTCTTGGCGGTCTTGCCGAAGAGGCCCCCCAAGTCGGCGTAGAGCGTCTGGATGGCTTGGATCGTCACCTGGTCGAACTGGACGTTGAGGCCCTCGGCGCCGATGGCCGCTCCGGCCGCCTCAAAGGACTTGAGCACGTCGCCCGCGATGGCCTCGATGCCCGACTGCACGGCAGCGCCCTTGCTGCCCAGCAGCCCGGCAATGGCGGTGGCCAAGGGCGACTCGGCCACCTGGGCCACGTCGCCGACCACCACCGCCGCCTGGGGAATGCCGACGTGGAGGATCCACGCGAAAAAATGCCCGATGCTGTTGAAAATCTTCATGGTTCTCCTAGTGCGCCGTCATCTCGATCGCCCAATTCAGGTTTTGCGGCTCGACGCTGTGGTCGTCGCCCGCCAGCTTCACCGTCAGCGGCACCCCGGCGTTGAACTGGCAAATCCCCAGCGGAATGCCCTGCGAGCTGGCCACCGCCGCCCCGATCAGCAGGCTGCCGAACGTGCACGTGGTGGTGCCATCCGTCACCGTGATGGTCGCGCCCACCGTGCCGCCGCTGCCGGCGGTCTGGGCGTTGACGTCCAGCCGCCGCAACTGCACCGGCACGTTGGGCGTCCAGGCGGCCAGGGTGGTGTTGGCCGCCGGCGCCGCGCCCGCCCAAAAGGCGGCGTAGAATCCGGGCCCGACGTTGCCCGCGGCGGTGATATAGAACTGGTTCAGGTTCAGGCTCGAGTCCACGCTCTGGGCCAACGGGTTGGCCGGGTTTTGCAGCACCGGGTACGGAAAGCGCAGCCCCGGGCTGCTGGCCAACGGCACGATCTGGCTGACGTCCACCGTCGAGCCCGCCAGGTACCAGTTCTGCGGATAGCCGGGCAGCACGTTGCCTTGGGCATCTTCCAGCGTGGCCGCGTAGTAGGTGAAGCTGGGGATGGTGTTGTCGTTGAAGTAGAGGCTGCAGACGGTGGTGTTGGAGCCCGGCAGGGCGGTGCCCGACGCCAGCGGCGCCGCCTGCGTATAGGCCGCCCCCAGCGCCGCCGTCCCCTGCAGCGTCTCCGCCCCGCTCGCGGTCCCGATATAGACGGCGTAGGCGGTAGCCGCGGCCGGCTGCAGCGTGGGCGACTGGATCTGCAGCTCGCCCGCCGCGGTCAGCGCCAGTTGCAGCTCGGGCGACGCCAAGCTGCTCTCCGACCCCGTCGCGGTGTAGGCCAGCTTGACGAAGTAGGTTCCCGCCGCTAGCGTGCCGATGCCGGTGATGGCCGTCCCCACCGGCGTCGCCACCGGGTTGGGCACCCCCACCACGCTGCCATCGCTCGAGGTGGCGCAGGCCACCGCCTGCGGCACAATCGCCCCCGAGCCCGGCAGCACCGCCGCCTGGCTCAGCGCCAGCCCCAGCGTCCCGTTCGCCACCGCCCCCCCCGTCGGCGTCACAAACTTCCCCTGCAGCCGCCCCTGCCCCGCCGCCGCGACCGCCAACACCAGCCACGTGCCGAGCGATGCCCTGAGGATGCCACGACGCCAATGACTGTCTGCTCTTGCCTGCAACAAATGTGTGGTCTCCTAGCCCCGATTCACCAAATCACCATTCATGTGGTAGCCCGCCAATACCCGCGCTAGACGGCGAGCGCCGGTACTTCCACCTGAATAGCCCGTCCAACGGACGGGCGTGTCGCAGCCTTCCGGCCTGGACGCTCCGCCTGTGTCGAAAAGTACGATCTTTCCATTGGCAGTCAGCCTCGCGCGGCGAGCCTGCAGCAGCCAACGGGCTCGCGATCCGGACAAATAAGTTCCCGGTGCCTGTTCGATCTCCACTCGCCCCAGAGCCATTGCCATTCCTTCAAGAGAGCGCGATCCTGCTACCTGAGCGACTCTCCGCACCCTCGATACCGGCGGGCTGCCCGGAGAGAAAGTCGCTAACGCTGGCTCCCTCCACAATTGACTTGCCGCGGGCTGTCGTGTCGCCGCGGCTTCGGTGTGTCTGATGCGGGTATAGAGGCGAAACATGCCCAATGGGTTGGCGCTGTGAGTCGGCACTTCTGTGCGACAAAATCGTGACTGCTTGCGAATCGAGGCGACGCGGCGCCTATCGGTGGTCCGGTCCCTTTCGCTCTTCTCCCTGCATGTGGCGAAGCAGGGTGACGCCCGAGGGGCGCCCCATTCCAGAGTGCCGGCTGCGAGTTGCGGCCGCACCGCCCACATCTGACAGCAGGGCAAAGGCAACGAGAGCGGGACCGGTCGAGCCTTTGTTATCCTAGTGGAGCAGGCGGTCTGGCTTGCCTGCCCGCGTAGCGCTCGCGCGGATGGCGGTTTATGTCCCACCCACTGTGCATTTCGAGTCTGGATCCGGCGGCGGCCCTGCCCGGCGGGGAAATTCGCATCCACGGCGCACATCTGACCTCGGCACTGTGGATTCCGGAGGTTCGTATGGGCGGCATCCAGGCGCCGGTCGCGATTGCTTCGGATCGCCTGCTAGCGGTGCGCGTGCCCGAACTGTGCGTTTCCGGCCAAGTCGAGGTCGGTCGAAGTGGAAGCGAGCCTGGGTGGTGCCGGGCGCCGCAAACGCTCGAAGTGGGCGTGATGATTGCCGAAAACCTGCATCCCGTGTGCAATCCAGCTCTTGATCCCGAAGGCAACATCTTTGTCACGTTGAGCGGCGCTCGGGGACAGAAGACCCCGGTCAGCCTGTTCAAGCTTGACGCCAACTATGGCCTGAAGGCCTGGAGCAGCGCAGTTGTCAACCCCAGCGGTCTGGCGTTCGATAGTTCGGGAGCGCTGTACGTCTCGAGCCGGCAGGAAGGTGCGATCTACCGCATGGCTGCGAATGGTGCGGCTGCGCTTTTCGCGGAGGGCCTGGGCGTGGCCACGGGCATTGCGTTTGACCGTGCGGGCGACCTCTACGTCGGCGATCGCAGTGGAACCATCTTTAAGATCAATCGCGACCGCAATACTTTTGTGTTCGCCACCTTGGAACCAAGCGTGGCAGCATACCACCTCGCCTTCGGCCCGGACCGGTATTTGTACGTCACAGGACCGAGTACCTCCAGCTACGATACTGTGTGGCGGGTCAGCCCCGAGGGCGCAGTGGAACCCTTTTTTCGCGGCTTGGGCCGTCCCCAAGGCCTTGCGTTTGATCAAAATGGCGACCTCTATGTCGCCGCGTCCTATCGGAGTCGGCGTGGCGTGATTCGCCTGGCTCTCAATGGCCAGGCGGAATGCGTTGTCAGCGGCAACAACCTGGTGGGCGTGGCGTTCGCGACCGGGCGCCAGGGCGGCCCCGAGCGGCCCGGTTTGGTGCTGGCAACGCACAACGCCCTGTACTACCTTGCCTGGTCGACACACGGTTGGCCGCTTTATTGAGGAACGATCGAGCATGGAGGCCGAGCTTATTGCTGTCGGCAACGAACTGCTGGGCCCTGAGTCCCTCGATTCAAATACTTTATTTCTGACTCGGGCGCTGGCCGCCATCGGCATTCGCGTCGCCCGGAAATGCACCCTCTCCGACGATTTGGCGGTGCTCGCGCCGACGCTGCGGGAATGTTGTCGGCGCTCGCCCCTTGTGCTCTGCACCGGCGGGCTAGGGTCCACCGAAGACGACCGCACAACTCGGGCTGCGGCACAGGCCTTGGATGTCGACCTTATACGCGATCCTGAGGCAGCTGCCCGCTTGCGGGATTGGCTTGCTCAGCGCCAGACACCTCTCCGTGAGATCGATGAACGTCAAGCATTCCGCCTGACTTCCGCCCAGTGGCTGCCGAATCCTTTGGGTTCCGCGGCGGGTCAGTGGATTCCCACTCCGGCTGGCTTCTTGGTCCTGCTTCCTGGCCCGCCGCGCGAGATGGAGGCTATGTTCATCCAGCACGTGCGGCCGCGACTGTCCGCCCTGCTGCCGGCTCAGGCCCTGTTTACGCGCGTCCTCAGCATCGTCGGCCTTGCCGAATCGGCGGTGGACGCGCTGGCGGCGCCCCTGTACCGCGAGTTTACCAATCCCATCACGACAATCCTCTCTACCGCCGCGCCCAGCGTGGAGCTTCACTTCCAGGCGACGGCGCCCACTCCGGCGGAGGCACAAGCCCGAGCGGATCAATTGGCGGCAGCGGTCGAGAGGCGCGTCGGCGAAGCGGTCTTCAGTCGGGAGCGGGAGACGTTGGCAGGGGTGGTCGGAAGGCTTCTCCGCCGTCGCCGGGAGCGTCTGGCGGTGGCGGAAAGCTGTACCGGAGGGTTGCTGGGTAAGCGGCTGACAGATGCTTCCGGAGCTTCAGACTTCTTCAATGGCGGGGTGATCTGCTACAGCGATGCGGTCAAGCAGGAGATCCTTGGTGTGCCATCTGCAATCTTGGCAAAGTACGGCGCCGTGAGCTCGCAAGTGGCGCAGGAACTCGCCCACGGCGTCCGTGACCGCCTCAAGGTGGAGTGGGGTCTTGCCATCACCGGAGTCGCTGGCCCTTCGGGCGGAAGCGGTGACAAGCCGGTTGGGACCGTGTTCCTCGCGCTCGAAGGTGCCAACAGCGCCGCCCTGGTCCAGCACCTCCGCCTCTACGGCGGCCGGGCGCAGATCCGCCGCGCAAGCGTGCAAGCCGCGCTGGATTTGCTGCGGCGCTGCCTTCTGGCCGATCGTGCAGTGGAGTAGACTGGGCTGTGAGCTTGGAACCCCTCCCCACCGCTGATGCCTCGTCTGCCCTGAAGCAGCGATCTGGCTGGCGCAGCCACGAAATCTGGGTCTATTTTGGTCCTGCCTTTGTTGCTAGCGTGGCCTACATCGATCCTGGCAATTTTGCCACGAACATCCAGGGCGGCGCCGAATTCGGCTATCAATTGCTTTGGGTTCTGCTCTGGTCGAACCTGATCGCAATGCTCGTCCAATTTTTGTCGGCCAAGCTCGGCATCGCCACTGGCAAGACCTTGCCGCAGCTTTGCCGCGAGCGCTTCCCTCGCCCCGTGGTCATTGCCCTCTGGATCATCGCCGAAATCGCCGCTATGGCGACCGATGTCGCGGAATTCCTGGGCGCGGCACTTGGGTTTTTCCTGCTCCTCCACCTCCCGCTCCTGACTTGCGCGTTGATCACCACAGGCGGGGTGTTTTTGATCTTGGCAGTGGAGGTCTACGGCTTCCGCCGCTTGGAGCACGTGATCATGCTTTTCGTGGGGGTGATCGCTGCCTCCTACTTCTATGAGATCGTGTTGGCCAAGCCCGACTGGAGCGCGGTCGCGCTCTCTACCCTTGTGCCGAAGATCGGCGAATCCAGCGCTTATATTGCCGTGGGCATGCTCGGCGCCACCGTCATGCCCCATGTCGTCTACCTACATTCCGCTTTGGTCCAGCACCGCTATCGCGCCGACGACCCTAGCCACAGCCTGCGCCACGCCCGTTATGAATTGTGGGATGTCCTGGTCGCCATGAATGCGTCTTGGCTCGTCAATTCTGCCATGCTGATCATGGCGGCCGCGGTATTCTTTCACGCTGGCATCCACGACGTCGGCATCGAGCAAGCCCACCGTACGCTGGTTCCAATTCTAGGCCCGGTCGCTGCCCTAGCCTTTGCGCTCGCGCTCTTGTGCTCCGGCCTGTCCTCCTCGGTGGTCGGCACTATGGCGGGCCAAGTCGTGCTCGAGGGTTTCCTGCAAGTCAACTTCAATATTTTCTACCGCCGAGCTCTAACCGTCATCCCCGCTCTGGTCGTCATCGCTCTCGGGATGAACCCCTTGCGCGTATTGGTGTTTTCTCAGGTGGTGCTGAGCTTTGCCCTTCCCTTTGCGATTGTGCCTCTGATTCTCCTCGTCCAAAACGTCTCGGTGATGGGCGATTTGGCCGTTCAGCGCTTCACCGCCTTGCTCGGCTGGGCTGCCACCGTGACCATTGTGGCTCTCAACGGCCTGTTGCTCTATTGGGTGGCGACCGGCAAGGCCTAGCCGGACTGGCTTTCGCGGCGGTCAGTACCGCAGCAATGCCGCCATCGCGGTATGCAAGTCCGCCGCCTGCGGCAGGATGACGTCCTCCAGCGCCGGCTGGTAGGCGCAGTACACATCCTTGGCTGCCACCCGGCGCACGGGCGCGTCCAGATCCTCGAACAGCTCCTCGCCGATGCGCGCCGCGATCTCGGCCCCATAGCCGAAACTCAAAACGTCCTCATGCGCCACTAGTGCGCGCGAAGTCTTCCGCACCGAATTCGCAATCGCTTCCCAGTCGTAGGGTGCTAGGCTGCGCAAGTCCAGCACTTCGATGTTGGCCCCCTGCTCGTGGGCAAGCTTGTCCGCCGCTTGCATGGCCCGCTGAACCACCGCGCCGTAGGTGATTACGGTCAAGTCCGTGCCCGTACGGGCCACTCGAGCCCGCCCAAAGGGGATGCAGTAGTCCAGGCCGGGATGGGCTCCCCGATTGAACGGCTCGCGATAGAGGCGCTTGTGCTCCAGGAACAACACCGGATCTTCACCGCGCAATGCCGTGCGCAGCAGCCCGCATGCATCTACTGCGGTCGCTGGCATGGCCACGCGCAGGCCCGGCATGTGGGTGAATATGGATTCCCCGCACTGGCTGTGGTAGATTGCGCCTCCGGTTAGGTAGCCACCAATCGCAACGCGCAACACCACCGGCGCGGCAAAGGTGCCATTGGACCGCCACCGCAACACCGATAGTTCATCGCGGATTTGCATCATGGCGGGCCAGATGTAGTCAAAAAACTGGATCTCCGGAACCGGCTTCAGCCCGCGCGTGGCCAAGCCGATTGCCCGGCCGACGATGGATGCTTCCGCCAACGCCGAATTGTAAACGCGCTCGCTTCCAAAGCGGCGCTGCAGTCCGCTGGTCACCTTGAAGACGCCGCCCTTGCCCTTCACCTTGTCTAGGTTTTCTTCGCGGGTGCAGTCCGCTACGTCTTCCCCAAACACTAGAACGCGGGGGTCCCGTTCCATCTCCTCTCGCAGGCAACTATTGATCAGATCCACCATCGTCTGCGGCTTGGTATCGCTTGCCTGCAATGGGCTCGCGAAGCTATCCGATGTCAGGTCCACGTCGGGGGAATACACGAAGTTGTAGATGGTGTCCGGTCCCGGGATGGGCGCCGCCAAGGCCGTGTCGCTGGCTTCCACGACTTCCGCTTCGACTCCCGCCTCGAGGGCTTCGAGCTGCGCCACCGAGATCATCTGACTCTGCAGGATGTGGGCGCGCAGCCTGGCAATGGGATCGCGCCTTGCCTCGTCTTCCCGCTCTTGTTCGGGGCGGTACAGCCGCTCGTCGTCGGAGAGCGAGTGTGAATAGGGCCGCACTACCTGCGCCTGCACCAAGGCGGGCCCCTTGCCTTGCCGGCAATGTTGCAGGGCACGATCGATGGTTGCGTAGCTTTCGAATAGATCGCAGCCATCGCAGCGCAACACAGCCAAATTGGGGAACTGGCCTACAGTGTCCGACAGGCTGACCCCCGCTCCTTGCACCTCCGCCGGCACGGAAATGGCGTAGCCATTGTCTTCGATCAGAAATAGTACGGGCAATTTCTCGCGGCAGGCCGCGTTCAGAGCCTCCCAGAACTCACCCTCGCTGGTCGCGCCCTCGCCGGAACTGACCAGCACAACCTCGTCCGGATGGTGGACCACGCCTTGCGGGTGCGGATGCTGCTTTAGCCAAGCCTCCACTTCCGGGTGGCGATTCAGGTGTCGGCCCGCCTCTGCGCAGCCGACCGCCTGCAAAAATTGCGTTCCAGTCGGGCTGGAACTGCTGACGATGTTGTACTTCGCGTGACCCCAGTGCGAGGGCATCTGGCGCCCTCCAGATGCCGGGTCGTCTGCCGCCCCCACCGCCTCCAGCAGCATCTCGGTGGGCGTGACCCCCAACCGCAGGCAGAGCGCCCGATCGCGGTAGTAGGGATAAATCCAGTCGTAGCCAGGTCGCAATTGATCTCCGGCGGCCACGGTGATCGCCTCATGCCCAGCGCCGCTGATCTGAAAGTAGATCTTTTGCTGCCGCTTGAGCAGGATCTCGCGGTCATCAAGGCGCCGCGACAACAGCATCGTGCGGTAGAGTTCCAGCACTCGTTCCGAGGACAATGCCGGCGCAGGAGCGACAGAGGAGGAGAGTTCGGCCTTCAGGGGCATCGCTGTCATTATCGAAGCTTGCGCGGCCACCCGTCAACAAACCGAACGGTCGGAACCCAAAGCGCCTTGCCGCCTCCTCGGCGGCCTCCGCAAGCTCACAGCTTGTACAGTTCGCGAAGATGGCGGCTTTGGGTGCGGCTGACCGGCACTTCGCTTTGCTTCTTATCGTCCATCCGCAGCTGGTAGCTGCTGTTGAACCACGGCACCACCTCCTTGACGTGGTTGAGATTGACCAAATAGGACCGGTGGGCTCGCCAGAAGGTGCCCGCGTCCAGCGTGGCCTGCAATTCCTCAATCGTGCGGTAGGTGGCATGCCCTTCAATTTGGCGGGTGGCAATCAGGATGACGCCATCCTCGACCTTGGCAAAAACAATCTCCTGCGGGTCGAGCAGGAACTGGCGACCGTTTGCCTTTACCAGGATCTTGGTGGCCGCCGGTGCCTTGCGCCCGTCCAGCATCTGGATCACGCGGTCAATCTTGCCGACCACCGATTCACCCGATTGAAGGTGGCGCTTTACCCGGTCAATCGTCTTCGCCAGGCGCGGCTGGTCGAAGGGCTTGAGGAGGAAATCCACGGCGCTGACTTCAAACGCCTGCAGTGCGTATTGATCGTAGGCAGTGGCGAACACGAGGTACGGAAGCGGAACGTTCTTCGATTCCAGCATCCGTACCGTGGCAAAGCCGTCCAGGCCGGGCATCTGGGCGTCCAGGAAGAGCAAGTCGGGTTGGTGTTGTCGCACCAGCTTGACCGCCTCCAGGCCGTTCTGGCCCACCGCCACGACCTCAACCTCGGGAAATTCGTGCAGCAAAAAACACAGCTCTTCCCGGGCGAGCTTCTCGTCGTCTACGATGATGGCCGATATCGGCATGGCTCTCCCTCAGTATACCTACTCCCCCAACCCGCCACCTCCCGCGCGCTGAACCGGTGCCGGTTTCTGGGACTACATCCCCGGCCGACCGGCGATGAGCACTACGTTCTTGAGGCGGCAGCTCAGGAGAGCCCAAGCACACCACATCTTCAATCGGGTCCGGCTGTTGGGAGGACGGTGGAAACGATGGTAAGGTGCAAGGAGGATGGCCCGCAAACCAACATCGCCACGTTCAACTGCAGGCCATGAGAAGACCTCGACGGCCTCGTCAAGTTCGACAGATCCGCTGGCGGAGAGCGGCTTTGGCGAAGCGGATTTGCACTGGTTTCGGGAAGGGCGTCACCTTCGCCTCCACGGCAAATTGGGGGCGTCCTTGTCGGCTGGTCCGGGCCGACTGGCTGGAACGCGTTTTGCGGTTTGGGCCCCCAATGCCGAACAGGTCAGCGTCATCGGTGATTTTAATCAATGGTCTCCCGGGGCTACGCCCCTGGCCTCACTGGCCAGCTCTGGAATCTGGGAAGGTTTTATCCCCGGCGTAGCCGCCGGCGCCGTCTACAAATTTGCCATCCGTCCGCGGGGAGCATCGGTTTGGCTCGAAAAGGCCGACCCGTTTGCGTTTTGGGCGGAAGTCTCCCCGCGCACCGGTTCGATCGTTTGGGACCTTCGCTACGAATGGGGCGATAAATCCTGGTTGGCCAGCCGCCATTCAGCCAATGCCGGCGACGCGCCGGTCGCAATCTATGAAATGCATCTCGGTTCCTGGATGCGTGTGCCAGAGGAAGGGAATCGGTTCCTCACCTACCGCGAGCTTGCGCCCCGGCTCATTGCACATCTGCGCCGAACCGGATTCACCCACGTCGAGTTTCTGCCGGTGATGGAACACCCGTTCTACGGCTCGTGGGGCTATCAGACCACCGGCTACTTTGCGCCCACCAGCCGCTATGGTTCGCCCCAAGATCTAATGTTCCTGATCGATCAGCTTCATCAGCACGGGTTTGGGGTCATTTTGGACTGGGTGCCATCCCATTTCCCCAACGATTCCCACGGGCTTGCGTTGTTTGACGGAACCCATCTCTACGAGCATGCCGATGCCCGCCAAGGTTTCCATCCCGATTGGAACTCCTGCATTTTCAACTATAGCCGCCACGAAGTGCGCAGCTTCCTGCTCAGCAGCGCCATGTTCTGGCTGGATGTCTACCATGCCGATGGCCTGCGCGTGGATGCCGTAGCCTCGATGCTGTACCTCGACTATTCCCGACCCCCCGGACAATGGATCCCGAATCAGTTTGGAGGGCGCGAGAACCTTGATGCCATCGGTCTGCTGCGCCAACTCAACGAAGACGTCTACGGAGCGTTTCCGCAGGTGCAAACCATGGCCGAAGAGTCCACGGCGTGGCCCATGGTTTCGCGGCCGACCTACGTTGGGGGCCTGGGCTTTGGAATGAAGTGGGACATGGGCTGGATGCACGACACCCTGGCCTACATGGCCCACGACCCCGTGCATCGCCGCTACCACCACAGCCAGCTCACCTTCCGCCAGTTGTACGCCGGGCAAGAAAATTTCGTCTTGCCTCTCTCGCACGATGAGGTCGTACATGGCAAGGCCTCTCTGCTCGCCAAGATGCCGGGCGATGAATGGCAGCGCTTCGCTAACCTGCGGCTTCTGCTCGGTTTCCAATACGGCCAAAATGGCAAGAAGCTGCTTTTCATGGGCGGCGAGATTGGGCAGGGCAACGAGTGGAACCACGAGGCCAGCGTGGAGTGGCACCTGCTGCAATATCCCCTGCACGCAGGCGTTTTGCGCTGGATTGCGGATTTGAACGCCGCTTATCGCGCCTGTGCGGCCCTTCACCAACTGGACTTCGACCCGCGCGGTTTTCATTGGGTGGACTGCAATGACGCCTTGCAGAGCACGGCAAGCTGGCTGCGCTTGGCGGCCGGTGAGGACCGAGTGCTGGTCGTCTGCAATTTCACCCCCATCCCGCGCCTTGCCTACCAGGTGGGCGTGCCGCGCAGTGGCTACTGGCGTGAACTTCTAAACAGCGACGCGGCTGAGTATGGCGGCAGCGGCGTGGGAAACCTGGGCGGTGCGTGGAGCACCGGCCAGCCTTGGCATGGCCAGAGCGACTCGTTGCGGATTCAATTGCCGCCGCTTTCCTGCCTGTTCTTCCGGAGTCAATCGTAGGTGCCCGGGGAGCGCCAGTTCGTCTCCGAATTTGTTTGTGTCCACGGCCACTTCTATCAGCCGCCGCGCGAAAATCCTTGGTCGGGCCGGGTGGAGCGCCAGGAGTCTGCGCATCCTTACCACGACTGGAACGACCGCATCACCGCCGAGTGCTATGCCCCGAACGCACAGGCCCGCATTCTCGACAAGCGTGGCCGGCTGCTCGCCACCCAGAACAACTATGCGGGGATCAGCTTCGATTTTGGCCCAACGCTGTTGTCCTGGCTCGAGACCGAAGCGCCCCAGGTCTATGCCGCCGTGCTGGCCGCGGACCGCACTGCTCATGGCGCCATGGCCCAGGCCTACAGCCACATGATCCTCCCGCTGGCCAATGCCCGTGACCGCGCTACCCAGGTGATTTGGGGCAGTCGGGACTTCGCCCATCGGTTTGGCCGCGAGCCCACCGGCATGTGGCTTCCCGAGACCGCCGTAAATCTGGCCACTCTCGAGGATCTGGCCAGCGCGGGAATTCAATATACCATCCTGGCGCCGCGCCAAGCCCGGCGCGTGCGCCGCTTTGGGACCCGGCAGTGGCACGATGTAAATGGCGGCAGGATCGATACCCGTTTCCCCTATGAAGTCCGCTTGCCATCGGAACGCCGCATCGCCGCTTTTTTCTACGATGCCGGCATCGCCCAGGACGTCGCCTTTGGCGGCTTGTTGCACGATGGACACAGCTTTGCCGCGCGCCTGGCGGAGGCGGGTGGCTCCCGCCGCCGCGAGCCCCAATTGGTCAGTGTCGCTACCGACGGCGAAAGCTATGGCCACCATCACCGCTTCGGCGAAATGGCGCTCGCCTCCGCTTTGCGCGCGCTCGCGGCCAATCCCGAAGTGGCTCTGTCCAGCTACCGAGCCTTCTTGGCCACCCACCCCCCGGTGCGCGAGGTGGAGATCGTGGAGAACTCCTCCTGGAGTTGCGTCCACGGGCTGGAGCGCTGGCGCTCCGATTGCGGCTGCAATTCCGGGGGGCGTCCCGGTTGGCATCAAGCCTGGCGCGGGCCTCTGCGCGCGGCCTTGGATTGGCTCCGGGACCAGCTGGCGCCGGCCTACCAGCACGCGGCCGCTCAGTTGCTATGGAATGGCTGGTCCGCCCGCAATGACTTCATCGAAGTCATTCTTGATGATTCACCCGCAGTGACCGCGGCCTTTTTGGCCCGCCACGCCCGCTATCCGCTGAATGCGCGTGAACAGGAGCGGGTATGGAATCTGCTCCAACTCCAGCGCTACGCCATGTTGATGTACACCAGTTGTGGCTGGTTCTTCGACGATGTCTCCGGCATCGAAACCGCCCAGATCCTCTCCTATGCCGCCCGCGCCATCGAACTGGCGGCAACCACGCTGGATCTGGTCCTGGGGTCGGAGTTCATGCGGCGTCTTGAGGCTTCCCCCAGCAATGAGCCCCGGTGGGGCAACGCGCGGGCGGTGTACGAAGCCCAAGTCCGCCGCCGCTCCTCGGCAAGCGATTAAGCCGGGTAGCCATGGGCTTCGAGCACACGCTCGGCGATCTGCCTCCGCAAGGCCACCAGATTGACCGGCTCGCGCTTGGCCAGCCGCCGCAGCCAGGTCATTTGCGTGCGCAGTTCATCGCCGCCGCTCATGGCGACCAAGGCTCGGCGGGCGGTCGTCTCCACTGCGTCCATCTGCACGGCCAGCACTGCTTGCGTCAACGCGCTGTCGGGCTGCCGCGCCGCCACCGACTGCATCGCATAGACGCCCATCAGCAGATCGGCCATCATGGCCAAAATCTCCTGCTGCTGGGCCACCGCTTCCCGGTAGCGCCGGTAGGCTGTGGCGGCGATCAGCAGCGCGATCTTGCGGGCCCGCTCGCACAAGACCTCCTCCGTGGGGGGCGCTAGCAATTCGGTGAAAACCTGTTCCGCCGCCGACTGCAGGGTTAGTTCTCCCTTCTCGGCCCGGCGCAGGAGCATGCCGCTGATCAGCAGCCGGTTGATCTCGTTGGTGCCTTCGAAGATGCGGTTCACCCGCGCATCGCGGTAGGCGCGCTCGGCGACGTTGCCGCCGACGAAGCCGTTGCCGCCATAGATCTGCACGGCTTGGTCCGCCACGGCGTCAAGCATCTCGCTGGCCTGCACCTTCACCATGGAGCACTCGACCGCAAACTCGTTCAAATCCGCCTCCTCGGCCAGCAGGCCGGCGGTGCGGTACACCGCCGATTCCGCGGAGAAGATGCCCATCGCCATGTCGGCCACGAACTGCTGGATCAAGCCAAACGATGCGATGGGCTGGCCAAAGGCATGGCGCTGGCGCGCATAGCCAACTGCGTGCCGCAACAGGTTGCGGGCGCCTCCAACGCACGCCGCGCCCAACTTGAAGCGCCCAATGTTGAGGATCTGAAAGGCGATGTGCGCTCCATTCCCGATCTCGCCCAGCAGGTTGCCGCGCGGCACCCAGACATCCCGCAGCAGCAGCGAGCGGGTGGAGGACCCATGGATCCCCATCTTGTGCTCCTCGGGCCCAGTGGTCAGGCCGGCAGTCCCCGCCTCCATCAGGAACGCCGTCACGCGTCCGCCCACGGTGGCGAAAACCGTGAACAGGTCGGCAAAGCCGGCATTGCTGGTCCACATCTTCTCGCCGTTCACCACGAAGCCGCCTCCGTCCGGAGCCAGCGCGGCCTCGGTGCGCATTGCCAGCGCGTCCGAGCCGGAGCCGGCTTCGCTGAGTGCATAGGCCCCGATCCATTCCGCCGCCGCTAAGCGCGGCAAGTACTTGAGCTTCTGCTCATTGCTGCCAAAGAACACCAGGGGTAGTGTGCCGATGCCCACGTGGGCGCCGAAGCTGACGGAAAACGAGCCCTGCACCGCGAGATGATCGGCCACGATGGCCGAAGCGGATAGATCCAGCCCTAGGCCGCCGTAGGCCTCCGGAATGTCCACCCCGGTCAGTCCGAGCCGGCCCGCCTGCCGCAGCAAGGCCCGTGTCGCCTCAAAATCCTGGCGCTCGATCGCCTCGCTTGCCGGGAAAATTTCCTCCTGGGCAAACGTCTCTGCGGTCTGAGCGATTAACCGCTGCTGCTCGCTGAAGGTCTCCGGGGAAAGCGCCGCCCGGGGAGTTGCCAGCAGGAACGATCCGCCATTGTGGGTAGAGTCCTTGGTCATGGCGTTATACCATCAAGTTTTCAATCACCGCCGCTGCTCCCTGGCCGCCGCCGATGCAAAGGGTAATCATGCCCCAGCGAGCGCGCCGCCGCCGCAGTTCGCCGAGCAGCGTGGCGAGCAGCTTGGCGCCGGTGCAGCCCAGCGGGTGCCCAAGCGCAATGGCGCCACCGTTTACATTCACCCGCTCCGGATCCAAACGGGCCTCTTGGATCACCGCCAGAGCCTGCGCGGCAAACGCCTCGTTCAGTTCAATGACCGCCATCTCCTCGAGCCTGACCCCGGCTCGCCGCAGGGCGCGTGGGATGGCGGGTACCGGACCCAGGCCCATCAGCCCCGGATCCACTCCGGCGGTGGCATAACCGGCCAGCCGCCCGAGCGGCGTCAGGTTCCGGGTGTGCAAAAACCGTTCGGAGACAACCAGAGCCGCCGCCGCCCCATCGCTGGTTTGCGAGGCATTGCCGGCGGTCACGACGCCGTGGGCATGAAACACCGGCTTGAGCGCCGCCAGCGCCGCCAAGGAGGTGTCTCGCCGTGGACCCTCGTCGCGGCTCACCACCACATCGCGCCAGTAGTCTGGCGCCGCAGCATCCGGAACCCGGGTCTGGACGGGCACGAGCTCTTCGTCAAAACGCCCGGCATCTTGCGCGGCCACGGCCTTTTGGTGGCTGGCCAGCGCAAAACGGTCGGCCGCCTCGCGCTCAATGTGGCACTTGCGGGCCACGCGCTCCGCCGTCAGCCCCATACTCAAATAACTCTCCGGGCGGTGCTCCATCAGCCACGGATTGACGCTGGGCTTGTTGCCGACGATCGGCACCATGCTCATGCTCTCCGCCCCGCCGGCCACGATGACCTCGGCTCCTGCGGCGACCCGCTCGCAAGCGATCGCAATCGCCTCGATCCCCGAGGCGCAGAATCGGTTGACGGTCGCCGCCGAGGCCTCGACCGGCAGGCCCGCTCGAAGCGCAGCCAGCCTGGCCACGTTCAAGCCCTGCTCGGCCTCGGGCATGGCGCAACCCAGAATCACGTCCTCGACCGCGGCGGGCTCTACCCCGGCGCGCTCCAAGGCTGCCTGCAGCGCCGAACTGGCCAAGTCGTCCGGCCGGGTGGCGCTCAGTCCTCCCTTGGGCGCCTTGCCGATCGGGGTTCGAACTGCGGAAACGATATAGGCTTGGGCCATGGGGTCCTCCTCGGGTCCGTCAATTCCGCAAGGCCTTGCCGGTCTGCAGCATATGGGCGATGCGCGCCTGTGTCTTCGCCTCGCCGCATAGGCTCAAAAACGCTTCCCGCTCCAGGTCCAGTAGTTGCGCCTCGGGCACGGCCGTGCCGGCCGGAGCGCCTCCAGCGCATAGGACGTGAATAAGGCAGCGGGCGATGATTTGATCGAACGCGCTGATCTGTTCTGCCTCGCGCAGCAGAAAAACCCCCAACTCGAGCGTGCTGGCGACGGAGGGTCCGGGCGCAAGCAGCATCGCAGGCGCCGGGGCCTCGTACCCGGCGCTGGCCAATTGCCGAGCTGCATGCTTGCCCGCCTCCGTTACCCGCTCGCGGTTGGCAATAATCTCGTCACCTTCCCGTAGCAGCCCCATCTGGCGCGCCTCGGGCGCTGAAGTAGAAACCTTGGCCATGGCAATCATCTCCAACGAGGCCTTCGCCCCGATGCGTAGGGCCATTTCCTTGGTGCCCCCGCCCGCCGGAATCAGGCCGACCCCCACCTCCACCAAGCCCGCGTAGAGCTCGGCATGTGCGACGACGCGCGCCGCGTGCAGCATCAACTCGCTGCCCCCGCCCAAGGTCAGGCCAAACGGGCCGACCACCACCGGGCGCGGGGAGCGTTTTACTGCCATGGTCATGGCTTGAAAGCGACGCACCGCCTCCTCGACTTCATCCCATTCGTCGTTGTGGATCAGAGCCAACAAATACTGCAGGTCGGCGCCCGCCGAAAAATTGTCGGCGGCGTTGGTGATGACCCAGGCGTCGAAGGGGCTGGACGGGTCTTGCAGTGCTTCGGTGATCATCGCGACCGTGTCGGCACCGATCAGGTTGACTCTGGAGTGGAACTCCAGCCCGCCTACCCCCTCGCCCAAGTCGACGATGGAGCAGCCGGCGTTGGACCTCACCGCAAGGCCCCACTGGCGCCGCGGCCGCTTTCCGGTCGTCAGCAAGGCCTGCATCTCGAACGGTCCGTATTGCCAGTTGTAGCCCCACCGCATCGCCTGGTCGATGGCTCCGGGATCGTCGGTGATTTCGCCGACGCGCGTGGCGCAGTAGCGAAACAGATCCTCCAGGCTTTGGTGGACAAGCGGGCTGGCATTTGCCGCGGCGCGGAGGTCGTCAAAGGGCACGGCAACTTTCCGGCGCGGATGGTATTCCAGCGTCTGCACATCCAGAGCCCACACCTCTTCGCCCACGCGCTTGTAGAAGCCCTGCCCGGTCTTGTCGCCCAGCCAGGAGCGTGCCAACATCGCCTCGATATACGGTGGCACTTGGAACAATGTCCGTCGCTCGTCGCGGGGCAGGTTCAACTGCGAGTTGCGAACGACCTGCGCCAAGGTGTCCAGGCCAATCATGTCGAGGGTCCGAAAGGTCGCGGATTTGGGCCAGCCCAGCAGCGGGCCGGTCAGTGCATCCACCTCTTCCACCCCCAACCCCAGCTCGCCCATGAGCCGCAGTGTATTCAGCAGTGCGAATACGCCGATGCGGTTGGCAATGAAGTTGGGTGTATCGCGCGCCAGCACCACGCCCTTGCCCAGCCGGATCTCGACGGCGGATCGAATCCTGGCCAGCGCCTGGGGGTCGGTGAGCGGGGTGGGGATGATCTCCACCAGCCGCATATAGCGTGGTGGATTGAAAAAGTGTGTCCCCAGCCAGCGCCGTTGTGCCGATGCGGGCAGCCCGGCGCCCACCGCGCCAATCGGCAGGCCGCTGGTGTTGGTAGTGAGCAGGGTCTCGGGGCCGAGTTGGCCGGCGACGCGCGCGAGCAATTCCTGCTTGGCCGCCAGATCCTCCACGATCGCCTCGACCACCCAGTCCGCCTTGGCCACGATGCCAAGGTCGCCATCAAAGCTGCCGGGCCGAACCAGGCGAGCCAACTCTGGTAGGAACAGCGATGCGGGGCGCGTCTGCCGAGCCGACTGCAGACCTGCCTCCGCCCTCGCCAGGGTGACGTCGAGCAGGCTGACCTCCAGCCCATGGTTGGCGCAGTGGGCCGCCAGCCGCGCCCCCATGGTTCCGGCGCCCAAGACCACCACCCGTTCGAGCCACCTTGCCATGTGAGCCGTTTCCTCTCAGCCTGGGCCGTGCGCCGCCGGCCGGCCGGCCGGGCCCGCCGCGGTGAATTGCACCAGTGCCTCCAGCTTCCGCCGCGCCCTGCCGGTGGTCAGGGCCAGCCGCGCCTTGGCCAGGCCGTCGTCCCAGCCGGAGGCATGGCCTCCGGCCACCAGTGCCGCCGCCGCGTTCAACCCCACAATATCGGCCTGCGCGCCGGCCTCGCCCGCCAACACCCGGTGCAGCGCCGCCACCGCCTCCGCCCTGCTGTCGCAGGCGAACGCGCTGGCAGGCGCGCGGCGCAGGCCCAAGTCGCGCGCATCCAGCTGGAAATGGCGGATCTGATTGTCGCGAATCTCCGCCACCTCGTTGAGCGCGGTGGTGGAAAACTCCCCCAAGCCATCCTGGCTGTGCACGACGAAGCTGTGGACAGTTCCCAGCGCCAGCAGCGCTTGCGCCAGCTTTGGCACCAGCGGTGCAAAGGGAACGCCCAGCACCTGGCTCCGTGCGCCGGCGGGATTGGTCAGCGGGCCGAGCAGGTTGAAGATGGTGCGCACCTGCAGGGCGCGCCGCGCCGGCATGACCTGCCGCATGGAGGGGTGCAGCAGAGGTGCGTACAGAAAGACAACTCCGGTGGTCAGCAGGCAGCTTCCCAGCCGCTCCGGCGGAAACGCCAGATTGACCCCCACCGCCTCCAGCACATCTGCCGATCCGCAGGCGCTGGTGCTGGTGCGGTTGCCGTGCTTGGCCACGGCCAAGCCGGCGCCCGCCACAGCGAAGGACG
This sequence comes from Terriglobales bacterium, assembly GCA_035531375.1. GTDB lineage: Bacteria > Acidobacteriota > Terriglobia > Terriglobales > SCQP01 > SCQP01. The sequence goes on along the minus strand of DATKSZ010000161.1, from coordinate 9,799 downwards.
CGGCGGTGGAGATGTTGAAGAGATTGCGGGCGCGCCCGCCGGTGCCGCACAGATCCACCCACGCCGGCGCATGGCCCTTCAGGCCGATGTCCGCCACCGCGGCGCGCATGGCTTCGGCGAACCCGACAATCTCGTCCACCGTCTCGCCCTTGGTCGCCAGCGCCGCTAGAATCCCCGCAATCTGGACATCGCGCGCCTGCGCGGCCCCGGCGTCGCTCGTTCCCGCGAGGATGGTGCCCAGCAAGGTCCTGGCCTGGGCCCGAGTCAGATCCTGGCGATCCAGCAGTTGTTCCAGGGCTTCCCGCAAGAGGTCGGCCATGCTAAGCCCGTTCGGTTGCCAAGCTGCCCAAGTCGACGGAGAAGCGGTACCGGACGTCGCTCTTGACCACCCGATCATAGGCCTGGTTCACCTGCTGGATGGGGATGACCTCCACGTCGCTGACAATCCGGTGCCGAGCGCAGTAGTCGAGCATCTCCTGGGTCTCGGCAATGCCTCCGATGAGCGAGCCCGCGAGCGAGCGCCGTCCCATGATCAGCGGCGTCGCCACTACTTCCAGAGGTTTGTCGGGCACGCCCACCAAAACCAACGAACCGTCGCGCTTCAACAGGCCCAAATAGGGGTTCAAGTCGTGTCCGGCCGCCACCGTGTCCAGAATGAAATCGAAGCTTCGTTGGTGTGTCTGCCATGCCGATTCGTCGGCGGCCACCACTACCTCGTCGGCTCCCAATCGCCGCGCATCCGCCGATTTGCCTGCCGAGCGCGTGAACTGCACCACATGCGCCCCAAAGGAGTGGGCCAGCTTGAGCGCCATGTGGCCGAGCCCCCCCAGACCGATCACCCCCACCTTGCTGTGGGGGCCCACGCCCCAGTGCCGGAGTGGTGAATAGGTGGTGATGCCGGCGCACAGCAGCGGGGCGACCCCAGCCAACTCGGTTGCCGAGTGGGAGATGCCTAGCACAAAGCTTTCATCCACGACTACATGGTCGGAGTAGCCGCCGTAGGTCACCTCGCCCTTGCGGTCCAAGGAGTTGTACGTCAGCGTGCAACCCTGATCGCAGAACTGTTCCAGGCCTTCCCGACAATTGCCGCAGGCGCGGCAAGAGTCCACCATGCAGCCCACTCCCACGAGGTCGCCGGGCTTGAACTTCCTTGCCTCGGCGCCAACGGCGGTCACCCGCCCGGCGATCTCGTGTCCGGGCACCATGGGGTAAATTCCGCGGCCCCATTCATCCCGCGCCTGGTGGATGTCGGTGTGGCAAATTCCGCAATACAGGATTTGGATCGCCACGTCGCGGGGGCCGGGGGCGCGGCGGGTGAAGGAAAACGGAGCCAAGGGTGCGCCTGCAGCGGCGGCCGCGTATCCATAAGCGAGAGCCATGATTGATTTTACCCCCGGCCAGTTCTCCGCGGGTTCCACGAGTTGGCCGCTGCCGTCCGCGATGGCTCGTGCGGCTAGGAGTTGGATGCGCTTCTGCCGCTCGCAGCGCCGGCATCGGCAAAAATGGCGACGTGAGTCCGGCCGGGATCGGCGACCAGGGCCGGCACCTGCTCCACCTCAGCCGTGCGCTTGGCCAACTGTTCGAGCGCCCAAGCCTTCGTCTCCCCAGTCACCACGAACCAAACCTGCGCCGCGGAGTTGATCAAGCGTGGCGTAAAGGTGATGCGCGCGTGTGGGTGCGCCGCGGTACCCTCCACGGCCCGCACCAAGAGCGCATCGTCGGCAAAGGGGTCACGGCCGGGGAACAGCGATCCGGTATGTCCGTCTGCACCCATCCCGAGAATGACCAGTGGGAACCGCGGAGTGCCCCCGGGCGCTGCGGACACGGCGTGGCGGATCTCCTCCGCGTAGGCGGCGGCACAGGCGGATGCGGCAAGGTGGGTGGGCGCGGGGTGCTGGGAGGCCGGCGCCACCCCGCCCGGGCCCAGCAGGCGGTCGTGGGCCAGCTTGAAATTGCTGTCGGGATCGTCCAGCGCCACCATGCGCTCGTCGCTCCAGTAGAACCGGAATCGGGCGGCCACGCCATGGGCGGCCCAGGCATCGTAGAACACCGCTGCCGACCCGCCGCCGGTCAAGGCCACCGGGCAGGGGCCGGCCTCTTCTTGGGCGAGGCGATCGAGCCGCCGGCAGAACTCCGCCAACAATTCGGGCAGCGTGAGAGGGGTAATCCATTCCAGCATGGCTAGGGAGCGCTCGCTTTCGACTCGTTCACATCCTCGGGCACATCGTTGGCTTCCCGCAGGCGGTTCAACATGGCTTCCATCGCAAGCCGCTTGGCCTCAAGCTGGGCGGGGCTGGCGTCGCGCGGCACCACCAGCGGCCCATCCCAGACGCCCCGCGCCCGGGAAAACGGCTTGGGGATTTGAAACTGATCCCAACTGCGCATGGTCCAGCAATGGCGCGGCGACACGTGCAGGCCATAGATGGGCGCGCCGGTGGCCCGCGCCAGTTGGATGGCGCCGCCTTTGGCCCGAAACCTCGGTCCGCGCGGTCCGTCCACGGTGAGCGCGATGGGCTGGCCCCGTTCGAGCGCCGAAGTCATCTCCAACAGGGCATCGCCGCCGCCGCGCGTGCTGGAGCCGCGAAACAGCCGGTAGCCCAGGCGTTCGGCGGTTTGCGAGATGAGCTCTCCGTCAAAATGCTGGCTCACCAGCACGCCAAAGCCGCGGCCGCGGGCGAACCAGGCGATGGGAAGCAGGCAACGGTGCCAAAACACGTAGATGGCAGGCTGCGGCGGCGTGGTGAACGCTCCCGGCGGAATGCCCTGGGGCAACTCGAACCGCAGGCTGGCGCCCAGCCCCCGGATCAGCGCCGGACCCACGTTCCGGGCCACCGCCAGCAACAGGCGTTGCTTGCCGCGGCGCTCCGGGCCCGCCTGGATCGCCGCAAATTCATCGCGGGCCGCGGTGGGGCCAAGGTCGCGCATGCTGACTAGATTGTACCCGCTACGCTACAATCGAGAACACCACTGCCCATGGCAAACCCATCGCAACCGTTGGCGCTGGCCGAAGTGCAGCGCCTGGCCGCCGATTACAATCTCATCCCGCTCACCCGCACCATCCTCGCCGACCTCGACACCCCGGTGGCCGCCTATCTCAATTGCCTGCGGGGGCGGCGGTCGAAGTACAGCTATTTGCTGGAGAGCGTGGAGGGCGGCGAAAAGCTGGGGCGCTACTCCTACCTGGGAGTGGACCCCGACTTCCTTTTGCGCCAGCGCCGGGGCAAGGTGGCCATCCGCCGGCAGCCGCGCTCGGGGCGGCCCGGGGCTTGGGAGCCGGCCGCAGGCGGCCTGATCGAGCTGGCCCGGGCCGAGGTGCAGAACCGCCGCATCGCGCCGCTGCCGGAGGCGCCGCCTTTTCTGGCCGGCGCGGTGGGCTATTTTGCCTACGACATGGTGCGCTCGTTCGAGCGCCTGCCAAGCCAAGCCCGCAATGACCTCGGGCAGGACGAGGCGGTGTTGATGTTCTTTTCCCGCCAGATCGTCTTCGACCACGTGCGCCGGCAGATCACGCTGGTGGCGCTGGTGCGCACCGAAGCCGGGGTGGAGGCGGAACACCGGCAGGCGCTGGAGGACCTGGACGCCATGGCCGCCCGCCTGCGCATGGCGCCGCGGCTACCGCGCTCGGCCCCGGAGCCCGGCCCCATGCCGGTGTTTCCCAACTGGGAGCGGCCCAGCTACGAGGCCGCCGTGCGCCGCGCCAAGCAATACATCGAGGCCGGCGACGTTTTCCAGGTGGTGCTCTCGCAGCGCTTCGACGTGGCCACCCGGGTCGAGCCCTTCCAGGTCTATCGGGCGCTGCGCAACATCAATCCCTCCCCCTACATGTTTTTTCTGCAACTGGGCGACGTGGCCGTGGTGGGCGCCTCGCCCGAGCTGCTGGTCCAGGTGAACCAGGGGCAGATGCTTTACCGCCCGATCGCCGGCACCCGCCCGCGCGGAGCCAACGAGGCGCTGGACGCCGAGCTGACGCGCGAGCTCCTGGCCGACGAAAAGGAGCGGGCCGAGCACGTCATGCTGGTGGACTTGGGGCGCAACGATGTGGGCCGGGTGGCCGCCACCGGTACGGTGACCGTGCCGGCGCTGATGACGGTGGAGAAGTACTCCCACGTGCAGCATCTGGTCTCCGACGTGCGCGCCCGGTTGCGCCACGACTGCGATGTGTTCGACGCCCTGTCGGCTTGTTTTCCGGCGGGCACGCTCTCGGGTGCTCCCAAGGTGCGGGCGATGGAGATCATCGAGGAACTGGAACCCACCCGCCGCGGCGCCTACGGCGGCGCCGTCCTGAATTTCGACTATGCCGGCAACCTCAGTTCCTGCATCCTGATCCGCGCCATCGTGTTCCGGCGGGGGATGGCCCACATCCAGGCCGGCGCCGGCATTGTGGCCGATTCCGTGCCGGAGCGGGAGTATTTCGAGTGCGTCAGCAAGGCGGGCGCGATGATGCGCGCGCTGGAGCGCGCGCGCGCCGGCTTGTAAGGCTTTCCGCCATGGTGTTCCTGCTCGACAACTACGACTCGTTCACCTACAACCTAGCCCAATATTTCGGGGAGTTGGGCCAGGAGGTCGAGGTGCGGCGCAACGACCAGATCCGGCTCGAACAGATCGAGGCGTTGCGGCCGTCGGCGCTGGTAATCTCGCCCGGGCCCTGCGCTCCCGACCAAGCCGGCCTCAGCCTGCCGGCGGTGTCCTACTTTGCCGGGCGCCTCCCCATCCTGGGGGTCTGCCTGGGGCACCAGTGCATTGGCCAAGCCTTTGGCGGGCGCATCGTGCGCGCCCAGGTGTTGATGCACGGCAAGACCAGCGCCATCGACCACGACAGCCGCACGATTTTTCGCGGCTTGCCCCAGCCGTTCTCCGCCACCCGCTACCATTCCCTGGTGATCGATCCCTCCTCCATGCCCGACTGCCTGGAGGTCAGCGCCCGCGGTCCCAGCGGCTCGATTATGGCGGTGCGCCACCGCGAGCTGGCGGTGGAGGGAGTGCAGTTCCATCCCGAGAGCATCCTCACCCTGGCGGGCAAGCAACTGCTCGCCAATTTCCTGGAGACCTACGTGCGCCCCGCGCCTGTCGCGGGCTAGCCGGGAGGGACAAGGAAAGCGGGGCGGAAGGCCTTGCGGCCGCCCGCCCCGCCGGAGTTGCGCAGGCTAGTGCCCGCCTAGTTGGAGTTGCGTTTGGCCGCCATCTTCTCCACCAGGGTGTGAAGTTCGGCGCCCAGAATCGGCATGTTGAGGTAGTGGTCCACGCCCAGCGGGGTATCCCTGCGCGGGGTGCCGAAGGCGACAATCCTGGCGCGCGGGCGCTCGCTGCGGATCGCCTGGATCAGCGGCGTCAAGGAGAGTCGGTAATGCAGCACTGCCACATCCACTCCCAGGCCGCGCTTGACCGCGTTGAGCGCCTTGGCCGGCTGGCCAAATTGGGTGACCTCGCCGGTGCTTTGCAGCAGCTCGCACAGAAAGGGCTGCCGCAGGGTGGAGTCGTCGACGAACAGGATTTTCTTGGCAGACATCAATCCATCCTCCTGGCTTCATGCAAGGAAAAAGCGAGAGCCCGCGCGGCCAGCGCGCGGGCAGCAGAAGGCAGGGAACGGGCTAGATGCGCAGGGGAGTAGCCTGCCGCGCCGCCGATTCCTGAACTTGGGGCTGGGCGGCTTGCGGCACCATGCGCGCCGCCACGGAGAGGGAAAAGCGGGCTTCCACGCGCGGGCTGGGCAGCGGGGGTTCGGCGACGGGCAGGCAGGCGCGCTGCAGGCGATGCAGGGGCGTGGTCAGCGCATGGGCTTCGGGGGCCTGGTCCCAGCGATTCAAGCGCGACTGCAGGTTGGCGGTGGGCGAAATGCAGTGCAGGGCGAGGAAACACAGCACCAGGACGGCGGAAACCCGCCGTGTCCACATTTTTTGGATGGAGTGTCGCAGAATCCCGCCGTGCATCATCCGTACGATACATGTATCACATCACGGACCCAGAGGTCAAAGCTTGCCGCGGGCAGAGTGGGGCGGGGCGCAGCCGGCCCCGGGGCGGCGGGAGGCGGGCCCGGGCTGACGAATACGTCAATTGGACGCAGGAAATCTGGAGCGGGAGACGGGATTCGAACCCGCGACTTCGACCTTGGCAAGGTCGCACTCTACCACTGAGTTACTCCCGCAGGGGAGAACCCAAATTTAGCACGACCACGGCCTCGGGGAAAAGGGCCTGGAGGATTTCGCCCCCAGGCCCCTTGGTGCGCTTACGGGTTGAGGGGCGAAACCCGCAGGAGGAGGGAAAGTTTCGGCCGCAGGAAAAAATTTCCAAACAAAACGGTCCCGGCCGAAGCCGGGACCGTTGGATTGGGCTCGTGCCGGCGCGGGCCGACACGGGACGGTGAACTGTTGGGATTGGCTGAGGCGTCCGCGACGCCTCCGAGGCCGGGCGCGAACGCCTAAGCCTCAGCCACCTCGCAAGTCCAATTGTTGCAACATCTACTGCCAGATTTTTCCACTGGACCACCTCCTTCCTTGCGTGCCTCCAGTTCAGCACGAGTGCCCCCAAGTTGCAAGCCCGGTCATTCGCCGTAGATCTGGCGGTAGTGGGCGCGGTTGCGCAGCACGCCCTGGACGTAGGCGCGGGTCTGGCTGAAGGGGATGGACTCGATAAATTCGTTGGGGCTGAGGCGGGGAAAGGCGAGCTGCCATTGGCGCACGCGCTCTTCGCCGGCGTTGTAGGCGGCGAGGGCGGCGACGGGCTGGTGGAACTCGTCGAGCAGGCGGCGCAGTTCGGCGGCGCCGAGGGCGAGATTGACGGCGGGGTTGAGCAGGGTGGGGAAGGCGAGCGGGGGTGGGCCGGCCAAGGCCTGCCAAGCGGGTGGCAGGTGGAAGAGCGCGCCGCGGGCGGTGGCCAATTCGAGCTGCATAAGGCCGTGGGCGCGGGCACTGGAGATCGAGCCGGGGTTGAAGCCGGACTCTTGGCGGATCAGCCCCAGCAGCAGATTCCGGTCGAGCCCGAAGTGGCGGGAGACCAGGCGGAGATCGGGGGCATAGGCGAGAGGGAACAGGAGCGTCCAGTCGCGGCCGGTGAGCTGCCAGGGATGGAGCTCCAAGTAGCCGGGGAGGGCGCGCAGCATGGCTTCGAGGCCCTGGTGCCAGGCGCTGCGGGAGCTGTCGAGGGTGGCGAGCTGGCGGGCGAGAGCGAGCGCGGCGGCGCCTGGGGGCAGGCGGAGCAGCAGGCTGCGGAGAATGGTGGCGGCCGGCTGGGCGAGTCCGGCTTGGCGCAGCCAAGCGGCGCGGGCGAGGTCGCCGCGGAACGCCATCGGGATGGGGGAGGCGCGGGGGGTGGGCGGGTCGGCTTGGAAGGCACGGAGCCAAGCGGGCAGGGGGGCCGGCTTGATCTGGGAGGAGACGCGCGCTTGCGCTTGCTGGCCAAAGTAGGTGCCGGGGAAGCGATGGGCGGCGGTGCGGAAACAGGCTTGGGCGAGGCGTGGCTGGTGGTGGGTGCGGGCCCACTCGCCGCGCCAGAAGAGCGCATTCACCGCTTGAGGGCCCAGGGGAAATTGGGTGAGGTAATGCTCGAGGCGGAGTGGGGCGCTGGGTTGGCGCAGGCGGTAGGCCACCCAAGCGGCCTGCCAGGTGGCGTTGGGGGCATAGGCGGAGTGGGGGAAGGCTTGGCGCAGGCGATCGAAGCGGGCTTGCACCGCTGGGGCGTCGGTCTCGATCAGGGCTTGGTCGGCGGCTTCGTGGAGGGCGCGGGCATACCAGGGGCTGGTGGGGAATTCGGCGGCCAGGGTGTGCAAGGGCGCTGCCAGATCGGAATCGGCTTGGCGCCGGCGGGCGATCTCGACCTGCAACTCCAGGGCTTGGGGCCGTTCCGGTCCCGCCAATAAGGCACGGACCAGGGATTGGGCGGTATCCACTTGGCCGGCAGCGAGCCAGGAGCGGGCCTCAGAGGCCTCCAGAGGGGCTTGGTGGGCCCGCGGCGCGCGTCGGGCAGCCGCGGCCCAGTCCTGGGCGGCGCGGCGCTCATAGCCGGCCCAGGCCCAAGCGCGGGCTTGGGTGGCGAGGCCCTCCCACGCGGGTGCCAAGTCTGGCCACTGGGCCAGGTCGCGCTGCCAGAGCGGGAGGGCTTGGCGGGCCTCGGGCGAGGCGGGGAAGCGGTAGATCAACTCGCGGTGCAGCACGGCGGCGGCGCGGGCTTGGCCGGAGGCCGACTGGGCTTGCGCCTCGATCCAGAGCAGGGCGGGCTGCCGGGGCAAGTGAAGAGACCAGCGGAGGGCGGTGGGCCACTGCTGCAGGCGGGCGGCGGCTTGGGCGGCGGGCCAGGCGATCTGGGGATAGAAGGGATCGTTGGGGGGCAGCGGGAAGCGGTCGGCGGCGGCGAGCACGCCGGCATCGTCGTGGGCGTGGGCCAGCAGGGCGACGAGGGAGGCGGTGGCGGCGTCGCGCACGGGCGGCCAAGCGGCGGCCTGGGAGAGGTCGCGTTGGGCGGCGGCGAGATCGCCGTGCTGGCCTTCGCCGAGGCCCAGCACCAGGTCGGCGAGGGCGCGGGGGCGCTGCCGGGCGGGGCTGGTGGAGGCGCTCAGTCGGCGCAATTGGCGTTCGGCGCTGCGGGCGGCGGCGGGCGAGGGGGGGCGGGGGGGAGGGGCGAGGCCGCGGGGGCTCGGGTGTGCGGCGCTCAAATACAGGCGGGCGGCGGCGGCGGGGAAGCGCGCCCCAAACTGGGCGGCCCCCGATCCGGCAAGAGCCAGGGCCAGGGCGAGGGTGGCAGGAGCGCGGGACTTTAGGAGGCCAACAGCCGTGGCAGCGCCTCCTCCAGCAGGGAAGCCTCGATGCCGCCGCCGGGAGGGTAGCGGTCGAGGAAGGCGCGCTGGCAGCGTTCCAACTCGGGCTGGAAGCGGTGGCGCCAGTCGCCGCAGGCGCGTCCCTGGGCAAGATCCTGGGGGCGCTCGCGGCGCAAATAAAGGGCCAGATCCTCAATCAGGAGGGCGGCGAAGCGCTGCGCCCGCGCCTCTTCGTCCGAGCGTGGCGTGCGGGGCGTGGGCGCCGCGGTTGGCGCGGAAGAGGGCGGCTCGGGCGCGGCCACCAACGTGGTTGCGGCCGGGGCGCCGGCGGCCTGGTCCCGTGGCAGGGCTTGGCCGAGCAGCACCAGCCCGGCGAGCTGCAGCAGCAGGTCGAGCCGCGCCTGGGCGGCGGCCTCGAGCGCGGCGCCGGGCCAATGCAGCAGGCCGACCAGGCGGCCGCGCACGCGGATGGGGAGCCGCTGGCCGGCGCGCAGCACCAGGTCCTGGCTGGCGAGGGGAAAGCGCTCGGGCAGTTCGACGCCCTCACGCTGCCATACCGCCGCTTGGTTGCGGTGGACGACGATCAGGGCGCGGGCGGGGCCGACGAGCTCGCGCGCCTGCTGGAACAGCAGGGCGAAGCAGTGGTTGGGGTCGGGGGACCGCAGCAGGCGCAGCAGGTCTTCCTGGGCGCTGGCGAGGGCGCGGGGCTGGAGGGCGGCGGCGATGAGCGACTGCAGCCGGGGTTCGAGCTGGAGCTGGAACAGGCGCAGCCGCTCGGTGAGCAGACGGTCGAGCAGCGGCTCCAGCGCCGCGCGCAATTCTGTTTCGGAGAGCAGCACAGGAACTGAGCCCATCATAGCGCGCCGCCGCGGGCACCGATCGCAGCGGATTTGCTATAATCAGAATGCTTCATCGAATTGGGGGCGTCCCGGATTCGACGGAAGTGGATGAGATGGGGAGGCGTGCCGGGCTCCATGCCCCCGCGATCGCATGGAAACCAACAAGTGCCAATTCTAATCAACTGGCATACGCAGCTTAACTAGTTGCGTCGTT
>DATKSZ010000160.1:0-26322 GCA_035531375.1 Terriglobales bacterium | reverse complement strand
CAAGATCGGCATTATGCCGGGCTCCATCCACCTGCCCGGGCGGGTGGGCATCGTCAGCCGCAGCGGCACCCTGACCTACGAGGCGGTGCACCAGTTGACCCAGCTCGGCATCGGGCAATCCACCGCCATCGGCATCGGCGGCGACCCCATCATCGGGACCACCCACCTGGACGCCATCGCGCTGTTCAACGACGATCCGGCGACCGACGCCATCGTCATGATCGGCGAGATCGGCGGCAGCGGCGAGGAAGAGGCCGCGGCCTACATCCAGGCGCACGTGCGCAAGCCGGTGGTGGGCTTCATCGCCGGGCAGACGGCGCCGCCGGGGCGGCGGATGGGCCACGCCGGCGCCATCATCTCGGGCGGCAAGGGCACGGCGGCGGAGAAGATGGCGGCCATGCGCGCCGCCGGCATCCACGTCTGCCAGAGCCCGGCCGACATCGGCTCGACCGTGGCGGCCACGCTCTCCGTCACCCGTTGATCGCTGTTCACTGCCCACGATTCACTGTCCACTCTCGACCCCCATGGAACGCACACTCACCATCATCAAGCCCGACGGGGTGGCCGCCGGCCTCACCGGCGCCGTTCTCGCCCACCTCGAAAAAGCCGGTTTCCGCATCCTCGGACTGCGCCGGCTGCAGCTCTCGCGCGCCCAGGCCGAGGGCTTTTACGCCGTGCACCGCGAGCGCGGCTTTTACCAGGATCTGGTCCGCTTCATGACCGAGGGTCCGGTGGTGGTGGCGGCGCTGGAGCGCGACAGCGCGGTGGCGGAGCTGCGCCGCCACATGGGCGCCACCGACCCGGCCAAGGCCGAGGCGGGCACGCTGCGCCAGCTCTACGCCCAGTCCATCGAGCGCAACGTCATCCACGGCTCCGACGCCGCCGAGACCGCGCGCCAGGAGATCGCCTTCTTTTTCGCGCAATCCGATCTGCTCTAGGGAGAGTTGCCAGTTGCCAGTAGCCAGTAGCCAGTTGCAGCCGGGCCGGGGCGTCCGCGGACTGCTGTGCCTGGCGCTGGCATTGGGCTGCGGCGTGGCCCTGGAGGGGCAGCAGGCGGTGCCGCCGGCCTCGCAGGCGGCGCATCTGCCGCTCTCCGGCCGGGCGCCGCAGGCGGGCTCGGTGAACGCCACCCAGGCGTCCACGCCCGGCGCGGGCGTCAATACCCTGAACCCCAGCGTGAGCGCCTCCGGCGCCTTCGCCGGCAGCTCGCCGGCGCCGGCCAGCCGGCCGTTTTCCGGACGGCTGTCGCTCGCCGACGCCATCCACCGCGGCTTGGCCTATAACCTCGGCGCCGGGCAGTGGTCCTACACCGTGAGCCAGGCGCAGGGCGAGGAGCGGGTGGCGCGCTCGGCGCTGCTGCCCAACCTGAGCGGCAGCGTGGCCGAGACCTCGCAGCAGACCGACCTCAAGGCGATGGGCTTCCGGCTGAACCTGCCCAGCTCGGGCATCGCCGCCGGGCTGAGCTTTCCCTCGGTGGTCGGGCCCTTCAGCTACATGCAGTTGCAGGCCAGCCTGTCGCAGTCGCTGCTGGATTTGACCGCGCTCAACAACTACCGCGCCAGCCAGCAGAGCCTGCGCGCCAACCAGCTCGAGTTCCAGGACGCGCGCGACTTGGTGGTGCTGGGGGTGGGCGGGGCCTATTTGGGGGTGATCGCCGCCCAGGCGCGGCTGGCCTCGGCCCGGGCCGAGCTCGAGACCGCCAACGCCATCCTCAACCAGTCGCAGCAGCGGCAGAGCGTGGGGGCGCTGGCGAAACTCACGGTGGACCAGAACCAGGTGCAGGCCGCCATCCAGCAGTTGCAGTTGACCACGCTGAGGAACGACCTGGCCAAGCAGAAGATCAACCTGGCGCGCATGATCGGGCTGCCGCCGGACGGCAACTTCCAGCTCAGCGACGCGGTGCCGTTCGCGCCGCCGCCGCCGCTGAGCCTGCAGGCGGCGCTGGCGCGGGCGCTGGAGCAGCGCGCCGACCTGCGGGCCGCGGCCGCCCAGGCCGAAGCGGCGCGCGCCGCGCTGGCCGCCGCCCGCGACGAGCGCCTGCCCTCGGCGGTGTTCACCGGCAACTACGGCGTCATCGGCACCAACCCCTGGACCTCGTCGCACGGGGTTTACACCGTTACCGGCACCCTGCGCATCCCGATCTGGCTGGGAGGCAAGGTGGGCGGCGACGTCGAGCAGGCCAACGCCGCCCTGGCCCAGCGCCAGGCCGAGCTGGCCGACACCCGCAGCCAGATCGAGGCCCAGGTGCGCGACGCCTTCCTCGACCTCGGCGCCGCCGCCAGCCAGGTGGTGGTGGCGCAGAACAACCTCAAGGTCGCCCACGAGGCGCTGCAGATGACCCGGGACCGCTTCCAGGCGGGCGTCATCAACACGGTCGAGCTCATCCAGGCGCAGCAGGCGGTGGCCACCGCCGAGCAGGACTACATCAACAGTGTCTACGCCCACAACCTGGCCAAGCTGACGCTGGCGCGGGCGCTGGGCGATGCGCCCGCCTCCTGGACGCAATACCTCGCGACGGCGCCTGCGCACCGGTGAAATCGGCGGCCCGCCGGCCACTCTGCCCCCAGTGCCGCATCTAAGTTGCCATGCGGCCATGGCTTCGCCTGGTGCACAACGCGGTGGCCACGGCCATGCGCGACGATCTGCTGGATTGGGCGGCGACGCTCTCGTTCTACTTTCTCTTCGCCCTTTTCCCTACGGTGCTGCTGGTTGCCTCGCTGCTGTCGGTCTTTCACCTGGAGGCGCTCACCGCCAACCTGGTTGCCACCCTGACCCGCAACCTGCCGGGCGATGCCGCCCGGCTGGTCGCCGCGCAACTGCGGCAACTGCTGAGCCAGCCCGTGCCCGGGCTCATCAGCCTTGACTTGCTCCTGGTGTTCTACTCCTCCTCCCAGGCCTTCTCCGGGCTGATGGCCGCGCTCAACGCCGCCTACGAGCTGCCGGAAACCCGTTCCTACTTCCGTCGCCTGGCGCTGGCGCTGCTGCTGACGTTCAGCGCGGGCATTCTCATCGCGCTGGCGCTGGCCACGCTGCTGCTGGGCCAGCACCTGCTCGACCTCGTCGCCGGGCCGCTGCCCGCGGCCAGCGCCCTGCTGCGCTTCTGGCCGCTGCTGCGCTGGGGGCTGACGCTGGCCTTCATGATGCTGGCGCTGCTGCTGCTCTACCGATTTGCCCCCAGCGCCCCGCCCGCCCGCGCCGGACGCCTGGCCGGCGTGGCCGTGGCGCTGGGGCTGTGGGTGCTGGCCTCGGCGCTGCTGGCCGCCTACGTCAACCACTTCGCCGCCTATTCGGCCCTCTACGGCTCGCTGGGCGCGGTCATCGCCCTGATGCTGTGGTTCTACTGCTTCGCCCTGGCTATCCTGCTGGGCGCCGAGTTCCACCATGCGTGGCTGCGGCAACGCTGATATCCTAGGCCATGCCCGCCCCCAAGCGCCGCTACACCGACGAGCAAGCCGCCGCCGGCATCCGCTTTCCGCTGCCGGCGCTGGAGACCTGGCCCAACCAGTACCAGGGCTACGAGATCGCCATCGCCGTGCCGGAGTACACCTCGGTCTGCCCCAAGACCGGGCTGCCCGACTTCGCCACGCTGGTGATCACCTACATGCCGCAGAAGAGCTGCGTCGAGCTGAAATCGCTCAAGGAATACCTGCTCGCCTACCGCAACCTGGGCATTTTCTACGAGAACGCGGTGAACCGCATCCTCGACGACCTGGTGGCCGCCACCGAGCCGGTGTGGGCGCGGGTGGAGGGCAAATTCACCCCGCGCGGCGGCATCTCCAGCACCATTACGGCGCACTGGCCGCGCCGGAAGAAATAGCCGCCGGCGCCGCGGCCGGAGGCCGCGCGCCTACATCTTGTAGCGGCCGGTGTCCTCTTCGCCCAGGTTCTCCAGCCAGCGGCGCAGCTCTTCGCTGGAGGCGGGGTCGGCGGCGGCGGCGGCGATGCGCGAGCTCTTCAGCACCTCGTCGTTCACGTAGATGGGGCAGTCCAGGCGCAGCGCCAGCGCCAGCGCGTCGCTGGGGCGGGCGTCGAGCACGATGGTCTCGCCCTCGCGGTCGAGCCAAAGCACGGCGTAGAAGGTGTCGTCGCGCAGCTCGCTCACCACCACCTTCTGCAGGATGGCGTTGAAGCCCACCAGCACCTGCTTGATGAGGTCGTGGGTCATGGGGCGGGGCGTGGCCACCTTTTCGATCTCCAGCGCGATGGCGTTGGCCTCGTAGATGCCGACCCAGATGGGCAGCACCGAGGTGCCCTCCAGGTCCTTGAGGATCACGATGGGCGTGTTGGTGGAGGCGTCCATCATCAGCCCGCGAATCTTCATCTCGACTTCCATGGCTTGGGCCTCCTAGGCCTGCCGGCCGACGAAGCTGTTCGGTCCGGCCTTTTCGATGCGCACCGGGCAGTAGGCGCCGGGGGCGAGCGTGCCGGGCCGCGGCGGCGGGGGCGCCGCCGCTTGCCCCAGGATGGCGAGGGCGGCGGGCGGCGGCGCGGGCGGGGCGACAATGGCGGCAAAGTTCACCACCCGGTTGGAGCTGGAGCGGCCCGCCCACTGGTCCAGCTTGGGGTGGTAGGCCTCCACCATGACCTCCAGGGTCTGGCCCACGAAGGCTTGGTTGTCCTCAAGCTGCAGCTCCTGCTGGCGGCGCTGCAGGACCATGAGGCGCTCGGTCTTCTCGGCGTCGGGGATGGAGTCTTCCCAGGCCTGGGCCTCGGTGTGGGGGCGGGGCGAGTACTTGAAGATGAAGGCGCCGGAGTAGCGCACCTGGCGCATCAGGTCGAGCGTCTGCTCGAGGTCGGCGTCGGTCTCGCCGGGGAAGCCGACGATGATGTCGGTGGTGACCGCCAGCGGGCGGGGGCAGCTCCGGATGGCGGCGATGATCTCCAAATATTGCTCGCGGGTGTAGCCGCGGCGCATCTGGCGCAGCACCGCGTTGGAGCCCGACTGCACCGGCAGGTGGACGTGGTCGCAGAGCACCGGGTTGCGGGCCATGGCCGCCACAATCGCCGGGGTGAAGTCGCGCGGGTGGGAGGTGGTGTAGCGCACCCGGCGCAGGCCCGGCACCTCGCCCACCGCCGCCAGCAGGGCGGCGAAGTCGAGGCCGGCGGGCGAGGGGTCGCGGTAGGAGTTGACGTTCTGGCCCAGCAGCTGCACCTCGGTGTAGCCCAGCTCCACCAATTGCGCCACCTCGCGCAGGATGGCGGCGCTGGCGCGGCTGCGCTCCTTGCCGCGGGTGTAGGGGACGACGCAATAGGCGCAGTGCTTGTCGCAGCCCTCGATGATGGTGACAAAGGCGCGGAAGGGGTGGTCGCGGCGGGTGAGCTCGGTCTCGAAGGCGGCGTCTTCGGCCTCGCCCAGGCCGCGGACGCGCCGCTCGCCCGCCTCGAGCTGGGCGATCAGCTCGGGCAGCTTGGGGTAGCTGGCCGAGCCCGCCACCAGCGCGACGTGGGGGGCGCGCTGGAAGATGGCCTCGCCCTCGGCCTGGGCGACGCAGCCCAGCACCCCGAACTGCTTGCCCTGCTTGGCCAGCGCCTTGGTGTTGGCCAGCCGGTCAAAGACCTTTTGCGCCGCCTTGTCGCGGATGCTGCAGGTGTTGAACAGGATCAGCCCCGCCTCCTGCATGGTCCCGACCGGGGCGTAGCCCTGCGCCACCAGCGTCCCGGCCACGCGCTCGGAGTCGTGGACGTTCATCTGGCACCCGAACGTCTCCAGGTAAAAGGTTTTCCCCGCCACTGCGCCCAGTATAGCAAGCGCCGCCGGCGCCCACGGCGGTAGCGGGGACCGCGCGACCGGCCCGGCCCGGGCCCGCCCGTGGTGGAGGGCCGGCGGCCTGCGCCGGCCGCTCCCTTCCGACTAGTTGCCTCCGCCGGCGGCGGCGATGGCGGCGTCAAGCTTCTGCACGCCAGCCTGCTGCTGGGCTTGCAGGTGCTGGAACACCGCGAACTGGGCCGCGGTGGGGCGGCGGTAGGCGAGCGCGATGTCGGCCGCCAGGTAGGCGAGGTGGCTGCGCAGCTTGGTGGGGTACAGCAGGCTGCCCTCGCTGGACTGAATCTTTAACTGCACCAGGCTGGCGATGGTCTGGTCGAGTTCGCGGGCCGCCGGGCTGGAGGCCGTGCCCGCCTTGGCCAGCTTGCCGCGCAGGGCGATGGCTTGGTTGAGCTTGCGGTCGAGGGTGTCGAGCGCGGTGTGGATCTGGAGCTGCAGCGCCAGCTCGGCCGCCAAGTCGGCCGCGGTGGCGTGGATGCGGGGATCGAGCGCCACGGCGAAGCCCTGCTGCGACTGGTGGCCGCCGTAGCTGAGGGTGACGGTGTAGGCGCCGGGCGCCACCACCGGGCCGGCCACGGTGTCATCGAGGCCGCCGGCCGCCACCGGCGGCTGGAAGCCGGTGACCTCGGTGGCGTCGGGGTAGCGCAGGTCCCAGAGGATGCGGTTCATGCCGGGCGCGATCGCGGTCAGGGCGGCGGCGCGCTGCGCCGGGGTGGCCTGCGGGCCCAGCGGCTGGGCGTGGGCGGGCTTGGGGTGCAGGTGGAGGGTGCGCACCACCTGGCCCTGGGCGTTGGTGAAAGTGAGCGTCGCCGGGGTCGAGCCGTTGTAGCCGGCGGGGATGTGGAAGAACACGGTGGCGCCGAAGGCGGGGTTCTGGCCGGCGTCGCCGCCGCCAAAGCCGCCGCCGCCGTAGGCGTGGCTGAGCCAGGCGGTGGCGGGGGCGAACACCTGGGCGTCGTCGCTGTCGAGCGGCGGGTGCTGGCTCAACTGTTCCAGCAGGGCGAGGTTGTCCAGCACCCAGAAGGCGCGGCCGTGGGTGGCGATCACCACGTCGCCCTGGCGGGTGTTGATAGCGATGTCGCGCACCTCGGCGGGGGGCAGGTTGAGCGTCAGCGGCGACCAGTGGGCGCCGCCGTCCAGGCTGGCGTAGACGGTGCTGTTGGTGCCGGCGAACAGCAGGTTGGCGTCGCTCGGGTCTTGCCGGATGACGTTGACGTAGGCGTTGGCGGGCAGGCCGCTGGTCAGCGGCTGCCAGGTCTGGCCGTAGTCGGTGGTCTTGTAGACATAGGGAAGGAAGTCATCCCACATGTGGCGCTGGGTGCTCAGGTAGGCGGTGCCGGCGTCGGTGTGGGAGGGCTCGATGGTGCTGACCCAGGACTCGGCGGGCAGGCCGGGAGGGTTCACCGCCTGCCAGGTGGCGCCGCCGTCGCGGGTGACGTGGATGAGGCCGTCGTCGGAGCCCGCCCAGATGACGTTGTTGTCGAGCGGGGAGACCGCCAGGCTGGAGAGGCCGGGATAGATCTCGGCGCCGGAGTGGTCAATGTTGATGGGGCCGCCGCTGGGGGCCTCGGTGGCGGGCCGGTTGCGGGTGAGGTCGGGGCTGATCCGGCTCCAGGTCTGGCCGTAGTCGTCGCTCTTGAGCACGTACTGGGCGCCGATCAGCAGTTCCTTGGGGTTGGCGGGAGAGAACAGGATGGGGTGGGTCCATCCGAAGCGGTACTTGAGCGCGTTCGAGGCCGCGCCCTCCTGGTAGTTGGGCCAGGGGCTGACGCTCTCGTACTCGCCGGTGGCAAGGTTGTACTTCAGGAAGATGCTGTAGTAGCCGCTGCCGTAGGTGAGGTTGGGGTCGCCGGGCTGGGGCACCACCCAGGTGCTCTCGCCGTAGGCGACGCGGTTCCAATCGGAGAGGGGGATGGAGCCGCCGGCCGAGGCGCTGGGGCCCTCGGTCGAGCCCTCGTCCTGCTGCGCGCCGTAGACGTGGAAGGGGAACTGGTCGTCGAGGTTGACGTGGTAGAACTGGCCGGTGGGCTGGTTGTGCTCCTGGCTCCAGCTCGCGCCGCGGTCGGTGGAGACGGTGGCGCCGCCATCGTTGCCCTCGAGCAGGTAGCGGGGGTCGGTGGGGTTGATCCAGACGATGTGGTTGTCGCCGTGGGGGGTGCGCAGGCGGGTGAAGGTCTTGCCGCCGTTGTGGGTGACCCAGAGCGCGTCCACCTCGGGGGCGTAGGCGGTGTTGGCGTCCTTGGGGTCGGCGTAGATGCTCATGTAATAGAAGGCGCGCTGGCGCAGGCTCCACTCCTTGTTCACCCGCGTCCAGCTCTGGCCGCCGTTGTCGGAGCGGAACACGCCGCCGTGCAGGGCCTGGGCGATGAGGTAGACCACGTTGGGGTTGGCGGCGGTGACGCTGACGCCCATGCGCCCCAGCACGCCCTGGGGGAAGCCGGGAGTGGCGTCGAGGTTGGTCCAGTGGGCGCCGCCGTCGGTGGACTTGTAGAGGCCGCTGCCGGGGCCGCCGCTCACCAGCGAGTAGGGGGTGCGCACCGCCTGCCACATGGCGGCGTAGAGCACGTTGGGCTGGTTGGGCTCCATCACCAGGTCAATGGCGCCGGTCTGGTCGTTGACGAAGAGGATCTTGCTCCAGGTTTTGCCGCCGTCGGTGGTCTTGAACACGCCGCGGTTGGGATCGGGCACGAAGACGTGGCCCATGGAGGAGGCGTAGACCACCTCGGGGTTGGCCGGGTCCACCACCAGGGCGCTGATGCTCTGGGTGTCGCGCAGCCCGGCGTAGCTCCAGGTGGCGCCGGCGTCGCTGGAGCGGTAGACGCCGTCGCCGGAGATCATGTCGTTGCGGATGTCGCTCTCGCCGGTGCCGGCGTAGATCACCTTGGGGTTGGAGGGGGCCACCGCCAGGGCGCCGATGCTGGGGCTGTTGCCCGGCAGCTTGCCGTCGGAGATGTTCTTCCACTGCAGGCCCTCGTCGGTGCTCTTCCAGATGCCGCCGCCGGTGGTGCCCATGTAGTAAAGGTTGTCGTTGCCGGCGACCCCGGTGACCGCCACCACGCGGCCGCCCACGTAGGGGCCGATGCTGCGCCAGCTCAGCTTGCCCATCAGCGCAGTGGGCGGGATGGGGCTGGCGGAGGCCAGCGCGGCCAAGGCCGCCAGCGCGCCCAAGACGATGGTGGACCGGGTCCGAGAGAAATGACTCATGGGGTGACACCCTCCGCCTACCAATCTACGGACGGCCTGCAGGCAAGTCAACCGAATTTATAGGCGGGCCGTGCGTCGCGGCGTGGCCTGGGGAAGCGATCTGAGGTAGCGTGCGACGGCGTGAAAGTCGCGCCATACGCACATCCGCCGGGGCTGCGCCGAGGTGAAGTCTCGGCGCAGGTCGCGTGCCGGCCATAATACTTTCCCACCCGACTCCCACGGGTACTCGCTATTCTCTCCGCCCGCTCTTTGTGGCGCCAAGCCCTCCAGTGATGTGAGCTGCTGGGCCAACTCCGTTAGGCGTGCGGCCGCACCGTTTGGCCCCAGGCCCATGGCCCGGCCGAACCGCCTGGCGTCGTGTTTCAGGTTGCGCACGAACTTGGAGGCTACGTGGTGACTTGCACGATAGTCGGGCCGCCCCACGAGTGCCGATTTGGCCAACTTTTCCCACGCCATCTGCAAGAGCATTGTGGCCTGGCTGTGGAATTCGGGCTTGTCGAGGAGGTACTCCGCCGACTGAAAATCAACCGCCGCCTGTGCTCTAAACCCCGAGGCCCAGGCATTCATTTGGCCTTCCGAAAGAGCTCGACGGATTCCTCCCAGCCCGCCGGCAGTTTGAGCGCGTTTTCCCCGGCTTGCGCCAGCCGGCGGAATTCTTTCGGCGACAATTCAATGAGAACCACCGGGTAGGGAATGCCGTGCTCCGGGTCGGGCGCGAACCGGAAGGGGTATACCTGGTCGGCGCTGGGCGAGTCCTTTACGACCTCAACCAAGCGGATCTGTTTGCCCCCGGGATCCGGGTAGTACAGCACCCGCTCCAACAGGGGCTCCGCCTTGCGATGGGCCTTCACTAGCCGTTCCGCCACGGTCTTCAACGACTGCGCCATAGCCGCAATTCTAGCACCGGCCGCCCGGCCTGGTCGGCCACATCCCGGCTTCGGCGTGACGGTTGGCCAGGCGTTAGCGCAGCAGTTGCTGGGCGCCCTTGAGGGCGTAGGCCAGGGCCTGGGAGGGGAAGATGCCCAGCCACAGGGTGGCGGCCAGGCAGCCGGCCACCGCCAGCCAGAGGGGGGCGGTGAAGGGGGCGCAGGCGATGGATTCCTCCTGCGGGCGCATGTAGAGGTAGACGATGACGCGCAGGTAGTAGTAGGCCGCCAGGGCGCTGTTGAGCAGGGCGACGATGGTCAGGCCGACCAGGTGGGCGTTGAGCGCGGCCTGGAAGACGAAGAGCTTGCCGAAGAAGCCGCCGGTCATCGGCACCCCGATTAGCGAAAACAAGAAGATCGAGAGGCAGAAGCCCAGCCAGGGGAAGCGGAAGCCCAGCCCGGCGTAGTCCTGGAGCGCGACGTAGCGCTCCTCGCGGTGGGCCCAGTGGCTGATGATGGCGAAGGCGCCGATGTTCATGGCCACGTAGGCGGCGAGGTAGAAGAGCACCGCCGAGGCGCCGCTGGGGCCGAGCGCGGCGAAGGCCACCAGGATGTAGCCCGCCTGGGCGATGGAGCTGTAGGCCAGCATGCGCTTGAGGTTGGTCTGCAGCAGCGCCCCCAGGTTGCCGATGCACATGGAGAGCAGCGCCGCCGCCCAGATCATCCAGAACCAGGCGGCCGACTGGCCCTGCAGGGCGACGTAGAAGACGCGCAGCGCCACCGCGAAGGCGGCCGCCTTGGGGCCGGCCGACATGAAGCCGGTGACCAGCGCCGGGGCGCCCTGGTAGACGTCCGGGGTCCACATCTGGAAGGGCGCGGCCGAGATCTTGAAGCCCAGGCCGATGAAGACCAGGCCGGCGGCGGTGAGCACCAGGCCGGTGTGGTTGAGCCCGTCGGGGGAGACCTGCAGGCCCTGCGCCGCCATCTGGTAGAGGTTGGTGGTGCCGCTGGCGCCGTAGAGCAGGGCGATGCCGTAGAGGAAGAAGGCGGTGGCGAACGAGCCCAGCAGGAAGTACTTGAGCGAGGCTTCGGTGGACTGGGCGTTGTGGCGGCGGAAGCCGCAGAGGATGTAGGTGGAGATGGAGCTGATCTCCAGCCCGATGAAGATCATGATGAGCTCGACCGAGCCCACCATGAAGCCCATGCCGACGGTGGCGAACAGCAGCAGGGCGTAGAACTCGCCCCGCTCCAGGCCCTGCTGCGGCAGGTAGTCCATGGCCAGCAGCACCACCGCCGTGGTGGCGGCGATGAGCACGACGTGGAGGAAGAGGGTGAAGGCGTCCACGCGGAACATGCCGCTGAAGGCGTCGCCGGGGTGGGCGGCCTGCACCGCCACCGCCGCCAGCGCGGCCAGGCAGCCGACCAGCGCCAGCCAGCCGGCGCGGCGGCCGCGGCTGCCGCCGCGCGCCGGGCCCTCCACCAGCATGATCAGCAGGGCGAAGACCGAGAGCACGATCTCGGGCAGGATGCGCAGGTAGTAGACCGTAGGAACGAAGCTCATTGCGCGCCTCCCCGGGCCGCCAGCGTGGGTGTGGGCCGCGCCGCCAAGTGGGCGCTCAGGGTCGGCGCCGGCTGGAAGGCGGCCACGCCGGCCTTGACCGTGGCCTCGGTTTTGTTCAGGAAGTAGGGGGAGGCGATGCCCATGAACAGCGTCAGCAGCGCCAGCGTCGCCAACACGAACAGCTCGCGCCCGTCCACGTCTTGCAAGAGCTTGTTCTTGGCGTTGGCCAGCTCGCCCCAGATGGTGCTGCGGGTCCAGTGCAGCAGGTAGAGCGCGCCCACGATCACCCCGGTGGCGGCGACCATGGCGTAGACGTGGGCGTGGGCCACGGCGGCGGTGAAGGTGCCCACCATGATGAGGAACTCGCCCACAAAGCCGTTGAGCAGCGGCAGGCCCACCGACGACATCACCATCCAAACGAAGAAGGCGGCGTAGATGGGCATGACGGTGGCGATGCCGCCGTACTCCTTCAGCTCGAAGGTGTGGCGGCGCTCATAGAGCATGCCCACCAGGATGAAGAGGCCGCCGGTGGAGATGCCGTGGTTGAGCATCTGGTAGACCGCCCCCTGGGTGCCGATCAAGCTGAAGGTGAACACCCCCACCATGATGAAGCCCATGTGGCTGACCGAGCTGTAGGCCACCAGCTTCTTCATGTTGGGCTGCACGAAGGCCACCAGCGCCCCATAGACGATGCCGATCAGCCCCAGCACCACGATCGCCGCCGAGCACTCGCGCGCGGCGTGGGGAAATAGCCCCAGGTTGAAGCGCAGCATGCCGTAGGGCCCCATCTTCAGCAGCACCCCGGCCAGCAGCACCGAGCCCGCGGTGGGCGCCTCCACGTGGGCGTCGGGCAGCCAGGTGTGGAAGGGGAAGAGCGGCACCTTGATGGCGAAGGCGATGAAGAAGCCGAGGAAGAGCCAGAGCTCGGTGGAGGAGCTGAGCGCGAACGCGCCCGAGGCCAGCCCCGCCTTGATGGCCAAAAAGTCGAAGGTGCCGGTGAGGTTGTAGAGCCAGAGGATGCAGCCCAGCATCAGCACCGAGCCCGCCATGGTGTACAGGAAGAACTTCATCGCCGCGTAGAGGCGGCGCTCGTGCCCCCAGATGCCGATCAGGAACGCCATCGGCACCAGCGTGATCTCCCAGAAGGTGTAGAACAGGAACAGGTCGAGGCTGCAGAACACGCCCAGCATGCCCGTTTCCAGCAGGAGCAGCAGGATGAAGAAGGCCTTGGTGTTCTTCTGGATGGAACGCCAGGAGACCAGCACCCCGATCACCGAGAGGAAGGTGGTGAGCACCGAGAGCCAGAGGCTGAGGCCGTCCACGCCCACCAGGTACTGGATGTGGAAGGCGGGGATCCAGGGGTGGCGCTGCAGGAACTGGAAGCCGCCGCTGGCGCTGTCCCAGTGGAAGGGCAGGTGGAGGGAGAGCAGGAAGGTGGCGGTGGTGAAGGCCAGCGCCACCCAGCGCACGGCGCGGTCGCCCCGGGCGAGCAGCAGCGCCAGAATGCCGGCCAGCGGCAGGAAGACCATGCCGGTGACGATGACGTGGTTCAGGGTGTGGTTGAGGAAGTTCATGGTCAAACCCGCGGGCCTCCCCAGAGCATGTAGATGAGCACCGCCGCCGCGCCCAGCGCCACCCAGGTGGCGTAGCTGCGGATGTTGCCGGAGGCTTGGCGGCGCAGGCCGTCGCCGGCCCCGCGGGCGGCGTAGCCGACGCCGTTGACGGCGCCGTCAATCAAGCCCACGTCCACCCCGCGCCACAGCACCACGCGCGAGAAGGCGGCCAGCGGGCGGGTGATGGCCGCGCCGTAGAGCTCGTCAATCCAGTACTTGTTGAAGATCAACTGGTACAGCCCGCCCAGGCTGGCGGCGAGCTGGTCGGGCAGCTCCGGGCGCTTGAGGTAGAACACCCAGGCCAGCAGCAGGCCCAGCAGCGCCACCCCCACCGAGAGCAGCGAGACCGTCATCTCGCCGCCGGCGATGGGATGGATGGGCAGCGCCGGCACGCCGGTGGCGAACACCGGGTCGAGGAAGTGCTCGAAGCGGTCGCCGATGCCGATGTAGCCGCCGATCAGCGCCAGCACGCCCAGGATCATCAGCGGCACCGTCATCACCGCCGGCGACTCGTGCGGCCCGTGGCCGTGGCCGTCGCCATGGCCGGCTTGGGGCTTGGCGGCGGCCTTGTGGCCGGCGGGATCCGCGAAAAAGGTCACAAACAGCGCGCGGAACATGTAGAACGAGGTCATCAGCGCCGCCAGCGTGCCCACGCCCCACCAGAGCGGGCTGCCGTGGCCGCTGGTGAGCACCTCGTAGAGGATCTTGTCTTTGCTGTAAAACCCGGAGAAGAAGGGGATGCCGGAGATGGCGCAGGTGGCGATGAGGAAGGTGGCGAAGGTGACCGGGGCGTACTTGCGCAGGCCGCCGGGGGCGCCCGCGCGAATCTTCCACATGTCCTGCTCGCCGCCCATGGCGTGGATGACGCTGCCGGCGCCGAGGAAGAGCAGGCCCTTGAAGAAGGCGTGGGTCATGAGGTGGAAGACGCCGGCGCCGTAGACGGCGGCGCCGCAGGCCATGAACATGTAGCCCAACTGGCTGATGGTGGAGTAGGCCAGGACTTTTTTGATGTCGCGCTGCAGTAGGCCGATGGAGGCGGCGAAGAGGGCGGTGAGCGCGCCCACCGCCAGCACCACCTCCAGCGCCTGCGGGGCGCGGTCGTAGATGGCGGCCGAGCGCGCCACCATGTAGACGCCGGCGGTGACCATGGTGGCGGCGTGGATGAGGGCGGAGACCGGGGTGGGGCCCTCCATCGCGTCCGGCAGCCAGACGTAGAGCGGAATCTGCGCCGACTTGCCGGTGGCCCCCACGAACAGCAGCAGGGCGATGACGGTCAGCGGCCCGCCCCAGCCCGCCTCCACCGGCAGGCGCTCCACCTGCGGGAAGAGCCGGCTGAACTCGAAGGTGCCGAAGCGGCTGAAGATGTAGAACAGCCCGATCAGGAAGCCGAAGTCGCCGATGCGGTTGACGACGAAGGCCTTCATGCCGGCGCGCGAGGCCGAGTCCTTGTGGAAGTAGAAGCCGATCAGCATGTAGCTGGCGAAGCCCACCCCCTCCCAGCCGATGAACATCAGCAGGTAGTTGTTGGCCAGCACCAGCGTCAGCATGAAGAACATGAAGACGTTGAGCAGGGCGAAGAAGCGGTAGAAGCCGCCCTCGTGCGCCATGTAGCCCAGCGAGTAGATGTGGATCAGCAGCCCCACCCCAGTGACGATCAGCAGCATCACCAGCGAGAGCTGGTCGAGCTGGAAGCCAAAGGGGATGGTGAGCGCGCCCGCCTGCACCCAGGCGCGGTGCACCTCGAGGTAGGGGTGGGCGAGGGCCGGCCACTGTGCCACCACCCACAGGGCGTAGGCGAAGGCCAGGGCGGGGAAGCCCACCCCCACCGCGCCGGCGACGCGGTTCGACCAGCGCCGCCCGCCCGCCAGGTTGAGGGCGAAGCCGGTGAAGCAGAGGAGGGGAATGATCCAGAGGTGCAAATCCATAAAAAGTTGCTAGTTGCTGGTTGCTAGTTGCTAGTTAGCGCCCGCGTCCGCTAGCCGACCTCCTTGATCGAGGCCATGAGGCCATTGAGTATGCGTCCAAGCTCGGCCGAAGAGGCCAGCAGTTCTTGCGTTTGCTCGTGGCCGAGGAAGTGCAGATTCTCGGCGATGCGCAGCTGCGTTTGCATCTCCTGCAGCGAGCCGCGAGCGGTCGCCAGGAAATGCCGGAAATCCTTCCGGGTAAGCCGTCCCTGCCCTTCGGCGATGTTCGACGGCACCGACACCGCGGCCCGCCGCAGTTGGGTGGTCAATCCGAAGGCCTCGTGCTTCGGAAAGTTCTCGCTTGCATGGTAGATCTCCGTCACCAGCTTCATTGCCTTTTGCCACGCGACCAGATCTTCATACGACGACGCCATGGTGCTCCGGTGTTCAACTAGCAACTAGCAACTAGCAACTTCAGTCCTTGAGCTCCTCCATCGCGTCCACCGCCAGGG
Organism: Terriglobales bacterium; assembly: GCA_035531375.1. Taxonomy (GTDB): domain Bacteria; phylum Acidobacteriota; class Terriglobia; order Terriglobales; family SCQP01; genus SCQP01. Next base: position 10,898 of record DATKSZ010000160.1, on the reverse strand, counting down.
TGTTGCGGTTGCGCACCACGGCGATGATGATGGCGAGGCCGACGGCGGCCTCGGCGGCGGCGACCACCATCACGAAAAAGACAAAGATGTTGCCGTCAATCTGGCGCAGGGCGCGGCTGAAGGCCACAAACGCCAGGTTCACCCCGTTGAGCATGAGCTCGATGGAGATGAAGACGGTGATGATGTCCTGCTTGAAGAGAAAGCCGGCCACGCCCAGGCAGAACAGGATCGCGCTCAGCGCCAAGTAGTAGGACAAGGGAACCATAATCACCTCTGCGCGGCCACGACCGCCTTCTCCGCCGGCGGCGGGGCCAGGGCCGGCTTCTCCCGCCGCGCCGCCAGCACCACCGCTCCCAGCACGCCCACCAGGAACAGCACCGAGGTCACCTCGAAGGGCAGCAGGAACTTGTGGAACAGGCTCTGGCCCACCGGGCCGGTCTGCACCAGGAAGTCGCCCAGCCCGATGGGGGTGTGCTGGAAGGGCCCCGCCACCCGGCTCACCAGGATGATGCCCAGCAGGGTCAGCACCGGCAGGCCGAGGAGCGCCGCCACCTTGCTGCGCGGCTGGCTCGCCACCTCGCCGGCGTTGAGCACCATGATCACGAAGACGAACAGCACCATGATCGCCCCGGCGTAGACGATCACCTGGATGAAGGCGATGAACTCCGCCCCCAGCAGCAGGTACTCCACCGCCAGCGCCCCCATCACCGTCACCAGCGACAGGGCGCTATAGATGGGGTGGCGCTGCAGGAGCAGGTTCACCGCCCCCGCCACCGCCACCACCGCGAAGATGAGGAACAACGTCAGTTGCATGCGAACTCCTGGCTGGCAGCTTGCAGCTCGCAGCCGGCAGCTAAATCCTTCTGTCTTTCCGTTCCCGTGCTCATGCCAGAATCTCGCGACTTCCCGTCCCTATCCCGTGCCCGGCGGCTCACCGCAGGGCTACCACCAGACTCGTCAGCAGCACGTTGGCCAGCGCCAGCGGCACCATCACCTTCCAGCCAAACCCCATCAACTGGTCGTAGCGGAAGCGCGGCAGCGTGCCCCGCACCCAGATGTAGAGGAAGAGGAAACAGCAGACCTTGGCCAGGAAGTAGGCCACCGGCAGCAGCGCGCGCAGCGCCGCCGGGCCGAAGAGGGGGCCCATCCAGCCGCCGAAGAAGACCAGGGTGGCCACGCAGCTCACGGTGATCATGTTGACGTACTCGGCCAGGAAGAACATGGCGAACTTCATGGCGCTGTACTCGGTGTGGTAGCCGGCGCCCAGCTCGCCCTCGGCGTCGGGCAGGTCGAAGGGGACGCGGTTGGTCTCGGCGAAGGCGGCGGTGAGGTAGATGAAGAAGGCCACGATCTGGGGGACGATGAACCAGTGCAGGTGGCGCTGCGCCTCGACGATGCCGCGCAGGCTGAGCGTGCCCGCCAGCATGACGGGGCCAATCAGCGAGAGGCCCAGCGCCAGCTCGTAGCTGATCATCTGCGAGCCGGCGCGGAGGGAGCCCAGCAGCGAGTACTTGGAGTTGGACGACCAGCCCGCCAGCACCACGCCGTAGACGCCCAGCGAGGTCACCCCCAGGATAAAGAGCAGGCCGACGTTGATGTCGGTGATCTGCAGAGGCGTCTGGATGCCGAACAGGGTGACGATGGGGCCGATGGGGATGACCGTGACCGACAGCAGGGCCAGCACCACCGCCAGCATGGGGGCCAGCACGTAGAGGAACTTGTGGGCGGTGTCGGGGGTGAGGTCTTCCTTGAGGATGAACTTGACCGCGTCGGCGGCGGGCTGCAGCAGGCCGAAGGGGCCCACCCGGGTGGGGCCGACGCGCGACTGCATGCGCCCCACGATCTTGCGCTCGGCCAACTGGATGTAGGCCACGGCGGTGAGCAGAATGAAGAGCACCACCAGGCACTTCACCAGCGAAAGCACTAGGAATCCGATCATGCCCATAGTTCGACTCTGGCGGCCTACCGCCCCTGCTCCAGTTTCTTTTCCATCACGGAATTCATGGTGGCGCTGTAGCGCCCGAGCGTGCCGGCGGTGAAGAGGGAATCGCGGTTGGGGCGCAGCGGGGCGGGGGCCGCGGTGCGCGGCACCCGGCCGTTGAGCGGCAGGGTCAGCACGCTCTCGCCCGCCAGCAGGCGGGCCAGCGAAACGTCATAGCCCTTCACCTGGGTGCGGATCTCCTGCAGGGTGCGGTCGGGGTTGGCCGCGCCCCAGGCGGCGCCCATCAGGTCGGCGAGCAGGTGCAGCACCTCCAGGTCCGACTTGGCCCCCTCGAAGCCGCCGCCGCGGCGCTGCACCTGCACCTCGCCGCAGGTGTTGGTCACCGTGCCCGCCTTTTCATAGGCGCACAGCGCCGGCAGCACCACGTCGGCCGCCTGGGCGGTCTCGGTGAGGAAGAGGTCTTGCACCACCAGGAAGGTCTGCTTGAGCGCCTCCGGCTCGACCGGATGCAGGCGGAAGGGGTTGGCGCCGACCACGTAGAGCGAGCACAGGTTCTGCTGCCGCAGCGCCGCCATCATCTGCTCCAGGTTGAGCCCGGGGGCGCCCGGGGCGGGGGTGTAGCCCGGCCCCAGGTCGGGGTAGAGGCCCATGTCGGCGGCGCCGTGGGAGTTGGCATTGTCGGCGAGGGCGATGTAGCGGGTGGCGCCGCTCAGCCCGGAGCCGAAGGCCACCAGGTGGCGCAGGTCGTCGCCCGCCACCTCGGCGGAGAAGACGATGATGAGGTCCTGCTCCTGGCGCAGGCGGGCGCGGAAGTCCTGCAGGCCCTCGTCGAGGGGGGCCGGGGTAGACACCGGGGTCTGCGGCCAGCGCTTCTCGCTGGCCTCGCCCACGCCGGTGAGGGAGGCCGCCGCGGCCGCGCCCTCGCCGTTGAGAAAGCGCACCGCCGCCCCCAGGTCGTCGGCCTGGGCGTAGCGGTAGGCCTGGCGGCGCAGCTTGATGTCGCCGCGGTTGAGGATGTAGAGCCGGGTCTTGTTCTGGCGGTAGCCCCAGCGCAGGTTCCAGGCCAGCAGGGGATGCTCGTCGGTGGGGTTGCCGCCCACCAGCAGCACCGCCGGCGCGGCCTTGAGCTCGTGCATCGCCGCCAGCGGGGCGGGGGCGGGGCCGCGCCCGGCGAGGGCGTCGTAGAGGGTGGGGAAGTCGGCGGTGCGGTGGTGGTCGAGGTTGTTGGTCTGCAGCACGGTGCGGGCGAACTTCTGCAGCGCGAACGCCTCTTCGTTGAGGCTGCGGGTCGAGCCCACCACCCCAAAGCTGCCGCTGGCCTTTTGGATCTCCTGCCAGCGCTTGGCCACCGTCTCCAGCGCATAGGTCCAGCTCACCGGCTGCAGCTTGCCCTCGCGCCGCACCAGGGGCTGCTTCAGCCGCTCGGGGTGCTGGGTGAAGTCGAGGCCGTAGCGCCCCTTGATGCAGAGGAAGTCGCCGTTGATGCCGCTCTTGTCGCGGTTGTCGCCGCGCAGGATGGCGTCATTGCGCACCCCCAGGGTGGTCTTGCAGCCGTCGCCGCAGAAGGCGCAGACCGCGCCCACGTGCTTCATCTCCCAGGGCCGGGTCTTGTAGCGGTAGGCGCCGCTGGTGAGCGCCCCCACCGGGCAGATGTCCACGCAGTTGCCGCACTCCTCGCACTCCAGGTGGTCCTGGTGGCTGGGGATGATGGTGGCGTTGATGCCGCGGTTGGCCACCCCCAGCGCCCACACGTCCATGGCCTCGCCGCACACCCGCACGCAGCGGTAGCAGAGGATGCAGCGCGGGCGGTCGAAGTAGACCACCGGCGACCACTGCTGCTCGTCGCGGTGGCGCTTGGGCTCGACAAAGCGGCCCTTCTCCGCCCCGTAGGTGAAGGTCATGTCCTGCAGCTCGCACTCCCCGCCGGCGTCGCACACCGGGCAGTCCAGGGGGTGGTTGGTCAGGATGAACTCGATGGCCGACTTGCGGGCGCGGTGCACCGTCTCGGAGTCGCTCTTGACCACCATGCCCTCGCTCACCACCACGGTGCAGGCGGTCTGCAGCTTGGGCATCTTCTCGATCTCGACCAGGCACATGCGGCAGGCGGCCTGCAGCGAGAGGTTGGGGTAGTAGCAGAACGAGGGCACCTCGATGTGGTTCTGCTTGCAGGCCTCGATCAGCAGCGTGCCGGCCGGGGCTTGCAGGGCGCGCCCGTTGACGGTGAGGTTGACCAAGGGAGCCGGAGTGGTGTCAGCCATAGAAAGTGCTCAGTGCGCCGCCGCCAGCGTCGTCGCGCCAAACGGGCAGGGTTTGCCGTTGAGGTGGTCCACGAACTCCTGCCGCCAGTGGTCCAGGATCGAGATGGTGGGCATGGCGGCGGCGTCGCCCAGGGCGCAGAAGGTGCGGCCCAGGATGTTTTCGCTGACCTCGCGCATGAGGGCGATGTCGGCGTCGCGGCCGCCGCCGCCGTGGAAGCGGGCGAGGGAGGCCTGCAGCCACTGCGTGCCCTCGCGGCAGGGCACGCACCAGCCGCAGGACTCGTGCCGGTAGAACTGCATGATGCGCAGGGCGAAGCGCACCATGCAGGTGTTCTCGTCGAGCACCACCACCCCGCCCGAGCCCAGGAAGGAGCCCACCTTGGCGACGGAATCAAAGTCCAGGTTCAGTTCCCAGGCGACGCTGGCGGGCAGCAGCGGGGTGGACGACCCGCCCGGCACCACGGCCTTGAGCTGGGCGCCGTTGCGCATGCCGCCGCCCATCTCCTCGATCAGGCGGCGCAGGGGGAAGCCCAGCGGCACCTCCCACACCCCCTGCTGCCGGACGTGGCCGCTCAGGCAGAACAAGCGGGTGCCGCCGTTCTTGGGCGGCCCGAAGGCGGCGAACCACTCGCCCCCATTGATGAGGATGGGCGGCACCGAGGCCAGCGTCTCGACGTTGTTGATCACGGTGGGGCCGCCCATGTAGCCCGCCACCGCGGGGAAGGGCGGCTTCAGCCGGGGAATGCCGCGCTTGCCTTCCAGCGACTCCATCAGCGCCGACTCTTCGCCGCACTCGTAGGCGCCGGCGCCGGTGTGGGCCCAGAGCTCGAAGTCCAGGCCGCGGCCGCGGATGTTCTTGCCCAGGTAGCCGGCGGCGCGCGCCTCTTCGATGGCCCGCTCCATGCGGTCCAGGAGGTAGCGGTACTCGCCGCGGATGTAGATGTAGCCCTGCTTGGCCCCGATCGCGAGGCCGGCGATGACCATGCCCTCGATCACGGCAAAGGGATCGTGCTCCAGGATGAGGCGGTCCTTGCAGGTGCCGGGCTCGCTCTCGTCGGCGTTGCAGAGCACGAACTTGGCGCGGGGCGACTGCTTGGGCACGAACGACCACTTCATCCCGGTGGGAAAGCCGGCGCCGCCGCGGCCGCGCAGCCCGGACTTCTTGACCTCTTCGATGATGGCCTCGGGCGCCATGGCCAGCGCCTTCTCCAGTGCCTGGAAGCCGTCGGAGGCGAGGTAGCCGGGGAGGGTGTGGGCGTCGGGCTGGTCGAAGCGCCGGCTCACCACGCGGGTTTCCAGCGGATGGGGCTTGGTCACGCTTTCCCCCGGGTTTGATAGGCATCCAACACTTGATCCAGCGCCTCCACCGTCAATTCCTGATGAAAGTCGTAGTTCACCTGCACCGCCGGGGCCCAGGAGCAGGCCCCCAGGCACTCGACCTCTTCCAGCGAGAAGACGCCGTCGGCGGCGGTCTGCTTGTGGCCGAGGCCCAGCCGCTTCTGGCAGTGGGCGTAGATCTCGTCGCCGCCGCGCAGCAGGCAACTGATGTTGGTGCACACCTGCACGTGGAACTTGCCCGCCGGCTCGGTGCGCAGCATGGAGTAGTAGCCGATCACCTCGCGCACCGCCAACTGGGTCTCGCCCAGCAGCGCGGCGATGCGGGCGATGGCCTCCGGGGTCAAATACCCCAGCTCGTCCTGGGCGTAGAGCAGCATCGGCACCAGCGCCGAGCGCCGCGCCGGGTAGCGCTGCATCAGCCCCTGGAACCGCTCTTCGAGTTGGTTGCTAAACGGCGTCATAAAAACGAGTTGCTAGTTCCTGGTTGCCAGTTCCTAGCAGCCACCCTCCTTGCCAACCTCCAGCGCACCCGCGCCGTTCCCGCTTTCGCGACCGCCTCGTTCCAGCCCGCCACCGGCAACTGCCGGCGGCCGCCGCTAGCGATCCACGTCCCCCAGCACAATATCAATGCTGCCGATGATCGCCACCACGTCCGCCAGCAGCTTGCCCTCGATCATCCTGGGCAGCGCCTGCAGGTTGGCGAACGAGGCCGCGCGCATGTGGCAGCGGAAGGGCTTGGGCCCGCCATCGCTGACGATGTAGTAGCCCATCTGGCCGCGCGGCGACTCGATCGCCTGGTAGGCCTCCCCCGCCGGCACCTGGAAGCCCTCGGTGACGATCTTGAAGTGGTAGATGAGGCTCTCGATGCTGAACTTCATCTGGTCGCGGTCGGGGAGCGCGATGCCGGGCGCATCCACCTTCCACGCCCCTTCCGGCATCCCCGCCAGCGCCTGGTTGATGATCTTGACGCTCTCGCGCATCTCGGCCACGCGCACCAGGTAGCGGGCGTAGACGTCGCCCTCGGTGCGGGTGGGCACGTCGAACTGGAACTCCTGGTAGCCGGAGTAGGGCGCGGTCTTGCGCAGGTCCAGCGGCAGGCCCACCGCCCGCAGGCAGGGCCCGGTCACGCCCCAGGCGATGGCGTCCTCGGGCGAGATGTAGCCGATGCCGGTGGTGCGGCCCACCCAGATCGAGTTCTTGGTGAGCAGCGATTCGTACACGTCAATCTTGTCGGGAAAGGTGGCGATGAACTTCTGGATGCGCTCCAGCAGGCCGATGGGCGGCTCCAGCGCCAGCCCGCCGACGCGGAAGTAGGAGGTCATCATGCGCTGCCCGCTGGCCATCTCGAAGATCTTGAGGATCTCCTCGCGCTCGCGGAAGCAGTAGAGGAACACCGTCATCGCCCCGATGTCGAGGGCGTGGGTGCCCAGCCAGACCAGGTGCGAGTTCAGCCGGGTGAGCTCGTTGAGCAGCACCCGCGTCCACTGCGCCCGGCGCGGGATTTCCAGCTGGAGGAGCTTCTCCACCGCCAGCACGTAGCAGAGGTTGTTGGACAGCGGCGCCAGGTAGTCAATGCGGTCGGTGAGGGTCACCACCTGCTGGTAGAACTTCGACTCGGCCGACTTCTCGATGCCGGTGTGGAGGTAGCCGATGTCGGGGGTGGCCTTGACGATCATCTCGCCATCGAGCTCGAGCACCAGCCGCAGCACCCCGTGGGTGGAGGGGTGTTGCGGCCCCATGTTGAGAATGAGGTTGCGGTTGCGGTCGGCCGCGGGAGCGTCAACCGGGACGGTGGCCATCAGCGGTATCCCTCCACTGGGTAGTCCTTGCGCAGCGGATGGCCTTCCCAGTCGTCGGGCAGCAGCATGCGGGTGAGGTTGGGGTGGCCCTGGAAGCGCACCCCGAAGAGGTCGAACACCTCGCGCTCGAACCAGTTGGCCGAGGGCCAGACCGTGCTCAGCGTGGGCGGCGGGGCGCTCTCGTCGCAGCGCGTCTTGAGGCGCTGCCAAGTCAGCGTCCGGGTGTTGTGCAACTGGCAGACGATCTCGAAGCGCTGCGGCTCGGGGTGCCAGTCCACGCAGGTGAGGTCGCAGAGCTGGTCGTAGCCCTCGCCGCGCAGGCGCTGCGCCAGCGCCAGCCACTGGTCGGGGGTGGTGCTGATCGTGGCCGCTTCCTTCATTTTATTCTTCCGAGCGCTCCGGGGTGTTCCAATCAATCACGCCCTTGGTCCAGATGTAGTAGAAGCCGGCCAGCACGATGGCCATGTAGACCAGCATTTCAAAAAAGCCGAACAGCTTCAACTGCCGCATCTCGACCGCCCAGGGAATCAGGAACACCGCCTCGATGTCGAACAAAATAAAGACGATGGCCACCAGGTAGTACTTCACCGAGAAGCGGTGCTCGGCGTCGCCCACGGGCGTGATGCCGCACTCGTAGGGCTGCCCCTTGACCGCCGAGCGGCGGTGCTTGCCGATCAGGTAGGAGAGGGTGACGATGATGATCGCGAGCCCGATCCCCAGCACCAGTTGGATGAGGATGGGCAGGTAGCCCGCCATGTAGAAAGGAGGCATAGGGAACTTTCGAGTGTACGGTTTGCCCCGCACGGTGTCAAATGTTGCGGGCCCGCGGTCGTCAACCCGGCGCCTCTCCAGCTTTGGGAGTCGGGTCTCCCGGTTGGGCCCGCTGGCGCCGCTGCGGCAGCTCATGGTGCATGATGCGCAACCGCTCGGCCTCGCTGAGCCCCGACCAGGCGGCGATCTCCGCCAGGGTGCGCAAGCAGCCCACGCACGCCCCGTCGCGGGCCTGGCAGACGCCGACGCAGGGCGTGCTCATGCCCACGCCGCGCCCCCCGGCGCCGCCCGTGGGGTCCGGCGGCCCCCCGCCCGCATCCCTGTCCGCTTTGGCGCCCACCGTCCCTCCTTCGCTCACGCGCGCCTGGATTGCAGGCTGTTCCGCGCCCCCCAGGCCGGCAAACTCTTCGGCGATCCATCATAAGGGATGGCTCCGTCCGGGCTTCCATCGCCGGCGTGACTCGCAGCGCCGAGCGCACGCGGCAGAAGTGGGGGTGTGCAAAGCTTAGGGCCACGGCGTGCGCGCGGTGCTTCCGCTTTTGGCATTTGGTTGGCGCGGGCCCCAGCGCGCCTGCGGCGCGCGTCCCGCTTGTGAGCCGCCCCGCTGTAGACGCGCGGGGCGGCATACTCGCGCCGATTTGGGGGCCCGGTTGCCCCAAATCGGCGCTGCGCCTACGGAATTTCGCGGCCTCTCGCGCCGATTTTGCCAGCAGGCAAAGCGGCGCGACCCCTGCAAGACGCGGCTGAGTTGCCACTGGTTCCGTGCCCACGAGGCGCGGCTAGGTGGGGCTGGTAAGACCGGCGGACGGCAGGTCAAGCGCACCCGATACCACTGGTTTCTGTTACTCGGCGGGGAGGTGTATATTGGGCGTATGCGGGACAGGCAACAGTTACGATTCCGATTATTTGGAATAGGCTGGGCGATCCTCCGGCGGGGCGCGGGGGCGGGTGTTGGTAGTAAGGCAAGGCGAGCGGAGATGCGGATGCGGCGGATGCGGTGGAGTCTTGCGGCCGGCATCGCCGCCGCACTGGCGCCGGGCGCCGCGGCGCAGGCGAAGCCGCAGGCGCCGATTGTGTTTCACGCCAGCACGCGGCTGGTGCAGATCAACGTGATCGTGGACGGCCACCACGGGCCGCAGACGGGCTTGGCCGCGGACGATTTCTCCATCTTTGACAATGGCCACCGCCAGCCCATCCGGGTGTTCGAGGTGAATGCGCCGCCCGCCTCCGGCCCGGCGGCGGCCGCGGCGGCAAGCACCGGCGCCGGCGGCAGTTTTAGCAACGGCGCGCCGCGGGCCCGCAACATGGTGGTGGTGCTGTTCGACGCCCTGGACACCGCCGATGGCACCGAGTATTTCGCCGGCCAGCCCACCTGGATGTCGCGCCAGGCCTTCGCCTTCGCCCGCGAGCACGCCCTGCGCTTTCTGGGCAGCGTGAAGCCGGACGAGCGGGTCGCGCTCTACGGGCTGGACAGCCATCTGCGCGTCCTGTGCGATTTCACCAGCGACCGCGCGCGCCTGCTGGCCGCGCTGCGCAGCTATAACCCGGTCACCGGCGCGGGCGGGGATAGCCGCGGCCTCGCTATGACGGAGGTGCCCGGCGGCAGCTTCGATGCGCAGAACGCCGCCGCCGCTGGCGTTTATGCGACCGAGGTGGTGGGGGCGAACCGGGCGCGGGCGACGGTCGCGGCGCTGCGGCAGATTTCGGCGAACCTGGCCGGGCTGCCCGGCCGCATTAGCCTGGTGTGGATCCTGTCGCGGCCGATTCTGTCGGGCGCCATCGTCGAGGCGGCGCTGGGGCGCGACAACATCGCTGTCTACACCGTGGATGCACGCGGCCTGCTGGCGCGGGAGGCCCCCGTGCCGGTGAGCGGCAGCGATAGTCCTGACCTCGGCCTCAGTTTCGCCGCCTCGGTGGCGCGGCTCGAGACCCAGCCCAGCGGCCTCTCGCGCATGCAGGATATCGCCCGCGAGACCGGCGGACGCGCCTACATCAACACCAACGGCATCGCCGGCGCCATCGCCAGCGCCGCCGCCGATTCCGCTTATAGCTATACGCTGGGCTTTTACGTCGGCGCCCATGCGCTCGACAACCGCTTCCACCGCTTGACCGTCCGCGTGCGCGGCCATGGGTTGCACGCGCGCTATCCGCACGGCTACTGGGCGCTGGCGCAGCGCGACGCCGCCGGCCTCGGAGCCGCGCTGGACGCCGCGATTCGCAGCCCGCTCGACGCCAGCGCCATCGGACTGCAGGCGCACCTGGAGGATGCCGGCACGGTGCCAGCGCCCCAGTTGCGCCTGCTGGGCGCGCTGAACATCCGGGGCCTGCAGATGCCCGAGCAGCGCGGGATGCGCCGGGGCGCGGTGCTGCTCGAGGCGATCTCGCAAGATGCGACCGGCGCAGTCGTCCAGCGCCGGGTGCTCCGGCTAAAGCTGGACCTGAACCTGGCCGCATACACCCTCATGCTCCACTCCGGGCTGCGCTTCGATGAAGCCATCGAGCCGGTGCCGGGCGCGGTCACGCTGCGCCTGCTGGCCGAGGACACCACTTCGGGCGCGGTGGGCAGCCTGATCATGCCGCTGCCCGGCGCGCACTAGCCTCCCCAGCCGCTACGCCCGGCAGCGCTCCAGGCGGATGCCGAGGTGCTTTTCCATGCGGTGCAGGTCGCCCATTTGCGAGCGGCTGACGAAGGTGGAGGCGATGCCGGTGCCGCCGGCGCGGCCGGTGCGGCCGACGCGGTGGACGAAGTCGTCGGCCACCTCGGGCATGTCGTAGTTGAAGACGTGGGCG
>DATKSZ010000159.1:0-40092 GCA_035531375.1 Terriglobales bacterium | reverse complement strand
CGGTCGAGATCGCCTCCCTGCTGATTCTGCTGGTGACCTGCACGGGCGTGTTCCTGCCGCTGGAAGTGGCGCTCAACCGCATCTGGAATGCGCCCCGCAACCGCAACTACCTGCATAACTGGGCGGTGGCGGTGGGGTTGGCGTTCTCCTGCGGCGTGCTGGGGATGCTGTCGGCGTCGTTCACCTCGCTGACGGAAACCTACTCGGTGCGCCTGAACCGGTACTTGAGCCGGCTGCCGGCGCTGCACGTGCGCCCGTTGCCGCTGGATGCGGTATCCATCGCGATTGTGCGCGCCGGGGCGGTGCCGTTCACCATCGCCATGTTTTTCCTCATTTATTGGAAGCTCCCCAACCTGCGCGTGCCGGCGCGGCGGGTGCTGCCGGCCGCCATTTTGGCGGGGTTGCTGTGGGAGGCGTCAAAGTACCTCTACATCCTGCTGCTGCCGTGGCTGAACTTTCAGGACATCTACGGTCCCTTCGCCATTTCGGTGTCGCTGGTGATTTGGGCGTATGTGTCGGCGTTGATCCTGTTGACGTGCGCCGAGTTGGCGGGGCCGGCGCCGGCGTCCCACGGTCAGCGGGAGTTGCCGTTCGAGGCGGTCACCCCCGGGGTGCCGGAGCCGGCACCCCAAACAGGGGAGCAGGCCGCCACTACGGGATAGGCGGGATTGCCCGCGCTGGGCGTGCGTTTTGGGAAACTGGCACGCCATTTGCAAGCCCAACCCAGCGCCCGGGGGGCCGAATTGTTAAAATAGAAAAAAAGGGAGTTTACCCTTGACCTGCCCAATCGGTTGGGGCATTAATGATGAGGCCTACTAGATGTTTGGTTTATTAGGGGGAGTTCATGGCTGAGCAAGCGCACTCGATTCACAACGGCAACACCCACACCAGCAGCGAAGTCGAGTCGGCGCCGGCATCCCCCCGCCGGGCGCGCGGGCTCACGTTCAAGCGGCATTTCACCACTGGCAAGAACTCGCCCTACGACGATGTGCAATGGGAGCGGCGCTCGGCGCTGATCCAGAACGAAAAGGGCGAGACCATCTTCGAGCAGAAGGAGGTGGAGGTGCCGCGCGACTGGTCGCAGACGGCGACCAACATCGTGGCGTCGAAATACCTGCACGGCAAGCTGGGCTCGGCGGAACGGGAGAACAGCGTGCGGGGGCTGGTGGGGCGCGTGGTGGAGACGATGCGCGACTGGGGCATGGCGGACGGGTACTTCAAGACGGACGAGGATGCCCGGATTTTCCACGACGAGCTGGTGCACCTGCTGATTACGCAGAAGGCGGCGTTCAACTCGCCGGTATGGTTCAACTGCGGGGTGCACCGGTTGGAGCCGGAGGCGGCGGGGGCGAACTGGTACTGGGACCAGCAGCGGCAGCAGCCGGCCTTTGGGGCGGTGGGCTACCACAAGCCGCAGTGTTCGGCCTGCTTCATCAACTCGGTGAGCGACTCGCTGGACAGCATCCTGACGCTGGCCAAGACGGAGGGGATGCTGTTCAAGTGGGGCTCGGGGACGGGCACCAACCTCTCGCCCATCCGCAGCTCGCAGGAGCAGCTCTCGGGCGGGGGGACGGCGAGCGGGCCGCTGAGCTTCATGCGGGGCTTCGATGCGTTTGCGGGGGTGATCAAGAGCGGGGGCAAGACGCGGCGGGCGGCGAAGATGGTGGTGCTGAACGCCGACCACCCCGACATCGAGGAGTACATCTGGTGCAAGGCGAAGGAGGAGCAGAAGGCGCACACGCTGGTGCAGGCGGGCTATGACCCGTCGCTGGACGGGGAGGCGTACTCGTCCATCTTTTTCCAGAACGCCAACAACAGCGTGCGGGTGACGGACGAGTTCATGCAGGCGGCGGAGGCGGACGGGAGCTTCGAGCTGAAGCGGGTGGCGGGGGAGCGCAAGGGGGAGGCGATCAAGCGGGTGGACGCCAAGGGGCTGCTGCGGCAGATGGCGGAGGCGGCGTGGCAGTGCGGCGATCCGGGCATCCAGTACGACACCACGGTGAACCAGTGGCACACCTCGAAGAACACGGCGCGCATCAACGCCAGCAACCCCTGTTCGGAGTACATGTTCCTGGACGACTCGGCCTGCAATCTGGCCTCGATCAACCTGATGAAGTTCAACGGGGCGGGCGGGTTCGACGTGGCCGCCTACCGGCAGGTGGTGAACATCCTGATCACGGCGCAGGAGATCATCATCGACAACGCCAGCTATCCCACCGAGCGCATCGCGCAGAACTCGCACGACTACCGGCCGCTGGGGCTGGGCTACGCCAACCTGGGGGCGCTGCTGATGTCGAACGGGCTGCCCTATGACAGCGACGGGGGGCGGGACTACGCCGGCGCCCTGACCGCCATCATGTGCGGCCAGGGCTACCTGCAGTCGGCGCGCATCGCCGAGGCGCTGGCGGCGCCGGGCGCGCCCGACGGGGAGGGGGCGTTTCCGGGGTATGCGCGCAACCGCGAGCCCATGCTGGATGTGATCCGCATGCACCGGGCGGCGGTGAACCACATCAACCCCAAGAACGTGGCCGAGCCGGTGATGGCGGCGGCGCGGCAGTGCTGGGACGAGGCGCTGGAGCAGGGCAGCCGCCACGGCTACCGCAACGCCCAGGTGACGGTGCTGGCGCCCACCGGCACCATCGGCTTCATGATGGACTGCGACACCACCGGCATCGAGCCCGACCTGGCGCTGGTGAAGTCGAAGAAGCTGGTGGGCGGGGGCGTGATCAAGATCGTCAACCAGAGCGTGGACAAGGCGCTGCTGCGGCTGGGCTACTCGGCGCAGCAGACGCACGACATCCTGGCGTATGTGGACGCCACCAGCACCATCGAGGGGGCGCCGCACCTGAAGCCGGAGCACCTGCCGGTGTTCGACTGCTCGTTCAAGCCGGCCAACGGGACGCGCAGCATCCACTACCTGGGGCACATCCGCATGATGGCGGCGGCGCAGCCGTTCCTGTCGGGGGCGATCTCGAAGACGGTGAACCTGCCGGAGGCGGCGACGGTGGAGGACGTGGTGCAGGTCTACACCGAGGGGTGGAAGCTGGGGCTGAAGGCGATCGCCATCTACCGCGACGGCAGCAAGAAGGTGCAGCCGCTGTCGGCGGCGGCAGGCAAGGCGGTGGCGGGGCGGAGCGAGGCGGCGCCGCTGTCGGTGCCGGCCTCGGTGCCAACGGCGCGGCCCTACCGGCGGCGGTTGCCGGAGGAGCGGCAATCGCTGACGCACAAGTTCAAGATCGGCGGCCATGAGGGCTACATCACCGTGGGGATGTACGAGGACGGGCAGCCGGGCGAGATCTTCGTCACCATGGCGAAGGAAGGCTCGACCATCAGCGGGCTGATGGACAGCTTTGCGACCGCCATCTCGCTGGCGCTGCAGCACGGGGTGCCGCTGCGGCTGCTGGTGGACAAGTTCTCGCACACCCGGTTCGAGCCCAGCGGCTGGAGCGGGAACGCCGAGATCGGCTACGCCAAAAGCATCATGGACTACCTGTTCCGCTGGATGGGGCAGAAGTTCCTGGACCACCAGCCGCCGGCGCCCAAGGGAGTGGAGGACGTGCATGGGGACCGGGGCGAGCGGCAGGAGGCGCTGGAGACGGTGGGGCAGATTCCGCTGATCACCACCAGCGTGACCACCGCGATTGACGCGCCCGCTTGCCACAATTGCGGCAGCATCATGGTGCCCAACGGCTCCTGCTTCAAGTGCGTGAACTGCGGCGAGACCAGCGGCTGCAGCTAGGCGGGGGCGGGGGGGCGGCAAAAATAAGTGCCCGGGAGGGCTGCGCCAGCGTCTAAGGGAGTGTGCGAAAGCTAACCACGGCGTGTTTGGGGGTGCTGCTGGGACTGGCCGGGGCGGGCCCGGCGCGGGCGGCCTGGGGCCAGGCGCCGGCGGCCAGCCTGCCGGTGCTGGGCGAGACGCTGGCGCCGGGGGCGGCGGCGCAACTGCGGGCGCAGGAGCGCGCGCTGGCGGCCACGGGGGCGCGGGTGGAGGAGATCCAACTGGACCACGGGGCGGTGGTGCGGGCCTACGTGGCGGCCTCGGGGCAGGTGTTTGGCTTGGCCTGGCAGGGCCCCACCCTGCCCGATTTGGCGCATCTGCTGGGGCAGCATTACGCGGCGTTTCAGCGGGCGGCGGCGGGCGCGCGGCGGCGCGGGCCACTCTATGTCCACAGCGGCACGCTGGTGGTGGAGATGAGCGGGCACATGCGCGACTTCCGCGGGCGGGCCTACCTCACCGACGCCATACCGGCGGCGCTGACCCCGGCGGTGGTGCGATGAGGAGGCTGCGCGACGAGGCGATGGCGATCCTGCTGGCGGCGCTGCTGGCGACGCTGGTGGCGTGCGGCGGCGGCGGCGGGACCTCCGGCGGGTCCGGGGGCGGCGGCGGCGGCGGCAACCCGCCCACGCCGAACACGGTGACGGCGGTCTCGAACCTGGGGGTGGGGGGCAACTACGCCGACGGGCTGTTCACCAGCGTGACGGTGTGCGTGCCGGGGACCAGCAACTGCCAGACGATTGACAACGTGCTGGTGGACACGGGCTCGTACGGTCTGCGGCTGCTGGGCTCGCAGGTGAACCTGCCGCTGACCATCAGCGCGGACAGCAACGGCAACCCGCTGGGCGAGTGCGAGCAGTTCGCCAGCTCGTTCGACTGGGGTCCGGTGGCGACCGCGGACGTGCAGATGGCGGGCGAGAAGGCGGCGGCGGTGCCGATCCAGTTGATGGGGCAGAGCGGCTTTCCGGCGCCGCCGGCCTTGTGCAGCCAGAGCGGCGTGCCGGAGACCGACACGCAGGCGCTGCTGGGGGCGAACGGCATCCTGGGGGTGGGGGTGTTTGTGCACGACTGCGGCAGCGGCTGCGCGCCGGGGCAGACCAGCGCGCCGGCGGTGTACTTCGGCTGTCCGGCCGCGGGCTGCGCGCCAACGCTGGTGGCGCTGGCCAGCCAGGTGCAGAACCCGGTGGCGCTATTTCCGCAGGACAACAACGGGGTGGTGATCCAGATGCCGCAGGTGCCGGACGCGGGCGCGCCCAGCGTGAGCGGCACGCTGACCTTCGGCATCGGCACGCAGAGCGACAACAGCCTGGCCGGGGCGACGGTGCTCTACGCCGACGGCTACGGGGATTTTTCCACCACCTTCCAGGGCAAAAACTACAGCGGCTCGGTGCTGGACTCGGGCTCCAACGGCAACTTTTTTCTGGACGGCGCGACGCTGAACCTGCCGCTGTGCAGCGGCAACAACACCGGCTTCTACTGTCCCAGCTCGACGGTGAGCTACAGCGCGACCAACCTGAGCGCGGCGGGGGCGGGCACGGCGGCGGCGGCGTGGAACGTGGGCAACGCCGACAACCTGTTCGCCACGCCCAACGCCGCCTTCAACAATTTGGCCGGGCCCAACCCCGGCGCCTTTGACTTTGGCATGGCGTTTTTTTATGGCCGCACCCTCTATTTCGGCATCAATGGGGCGAGCGTGGGAGCGGCCGGGAACGGGCCCACCGGGCCGTTCTATGCCTACTGAGCCGCCGCCCGCTTGTAGCGATTCCGGGTTCGCCGGTATACTCGGGCGGTGATGCGCGCGCGCCTAGCGGCGGTGGGAATGGTGGCGCTGGGCCTGGTGGCGGCGCAGGCGCCCAGGCAGCGGACGCGGTTTCCCGGAGGGGACCACCCGCGGGCGCGGGCCGACTGGTTCCTGCGCATGCGGCAATCGCGCGACGGCCTCTCGCCGGCGGCGCACCACTACCAGGCCTGGCGGCAGGCGCAGCGGATGCCGGTGGTGCGGCCGCGGCGGCAGTTGCGCGCGGGCGCGGCCGCGCCCGCTGCCGGCACCGCGCCCCCGACGGTGGGGGGCAACTGGACCGAGCTGGGCCCGCGGCCGGAGATGGACCCGCAGTTCGGCGCGGTGGGCGGCCGCATCACCGCCATCGCGGTGGACCCGAGCGACGCCACCGGCAACACCGTCTACCTGGGCGCGGCCGACGGCGGCCTGTGGCTGTCCACCAACGCCACCGCGGCGCAGCCGACCTTCACCCCGATCGGGGACAACCTGCCCAGCCTCTCGATCGGCGCGATTGCGCTGGACACCTCGACCCAGCCGACGACGATCTATGTGGGCACGGGCGAGGGCAACGGCAGCGAAGACAGCTATTACGGGGTGGGCATTCTGAAGTCCACCGACGGGGGCCAGACCTGGAGCCAAGGCACCGGGGTGAACTTTTTTGGCAGCGCCATCACGCGGCTGCTGGTGGACCCGAACAATACGAAGATTCTGTTGGCCTCGGTGACCGAGTCGGGCGTGTACGTGAGCGACAATTACGTCAGCTCGGCCCCGGCGATCGGGATTGTGCGCTCGAGCGACAGCGGCGCGACCTGGACGCAGGTGTACAACCAGACCGCCACCGCCACCGATCTGGTGTACGAGCCGGTCTCGCCGGTCTCGGGGAATTTTTTCGCGGCGATCCGCGGCAAGGGCATTTTCAAGTCCACAGACTTGGGCGCGACCTGGAGCGCGGTGGCGGGCGAGCCGCTCGGGGTGGCGAGCAACTCGACCGATTTCTACCGGGTGTCGCTGGCCACGCGCCCGGGCGTGTTGTACGCCTTGATCTCCGACGTGAACGGCGATTCCACCCAAACCGCCGACTGCGGCGGCGCGGCCACCTGCACCGGCTTGGCGAAGTCGAGCGATGGCGGGGCGAACTGGACCTCGCTGACGCCGCCGCCGACCCTCTACGGCAGCAACCACCAGGGCTACTACGACCAGGACATCGCCGCGCCGCCGAACAGCAGCGTGCTGGTGGCGGGCGGGGTGGACGAGTGGTCGGAGAACCTCGGCGCGGCCCCGCCCACCTGGACCAACCTGACCAACAGCTACACCACCGGCACGGTGCACATGGACGAGCACGCCATCGTCTGCCTGGACGCGACCCACTGGTATGTGGGCAACGACGGCGGGGCCTGGTACACGACCGACGCGGGCGCGAACTGGAGCAACCTGAACGGCACGCTGGGGGCGATCCAGTTCTACAGCGTCACGCCCGACCCGGCCACGGCGGGGCGGATGCTGGGGGGCTCGCAGGACAACGGCACGGCGCTGGCGAGCCCGGGGCAACGGGCGTGGCCGGAGATTTTGGGCGGAGATGGCGGCCACACCGCCATCAACCCCACCAACCCGCAGCAGATGTTCACCGAGTTCACCGGGATCTCGCTGCAGCGCTCCGACGACGGCGGGGCGAGTTTCCACCCCGTAGTGGACAGCGGCACCATCGCCGACACGGGCGAGTTCTACATCCCCTATGCCTTGACCGCCGACGGCAGCCTGGGGTATCTGGCCACGCAGCGGGTGTGGCGCGGGCCGACGGTGCCCACCTCGACGGGCATGGGCTGGACGGCGATCAGCCTCGACCTCACCCATTCGCAGGGGAGCGTGACCAGCGACGACCTGACGGCGATTGCGGTGGCGCCGAGCTCGGCCGACACCGTTTACGCAGGCGCCTATGACGGTTCGCTGAGCGCCACCAGCAACGCCACCTCGACCCAGCCGATGCCCACTTGGACCGAGGTGCAAGCGGGGAACCTGATCTTTGCCGGGCCGGTGTCGGCGATCGCGGTGAGCCCGGCGGATGCGCAGACGGTGTATTGGGGACTGGGCTTTCTTGGCAAGACGGCGGCGCTGTTCAAGAGCAGCGACGGGGGCAAGACCAGCAGCGATATCGCCGGCGACCTGCCGGGTTCGCCGATCAACGCCATCGTGGTGGACCCGAACAACGCCAACGACATCTACGTGGCCACCGACGAGGGCGTGTTCGCGGCCGGCGACGGCGGCGGGGGCGGGGCGAACGAGCAGTGGGCGCGGGTGGGGAGTAACCTGCCGGCGGCGGCGGTGCTGAGCTTGGCGCTGACCGACGCCGGGGGCACGCCCACGCTGGTGGCGGGCACACACGGGCGGGGGGCGTGGAGCATCCCGGCGGTGGCGCCGGCGGGCTTCAGCATGGCGGCCACGCCGAGCGCGCAGACGGTGGAGGCGGGGCAGCCGGCGGTGTATACCATCCAGACCACGGCGACGGGCGGGTCCTCGACCATCACCCTGAGTTGCGGCAGCGAGCCCCACTGCACCATCGCGCCGGCCACGCTGGCGGCGGGGGGCACGGCCACGGTGACGGTGACGCCGGCGCCGACCGGGGCGGTGGCGGCGACGTCGTTCGTGGTCACCGGCAGCAATGGGCTGGCGGCGCAGGCGGTGACGCTGGGCTTGACGGTGCTCGACTACCAGTTTTCCTGGCTGGCGAGCTCGGGCCCCAGCCTGGCGGCCCAGTTGGAACTGGGCCAGAGCGGCTTCTACCAGGCCACGCTGGCCTCGCCGGGGTTTGACGCGCCGGTGTCGTTTTCCTGCCCCAATGCCCCCAGCGGGGTGAGCTGCAGCTTCAGTCCGGCCAGCGTGGCCTCGCCGACGATCGGGACGTTTGTGGATCTTACCGTGCAGGCCGGCAGCGGCGCGGCGCCGGGGGCGGTGGCGCTGGACGTCCGCGCCGTGGGCGGCAGCGACACCCATGATTTGACGCTGAACCTGATGCTGGCGCCCTTTGCCCTGGCCGCCGCGCCGGGGATGGTGAATGCGGTGGTCGGAACCGCGGCGACCTTCACGGTCTCCAGCAGCAGCGCCACCAACTTCGCCGGGGCGATTGCGCTGAGCTGTTCGAGCCCGGGGGCGGCGCAGCCGACCTGCGCCTTCAATCCCCCCACCATCGCCGCCGGCGGCAGCAGCACGGCCACGGTCACGGGCTTTGCCGGGATGAGCGGGCCCGCGTACGGCGGCAACCTGCAGGATGCGGTGGTGTTCAGCGGCACGGCGGGGGCGGGGCAGAGCCAGGCGCAGGCGCTCATCGTCCCCGGGGATTTCCTGCTGGCGCCATCGGCGATAGCGCCCGCCATCGTGGGCGCCAGCACGCTGACGGCGACGGTGCAGGTGTACGAGACGGGCCTGCTGGCGCAGCCGGTGGCCCTGTCGTGCGCGAGCTCGGCCGGGCTGACGTGCAGCTTCAACCCCGCCGCGCTGAGCGCCCAAGCCATGGGCACCAGCACGGTCACCATCAGCGGCCTGCAATCGGTGCCGGCGTCGGCGAGCATCCCGTTGACGCTGATCGGCACGAGCGGCGGGTTGCAACGCGCGGTGGCGCTGTCGCTGGCCAACGACGCGGATTTTTCCATGGCGACGGCGCTGGCGCCGGCGGCCATCCTGCCGGGCGACAGCGCCAGCTTTTTGCTGCTGGTGCAGCCGGTGAATGGCTTCGCGGGATTCATAGCCCTCAGTTGCGGCGCGGGGACGGTGTGTCCGTACGTCAACCCCTTTGTGCCCGTGGCGGGGGGGGATACGGTGGCGCTGACGGCCAGCGGCTTGCCCGCCACCGCCCCGGCCAGCGTGACCGTGACCGCCAGCACGACCCAGGGGGGCGCCACGCTCAGCCATGCGCTGGTGGTGCCGGTGGCGCTGGGGGATTTCAGCATGAGCGCCACGCCGGCGGCGCAGACGGTGACGGCGGGGACGACGGCGATGGTCAACCTCGCCTTCCAAGCCACCGCCGGCCTCGCCGCCGCGGTGAGCGTAACCTGTTCGGGCCTGCCGGCGGGCGCCCTTTGCACCGCCCTGACGCCCAACATCACCAACGGCACCACGGCCATCGTGCATATTGCCACCCCCACCGTGGCGGCGGCGCCCGGGGGCGGTGGGGGAGGCTGGTGCGGCTGGCTGGTGCTGCTGGCGTGCCTGCTAGTCCTGACGGCGGCGCTGCCGCGTCGGCGGCCGGCTTGGGCCTTGTCGGCGTTCCTGCTGGCGAGCGTGGCCTGCGGGGGCGGGGGCGGGGGGACGATTCCCAGCGGCGGCGGCGGCGGCACCACCCACCCGCCGACGACCTCGACCATCACCATCACCGCCACCGACGCCACGCCGGGACTGGCGCAGCCCACCAGCCACGCCGTCACGGTGCAGTTGACGATCGAGTAGGCGGCGTCAGTTGACGATTTTTTCCAGCTTCACCGTGGCGGAGGAGTTGATGTCGCTGTCCTGGGTGCCGGCCTGGGGGCTGGGACCGACCAGCTTGATGCGCATCAGGTTGTGGGTCTGGCTGTGGGACTGCAGCAGCACGGCGTCGGCGAGGCGGTAGACGGAGGTGGCGGTGGTGTCGAAGGCGACGGTGGCCTCGGGCACCAGCCCCTGGGCGGCCAGGGCTTGGGAGTTGGGCAGGGCGTTGGGGGGCAGCGGGGCGTCGCCCTGGGAGCGGACGGTGATGGTGGCGGCGGGCTGGCCCGCCACAGTGCCCACGGCGGCGAGATGGCAGGCGAGGGTGAGGGCCACCGAAGTGTTCATGGTGGGCAATTGGCGGGTGCGGTGGCGGGACCAGCGGGCGCCCACGGCGGTGGGGCCGCGGGGCAGGGCGTCGGTGCGCACCAGCTCCTCCAGCATCTCCACCGGCTGGTCGTAGGCGGCGCCGGCTTGGCGCGCCAACACCTGGAAGTGGCCCTGGGCCTCGCGGAAGCGGGGCGGGGTCATGGCCAAGGCGGCGTGGTCGGTGGCGGCGGCCTGCTGCTGCAGCCCGGGGAGCACGGCCGGATCGCCGTGCACCGTGGTGGAGAACTGGGTGAAGCGCAGCTCGGCATCGAAGGCGCCGGGGGTGGCGCCGGGCAGGATGCGCATGGCCACCTCGGCGGCGGTGTCCATGGTGGCTTTGCCACCGAGGTCGGAGTGGATGGCGACCGAGTAGGTGAGCTGCGCGCCGGCGGTGTAGCGCGGAATAAGCGTTATTTGCCCAGGCGCAGGCGTAGGCGTAGCGG
The DNA here is from genome assembly GCA_035531375.1 of Terriglobales bacterium. Taxonomy (GTDB): domain Bacteria; phylum Acidobacteriota; class Terriglobia; order Terriglobales; family SCQP01; genus SCQP01. The sequence goes on along the minus strand of DATKSZ010000159.1, from coordinate 29,273 downwards.
CTTGGGCAGGGGCGAGCGCAGCCAGCGCCAAGGTGGCCGCGGTTCCGTAGAACCAGAACCATGGTCCACTTCGGAAAATTGACTTCATTTCGCCATCATAACGCGGAGATGGTGCAACCCGGTGCGCATTCGCAGCACGGCCCGGCATTCCTGTGTTTGTGCATATGGTTGCACATTTTGCTGGGTTGCGTGCGGCCTAAGTACTGGAATCGCCGCCAAACGTGTCTGGCCCATAAAGTGCCTGGGCCTGATCGTTGATTGCTGTTGGCTTCAACAAGGAAGAAGGGTTTATGAGTCGAAGTTTGAACTTGGGCGTGGTCGCGCTAGTCCTGCTGGTGGGCTCGGCTGCCGCCTACGCCAACCCCATCACCGGTATCATCTACCAAAACACTCCCGACGCCGCGCTTGTCTACGACTCGGGCAACACGTCGTCTTTGCTGCCAAACGCGACCTTTACGGTCGGCCCCGGCGGCATCGACTTCACCTCGCCACCCAGCGCGTACAACCCCTCGGCTTTTCTGGGCAATCCCACCTTCTCCAACCAGCACAACGGGTTCAACCCCTTGGGAACCCTCGACAATACGGAGCTCGTGCTTTCCGGCCAGTTGTACCTGAATGCCGGCAGCAACTCCTTTATCGTGGGCCATGACGATGGCGTGTATCTCTACATTTACGGCTTTGGCACCGTGGTGGACGCCCCCAATGCCACCAGTTTTTCGATCTCGCCCTTCAACGTCAATAACGGCGGCACGGCCGGCCTCTACAACTTCTACCTCGAATACGCCGAATGCTGCGGCCCGCCGGCCGACCTGGAATTCAACATCAACGGCACCAACGTCGGCTCCTCCGCCGTGCCCGAGCCCAACACCCTGGCGCTGATGGGTTCGGGGCTGATGTTGGGGCTACTGGGGCTAGGGGTGACCAAGCTGCGCAGCTAGCGGGTTCGGGACGGATGGGCCAGCGGGCCCGGGGGGAGATCCCCGCGGCCCGCTTGGCTTTTGGGGCGGCGGGGGACGGCGGCCGGAGCCCGGGATCTGCGGTATGCTGGGGCGCATGCGAAACATCCTGGTCACCGGAGCCTCGGGGGGCTTGGGCACGGCGGTGGTGGCGGCGTTCGCGCAGCAGGGCGACCGGGTGATTGCGGTGTCGCATCCGGAGTATGACCTGACGCGGGCGGAGGAGGCGGCGCGGGCGGTGGCCAGCGTGGGCGGGCCGCTGCATGCGCTGATCCATCTGATGGGGGGCTTTGCCGGCGGCGCGGCGGTGGCGGACACCGACGACGCCACCTGGCGGCGGATGATGAGCCTGAACCTGGAGGCGGCCTTCTACCTGGCGCGGGCGGCGGTGCCGGCGCTGGTGGCGCAGCCGGGGGGGCGGGTGGTGCTGATCGGCTCGCGCACGGCGGTGCAGCCGGTGGCGAAGCTGGCGGCCTACAACGTCTCCAAGGCGGGGGTGGTGGCGCTGGCACGGACGCTGGCGCTGGAGCTGGGGCCGCTGGGGGCGACCTGCAACGTGATCTTGCCGAGCGTGATTGACACGCCGGCGAACCGGGCGGGCTCGCCCGGGGCGGATTTCGGCAAGTGGGTGCCGCCGGAGGCGATCGCGGAGCTGATCCGCTGGCTGGCCTCGCCGGGCGCGGGCGAGGTGAACGGCGCGGTGATCCCCATCTACGGACAGGCATGAGCGGCGCCGAGCCCCTCCTCCGCAGCGTCTCCGACACCGCCTTGTGGACGGCGCTGTTCCGCGCGCGCGAGAGCGAGCGTCCGGACGCGCTGTTCCACGATCCCTACGCGCGGCGGCTGGCGGGCGAGCGCGGCGAGCAGATCGCGGCGGCGGTGCCGTTTGCGGCGAAACACGCCTGGTCGTTCACCGCGCGCACCTATTTGGTGGACCAGCTCCTCACCGCCGCCATCCACCAGGGCGCGGACCTGGTGGTGAACCTGGCCGCCGGACTGGACACCCGCCCCTACCGGCTGGCCTTGCCGCCCGCGCTGCCTTGGATCGAGGTGGACCTGCCGGGGATCCTGGACTACAAGGAGTCCGTGCTGCGGGGGGTGGCGCCGGTGTGCGCGCTGGAGCGGGTGCGGCTGGACTTGGGCGACGCCGCCGCGCGGGCGGAGCTGTTGCAGCGGCTGGGGCAGCGGGCGCGGCGCGGGGTGGTGGTGGCGGAGGGGCTGCTGATCTACCTGGAGGCGGAGGCGGTGGCGGGGCTGGCGCGCGAGTTGGCGCGGGCGCAGGGGTTCGAGCGCTGGATCTTCGACTTGGCCTCGCCCGGGCTGGTGCGGCTGATGCAGCGCCAGATGGGACGGGAAGTGGCCGCGGCGGGGGCGCCCTTCCGCTTTGGCCCAGCGGAGGGCCCCGCCTTTTTCGCGCCGCTCGGCTGGAAACTGGGCGCGGTGCACTCGCCGCTCCAGACCGCGGCGCAGGTGCATCGCCTGCCCTGGACCCTGCGCCTTTTCGCGCTGCTGCCGGCCACCCACCCCGGAGCCAACCTGCGGCGGCCCTGGTCGGGGGTGTGCAACTTGGAGCGCGCCGCCCCCCTGTCTTCCTAGCGCGGTCACCAAAAAAGGGTTTTCCCGCGGGCCGTCGTTGTAAAAGGTGACGCCCGGCCACGGAGGTCCCTTTTGTGGCGGGGCGTTGGATGGCCCCGCCCAGCCGCTTGGCGCTGCTCTCCGCGCCAAGCGGCAGGCCGTCCCTATCCGGGCCACCCATCATTCATGACCGCGCGCGGTTGGGCCTGCATTACAATGGCCAGATTGCAGTGGCTATGGCCTCTGGCCCGGCGCGGGCCTGCCTTGCAGGGCTAGCAGGAATCGAGTCCCACGCGGTTATGGCGGGTCCCAACCCATCCTTGCCCATCCAGGAGCTGGTCAGCGCCTGTCGGCGGGGGGAGGAGTGGGCGTGGGAGGAGTTCATCGCCCGCACGCAGCCGGTGGTGGCGCGGGCCTGCCTGCGCGCGGCGCGCAGTTGGGGCGAGCGGGACCCGGCGCTGATCGAAGAGTTGGTGCAGGCGACCTATACCAAGCTGGTCGCGGGCCGGCTGCTGGCCGACTTTGAGCCCCACCATCCCGACGCGATTTATGGCTTTCTCAAGCTGGTGGCGGCGCGGGTGGCGCACGACCATTGCAAGGCGGCGCGCGCCGCCAAGCGCGGGGGCGAGGGCAGGGAGGTGGAGTTCGAGCAGGCGGCGGCGACGGTGGCCTCGGCGGCGGAGGCGCCCGACGCCGGCCTACTGCTGCAAGAGATCGAGGCCTGCCTGGTGCCGCACCTGAGCCGCCAGGAGGTGAATCGCGACCGGCTGATCTTCCAGTTGTACTACCGGCTGGGGCTGAGCGCGGCCGCCATCGCCTCGATCCCCTGCCTGGAGCTGAGCGTCAAGGGAGTGGAGAGCGTTTTGAACCGGCTGACGCGCCTGGCGCGGTCGCGGCTGACGGTGGGGGAAAGGGAAAGGGCGGCGCATGGCGATGACTAAGGAGGAAGGACGCAGTTGATGGAGCCCTGGGATGACCAACCCGAGGCGCCGGGCGGCGGTTGCCTAACGGCGGGGGAGTGGGAGGAGGTGGCGGCGGGGGTGCGTCCGCCCGGGGAGGCGGAGGCGTGGCTGCTGCACGCGGTGGGGTGCGCCCAGTGCGGACCGGCGTTGCGGCGGGCGGCGGCGTGGGCGGCGGAGGAAGAGTCGCAACTGGACCCGGGCGAGTTGCCCAGTGGGCAGGCGCGGGGACGCCGCCAGTTGGCGCGGCGGCTGCGTCGGCTGCAGCTCGGCGGCCGGGCGAAGCGCAAGCGTTGGCCGCAGGGGCTGGGCTGGGCCTTGGCGGTGGGGGTGGTGCTGGCAGGGCTGGTGACGGCGCCGCGCTGGGGGCGGGCATATGTGGCGGCTTGGCTGGTGCAGCGCGCCTACAGCCAGCACCGGCTGCTGCCGCTGCGGCTGGCGGGTGCGGGCTATGCGCCGGTGCTGGGGGCGCGGCGGGGCGGGGCGGGGCCGCTGCCCCCGTCGCTGCTGGAGGCGGAGGGCTTGGTGGCGGCCGGGCTGGAGGCCGAGCCCGGCAATGCCGGGCTGCTGCGCCTCCAGGCGCAGGCCTACTTGGTGGCCGGCGACGCCGCCGGGGCCATCGCCGACCTGCGCCGCGCGCTGGTGGCGCGGCCGCGGGCCCCGGAACTGCTCACCGACCTGGCCTCGGCCTACTACGAAAGCGGAGCCGATGGCCACCCCCGCGACTACGGCCAGGCGCTGGACGCGCTGGGGCAGGCCTTGGCGGCGCGGCCCCGGGACCCCATCGCGCGCTTCAACCGCGCCTTGGTGGAGGAGGCGCTGGAGGACTGGAGCGGCGCCATCGCCGATTGGACCGCCTACCTGGGCTTGGACCGCAGCAGCGGCTGGGCGGGGGAGGCGCGCCAGCACCTGGCGCAGGACCAGCGCAAGGTGGCGCGGCACGACGCCGCGGTGGCCGCGCCGCTGCTGGCGCCGGCGGCGCTGCTGACGGGGGATTTCGACCGGGTGGCGGAGGCGCGGATCGAGGATTATCTGCACGCGGCCACGGTGGCGTGGCTGCCGGCGGCGTTTCCGGCGGGCGGGGCGGGGGACGGGGCCAGCCGGGCGGCGCTGGCGGCCTTGGCGGGGTGGCTGCGGCGGGCGCACCATGACGCCTGGCTGAGCCGGCTGCTGCGGCAGGCACCGGCGCCGGGCACGCCGGCGGCGGCGCGCTTCGCCGGCGGGGTGGCGGCGCTGGCGGAGGCGGTGCGGGACAACGACCGCGGCCGGCCCGACGATGCCCTGGCGGCGGCCGTGCGCGCCGAGCGGAGCTTTGGCGACGGCGCCCCGGCGGGCCGGGCCCGCGCCGCCTATGAGCAGGTCTACGCGCTGCAGCGCCGCGAGCTGGGCGACGCCTGCCTGGCGGTGGTGCAGCGCTGGCTGGCGCCGGCGGCGCTGGCGGGCGAGGGCTGGCTGCAGGGCCAAGCGGCGCTGGAGCAGGCCGACTGCGACGGCATGGTGCACGCCGACACCGCCCCGCCGGCGGTGGCGCGCGCGCTGGCGGTGGCGGCGGCGGACCACTATCCCATGCTGCAGTTGCGGGCCGGCTTTTTTCTGGGCGCCGACGAGGGCCCCGACAGCGAGGCGTTTTGGCGGCGGGAGCGGCGGCAGTTGGCGCTCTACTGGCGCGAGCCAGTGGGCGCCTATCGCGGCTTCAGCCTCTACATGGCGATGGCCATCTACGCCGGCGAGCGGCGCGACTGGTACGCGGCCGAACGGCTGACGCGCGCCGGGGTGCAGCGCATCGCCCTGACGCCGGAGATCTCCTACCAGGCGGTGGCGCGCCAGCAGCTCGCCAGCTTTGCCGAACAGTGCGGCTTTGCGGCGGAGGCGCAGGCGGAGCGCGGCCGCGCCGACGCCCTCTTCGCCCGCCTGCCCGCCACCCCCACCACGGCCAATCTGCGCGCCTACAACCAATTGGCGCTGGCGGAGATCGCCATGCAGCGCCACCAGCCGGCGCGGGCGCGCCAGGCGCTGGCGGCCTATCGGCGGGAGCAGCCGCCGGTGGTGTCGCTGGCGGCGCGCTCGCTGCCCTACTTCAGCCTGCTGGGGCAGTTGCAGATGGAGCAGGGGAAGAACGCGGCGGCCGCGCTGGACGAGCGCGCCGCCATCGCCATCAGCGAGAGCAACCTGCGGGGGCTGGCGGGGGACGAGGACCGGCTGAGCTGGCAGGCGCGCCACCGCGACGCCTACCGCGCCTGGGTGCGGCTGCAGTGGCGGCTGCATCCGGACGCGGTGGCGGCGCTGGAGTTTTGGGAATGGGCGCGGGGTGCGAGCGTGCGGCGGGCGCGGCCGCTGCCGGCCAGCTTCTTGGCGGCGGCGCGGCGATTCGACGCGGCGGGGGCGCCGCCGCTGCCCGAGCCCAACCTAGTGCGGCGCAGCCTGCCGGGGCTGGCGCACGCCCAGGTGGTGAGCTACGCGCTGTTGCCGCATGTGCTGGCGATCTGGATCTACGACAACCGCGGCATCCACGGGGTGCGGGTGGGGCTGGGGAGCGCCCGGGTGGAGGCCGCGGCGCACGCCTTTGCGCTGGCGTGCGCCGATCCGGCGAGCGATCCGGCGCTGCTGCGGGCCGAGGGGCAACAGCTTTACGGCTGGCTGCTGGCGCCGGTGGGGGCGTGGCTGGACCCGGGGCGGCTGCTGATCGTGGAGGCGGACGGGGACTTGGCGGAGGTGCCGTTTGCGGCGCTGCCGGCGCCGGGGGGCGGGTATCTCCGGCAGCCGGTGCTGGATTCGCCGGGCTTGGAATACGCCCGCTTGGCCCGCCCGGGGCTGGGGCGGCTGGCGCGGGCGCGGCTGCTGGCGGTGGGCGCACCCCGGCTGGCGGCGGTGGGGGGCGTGTTCTATCCCCCGCTGCCGGAGGCGCGGGCGGAGGCCGAGGCGGCGGCGGCGCGGTTTGCACCGGGCAGCCGCGTGCTCAGCGGCGCGGCGGCGACGCGGGCGGCGGTGCTGGCGGCGCTGCCGGCGGCGGACGCCTTCCACTTCGCCGGCCACGCCGCCAGCGGCGCGCTGCTGCTGGCCGGCGGCGGCGCCCTCACCGCCGCCGACTTCACCGCGGCGCGGCTGCCGCGCTGCCGCCTGGCGGTGCTGGCCGCCTGCGCCACCGCCGCCGGGCGCTCGGCCGGGCTGCTGGACCCGCAGGGCCTGGTGCGGGCACTGCTGCGCGCCGGGGTGGGGCGGGTGGTGGCCACGCGCTGGGCGATTGACTCGGCCACCGCGGGCGCGCTCGACCGCGCCTTCTATGCCGCGCTGGCGGCCGGGGAGCCGGTGCCGCAGGCGCTCGCCCAGGCCCAGCGCCAACTGCGGCGCCAGCCGGCCACGGCGGCGCCGTTCTACTGGGCTGGCTTTGCCGCCTTCGGCGCCCGCCCGGGCTCGTCGCGCGGGGGTCGCGCCGCTTTGCCCGCCGGCAAAATCGGCGCGAAAAGCTGCGAAATTCCGCAGGGGCAGGCGCGCCAGTGGCGCGTCTGCGCCCCCCGGGAAACGAATTCGGCGCGGCCCCAGCGAAGCGCAGCGGCGAGTTGGGGCCACGGGGCCCCAACTCGCCGTGAGCACAAGCGGGACGCGCGCCGCACCGGCCTGGCGCTGCTACAGCCGGGCCGGGCAGGCGCGCTGGGGCCCGCGCCCACCAACTGAGGGGGGAGGCACCATGTCCGCGCCGCTGCCGACCGCACTGAACCTGATCTTCCACGGGCCGTGGGGCTTTTTGCTCGACCGCGCCGCCGACACCGTCACCGCCTATGCCCCGGAGTGCGCCCAGCACCTCTACTTTCTCGGCGACACGCCGGTGCTCAAGGCCATGCCGCCGGGGCTGTACCACCTGCAGGACGAGAGCGCGGTGGGCGGAGTGCCCGGGCCGGCGCCGCCCGCGCCGCCGCAGACGGTGGTGGGGGGCACGGTGGCGCCGCCTAGCCCGGCGGTGGCGGGGCTGCGCGCCCTGCGCCTGCCCCGCACCGCGCTGCACGCCGGCCGCCGCGCCCTGCGCAAGCCGCCCCAAGGCGGCGGCGACAACCTGCTGGTGGGCGCCGACTTTGTCCGCCTCAACTGCGCCGCTCCGGGCCAGCCCGCGTATCTCGCCGTCAACCAGGTGCTGCCCTACGCCCTGCACGGCTTTTCCGATCTCGGGCTGGTTTCCGGCGCCGGCTTGGCCTGGCGGCCCGCGCTCAACGCCAGCACCGGCCGGGCCAGCGTCAACCTGCACCTCTACGGCCAGGCGGTCACGGCCAGCGCGCACGACCACTTTGCCATGATGGCGGCGCTCTTCCATCTCGACCTGCGGCTGGGCGGGGGCGAGGCCAAAACCGAGGGCACCGATTGCGATCCCCACCTGCCGCTGGGTGTCACGCCGGAGGACCTGGGCGACCTGGGCGGCGCGCCCATCCCGCCCATCGGCGTCTTCACCCCGAACTTGCCGCTGCTCTGCGGCGGCGGGCTGGTGATGACCGCCGCCTAGGCGGCGGGCGGGGGCCAGCCCGGGTGGGCGGCGAGCTGGTCCCAACCCGCGAGGCAAAACTGCGACCAGCTCTCGAAGCTGGGACCGCCGGGGGCGAGCAGCGCCTGCGGCGGGGCGAAGCGGCCGGCGGCGATCTTGGCCTCGCGGGCCTTGACCGCGGGGGCGGCGAGGCGGAACAGGTGCACCAGGCCGATGTGGACCTGGCCGACCGGAGTGGCGTCGTCGTTGATCAGGCCGACCAGGCGCTCGCTCTCGATGGCGGCGCCGACCGCGACCTCTTCCTCCAGCTCGCGGCGCAGCGCGGCTTGATAGGCGGGCCAGCCCGGCTCCTGGAAGAAGGTCTCGTCGCTGGGGCGGATGTGGCCGCCCAACCCGACCGAGTGCAGGGCCCGCAGGCGGGCCTCGGTGGACTGCAGGCCGCGGCGGTAGCAGTAAACCTCGCCGCCGCAGGCCAGGATGACGTAGGGGATCACCTGCTTCCAGCTCGGGTCGGCCTCGGCCGCGGCGCGGGGCAGGAAGCGGCTGTGGCGGGGCTCGAACAGGTAGTCGAGCCAGGCTCCGCCGCCCACCTGCAGGCCCTGGAAGGAACCGGCGCGGAACAGCTCGGCCGTGGGCACGGCCATCACCCATTCGTCTGCTGGGGCCATGGTTTTGACGATTCTACGCTACACTTTACGCAATTCCCATGGTCATCGGACTCACCGGCACCAACGGCTCGGGCAAGACCACGCTGGCCGAGCACCTCCAGGCGGCGGGCTTCTACTACCTCTCGCTGTCGGACGAGATTCGCGCCGAGCTGGAGCAGGCGGGCCTGCCGCCCACGCGCGAGAACCTGATCGCGCGCGGCAACGCGCTGCGGCGCGACCACGGGCGCGACGTGCTGGCGGTGCGCACCCGGGCGCGCCTGCTGCCGGAGCGGAACTACGTGGTGGACTCGATCCGCCACCCGGACGAGGTGCGCGCCCTGCGGGCGCTGCCCGACTTCCACCTGCTCCACCTGGAGGCGCCGCTGGAGCTGCGCTACCAGCGCGCCCGGCAGCGGGGGGACGCGCGCGCTCCGGCCAGCTTCGAGCAGTTCGTCAACCTGGAGCGGCGCGAGGTGGCCGGCATTGACCCGGAGGCGCAGAACCTGCCCGCCTGCGCCGAGATGGCGGATGCGGTGCTGGTCAACGACGGCGACTTGGCCGAGCTCACCCAGCGCGCCGAGGCCATCATCCAGGGCTGGCTGCGGCAGAACGCCCAAGTGGATCCGCGGCCGGGCTGGGACGAGTATTTCATGCGCATCGCCCGCATCGTGGCGCTGCGCAGCAACTGCCTGAAGCGCAAGGTGGCGGCGATCATCGTGCGCGACCGGCGCATCATCTCGACCGGCTACAACGGCACCCCGCGGGGGGTGGCGAACTGCAACCAGGGGGGGTGCCCGCGCTGCAGCAACCTGGCGGCCAGCGGCACCCGGCTGGACGAGTGCGTGTGCTCGCACGGGGAAGAAAACGCCATCGTGCAGGCCGCCTACCACGGCATCGCCATTAAGGATGGGGTGCTTTATACCACCCTGTCGCCCTGCCTGCAGTGCACCAAAATGATCATCAACGCCGGCATCACCGAGGTGGTATTCAACGCCCACTATCCGCTCAACCAGACCTCGCTGCGCATTCTGGAGGAGGCGGGGGTGAGGCTGCGGCAGATCGAGTTGGGGGACTAAGGCGGGAGGCCGCCGGGAGCGGCAACCAGCCCGGGGCGGGGTGGCGGGAACCCCCCGGGGCGGGGGTGGTTGCCAGTTCCCCGCCGCTTTCGTGTAAGCTAGGGTCGCGCCATCCAATCCAGGCAGCGCACGGGCGGCGCAGGAGAAACGGTTTGAAGAGTATTTTTGTCGGCAATTTGCCGTTCGGGGCCAGTGAGGACGAACTCCGGTCCGTGTTTGAAAACTATGGTTCGGTGAGCCGGGTGAGCATCATGATGGACCGCGAGACCGGACGTTCGCGGGGCTTCGCCTTCATCGAGATGGCGAACGACGAGGAGGCGGAGTCGGCCATCAGCGGCACCAACGGCAGCAGCTTTGGCGGGCGCACGCTCAACGTGAACGAGGCGCGGCCGCGGCCGGAGCGTTCCGCAGGCGGCTATGGGCGCGGGCCGAGCTCGGGCGGGGGCCCGCGCGGCGGCGGCGGCGGCGGCGGGCGGGACGACTACCGCGGCCACGTGCGCCAACCGCGCGAGCCGCGCTGGTAGGCGCGGCGGGGCAGCGGAGCGGAGGGGGCGCGGCGCCGCCGGCGCCGGGCGCGTGGGCGGTGGTGTCCGGGCGCCGCGTCCGGACGGCCGCATCCTGTTTTTTGCTTGACGGGGAAGGGCAAAATCTTTAGCCTTTATTCTTGCTGGCAAACACGGAACGGGTTTGAGGGGAACGGCGCCACGTCATCTGCGGTTTTATTGTTTCGCGTAGTAGGCACCTTTTCCTTTGATCATCCCGGTTCGCAGGCGCGAACGGTCCCCCCTTCCTTTTCGTGTGCGCCAGTTGCAAACCATGCGCAGCCACGGACGGGCGCGCGACGGCGCCGGGGTGCGCCGGGATCCGATCTCTAATTTCTAGGCTCGCGACATGAGAGAACATTGGCGGCTGACGCTGATCGTGGTGCTGCTGTTGGGATTTGGCGCCTGGAAGCTGCTGGGCATGGGGGAGAACGTGGGCTACTCGCCGGTGCAGCCCATCCCCTTCAGCCACAAGCTGCACGCCGGGACCAACCATATTCCCTGCGAATACTGCCACGCCGGGGTGGACCGCTCGCGGCTGGCTCCGATCCCGGCGCTCAACGTCTGCATGGGCTGCCACGCGGTGGTGGCCAGCGGCACGGCGCCGATCAAGCAAGTGGCGGCGGCCTACGCGGCGCTGACGCCGATCAAGTTCGTGCGGGTGTACAACCTGCCGCAATTCGTCTATTTCCAGCACCGCTGGCACATCGCCGCGGGCATCGCCTGCCAGACCTGCCACGGGCCGGTGCAGGACATGGACCAGATCGTGCAGGTGAAGCAGTTCACCATGGCGGAGTGCCTGGACTGCCATCGCAACGACAACTACCTGCCCACGCCGCAAGACAAGTACCACCGCGATCCGGCCACGTTCCACAACCGCCCGGCGAATGCGCCGCAGGACTGCAACGTCTGCCACAACTGAGCCTCGCCACATGAGCAAACCACGCTATTGGACGACCATGGGGGATCTGCGGCAGGATCCCGCCGTCGAGAAGCTGCGCCAGGAGGAGTTTCGGTCCAAGCCGCAGGAGCACTTCGACGCCCTGCCCCAGGGCGGGCTGCGCTTTGGCCGGCGCGACTTCCTGAAGTGGTCCACCGGGGCGCTGGCGCTGGCGGCGACGGCGTGCGAGCGCAAGCCGGTGCAGCAGATCATCCCCTATGCGCAGCAGCCGCCGGAGATCACCCCCGGGATCGCCAACCACTACGCCTCCACCTGCCGCGAGTGCGCCGCCGCGTGCGGCATTGTGCTCACCACCTGGGAGGGGCGGCCGACCAAGGTGGAGGGCAATCCGCTGCATCCGCTCAACCGCGGGACGGTGTGCCCGCTGGGGCAGGCGGCGCTGCTCAACCTCTATGATCCCGACCGGCTGCGCACGCCGGTGGGGCTGCAGCGGGTGCACGACCTGGCGGGGCTGGTGGGCGACGCCCCCCAGCCCAAGTACAACCTGCACTTTCCCACCAACGTTTGGAAGACCGGCAGCGCCTTCCGCAACAATCTGCACCCCATCAAGCGGCAGCTCAAGGAGCTGAGCTGGGCGGAGGCGGACCAGCAGGTGGGGGGGTGGCTGCAGGGGGCGGGCGCGCGGGCGGTGCTGGTGACCGGGACCATCCACGGGCCGGCGCGGAGCGCGCTGCTGGCGGATTTCCTCTCGGTCTATCCCGTCCGGCACGTGGTCTACGACTCGCTCAACCCGGACGCGCTGGTGGCGGCGCAGGCCGCCGCCTATGGAGCGCCTGCCGCCGGGCCACAGTCCACGCCGCGCTACTTCTTCGACCGCGCCGAGATGGTGGTGAGCTTTGGCGCCGACCCCATCGGCGGGGGCCCCTCGCGCCAGGAGCACGCCTACGGCTTTGGCCACCAGCGCAAGCTGCGCGGCAGCCAGATGTCGCGGGTGGTGGTGTTCGAGCCTGCCATCAGCCTGGTGGGGCTCAACGCCGATTCGCGCCACTTGGTGCGGCCCTCGCAACTGCTGCCTCTGGCCATGGGCTTGGCGCACCAACTGGTGGTGGTCAACCAGCAATCGCGCTTTGCCGGCGACGCCGGCGTGGCGGCGGCGCTGGCGGGGTTCGAGCCGGCGGCGGTGGAGCGGGAGGCGGACGTGCCCGCGGGCACGCTGGGACGGCTGGCGGGCGAGCTGTGGGCGCAGCGCGGCAAGAGCATCGTCTGCGGGGGCGGCGTGGCCGGGGCCACCGCCGACCAGCAGATGCTGGAATTGGCGGTGGCGTTCCTCAACTCCGCGCTGGAGAACGAGGGCGCGACCATCGAGGCCAGCCGCAGCCCCAGCCTGCAGGCGCAGGGCAGCAACGCCGCCATGCTGGCGTTGATCCAGGACATGAACCAGGGCAAGGTGGACACCTTGCTGGTCTATGGGTCCAACCCGGCCTACTCGCTGCCCGACGCCGCCGGCTTCCTGCCGGCGCTGGCCAAGGTGCCGCACGTGGTGGTGATCGCCGAGCGGCTGGACGAGACGGCGCAGTTGGCCGATTTGGTGCTGCCGTCGCTGCACGGGATGGAGAGCTGGGGCGATGCGGAGCCGCAGGCGGGGCTCTACAGCCTGGTGCAGCCCACCATCGAGCCGCTGTTCAACGGGCGCAGCTTCGAGGATTCGCTGATCCAGCTTGCCTATCGGACGCCGGCGGGGGTGGCGAAGTTTACCGCCCCGCCGCCGCCGCCGCCGCCGGTGCCGCCCGCGCCGCCGACGGCGCCGGTGCCGGCGGGCACGGCCGTGCCGAAGGCCGCCGCCGCCGCCGCGCCGCCGCCGCCGGCCGCCGCCGCCGCTCCCCAGGTGGCGATCAGCTTCCACGATTATCTCCGCGCCCACTGGCGCGACCAGATCTACGCCAAGAGCAACCTGGCCGGCAGCTTCGACGACTTCTGGGTGGGGGCGCTGCAGGCGGGGGTGTTCGATCCCGACCCCCAGCGGCGGCAGCCGGGCCCGGCGCGGACCTTCAAGACGGCGGCGCTGGCGGCGATCCGGCCCACGGCGGCGACGCCGCCGGCGGCGGGCGAGTTGGAGCTCTCGGTGGCGGCCAGCCCGATGCTGGGCGACGGCTGGTGGGCCAACAACGCCTTCCTGCAGGAGATCCCCGACCCCATCTGGAAGACGTGCTGGGACAACCACTTCACCATCGCCCCGGCGACCGCCAAGCAACTCGGGCTGGAGGCCGACGACGAGGGGCGCTACGCCATCGCCGAGGTCACGGTGGCGGGGCAGACGCTGCAGGCGCCGGTGTACGTGCAGGTGGGGGTGCACCCGGGGGTGGCCAGCATCCCGTTGGGCTTTGGCCGGGCCTCGGTGGGCGAGATCGGCACCGACGTCGGCGCCAACGCCTACGACCTGGCGCGGCCGGCCGGCGACGGCAGCGGCATCATCTACTCCGGGGCCAAGGTGAAGCTCTCCCCGGTGGCGGCGGGCTACCTGATCGCCTCGCCCCAGGGCAACAACTACATTGATTTCGGCGACAACCAGATCACCGGCGAGTACGGCCGCGGCGAAAACATCGTCCGCGAGGCCACGCTGGTGCAGATCGAGGCCAATCCGCGGGCGGGCAACCCGCCGCCGGAGGCGCAGGCCTCGCTCTGGGACAACGGCGGCCCCAGCGAGCACAGCTACCCCGACTACCACTGGGGCATGACCATTGACCTCAACGCCTGCATCGGCTGCAACGCCTGCGTGGCGGCCTGCTACGCCGAGAACAACGTGCCGGTGGTGGGCAAGGACCAGGTGTGGCGCGGGCGGGAGATGGCCTGGATCCGGATTGACCGCTATTTCAGCGGCGACGAGGCCAATCCCGACGTCACCACCCAGCCCATGCTGTGCCAGCAGTGCGGCAACGCCGGCTGCGAGAGCGTGTGTCCGGTGATCGCCACCATCACCGACGCCGAGGGCATCAACGTCCAGGTCTACAACCGCTGCGTGGGCACGCGCTTCTGCTCCAACAACTGCATCTACAAGGTGCGCCGCTTCAACTTCTACCACTACAGCAAGGTGCGGGCCTCGCCGCTGGAGCTGGCGCTCAACCCCATGGTGACGGTGCGCAGCCGCGGCGTGATGGAGAAGTGCAACTTCTGCCTGCAGCGCATCCACGCCGGCCACTACCGGGCGAAGGAGCGCGGACTGCCGGTGCGGGACGGCGACATCCACACCGCCTGCCAGCAGACCTGCCCCTCGCAGGCGATCTACTTCGGCAACATGGTTGACAAGAATTCGGAGATGATGCGGGCGCGCACCGAGCGCGGCTACCGCGTCCTGGAAGAGATGAACTTCGATTCCACCATCACCTACCTGACCAAGGTGCGCAACCGCGGCGCCGACGAGGAGGGCCAGGCATGAGCGACGACCGCCATTCCCCGGCGGCGGTGGCCGAGCCGCCCATCTATCGCGCCGACCTCACCCTCACCCGGGTCAACCACGACATCGTCGCCGCCATTTTCCGCAAGCCCAACGCCTGGTGGTGGGCGGGCATGGCGGTGGCGCTGAGCATGCTGTCCACCGGCGCCTACGTGGTCTGGGTCCAACTCCACGTCGGCCTGGGCATCCTGGGGCTGGAGCGGCCGGGGATGTGGGGCACCTACATCACCGACTTCGTCTTCTGGGTGGGCATCGCCCACGCCGGCACGCTGATCTCGGCCATCCTGTATCTGTTCCGGCAGAAGTGGCGCACCGCCATCAACCGCTCGGCGGAGGCGATGACCATCTTCGCGGTGATCTGCGCCGGCCTGTTTCCGCTGCTGCACATCGGGCGCACCCTGATCGCCTACTGGCTGATCCCCTATCCCAACAGCCGCCATCTGTGGGTGAACTTCCGCTCGCCGCTGATCTGGGACGTGTTCGCGGTCTCCACCTACGCCACCACCTCGCTGCTGTTCTGGTACATGGGGATGATCCCCGACCTGGCGACGCTGCGCGACATGCACCCCAAGCCGCTGGCGCGCAAGGTGTACGGCATCTTCTCGCAGCGCTGGAAGGGGACGGCGCGCGACTGGCACCACTACGAGGCGGCCTACGGGCTGTTCGCCGCCATCGCCACGCCGCTGGTGCTGTCGGTGCACAGCGTGGTCTCCAGCGACTTCGCGGTGAGCTCGATGCCGGGCTGGCACGACACCATCTTCCCCCCCTACTTCGTGGCGGGGGCCATCTTCAGCGGCTTTGCCATGGTGATCACGGTGCTGACCATCACCCGCAAGGCCTTCCACCTCGAGGACTACATCACCATTGACCACATGGAGCTGATGGCCAAGGTCATCCTGGCCACCTCGATGATGGTGAGCTACGCCTACCTGGTGGAGATCTTCATGGCCTGGTACAGCGAGAACCCGTTCGAGACCCACGTCTATATCTGGGTGCGCTTCTTCGGGCCCTACGCCTGGGCGGGCTGGCTGACGGTGTTCTGCAACTGCATCGCGCCGCTGATCTTCTGGCTCCGCTCGGCCCGACGAAACCTGGTGGTGCTGTTCATCGTGAGCATCCTGGTCAATATCGGCATGTGGTTCGAGCGCTACGTCATCATCATCAGCTCGTTGGCGCAGGACTACCTGCCGAGCAACTGGCACTACTTCGCGCCCACCATCTGGGACGTGGGCACCTTCGTGGGCTCGCTGGGCCTGTTCTTCACGCTGTTCATGCTCTTCGCCCGCTTTGTGCCGGTGATCTCGATCGCCGAGGTGAAGGGGGTGCTGCGCAAGCAGGTGGGCGAGACCAAGCTCCTGGAGGAAACCCATGTCTGAGACCTACCGTCCTCCGGCGGTGCTGGCGCTGTTCCTCGACCCCCACACCCTGCTGGACGCCATCCGCGCCATCCGCGCCCAGGGCTACCGCGGGCTGGAGGCCTACACCCCCTACGCCGTGCACGGCATGGACCAGGCGCTGGGGCTGAAGATCAGTTGGATGCCGCGGGTGACCAAGACCATGTTTTTCGTGGGGGCGACGCTGGGGTTCACCTTCGAGGCGTGGACGATGGCGCGGGCGTGGCCGCTGAACATCGGCGGCAAGCCTTTCATCTCGGTGCCGGCCTACATGCCGGTCACGTTCGAGAGCGGCATTCTGATCGCCGGCATCTCCACCTTCATCGCCGTCTTCATCGCCGGCAAACTGCGGCCGGCGCCGGACTTCGTCAACCTCGATCCCCGCCTCACCAACGACCGCTTCGGCCTGTATGTGCCGGTGCGGCCCTACGAGGCGGGCAATGTGCAGACGCTGCTGCAGGAACTCGGGGCCGTGGAGGTGAAAGATCTTGCTTAACTCACGCCACCGCCTGAAGGCGGCCAGCCTCACGCTCGTGCTGGGGACGGGGCTGGGCCTGGCCGGCTGCGCCGGCCCGGGGACCAAGACCTCGACCCAGATCGAGTACGAGCCCAACATGTACGTGCAGCCCTACGTGCAGGGCCTGGGCACCGACCACGTGGATCCGAACCTGCCGGCGATGCGGACGCCGCCGGAGGGCACGGTGCCGGTGCACTACAACCCCTTTCCCCGCCCGGTGGACGTCACCGGCATGGACCAGTTGATCAACCCGCTGCCGGCGACGGCGGCGGTGCTGGCCAAGGGGCGGCAACTGTTCAACAACTACTGCATCGTCTGCCACGGGGCGCTGGCCAACGGGCTGGGCTACATCGTGCCCAAGATGACGCAGCCGCCGCCGCTGATCGCGGGGCCGCCGCTGCTGTTCAGCGACGGGCGCATCTTCTCGATCATCACCAGCGGGCAGGGCAACATGCCCAGCTACCAGACCGAGCTGCAGCCGTCGCAGCGCTGGGCCATCATCCACTATGTGCGGGTGCTGCAGCGCGCCGCCAACCCCACCCCCGCCGACTTGGCCCGAGCCCAGCGGGAAGGCATGGACTTCTCCCGCGATCTGCCGCCGGCGGAGGGGCCGAACGGACCCATCCCGGGGGCGCAGGCCATCCCCCACTGACATCCACCATGCACGCACACGAGGAAACCATCGCCTTCCAGAATCCGGGCCCGGCCGTCTTTCCGGCCCGCGTGCGCAGCCTGCTGCTCGCCTGCACCGCGCTCGGCGTGCTGGTGTTCGCGGCGGCGCTGATGACCGACCCGCAGCGCGCCTGGTACAGCTTTCTGACCAACTACCTGTTCTTCCTGGTGCTGGGCCTGGGGGGCGTCTTTTTGGTGGCGCTGGAATACATCACCAGCGCCACCTGGACGGTGGTCTTCCGGCGGCTGCCGGAGGCGGCCTCCAGCTACCTGCCGGCGGCGTTGCTGCTCAGCCTGGTGCTGCTGCTGGGGGTGCCGCACCTCTACCCCTGGGCGGCGGCGGGCTACACCGGCTTCATCACCGCGAGCAAGCGCTTCTACTTCTCCATGCCCTTCTACAGCGCGCGCACGCTGGTGGCGGTGGGGGTGTGGACGCTGTTCGGGCTGTGGTTCGTGCGCAACTCCACCGCTCAGGACACCCACCCCGGCTCGATCGCCGACCGGCCCACCTTCGGCAAGCCGCCCACCGTGCGCGGCCGGGTGGCGGCCGGCTTCCTGATCTTCTTCGGCTACAGCTTCACCTGGTGCTTCGTGGACTGGATCATGTCGCTGGAGCCGCACTGGGACACCACCATGTGGGGGGTCTACGGCTTCGCCGGCCTGCTGCAGAGCAGCCTGGCGCTGGTGCTGCTGACCACGGTGCTGCTGCGGCGGCGCAACCTGTTCGGGGGCGCGGTCAAGGACTACCACTATGTGGACCTGGCGCGCATCGTGCACGCCTTCAGCATCTTCATGGTCTACATCGGCTTCGCCCAGTACATGCTGATCTGGTACGCCAACTACCGCGAGGAGACGGTGTACTTCCACCAGCGCCTGGTGCACGGCTGGGGCTACGTCTTCTTCGGCCTGCTGGTGGCCAAGTGGGCGGTTCCGTTCGTGGTGCTGATGAACCAGAAGGTGCGGACCAACGAGCGGGTGCTGATCGCGATGGCGAGCCTGATCCTGGTGGCGGAGTGGTTTGACTGCTACTGGCTGATCATGCCGGCCATCCACACCCACTTTTTCGTGCCGAGCTGGGTGGAGCTGGGGGTGTTCCTGGGCTTCCTGGGCATCTTCGGGCTGATGGCGACGCGCTACCTGAGCCGGCATCCCATGGTGCCGATCGGCGATCCCAAGTTCCTGAGCTCGATGACGGGGAGGTACCTGTGAGCGCGCAACCGTCGCAGCCCTCGATCAAATCGCTGGTGGGCTTTGCCCTGGTGGTGATGGTCGCCGGCTACCTGATCTACACCGCCTTTGGCGGGCAGTACGGGCGGGCGCAGTTCCAGGCCCGCTTCGACTTCACCAAGCCGCCGCCGCCGGGGGCGGCCCTGTTCGTGGATTTGCATCCGCTGCTGCAGCCCACGCCCAAGCTGCTGGCGGAGGGCAAGCAGGTGTTCGCGGCCAACTGCGCCCCCTGCCATGGCGTGGACGGCTACGGCAACGGGCCGCGGGCGGCGGGGCTGAATCCGCCGCCGCGCAACTACCACACCGGGGTGTTCCGCTTCGGCACCTCGGTGCTGACCATGTACCACACCGTCACCAACGGTTCGCCCGGGACCTCGATGCCGAGCTTTGTGGCGCTCAGCCCGGAGGAGCGGATGGCGGTCATCCACTACATCCGGCAGGACTTCATCCCCAAGGCGGCGCTGCAGCACAACACCGCCGTGCAGTTGGAGGCGATCGAGGCGCCGGAGACGGCGGGCCCGGCGCCGCTGCCGCCGCTGAACCCGGTGCCGAGCGGGCCGCGCATCCCGATCGCGGTGGCGATGCAGATCGTGGCGGCGGGGGCGCAGCCGGCGGGGGCGGGTGGGCCGGCGCCGGCGCCGGGCGCGGTGGACCTGGCGCTGGGGGGCGAGCTCTACCGCACCCGCTGCCAGAGCTGCCATGGCGCCCAGGGCCAGGGCGGCATTCCCATCCACATGGTGGACTCGAACCCCTACCTCGAGGTCACCGCCGCCAGTTTCCAGAAACCGCTGATGCTGGGCTCGATGGATGACGCCGCCGGGTTCGCCAAGATCGTGCTGCACGGGCTGCCCGGGCGCATGATGCCGGGGCACGGCACGCTGACCCGTCCGCAGTTCGATTCGCTCTACGCCTATGTGCGCCAGCTCGCGGCCGCGCCCGGAGCGGCGGCGCCGGCGGGAGGACAACAATGAATTCCGCCTTCGTATCCGCGCTGCTGTGGCTGCAACAGAGCGCCCGGCAGGCCTTGGCCCAGGGGTTGCAGGCCAACACCCGCACCGCCTTCACCGCCCCCGGCAGCACCGTGGCGCGGGCGGCGGCGGCGGAGAGCTGGCACGCCTTCCTGATGGTGATGCCGTTCATCCTCATCGCCTTCGTGCTGCTGGTCTACGTGATGTTCAAGTTCCGCGACAAGGGCGACGGGCGCCAGCCCGCCACCTTCCACGAGAACAATCCGCTGGAGCTGCTGTGGACGGTGATTCCGGCGATCGTGGTCACGCTGGTGGCGCTGCACTCGTTTCCGGTGCTGCACTTCATGGAGTACGGCGGCAACCACCCGGCGCTGAACGTGGACGTGGTCGGGCACCAGTTTTTCTGGGAGTACAAATACCCGGCCTATGGCATCGATATCTCCAACGACACGCTGGTGGTGCCCGCCCACCAAGTGGTGGATCTGGACCTCACCAGCGTGGACGTGATCCACGGCTTCTTCGTCCCCGGCCTGGGCATCCAAATGGACGCGCTGCCCGGCCGCCTCACCAACCTCTGGTTCAAGGCCGATCCCGGCGTCTACAAGGGGCAATGCGACCAATTGTGCGGCGCCAACCACAGCCAAATGTTGATTGACGTGCAAGTGCTACCCGACGACCAGTTCCAGGCGTGGCTGCAGGCCCACCGCAGCCAGGCGGGGGCGGGCGCGCCCGCGGCCAGCCCCGCCGCCGCGCCTGCGGCGGCTGCGCCCACCATGGCCATGCCGGCGGGCATGAAGATGGCGCCCGCCGCCAAGAAGGGGGGAACGCAGCAATGAGCGCCCACGCCGCCACCCTGGGCGAGGTCCATCCCCGCCAATACCACGGCCTGCTCGACTGGCTCACCACCACCGACCACAAGAAGATCGGGCTGATGTACATCGTCTTCTCGCTGGTCAACGGCTGGCTGGGGGGCTCGCTGGCGGGCATGATCCGCCTCAACCTCTACAACCCCAACTGGCACATCGTCACCCCCGAGCTCTACAACCAGCTCATGACGATGCACGCCACCATCATGATCTTCCTGACGCTGATGACGGCGTTCTCGGGCTTCGGCAACTACCTGGTGCCGTTGATGATCGGGGCGCGGGACATGGCCTTTCCCAAGCTCAACGCCTTCGCCTTCTGGCTGCTGTTCCCGGCGGCGTTCATGCTCTACGGCAGCTTCTTCGTGGTGGGCGGGGCGGCGGGCGGAGGCTGGTGGAGCTATCCGCCGCTGAGCACGGCGCAGTTCTCCGCCGGCCACGGCGAGGACCTGTGGATCCTGGCGGTCATCCTGCTGGGCATCAGCTCGATCATGGGGGCGATCAACTTCCTGGTGACGGTGATTGACATGCGGGCGCCGGGGATGAGCTGGACCAAGGTGCCGCTGTTCGTGTGGAGCTGGGTGGTGACGGCGTGGATGCTGGTGCTGGCGGTGCCGGTGCTGTCGGGGGCGATGTTCATGCTGCTCAGCGACCGCTGGCTCTCCACCGGCTTCTACCGCCCCGCGCTGGGCGGCGATCCGCTGCTCTACCAGCACCTGTTCTGGTTCTTCGGCCACCCCGAGGTCTACATCATGATCCTGCCGGGCTTCGGCATGGTCAGCCACATCATCCCCGCCATGGCGCGCAAGAAAATCTTCGGCTACAAGGGGATGATGGTGGCGCTGTGGGCGATCGGGGTGATCGGCTTCATGGTGTGGGCGCACCACATGTTCACCGCCGGCATCTCCGCCCAGGCGCGGGTGTGGTTCTCCATGGCGAGCATGGCGATCTCGGTGCCCACCGGGGTGAAAATCTACTCCTGGCTGGCCTCGATCTGGGGCGGAGTGATCCGCTTCACCACCTCGATGAAGTTCGCCCTGGGCTTCATCTTCACCTTCGTGCTGGGCGGGCTGAGCGGGCTGCTGCTGGCGGTGGTGCCGTTCGACATCCAGGTGCACAATACCTACTTCGTGGTGGCGCACTTCCACTACGTGCTGGTGGGGGGCTCGGTGATGACCCTGTTCGCCGGGACCTACTACTGGTTCCCCAAGATGACCGGGCGGATGCTGAGCGAAAAGCTGGGGTCGTGGGTGTTCTGGCTGTTCTTCATCGGCATGAACTGGGTGTTCATGCCGATGCACATCCTGGGGATCGAGGGGATGTCGCGCCGCATCGCCAGCTACCGGCCGGAGTTCCAGCCGCTGAACCAGTTCATCTCGCTGGGCTTTCCCTTCATGCTGCTGGCGGGGCTGCTGTTCACCTACAGCATCGTGGCGGCGCTGCGGCGGCCGGCCGACGCCGGCAACGACCCCTGGGAGAGCAACCAGATCGAGCGCAGCCTGGAATGGGAGACCAGCAGCCCGCCGCCGGCCTACAACTTCGCCGAGATTCCGGAGGTGCGCTGATGGCGGCGGCCGGGACCCCGACCGCGCCGGACCAGCGGCGCAAGCGGCGTGGCATCAAGCTGGTGCTGCTGGCGGTGGGCATGCTCGCCTTCGCCTTCATCAACGTGCCGCTGTTCCGGGTGTTCTGCGAGCACTACGGGTTTTTCGTGCAGGCGGACGAGAAGCTGCCGGCCAGCCACGGGCCGGTGGACCCCGCGCGCAACATCAACGTGGTCTTCACCGGCATCACCGCCACCGGGCTGCCGGTGACGCTGACGCCGACCGACTCGCTGCAGACCATCCACCTCGACCAGCGCAGCGAGAACCAGTTCACCTTCACCAACAACAGCAACCAGACGGTGCGCTTCCGCGCCATCCACGACATTTTTCCAGCCTCGGCGGCCACCCACCTGGCGCTGATCCAGTGCTTCTGCTTCTCCGACCAGACCATGGCGCCGCACACCAGCAAGACGCTGCCGGTGATCTACCAGATGAACCAGGGGCTGGATCCGCTGGTGTCGCGCGTCAGCGTGATGTACACGCTGGAGCCGCTGGCGCCGGCGGCGGCGCCCACCGCCGGAGGCGGACAATAAGGCCATGCCCTCCACCGCAGACCTCAAGCAGCTTCCGGCGCAGGTGCGGCGGCGCAACCGCCGCCTGGGCTGGGCGCTGTTCTTCCTGGCCCTGGCCAGCGCGCTGACCACGCCCTACGCCGCCCACCACGGCTGGATCTATCCCGAGGAAACCACCTTCGCCTTTCCTCATTGGCTCAAGTAGATGGAACACTCGACTGCCGCCTCCTCCGCCGCTCCTCTCGCCCACGCCGGGGCGCACGCCGATCCCTCGCACCACGCCCCGCAGCCCAGCTTCTGGCCCATCATCCTGGCCAGCGGCATGGGGCTGGTGGTGCTGTTCGTCTTCCTGGCCTACCTGGGGGTGCCGCTCGCCGGGCTGCTGCTGGCGGCGGCCGCGGTCTTCACCCTGGTGGCCGCCAGCGGCTGGGCCAACACCATCGCGGTGGAGCGCCGCCGCATGGACCCGGTCCAGACCAACAAGGACCTCACCCGCGGCTTCTTCTTCTTCCTCGCCTCCGAGGCGATGATCTTTTTCTCGTATTTCGAGTACCTCTACTACACCCGCTTCACCCACGCCCACTGGCCGCCGGCCGGCATGCCCAAGCTGGAGACCTCGATGCCGGCCATCGCCACCCTCATCCTGGTGGCCTCCAGCTTCACCCTCAACTGGGCGGTGCACGCCCTGCTCAAGGGCCACAAGGTGGCGGCCAAGAACTGGATGCTGCTCACCATCGCCATGGGCATCACCTTCCTGGGGATGCAGGGCTTTGAGTGGGGCTACCTCAACGGCGTGCTGGGCTTCACCGTCACCACCGGCGCCTACAGCTCGACCTACTTCCTCATGACCGGCTTCCACGGCGCCCACGTCACCGTGGGGCTGATCATGCTGGCGCTGGTGTATTGGCGCATGGAGAAGGGCGAGTACAACCAGGACTACCACATGTCGCTGAAGGCGGCGGAGTACTACTGGCACTTCGTGGACATCGTCTGGGTGTTCCTGTTCTTCAGCCTGTACCTGTTCTAAGCCCTTGCCCCCTGGCGCGCCTCGGGCGGGCCTTCTGGCGCTATTTCGCCTCGGCGTAGCTGCAGACGTCGAGGCCGGGGTACTCCATGCGCAGTTGGAGGTGGCTGTGGCGGGCGCGGGGGCTGATCGCGATGGGGATGTTGGCGGTGCAGAGGCCGGGATACTTGGCGATGAGGCGGTAGTTGCCGGGCGGCACCGCCTTGCCGAAGTTGAACTTGCCGTGCTCGTCGGTGACGCCGGCCTGCAGCAGGCGGTGGGGGCTGGGGTCGGAGTAGACGCCGAGCTGCACGCCGGGGATGGAGTTTTGCATGCGGTCGCGGGCTTGGCCCTGCAGGCGGCGGAGGCCGAGGCGGCGCAGGTTGGGCGGGTGCTCGCGGGTGTAGCTCATGCCCATGGCCTGCTGCGGCGTCGGCACTTGCACCTGCGGCGGTGCCAGCAGCAGCAGCGCCAGGATGGGCAGCGACTTGGCCAGCATGCTCAGCCGCGGCGCAGGATCGCCGCCCCCCAAAACACCAGCAGCAGGATGCCGATGTAGCCATTCACGGTGAAAAAAGCGGCGTTCATGCGGGAGAGATCATGGGGGCGGAGCAGGGAGTGCTCATAGAGCAACAGCGCCGCGACCACCGCCAAGCCGGCCCAGCCCAGGCCGCCGAGCTGGCTGGCGAGCAGCAGCCAAGCGAGCAAGCCGAGCATGAGCAGGTGGCAGAGCTGGGCGAGGCGCAGGCTGGCGGCCACGCCCAGGCGCTTGGGCAGGGAGTGGAGGTCGGAACGGCTGCGGTCGAAGGCGATGTCCTGGCAGGCGTAGAGCAGGTCGAAGCCGGCCACCCACAGCGTGACGGCGCCGCTGAGCAGCAGGATGCGCGGCGCCAGCGTGCCCCGCACTGCGATCCAGGCGGCGGCGGGGGCGATGCCCAGCCCCAGCCCCAGCACCCCGTGCGAGAGCCAGGTGAAGCGCTTGGTGTAGGAGTAGAACAGCACCCAGCCCAGCGCCAGCGGCGACAGCAGCAGACAAAGGGGGTTGAGCCGCCAGGCGGCCAGCTCGAACAGGGCGGCGCTGGCGGCGCAGAAGCCCCAGGCGAAGCCGAGCGAGAGCGTGCCCGCCGCCAGCGCCCGCTGCCGGGTGCGGGGGTTGAGCGCGTCCAGCTTGCGGTCCACGATGCGGTTGAAGGTCATGGCGGCGCTGCGCGCCCCCACCATCGCCACCACGATCCAGGCCAGCGTGGTCCACGCCGGCCAGCCCCGGGCCGCCAGCAGCGCCCCCAGCAGGGCAAAGGGCAGGGCGAAGACCGAGTGCTCGAACTTGATCATCTCCAGCGTGCGCCGGGTGCTGGCCCAAACCGAAGTCATGGTTTCCAGCCTAGCGGGCCCGGCCGCCGCGGTCAAATGGGGGGAGCCCAGGGCTGCCTCCGCGCCTGCGGCTGCGTACAATGGAACCATGCCCCGCATTCTCGGCATCGAGACCTCGTGCGATGAGACCGCCGCCGCCGTGGTCGAGGACGGCCGGCGCATCCTGTCGAATGTGGTGCTGTCGCAGGTGCCGGTGCACCGGCTCTACGGCGGTGTGGTGCCGGAGCTGGCCAGCCGGGAGCACCTGCGCGGCATCGTGCCGGTGGTGCGCCAGGCGCTGGAACAGGCGGGGCCGGTGAAGCTGGCCGAGCTGGACGCGGTGGCGGTGACCTGCGGGCCGGGCTTGGCCGGGGCGCTGTTGGTGGGCTTGACCTATGCCAAGGCGCTGGCGCTGGCGGCGCGCTTGCCGTTGCTGGGGGTGCACCACCTGGAGGGGCACCTGCACGCGGTGCTGCTGGAGCAGCGGCGGCAGGAGCGTCCCGATCCGCCGCTGCCGGCGGTGGCGCTGGTGGTCTCCGGCGGCCACACCCAGCTCTACCGGGTGGAGCGCCCCGACGGGGTCTACCGCTATCGCCTGCTGGGGCAGACGCGCGATGACGCCGCCGGCGAGGCCTACGACAAGGTGGCCAAGCTGCTGGCGCTGGGCTACCCCGGCGGACCGCTGCTGGATCGGCTGGCGGCTTGGGGCGACCCCCAGGCGGTGACCTTCGGCCGCATCCGGCTCAAGGGCAACCCGCTCGACTTCTCCTTCAGCGGGCTGAAGACGGCGGTGCTGCGCCAGGTGCAGACCCAGCCCGGGCTGCAGGCGGGCATCGCCGCGCGGCGCGCGGCGCTGGCGGCGCTGGGGCGGGCACCCACGCCGGCGGAGTGGCGCGGGCTGTGCGACCAGACCACGCTCGACCTGATCGCCTCGTTTCAAGCCGCGGTGGTGGCCGACCTCACCCAGCGCGCCCTGGCGGCGGTGGAGCGGTCGCTGGCCGAGGGTGCGGCGCCGATCGCCAGCCTATGGGTGACCGGCGGGGTGGCGGCCAACTCGGCGCTGCGGCGCGGGCTCGAGGCCGAGGCCGGGCGCCAGGGGCTGGAGCTGTTCGCCCCCGCGCTGGCTCTGTGCACCGACAATGCCGCCATGATCGCCGCGGCCGCCTTTCCCCACTTTGAGCGGCAGGAGTGGGCCGATGCCACCCTCGCCGCCGCCGCCCAGCTTCCGCTCGGCGCGGCGTCCTGACAGAGAAAGCACCTTCCCATGGCCATTGGTCTCAAGCTCCGCAACCTGCTCTACGTCATCCACACCGTCCCCCCCGAGCGCCTGGCGCCGCTGCTGCCGGCGGGCATTGAACTCGACCTGCGCGCCACCCCGGCCGGGCCGCGCGCCTTCCTGGCGACGGTGGCGCTGGAGGCGGGGGCGGCGTTTCCCTATGTGCTCAGCGGATTCCGCCAAGTCAATTACCGCATCTATGTGCGCCATGCCGCCGAGCCGGGGGTGCTCTTTGTCCGTTCCTGGGTCTCGGCCCGCGCCGCCGCCGCCGTGCTCAGCTTGGCCATCCCCACCGAGCACGCCGTGGTGGATATCACCATCGAGAACGAGCCCACTCCCTACAGCCGCTACCAAGTGCAGGCGCACTCGGGCGAGCATCGCCTCCACCTGGAGGCGCACGCCGACCCGCAGCCCGACTTTTCGCTGTTCGAGTCGCAAGACGAGGCGGTGCATTTCCTCACCCATCGGCTCAACGGCTTTGCCGCGGGCGCGCATCCGAAGTCGGGACTGTCGGTGATCCGCGTCTCGCATTCGGCCATGAACCCGCTGCCGGCACGGGTCACCGCCGCCAGCGCCGACCAGTGGACGGAGGCCGGCATCCTGACCCGGGACGAGGTGGCGCGGCCGCTGCTGGCGCTGATCCAGCCCGAGACGCAGTTCGATATGAACCTGCCGGAGAAGATCACCTAGGTGGCAGGGGAGCGCAGGCCGGGGGGCGCCGCCGGGCCGCCGGCCGCGGCCGAGGTGCTGCTGCTGCCGAGCGGGCGGCTGCGCTTCGAGCGGGTCGGGCAGGGCCCGCCGCTGGTCATGGTGCACGGCCTGCTGGGTTCGGGGGCGCAGTGGCGGGCGGCGGCGCGGGTGCTGGGGGCGCACGTCACCTGCTGGCTGCTGGAGCTGCCGGGCATCAGCCTTTCGGATGCGATTCCCGATGCCACCCTGCCCGGCTTGCGGGTGTGGCTGGAGCAGGCGCTCGCGGCCCTGGGGCTGGAGCGCTTTGCCTTGATGGGCGCCTCCTGGGGCGGGCGGCTGGCGATGGACTACGCGCTGCACTCCCCCCGCCGCGGCCAGATCGAGCGCCTGGTGCTGGTGGCGCCGGCGCATCCCTATTGGAGCCCCAGCCGGCGCCAACGCTTTCTGTTGCAGCCCGCCGTCGCCCGGGTGGGGGCGTGGCTGGGGGCGCGGCTGCCGCCGGCCGTCTACCGCGCCCTGCTGGGGCCGGCCTACGGGGACCCGCGCCGCATCCGGCCGGTCAACGTCGCCGACTACCGCGCTATCTTCCAGGTCGCGGGCTTGGGCGAGGCGCTGGTGGGCTACGGGCGGGATTGGCGCGGCGACCAGGTGCGGCTGCGCGCCGGGCTGGCGCAGGCGCCGGCGGCGCTGCAGGCGAAGACGCTGCTGGTGTGGGGCGAGCGCGACCAGATCGTGCCCTTGGCCACGGCGGCGGAACTGTGCGCCGCCTGGCCGCAGGCGCAACTGCGGCTGCTGCCCGGCCTGGGCCACATTCCCTTTGACGAAGACCCCGCCGCCTTCGGCGCCGCCGTGCTGCCCTTCTTGTGCCCCCCGGGCGATTGCCGCTAGCGTAGGATCCACCGGCCCATGTCCGCAGCCTTCTTGCATTTCCAGTACTTCTTCCAGCACTACGGCCTGCTCGCCGTGTTCGTGGTGCTGCTGCTGGAGAACTTCGGGCTGCCGCTGCCGGGCGAGCTGGTGCTGCTCTACGCCGGCTACCACCTGCGCGTTTACGGGGGCTTCGGGTTCCTGGACTTGCTGTTCACCGCCACGCTGGCCAGCGTGGCGGGCCAGACGGTGGGCTACGGCGTGGGGCGCTATGGGCGGAGCTGGGCGCTGCGGGTATTTCCCTTGGCGCCCAACCACGAGGCGCGCTTTTCGGTCTATTTCGCCCGCCACGGCCTGCTGACCATCTTCGTGGCGCGCTTTGTGGCCGGCCTGCGCGCCTTTGCCGGGCTGCTCGCCGGGCTGAGCAGCATGGCCTGGTATCCCTTCCTGGCGGCCAACGTGCTGGGCGCGCTCTGCTGGGTGGCGGCGGTGGGCGGCACCGGCTTGCTGCTGGGTGCGCACTGGCGCAGCCTGGTAGCGCTGGTCGGGCGCCTGGACGTGGCCATCCTGGCGCTGGCGGTGGCGGCCATCGCGCTGGCTTGGTATCGTCTACGCAAGGAACCCCATGGATAGCGCCGACCTGCCCGACTGGACCGGACCCTTCCGCCGCCCCCTGGGCGCGGTGGAACTCACCGTCATCAGCGACCGCACCTACCTGCTCGACGGCGGCGCCTTCTTCGGCGTGGTGCCCAAGACGCTGTGGAGCCGCGACGTCCCCGCCGACGCCTCCAACCGCGTGCGCACCGCCATGAATTCGCTGCTGGTCCGGCTCAACGGCACGCTGGTGCTGATCGAGACCGGCTGCGGCGACAAGCTGGGCGAGAAGCAGGTGCGCAATTGGGGGGTGGACCCGCGCCGCGACTACCTGGAGCGGCTGCGCGATGCCGGCTTTGCCCCGGAGGCGGTCGAGGTGGTGGTCAACACCCACCTGCACTACGACCACTGCGGCTGGAACACCCGCCGCCGCGAGGACGGCGCCGTGGTCGCCAGCTTTCCCAACGCCCGCTACTACGCCCAGCGCCAGGAGTGGGAACACGCCCGCGAGCAGCACGAGCGCGACCGGGTCAGCTACCTCACCGACAACTACGACCCGCTGGTGGGCTCGGGGCAAATGACGCTGCTCGAGGGCGACCGCGAGCTGCTGCCCGGGCTGGCCGTGGTCTGCCTGCCCGGCCACACCCGCGGCATGCAGGCGGTGGTGGTGCGCTCGCAGGGCGAGACCGCCTGCTACATCTCCGACTTGATGCCCACCCACTGGCACCTCAAACCCACTTGGGTGATGGGCTTCGACCTCTACCCGCTGGAGACCATCGCCAACAAGCACCGCATCCTGGAGCAGGCGGTGCGCGAGCATTGGCTGTTGGTCTTCACCCACGACCCGGAGGTGCCCTGGGGCTACGTGGAGCAGCGCGAGGGGCAGTACGTATTCGTGCCGGCGTAAGCGGCCCCCGCGCCCACCAATCGCGGGGGTCGCGCCGCTTTGCCTGCCGGCAAAATCGGCGCGAAAGGCTGCGAAATTCCGCGGGGCGGCCCGCCCCCGGGAAACGAATTCGGCGCGGCCCCAGCGAAGCGCAGCGCCGACTTGGGGCCACGGGGCCCCCGAGTCGGCGCGAGCATGCCGCCCCGCGCTGTTACAGCGGGGCGGCTCACAAGCGGGACGCGCGCCGCAGGCGCGCTGGGGCCCGCGCCCACCAA
>DATKSZ010000158.1:0-30035 GCA_035531375.1 Terriglobales bacterium | reverse complement strand
GCCGACCACCTGGCCCCACTTGCCGTTGACGCTCATGTGGGCGTAGAGAACGGTCCAGCCGACCAGGGAAACGCCAAGAAAGATGGTGAGCGAGTGGTGGCGCCAGGCGTTGGCCAGAAAGGACTCGCCGTCGGGCGGGGGGTTGCGGCTCTCGGCCGAGCCCCTCTCGTAGAGGAACTTGGTGGCCAGCACCATGGTCACCACGCCCGACCAATCGGCGATGGCGTTGCCGAAGAAGTTGCCGAGGTGGGTGTCGGGGTTGGAGAAGACGTAGGCGATGATCCAGGTGGTGAGCACCGCGCCGGCGGTGAGGCTGAGGGAGTGTTCGTGGAGGAAGTCGCGCATGGGGGGAGGGTAGCAGAAGGGGACAGGGGGCAGCAGTGAACAGTGGACGGTGAACAGGGAACAGTGGGGCGGCGGCGCGGGCGCGATTCGCCCCCCGGCCGAACATGGGAGCTACAATTCTTGAGAGAGGAAGCTCACATGGAACTAGGAATGATCGGGCTGGGGCGGATGGGGACCAATATGGTGCGGCGGCTGATGCGGGCCGGGCACCGCTGCGTGGTGTACGACGTGCAGGCGGCGGCGGTGGAGGCGCTGGCGCGGGAGGGGTTCACCGGGGCGGCGACGCTGGCGGAGTTTGCCCAAAAGCTGCCGGCGCCGCGGGCGGTGTGGCTGATGGTGCCGGCGGCCGTGGTGGATGGGACGCTGGAAAAACTGCTGCCGTTTTTGGAGGCCGGGGACACGGTGATTGACGGGGGCAACTCCTATTACCACGACGACCTGCGGCGCGCGGGCGAGTTGAAGCCGCGCGGCATTCACTATATGGACGTGGGCACCAGCGGCGGAATTTGGGGCGCAGAGCGCGGTTACTGCCTGATGATCGGCGGCGAAACGCCCATGGTGCAGCGCCTGGATCCGATCTTCGCCGCCTTGGCGCCGGGCCTGGCGGCGGCGCCGCGCACGCCGGGGCGGGAGAAGCGGGGCGGGAGCGCCGAGCAGGGCTACCTGCACTGCGGCCCCAGCGGTGCGGGCCACTTCGTCAAGATGGTGCACAACGGCATCGAGTACGGCCTCATGGCTTCCTACGCCGAGGGGCTGAACATCCTGCGCCACGCCAACGCCGGCCAGCAGCAGCGCAGCGAGGATGCCGAGACCACGCCGCTGCGCCACCCCGAGCACTACCAGTACAACCTGAACTTGGCCGACATCGCCGAGGTTTGGCGGCGGGGCAGCGTCATCGCCTCCTGGCTGCTCGACCTGACCGCCTCGGCGCTGCTCGACAGCCCGGACTTGGCCAACTTCGCCGGCCGGGTGTCGGATTCGGGCGAGGGGCGCTGGACCCTCGCGGCGGCCATTGACGAGGCGGTGCCGGCGGGCGTGCTCAGCGCGGCGCTGTATGAGCGCTTCAGCTCGCGTGGCCAGGGCGACTTCGCCGACAAGGTGCTCTCCGCCCTGCGCTACGAGTTTGGCGGCCACAAGGAGAAAGACGCCGCCGAGAAAGGCAAATCCTGATGGCGGCGAAGCGATCCGACGCGCTGGTGGTCTTCGGGGCGACCGGGGATCTGGCCCACAAGATGATCTTTCCGGCGCTCTATGCCATGGTGAAGCGCGGCACGCTCACCGTGCCGGTGATCGGGGTGGCCTTTCCCAAGTGGAGCTTGGAGCGTTTGCGCCACCGCGCCACCGACAGCATCAAGCGCGCCGGCGGGATTGACCATCCCCGCGCCTTCGAGCGCCTGCTCTCGCTGTTGCGCTATGTGAGCGGCGACTACCACGATCCGGCCACCTACGCGGCGATCCGCAGGGAGCTGGGCGGGGCGCGGCGGCCGGCGCACTACCTGGCCATCCCGCCGGCGCTGTTCGAGACCGTGATCGAGGGGCTGGGGGCGGCGGGGCTGGCGCGGGAGGCGCGCGTCATCGTCGAAAAGCCCTTCGGGCGCGATCTGGCCTCGGCGCGGGAGCTCAACCGGGCGGCGCACAAGGTGTTCCCGGAGGACGCGATCTTCCGCATTGACCACTATCTCGGAAAAGAGGCGATCATGAACATCCTCTATTTCCGCTTTGCCAATTCCTTCCTGGAGCCGCTCTGGAACCGCAGCCACGTGGCCAGCGTGCAGATCACGCTGTCGGAGGATTTCGGCGTCGGCGACCGTGGCGCCTTTTACGAGACCGCCGGCTGTTTGCGCGACGTGATCCAAAACCACCTCTTCCAGGTGGTGGCGCTGCTGGCGATGGAGCCGCCCTCGGGCCGGAACTTTGGCACCGTGCACGCCGAAAAGGCCAAGGTCTTTCAAGCCATGCGCCCGCTGCGTCCCGACGATGTGGTGCGGGGCCAATACGCCGGCTACCGCAAGGAGCCGGAGGTGGCGCCGCGCTCCGACGTCGAGACCTACTGCGCCCTGCGGCTGTATCTGGATTCGTGGCGCTGGGAGGGCGTGCCCTGGTACCTGCGCTCGGGCAAGTACCTCGCCGCCACCGCCACCGAGGTGCTGGTGGAGCTGAAGCCGCCGCCGCAGCGGCTGTTCGCCGACTCCGCGCCCCGACAGGGCCGGGCCAACTACTTGCGCTTCCGCCTGGCGCCGCACTCGGCCATCGCCCTAGCGGCCCGGGTCAAGTCGGCGGGCAAGGACTTTGTCGGAGAGCAGCAAGAGCTCTACCTGCTGGAAAACGAGGCGGGCGAGGAGGCGCCCTACCAGCGGCTGCTGAGCGACGCCATGGCCGGGGACGGCGCGCTCTTCACCCGCGAGGATGCGGTCGAGGCCGCCTGGGCGGCGGTGAACCCGGTGCTGCAGCACCACCACCGGGTGCGCCCCTACCGGCGCGGAAGCTGGGGGCCAAAAGAGGCGGATGCCCTCATCGCTTCCCACGGTGTTTGGCACAACCCCACCGTGGATTGAGCCACGGCCGACTGCGGAGCGGCTCGCGGGGGTCGCGCCGCTTTGCCAGCCGGCAAAAACGGCGCGAAAGGCTGCGAACCGGGGTCCCCAGAACCCGCTTCGGGTTCTGGGGTGGTCGTAATTCCGCAGGCGCAGACGCGCCAGTGGCGCGTCTGCGCCCCAGGGAAACGAATCCGGCGCGGCCCCAGCGAAGCGCAGCGCCGACTTGGGGCCGCGGGGCCCCCGAGTCGGCGCGAGCATGCCGCCCCGCGCCGTTACAGCGGGGCGGCTCACAAGCGGGACGCGCGCCGCAGGCGCGCTGGGGCCCGCGCCCACCAAGTGGTGCCGGAATCAGGGGCGCGCCGTGGCCGGCGCGCCCTCGGGGTCGGTTACGGCTGGTCGGTGAGGGCGGGGAGCTTGCCCGCCATCGCGCGGTTGAAGGCGGCGAGGCCGGGGCCCATCACCTGGTCGAAGCCGACCTTGGCCGCGGCCAGGTTCTTTTCGATGCCCGCCAGGATGGGGTAGGAGACGTCGGTGGGGCGGTGGTCGGCGCCGCCGGCCACGTCGCCGGCGCCGGTGCCGACCTCGCCGTTGAACCAGATCAGGTTCATGTAGACCTTGTACTGCTCGGGGTAGTACTTGTCGTCGCTCTGCATGTCGGAGTGGGTGACCAACTGCAGCTCGACCGCCATCAGCTTTTTCTGGAAAGCGTCGAGGGCGGCGACCAGCGCCGGCTTGCCGGCATGGGCGGCGAGCTGGTCTTGCAGGTGGCGGCGCACGATCTCCAAACGGTTGACCATGGCCACCGTCTTGTCCATGTCGTTGCGCACCCGCACCTGCATCTGGGTGGAGGCGGCGAGGTCGGCGTCGGAGGCCCGGATGGCCGGGTCTTTGACGACGCGGAAGGGCTGGCTGAAGGTTTGGCCGTCGGCCACCACGCTCACCGAGTAGCCGCCGGGGGCGGCGAGCGGGCCGGCGTGCTGCGCCCCCTCGATGCCCCAGTGCGTCACCGGACGGATGGTCTTGCCGCGGAAGCGCGGCTCTTGCCAGATGTAGGGGTTGTCGGCGGGGGTGGTGCGCAGCGCGACCGCGTTGGGGGCGGTGTAGCGCAGGTCCCAAGTGGCGCGGTTGAGGCCAGCGTGGGCCACGACCGGGAAGGAGCGGACGAGCTGGCCGCTGGCGTCGCGGATCTGGAACTGCAGCGGCGCCGTCGGCGCCGTGGCCAGTGAAAACAGGAACTCGGCGCTGCCGCTGCGCGCCTGGCGGAAGCCGACGCGCGGCGTGTAGAGCCGGGTGGTGTCGGCGGGCGCGGCGGGCTGGCCGGTCTGCTCCAGCACGCTGATGTCGCGCAGCACGAAGATGCCGCGGCCGTAGGTGGCCACCACGACGTCGTGGTAGCGCGGCTCCACCGTGATCCAGGTCACGGGCGAGGCGGGCAGGCCGCGCTGGAACTGGGTCCAGGTCTGGCCGTCGTTGAGCGAGTAGAAGAAGCCGTGGCCGGTGCCGGCGAAGAGCATGCCGCGGCGATTGGGGTTTTCGGCGATGGAGCGGGTGTAGTCGAGGGGGTTGCCGTGGGGCAGGCCCGCGCCGATCGCCGTCCAGGTCTGGCCGAAGTCGGTGGTCTTGAAGAGGTAGGGATTGCGGTCGTTGTCGAGGTGCAGGTCGAAGGCGACGTAGGCGGTGCCGGGGTTGAAGTGGGAGGGCGAGATCTGGACCACGGTGCCGCCGGGGGGCAGGCCGTGGAGGCTGGGGGTGACGTCCACCCAGTGGGCGCCGCCGTCTTTGGTGTACCAGAGCTTGCCGTCGTTGGTGCCGGCCCAGAGCAGATGGCGCTGAATGGGCGAGGGGGCGATGGCGAAGACCACGTCGCCGTAGAACTGGCCGAGGTTGTCGCCGACGATGCCGCCGGAGGAGACGATGTGGGCGGGGTTGTGGTTGGAGAGGTCGGGGCTGATCACCTGCCAGGACTGGCCGCCGTTGGTGGTGTGGAAGATGACCTGGCAGCCGTAGTAGACGCTGCCGTCAAACGGGTCCACCGCCATGGGCGGGGTCCAGTGGCAGCGGTACTGCAGCAGGTTGGGCGGGGAGTCGAGGGTGTGCATCCAGGGGGAGACGGAGCGGGCCACGCCGACGCGGGCGTCGTAGCGGGTGACCTCGTCGCCGTAGCAACTGGCCCAGACGATGTTGGGGTCCTTGGGATCGGGGAGGGTGAAGCCGGACTCGCAGCCGCCCAGGGCGTATTGCCAAGCGGGCGCGGCGCCACGGCCGAAGCCGGCGAAGCCGCCGCGACCCCCGCGGCCGCGGGCGGCGGCGGGATCCTGCGCCACGCCGGGAACGAGGCCGTTGCCGGTGCCCTCGGGGCCGTTGCTGGGGCCGCGCATGGTGCCGTTGTCCTGGCGGTTGGTGTAGACCCAGTAGGGGACGCGGTTGTCGGTGGCGACGTGGTACATCTGGCCGTTGGGCAGGTGCACCGGGATCACCGTCTTGCCGGTGGCGATGCTGGCGCCGGCGTCGTCGGTGAGGACGTAGCGGCCGGGGATCTTGGGGTCCATCCAGATGTCGTGGCAGTCGCCGCAGGTGGCGTCGAGGCGGGGGGCGCCGGGGGCGGGCCGGGGACGGGGCTCGTCGAAGGTCTTGCCGCCGTTGTAGGAGCGGTGGAAGCCGCTGTTGGTGACCAGCACGTCGTTTTCGTTCTGCGGGTTGACGGCGATGCGGATGTAGTAGCCGGCGCGGCCGATGAGGTCGCGGGACCAGTTCTCGTCGCGCCAAGTAAGGCCGCCATCGTCGGAGCGCCAGAGCGAGCCTTGGTTGGCGGTCTGGATGAGGGCGTACATGCGCTGCGAATCGCTGGGCGCGATGGCCACGTCAATTTTGCCCACCGGCGGTTTGGGCATGCCGTTGGTGACGTGCTTCCAGGTGGCGCCGCCGTCGTGGGTGATGTAGACGCCGCTGCCGGGGGTGCCGCGGTAGCCCGGCCAAGTGCCGCTGAACTCGCCCCAGGTGTGCATCAGCACCTGCCAGGTGCCGGCCAGCAGGATGTTGGGGTTGTGCGCGTCCATGGCCAGCCCGGAGCAGCCGGTGTAGGGATTGACGAACAGCACCCGCTTCCAGCTCGCGCCGCCGTCGGTGGTCTTGAAGACGCCGCGGTTCTGTTGCGGGCCCGTGGTGGTGCCCAGGGCGCAGACGTAGACGGTGTTGGCGTCGTTGGGGTTGACCAGGATGCGGCCGATGCGGCCGGTTTTGCGCAGGCCCATGTTGGCCCAGGTGGCGCCGCCGTCGGAGGACTTGTAGATGCCGTCGCCCATGACGTCAATGTCGCGGATGGCCCAGGCCTCGCCCGTGCCCGCCCAAACGGTGTTGGGATCGGATGGCGCCACCGCCAGCGCGCCAATCGCCATGGAGTCCTGCTTGTCGAAGACAGGCACGAAGTTGTGGCCGCCGTCGGTGGACTTCCACACCCCACCCGAGCTGGCGCCGAGGTAATAGATGTTGGGGTCGCCCTCGACCCCTGCCGCCGAGGCGATGCGGCCGGAGGGCCGCGGGCCCAGGTATTCGAACTGCAGCGCCGCCGGCGTTTGCGCGCGCTGCGGCCCCGCCGGGCCGCGCCCGAAGCGCTGCGCCATCGCCATCGCCGCCAGCGCGGCCATCGTCAACACCACCAGTTTGAGTTGCTTCATGCGTGTCTCCTTAGGGTTGCTTCCCGGGCTTCATTCCGCGCTGTGCGTATGGTTCCAGTTGGGCGGCTCGACGTGCAGCAGGTTGTGCACGAAGAAGTCCTCCAGCAGGTGCTGGTAGTAGGCGCCGCCGGCGCCGTGGCCGCCGCCGGGGACCTCGAGAAAATCAAAGCGCTTGTTGTGCTGGATGAGCTGGTTGACCACCTGCAGGGTCGAGGACGGGTCCACGTTGTTGTCGAGTTCGCCCATCACCAACAGCAGCTTGCCCTGCAGGCGGTAGGCGTTGTCCACGTTGGAGGAGGCGGCGTATTGCGGGCCCACGGGCCAGCCCATCCACTGCTCGTTCCACCAGATCTTGTCCATGCGGTTGTCGTGGCAGCCGCTGTTGGAGACGGCGACGGTGTAGAAGTTGGGATGGAACAGCAGCGCGCCGAGGGCGCTCTGGCCGCCGGCCGAGGTGCCGTAGATGCCGACGCCGTGGCTGATGTCGTACCAGGGGTAGCGCGCCGCCGCCGCCCTGTGCCAGAGGATACGGTCGGGGAAGCCGGCGTCCTTGAGGTCTTTCCAGGCGACGTTGTGGAAGGCGCGGGAGCGGTTGTTGGTGCCCATGCCATCAATCTGGACCACGACGAAGCCGAGCTCGGCCAGCGACTCGGCACTGGGGCTGGGGACGGGGCTGAAGGCCTTGGGCACGAAGTTGCCCTGCGGACCGGCGTAGATGCTCTCGACCACGGGGTACTTCTTGGCGGGATCGAAGGTGGTGGGGCGGTAGATCACGCCCCAGATGTCGGTGGCGCCATCGCGGCCCTTGGCGTGGAAGACGAGCGGCCGCTTCCAGCCGGCGGCCACGAGCGGCGCCAGATCGCCCTTCTCCAGCGTCAGCAGCACCTTCTGGTCGGAGGTGCGGCGCAGCTCGGAGATCGGCGCCATATCC
Organism: Terriglobales bacterium; assembly: GCA_035531375.1. Taxonomy (GTDB): domain Bacteria; phylum Acidobacteriota; class Terriglobia; order Terriglobales; family SCQP01; genus SCQP01. The sequence goes on along the minus strand of DATKSZ010000158.1, from coordinate 22,548 downwards.
ACGCGCGACCAGGTGTCCACGTAGTACTTGTGGTCGGCGGAGAAACGCACGCTGTGGTCGCCATTGGCGCTGGTGAACGAGGTCAGGCCGGTGCCGTCGAAGTTGATGCGGTAGTACTGCAGGAAGTACGGGTCCTGGCCGGGGATGGTGCCGCTGGCTTCGAACCAGATCTGGCGCTTCACCGGGTCCACGTAGTCCACCGCGCGCACCGGCCAGGTGCCCTTGGTGATCTGGTTCTCCAGCTTGCCGGTGAGGCCGTTGTAGAGGTAGAGGTGTTCCCAGCCGTCGCGTTCGGAGGCCCAGATGATCTCGCGGCCGTCGTTGACGTCGTAGCGGAAGTGCTTGCCGGTGTCGGTGGGGTTGGAGATCAGCGGGCGGTAGTCAATGAAGGTCTTGCTGTCCTCTTCGATCAGCGTGCGCGCCGCGCCGGTCGCGGCGGCCACCTCGATCAGGCGGTAGACTTGGTGGCCGCGCTGGTTGTACTCGAAGGTGAAGCCGCGGCTGTCTTTCCACCACACCGGGCGGGTGAGGTCGTAGGGGTTGGGGAAGAGCCGGTTGGAAATGCGCACCTCGCGGCGGGTGGCGATGGTGAACAGCGCCGGGGTGGCGATCGAGAGCGCGTCGCCGGGCTTCTGGTAGAGCGGGCCCTCGAAGGCGATGGGCTGGATCTGGGTGGTGGGCGACGACTCGACGTAGTGGATGTGGCGGTTGTAGCCGGGGCGGGTGGCGTAGGCCACCAGATACCGGGAGTTAGGCGACCAGGCGAGCGAGCGCAGGGAGTAGTAGTTGCCCTCGGAGCCGTCGTAGCTGAGCGGGGTGGCGGTCTTGTCGCCGGGATGGCGGAGGAAGACGTTGTAGTTCTGGATCACCGCCTCCCACACTCCGTTGGGCGAACGCAGCGCGGTGGGCTGGTTGCGCAGGAAAGGGTTGATGGGCGGAGCGGCTTGGTAGGGAGGTGCGGCGGTGTCGTCGCCGGTGTCGGGAACCAGCGTCTGGATGCCGTCTTCGACCACATTGTCGAGCATGGCTTGGTCGCCCCAGTAGGGGTCGGCGGGGGGCGGGTCGGCGGCGGGGCCGCGGCCGCCAAAGCGGCCGAAGCGGCCGGCGGGTACGGCGCGGCCCTTGGCGCAGGTGTAGGTGTCGAGGCTGCAGGTCCAAAAGAAGCCGTTGAGGCCGAAGGCGATGGCGTGCTCGCCCTGGATGAAGCGCAACCCCAACACGCTGGCGCCCCCACGACCGCCGGGCGGAGGTGGATCCACAAAGGGGAGGGTGGCGGCGGTGTAGTGGGTGCCGGTGGCGGCGGCGAGGGCGGCGGCGAGGCGGGCGTGGTCGAAGGCGGGACGCTTGACCAGGGTGGTGGCGTCCACCCAGACAAACTGGCGGCCGCCGGGCACAGTCTTGTGGTACCAGAAGTGGTCGGTGCCCGGAATCCAGTTGGTGGGGCCGACCACGTTGAGGGCGAGGTCCTGGAAGCGGGCGCGGAGGGCGTTGGCGCGGGCGTAGTCGGCGGAGGTGCCCTGGGCGAGGGCGGCGGCAGCGAGGACCAGGAGCAGGGAGACCGTCAGGGTGAGTCGGGCGGGGCGAGAGAGTGAGCGGTGTGGGAGAGTCACGGGAGCACCTCCTGGGGAGCGTATACTTTATCCCCTGCGGATGCAAGGGCCCGCGGGCGGCGTGGCGCCCGCGAGACGCGGCAGTCGCCAAGCCGCGGGTGCGCGGCGGCGTTGGGGCTTGGGTCGCGCACAGGGTGGGCTGGCTGGCGAAGGCAAATAGGCGGGACGCGGCGGCTGCTAGACTCGCCCTAGGAGGCCCCCATGCGGGTATTGGTCACGGGCGCGACCGGGCTGATCGGGCAGGCATTGCTGCCGGAATTGCGCGGGCGGGGGTGGATGGTGGCGGCGCTGGTGCGCTCCGGGGGGCGCCTGCCGGGCGGCGAGGCCGAAGGGGTGGAGGCCGGCGGAACCGAGGCGCTGGCGGCGGCGCTGGGGCGGTGCGAGGCGGTGGTGAACCTGGCGGGGGCGCCGATCTTGGGCGAACGCTGGACGGGAGCGCGGCGGCAACAGTTGCGCGCCAGCCGGGTGGGGGTGACCGAGCGCCTGGTGGAGGCGATGGCGCGCGCCCATCCGCGGCCGCGGGTGCTGGTGTCGGGCAGCGCGGTGGGCTACTACGGCGACCGGGGCGGGGAGCGGTTGACGGAGGCGTCGGCGCCGGGGGACGACTTCTTGGCGCGGCTCTGCCAGGACTGGGAGGCGACGGCGGAGCAGGCGGCGGCGCTGGGGACGCGGGTGGTGCGGCTGCGCACCGGGGTGGTGCTGGCGCGCCACGGGGGCGCGCTGGCACAGATGCTGCCGGTGTTCCGCTGGGGCCTGGGCGGGCCGGTGGCGGGCGGGCGGCAATACCTGGCGTGGATCCATATCGCCGACTTGGTGGGCATCATCGCGGCGGCGCTGGAGGACGAGCGCTACCGGGGGCCGATCAACGGGGTGGCGCCGGAGGCGGCCACCAGCCGGGAGTTTGCGCGGGCGCTGGGGCGGGCGCTGCACCGACCGGCGGTGGTGCCGCTGCCGGCGTTGGCGCTGCGCGTGCGCTACGGCGAGGCCGCCGGGGTGGTGCTGGCCAGCCAGCGGGCCGAGCCCGAGGCGCTGGGCCGGCTGGGCTTCGGGTTTCGCTATCCCACGCTGGCGGCGGCGCTGGCGGAGATCTTGGGCACTGAGCCAAGGGTATAGATTGGCGCGCGGCTGGGGCTCCGTGCGCCGGGGATGCCGGGCCGCACGGTGGCTCTGCACTGGAAGCTGACGGCTTGCTGGACGCCGCGCAGGCCACGCTGCGGCGGAGGCGAGCCGGCCGCCGCCGGGACCGGCGCCGCTCTTTCGCAAATGCGTGGCTCACCCGAAAGCGCAGCGCCAACACGCGCAGGCTGCCTTCCTCGCCCGCCCTGGCTAGCGGCTGAGGGCGATGCCCAAGACCTGATGGTCGGCGACGGAGATGACGGCATGCAGGCCGGCCATGGCGGTGCAGGGGTCGAAGGGCCCGCGGGGGGTGAAGTTGACCTCGCCGATGGTGACGGCGCGATAGTTGGGGATGTGCAGGGAGACGACTTGGCCCTGGATTTTTAGATTCATGTCGAGGGAGTGGGCGGGGCCGCAGCTCACGGCTTGGATGGAGGCCTCAAGGAGCTGGGGCTTGGCGTTGGGATCGGCCGGGACGCCGCGATGGACGAGCTGCGGGGGGCCGGGCGGAATCGGGTTTGCGGCGTCGTTGGCACCGGGCGTGGTGTTCTGGGCTCCCGCCGCCTGGGCGGCGGCGTACTGCTCGGCTTGTTTCTGTTCGGCGAGGTAGCGCTGCGCCTCTTGGATGCGGTTTTCGCATTCCTGCTTTTCGGCGGGCGAGTCGGCTAGAGGCAGCGCCTGTTGCAACACGGACAAGGCATCAGGAATGAGGCCCATCTCCGACAGGATGCTGGCGCCATTCAGGCGGTAGCTGATGGTGGCGGGCTCGAGCTGGGTGGCTTGCACCTCGAGGCGGGCGGCTTGGCTGAGATGCACGTGCTGCTGCGCGTAGAGCACCGCCAAGCGGTCGTAGGCGGGGGCGAAAGCCGGGTTTAAGTGGATGGCGGCCTGCAGGCTGGTCTCGATGCGCGCGGCGGTCGCGGCGTTGAGATTGCCCATGCGGCTTTGCAGCGTCATGGCGCCGAAATAATACTGCGCCAGAAAGTCCTGCGAGCCGAGCGCGGCAGCCTGCCCATACCACTGGCGCGCCGCCCTCAGTTGGCCCTGCTGTTCGGTGGCGAATCCCAGGGTCTCGAGCGCCTCGAGGTTGTGCGGATCGGTTTGCAGCACGCTGTGCGCCAGTGCATCGGCCTCGGCGTAGCGCCCGTCGTGGGCCATGAAGTCGGCGCGCACGGCGTTGGCCTGCGGCAGAGCCACAGGCGCCACGGGATAGGCGGCCTCGCGGATGCTGGCGGCCAGCTTGAAATGGACGTAGGGGAAGGAGATGCTCTCGACGTACTGCGCCAGCGCCTTCTGCAGCTTGTTCAAATCGCCGAAGGCGCGGCTGGCGGCGGTAACGGGATCCACGTGCTGCTGCAGCAGGGTCACATAATTGGCCAGCAGTTGGGTGTGCCGACTTCGGTCGCGCATCATGAGGTAGTGGGTGAACGCCCAGGACTCGGCGTAAAAGATCGAGCCCTGGTTCTGGTCGTGGTAATAGGGCGAGTCGTGGCCGACGGCGAAGAGCGTCGCCAGCGGCATCATGCGGTTGTTTTGCAGCAGGTAAAGGTTGCCGCGGTCGGGCTTGCCCAGCGACACCTGGTTGCCTTCAATCTCGGTGGTTTGGTAGAACTCGGCCAGCCCCTCGGCCAGCCAGAGCGGGATGACGTCGGAGTCCTTGAAGGTGAGCAGGTGGGTGTACTCGTGGTAGATGACGGCGTAGGGGTGGGTTTCGTTCTGGGTATCGAGCCGCATGGCGATGAAGTTGCGTTCCGGGCTGCGCTGGAAATAGCCCGCCAGGTTGAGCTTGCCCTTGCCTAGATAGGCGGCGGGCTCGATGGTTTGGAAATCCTTGCGGTTGCGCAGGGCCAGCACCAAGATAGGCATGGGCGGGTCCACCTGGATCTGGGGAAAGGCCTGCTGGAAGACGGCGCGCATGCGCTCGAGCTGGGCTGCGACCGCGCGCGCCGCCTTGGTGCTGGCATTGCTCACCACCAGGAAATGGGGGCTTTGGACTTGGATCCAGGCGGGCGGTTTGGAGCGCGCCCAAGTCGGCGCCGCCAGGCTCAAAGTCAGCGCCAAGCCCAGCCAAAGACCCGGCCGCAGGCGGAAAGATCTCATCGTGCGGGTAATATAGCGCAACCGGGAGGTGAAAGGAAGTCGGCCGCCAGGGGTCAGAGCGTATTGCGCCTAGCCATTTCTTCGCGCAGGCGCTGGTTTTGCGCGCGCAACTCGGGGGTGAGGCTGGCGCCGAAGTCCTCGGATTCAAAGATGGGGCGGAGCTCGATCTCGACGCCGCCGCCGAAGGGGGCGCGCTTGAGCCAAGCGATGGCGTCGTCCAGCGATGGCACCTGCCACATCCAGAAGCCGGCGATCAGATCCTTGGTTTCGGGGAAAGGGCCGGGGATAACGGTGGGTTCCGGGCCGACGAACTTGACGCGCACGCCGTGGGAACTGGGGCGCAAGCCTTCGGCTGCCAGCATGACCCCGGCCTTGACCAAGCTTTCGTTGAAGTTCTGCATCGCGGCCAGCGCTTCGGTGGGGGGCAGGGCGCCCGATTCCGAGATGGGATTGGCCTTGACGAACACCATGACTTTCATCGCGATTCTCCTGAGGCGACGCCTGCCGCTAATATAGCAGAAGGTGAAAACGGACTTTTTTCGCGACAAGTCGGTGCTGGTCACCGGCGCCTCGGCGGGCATCGGCGAGGCGCTCGCGTGGCAACTGGCGCGCGCCGGGGCGCGGCTGACGCTGGCGGCGCGCCGGGTGGAGCGGCTGGAGAGCGTGGCGGCGGCGGTGGCGGCGGCAGGACAGCGGCGACCGCTGGCGGTGGGGTGCAATGTGGCGCGCGACGGCGACCTGGAGCGGGCAGTGGCGGCGGCGGTGGCGCAATGGGGCGGGCTGGATGTGGTGTTCGCCAACGCCGGCTTCGGCGTGGTGGGGCCGTTGCGGCGGCTGACGATGGAGGACTACCGGCGGCAGTTCGAGACCAATGTGTTTGGCGTGCTGCGCACCATCTATGCCGCACTGCCGGAGCTGGAGAAATCGCGCGGGCGCTTGGCCATCACCGCCAGCGTGGCGGGGTGGGTGGCGATGCCCGGCGCCTCGCCCTACGCCATGAGCAAGTTTGCCCTGCGGGCGCTGGCGGACGCGCTGACGCCGGAGCTGGCGGGGGTGGGGGTGAAGGTGACGCTCATCAGCCCGGGGTTTGTGGTGAGCGATTTTCGGCGGGTGGACAACCAGGGCGCGTTCCATGCCGAACGCGAGGATGAGGTGCCGGAGTGGCTGCAGATGGGCACCGAACGGGCCGCGCGGGCGATGCTGCGGGCGGTGGCGCGGGGGCGGCGGGAGGCGATCTTCCCGGCGCATGGCAGGCTGCTGGTGGGGTTGCAGCGGTTCTGCCCGGGGCTGCTGCGCGGGCTGGGGCGGCGCTGGGTGCGGCGCTACCGGAGGTGGGGCGAGGCGGAGTGAGGTGGTGCGCCCTGAGAGATTCGAACTCCCGGCCTTCTGGTTCGTAGCCAGACGCTCTATCCAGCTGAGCTAAGGGCGCTGAGGAAGAAAAGGCGGGCGCTCGCAGCCCGCCACAGCTCGTATTTCAGACTACGGCCTTGGGGGCAGCCTGTCAACCGGCGGAGCGGGCGCAGGGGTGGTAGCATGGCCGGGAATGGCCACTGCCGCAACGCCGGCCGCTCCCGCCGGGCCCGATTGGGGCACGCTGGCGGCGATTGCCCTGGTGGCGGGAACGCTGACCACGCTGCGGCACGAGGGGGTGGGGCACGGGGGGGCTGGCTTTCGGGGGGGCACAATCTGGTGGTTTCCAGTGTGAACGCGGAGTGCAGGCTGTGGCGCACGGGGATGGCGCTGGTGCGGCTGGCGGCCTGGGATCTGAAACCGCTGTTGCCGCGCGGCAGCCTGGAGCGGGTGGCGCGGGCGCAGCGGTTGATGCTGGTGCCCTACTTCGCCCATGGCGCGCCCTCCTGCATCGCGGGAGCGCTCAACCCGGTGGGGGCAGTGCTGATAGCCGAGTCGGCGGCGGCGGGATTGTTTATCGGGGTGCTGGGCCCGGGGCTGCGGACGTAGGAACATGCGAATCCATCTCGGCATTACTGACAACGACTGGTGCGCGCAACTGGCGGCGATGGCGCGGCGGGGCGGGCTGGAGGAGGTCAACTTCTGGCGGCCATCGAATTTGGGTTTCCACACGCTGCGGGCGGGCGAGATTTTTCTGTTCAAGCTGCACGCGCCGCGGGCGGTGTTCGCGGGCGGGGGCATCATGACGCGCACGGCGCACCTGCCGGTGCGGCTGGCGTGGGAGGCGTTCGGGGCGGCCAACGGGGTGACGTCGGAAGCGGAGATGCTGGAGCGCATCCGGGGCTACCGCAAGGGGCGCGGGGTCGCGCCGGGCGACACCATCACCTGCATTGTGTTGAGCGAGCCGTTCTTCTTTGAGGCGGGCGAGGAGATCGCCGCGCCGTCGAGCTTTGCGCGCAGCATCCAGACCGGCAAGACCTATGACACCGAGGAGGCCGACGGACGCGCGCTCTATGCCGCACTGCAGGAGCGGCTGCAGCGCGCCGCCATCGCGGCGCCGGGGCCGGCGGTGTTCCAACTGCGCGAGGGGCGGCGGGTGGGGGCGCCGATTGCGGTGTTTCCGCGGCTGGGGCAGGGCGGCTTCCGGGTCTCGATCACCGAGGCCTATCGCCGGCGTTGCGCCATGACCGGCGAGAAGACGCTGCCGGCGCTGGATGCCGCCCACATCCGGCCCTACTCCGACGGCGGCGGGCACGAGCTGTCGAACGGGCTGCTGCTGCGGCGCGATTTGCACCGGCTCTTCGACTGGGGCTATGTCGGCGTGAATCCCGACGACCGGCGCATTGTGGTGAGCAGCCGCATCAAGACCGAGTTTGAGAACGGGCGGGAATACTACGCGCTGCACGGGCGGGCGCTGGCGCCGCCCGCCGACCGGTTGGCGCAGCCATCGCCCGAAGCGATGCGCTATCATGCCGAGCACGTTTTTCGCGGCTGAGGCCGCTCTTTTGTTGTATTCTCGGCTGTCCGCAAATTGTGGGGAGGACACATGATTCGTCGGTCATTCCTGTTGGTTGGCGCGCTGGCGGTGATGGCTGTGGGGCAGATCAACCCCGCGCTCTACTCGGGCATGAGATGGCGGATGATCGGGCCGTTCCGGGCGGGCCGGGCGGTGGCGGTGGCGGGGGTGGCGAGCCAGCCCAACACCTTTTACTTCGGCGCGGTGGACGGCGGGGTGTGGAAGACGATCAACGACGGGCTGACCTGGTCGCCGATCTTCGACCAGGAGCCGGTGGCCTCGATCGGAGCGATCGCGGTGGCGCCGTCGGATGCCAACGTGATCTACGTGGGCACGGGCGAGGCGGACGCGCGCTCGCAGTTTTCACTGGGCGACGGCATGTTCAAGTCCACCGACGGGGGCCAGACGTGGGCGCGCATCGGGCTGGAGGGGACCAAGCAGATCGGGCGCATCCTGGTGGACCCGGCGGACCCCAACCGGGTGTACGTGGCGGCGCTGGGGGACCTGTACGCCGCCTCGCCTGAGCGCGGTGTATACCGTTCGACCGATGGGGGGGCGAGCTGGCAGAAGGTGCTGTTCAAGGACGACAACACCGGGGCCGAGGATCTTTCTTTCGACCCGCAAGACGCGAGGACCATCTATGCCACGCTGTGGGCGACGCGGCGGCCGCCGTGGGTGGTGTATCCGTCGTCGATCGAACCGGGCAGCGGGCTGTACAAATCCACCGACGGGGGCTCGACCTGGAGGCAACTCACCGCCGGGCTGCCGGCGAGCGGGGTGGGCAAGATCGGGGTGGCGGTGGCGCCGAGCGATCCCCACCGCGTCTACGCCGTGGTGGACGCCAGCGCGAAGCAGGGCGGGCTGTACCGCTCCGACGACGCCGGGGCGAGCTGGAAGCTGATGGACAACGAGGGGCGCATCTGGGACCGGGGGTGGTATTTCGAGGCGGTGACGGTGGATCCGAAGAACGAGAACAAGCTGTATGTGATGGACACCTCGACCTACCGCTCCACCGATGGCGGCGCGAGCTTTGACGCCATCAAGGGGGCGCCGGGCGGGGACGACTACCACCAGCTCTGGATCAATTCCCACGACGCCGACCGCATGATCCTGAGCAGCGACCAGGGGGTGATTGTGAGCGTGGACGGGGCGCGGAGCTGGAGTTCATGGAACAACCAGCCCACGGCCCAGCTTTATCATGCCACCGCCGACAACCGCGATCCCTTCTGGGTGTACGGGGCGCAGCAGGACAGCGGGGCGCGCGCGGTGGCGAGCGCGGCGCGGGGGCGGATCACCTACGCCGACTGGGGGCGGGCCTGCACCGGGGGCGAGAGCGGCGACATCGCCGCCGACCCGCTGCGCGAAGCGGAGCTGTACGGCGGGACGCTGAGCAAGTGCAACCAGATCACCGGAGCGAGCCAGAACATCGCACCCATGGTGGCCTACCCGGGGCAGGACTTCCGCCACACGTGGACCTTGCCGGTGGCGTTCTCGATGGCGGACAAGCACGATTTCTATTTCGCCAACCAGTTTCTGTTCGAGACCAAGGATGGGGGCGAGACGTGGGCGAAGATCAGCCCGGATCTCACGCGCAAGGACCCGGGGGCGCCGCCCAACCTCGACCCCACCACGGCGCAGGACTCCAACTACTCGGAGCGCACCTATGGCGCGCGCTGGGGGGTGATCTACAGCATCGCGCCCTCGCCGGTCTTGGCGAGCGAGGTGTGGGTGGGCACCGACGACGGCCTGATCCAGCTCACCCGCGATGGCGGCAAGACTTGGACCAACGTCACGCCGCCGGAGCTGACGCCGTGGAGCAAGGTGGTGATGCTCAAGGCCTCGCCCTTCGATCCGGAGATGGCGTTTGCGGCGGTGGACCGGCATCGCCTGGACGACGACACGCCGCACATCTATCGCACCACCAACGGAGGCAAGAGCTGGCAGGAGATTGTGGCGGGGATTCCGCACGGCGAGTACCTGGAGTCCATCCAGGAAGACCCGGTGCGCAAGGGGCTGCTGTTTGCCGGCACCGACGATGGCGTCTATGTGTCGTTCGACAACGGCGACCAGTGGCAGTCGCTGCGGCTGAACATGCCGCCGGTGGAGATTCGCGACTTTGTGGTCAAGCGCAACACCCTGGTGATCGCCACCTTCGGGCGGTCGTTCTGGGCGCTGGACAACCTGACGCCGCTGCGGCAGGCGACGGCGGCGATGGCGGACGGGCCGGCGGTGCTGTTCAAGCCGGAGATGGCGGTGCGGGCGGCGGGGGGGCGGGGATTCTTCCGCTCCACCAGCCTGGCGGCAGCGACCGACATGGATCCGGTGGAGGTTGCCTCGGGCGCGCCGCCGCTGGCGGGCGCGGAGATTGACTACTACCTGAAGGCGGACACCGGGCCGGTGGCGCTCGACATTCTGGATGGCAGCGGCAAGGTGGTGCGGCACTATGCCAGCACCGAGCGGCCGCGGCGGCAAAATCCCAAGACCATGGTGGTCCCGGCGGTGTGGGCGGCGATGACACCGGTGCTGAGCGCGGCGGCGGGGATGCACCGCTGGAGCTGGGACCTGCGCGAGCTGGCGCCGGGGGCGCCGTCGCCGGGCGGCGGGCGCGGCGGCCGGGGCGGCGGCGGACATGCCGCCCTGCCGGGCGTCTACACCGTGCGGCTCACCGCCGCCGGACACCGCTACACCCAGCCGCTGACGGTCCGCATGGCGCCCGGGGTGAACTTCTCCGCCGCCGCGCTCGAGGCCCAGGCGCGGCTGGGCGAGCAGATCACTGCTACGCAAGCCCGGGTGGCCGCCGCGCGCCGCCAGGCGGCGCAGTTGCGGCGCGCGCTGGCGCAGCGGCGCTCGCAGGCGGGGGCCAACGCCGGCCTGCTGGCGGCGATCAACGCCCTCGACCAAAAGGCCCACCGCATTGCGGGCTACGCGCCTGAGCCGCCCAACCCGGATGCCTCGGGCGAGGGCGATGCTGTGCCGGCACCCACCAGCCTGGCCGGGCTGACCTCGATCCTGGGCGGGCTCTCCGGGGCGGCACAGAGCGGGCTGGGCGCGCCCGACGCCACTGTGCTCGCCGGGCTGCACAAGGCGCAGGCGATGGTGACGCAGGAACTGGCCCAATGGAGCCAACTCAAGGCCCAGGACGTGGCGCAGCTCAATACCCAGTTGCGCCAGGCCAGCCTGCAGCCGGTGAACTTGACCGCCCCCATGGGGCGTGGGCGCGGCGCCCGTGCGGGCGGAAGGGGCCGCTGAGCTGACACGGCGATAGTATCGCCGGCCGCATCCAAGCAAGCGGAGGTGCGGCTATGGGGCGCCGGAACCGGCAACGCACGCGCCAGGCGGCGTGGCTAGCCAGCGGAGTGCTGGCGGGCACCGCCTTGGGTTGGCTAACGGCGCCGCGGCGGGGCGATTGGGTGCGCAACCAGGTGCGGCAGAAATTGGCGCACTGGCGGCGTCTGGGCCAGCGGACCCTCTCCAAGCGCGGCCGCGACGTGGAGAACCGGCTGCGCGGGAGCGTAGCGGAGGTGCGGCAGGCGTGGTGGGGGCGGGGGCACTATGTGGATGCCACCACCCTGGTGGACCAGGTGCAGAGCCAGCTCGGGCGCGCCTTTAGCGCGCTGCGGTCGCACGTGAACCTCAACGCCATCGGGCACACCGTCTATCTGCATGGCTACGTGGAGAGCGAGGCGGACCGCGACTGTCTGGTGGAGGCGATCCGCAAGGTGGAGGGGGTCGGGGACGTGGACGCGCACGCGCTGCGCATGGTTCCCGTCCACGCCGCCGCCGGTTCCCGGCCGCGGGTCGAGGCGCGCGAGGTGGCTGCCGGGCCCGCCGTTGACGCGGTGGTGCCCGCCGCCGCGCCGCGGGCGGCGCGGCCACGGCGACGCAGGCCAGCGGGCTAAGGCGCTGCGCATGGTGTGGGAGAGTGCGGAGGCATGCGAGGCTGCCATGGTGAAAGAATTCAAAGCGTTCCTGTTCAAAGGCAACGTGGTGGATTTGGCGGTGGCGGTGGTGATCGGCGCCGCCTTTGGGGCGGTGGTGACCGCCTTCACCGTGGACGTGCTGAACCCGCTGATCGCGGCGCTGGTGGGCAAGCCGGACTTTTCCGCCTACGCGGCCACGGTGAATGGCAGCCGGATTCAGTACGGGCTGTTCCTCAACGCCTTGATTGCGTTTCTGCTGATCGCGGCCGCCGTCTATTTCTTCATCGTGGCGCCGATCAACGCGATGCGCCGCGCCGAGGCGCCGCCGCCGCCGCCGCCCAGCAAGCGGTGTCCCGAGTGCGGCAGCCAGATCCCGCTGGAGGCGCGGCGCTGCGCCCATTGCTGCGTTCCGCTGGCCTAGCTAGCGGTGCGGGCCCCCTTGCGCGCGGGCGCGGGCGGGCGCATGATGCTGCCATGTTAAAAGAATTCAAGGCCTTTCTTCTGCGTGGAAACGTGGTGGATTTGGCGGTGGCGGTGGTCATCGGCGCGGCGTTTGGCGCGGTGGTGACCGCCTTCACGACCGACCTCTTGAATCCGCTGATCGCGGCCCTAGTGGGAAAGCCAGATTTTTCCGCCTACATGCTGACCCTCAACGGCAGCAAGATCCAGTTCGGCCTGTTTCTGAACGCGCTGATCTCGTTTCTGCTGATCGCGGCGGCGGTGTACTTCTTCGTGGTGGCGCCGATGAACGCCATTTTGAAGAGGATGAACGCGCAGGCGCCGCCGGTGGCGCCGACCACCAGGAAGTGCTCGGAGTGCGCCAGCGAGATCCCGCTGGAAGCGCGGCGCTGCGCCCATTGCTGCGTGGCGCTGGAGCAGGCCCGGGGGGCGAGCTCCTAGTGGCGTTCGGGCCCCGGGCCTGCGGGGCCATAGCGGGCATAAAAACTTTGAATTTCCCTTGGGGGCGGCCCCGCCCCTAGAGTGGCGCATGGGGAAACGAAACGCGCGCCGCCTGTTGGTCTTCCTGCTGTTGGCCACCTGCGCCCCGGGGCTGTGGGCGCTGAGCGCGCCCGCGGCCGCCGCCGGGGGCCAGGCGGCGCTGCTGGCACGGGTGGCACAGCTGGAGCAGCAGGCCGCCTCGGCCCGGCTGGCGGCGGACAACTCCTGGATGCTGACAAGCACGGTGCTGGTGTTGATGATGACCGGCCCGGGACTGGCGCTGTTCTACGGCGGCTTGGTGCGGAAGAAGAACGTGCTGGGCACGATGATGCAGAGCTTCGCCATGATGGCGATCGTGACGGTGATCTGGGCGCTGTTCAGCTTCAGCCTGGCATTCGGGACGGGGACGAGTTTGCTGGGGGGCTTGCAGTACGTGTTTCTGCGGGGGGTCGGGGGGGGGGCCAATCCGGCCTATGCGCCCACCATCCCGTTCGAGACGTTCATGGTTTACCAGTTGATGTTCGCCATCATCACGCCGGCGCTCATCAGCGGGGCGTTTGCGGAGAGGATGAAGTTCAGCGCGATGGCGCTGTTTTTGGCGTTGTGGTCCGTGGTCGTCTATTGCCCGATGGCGCATATGGTGTGGGGTGCCGGGGGACTGTTGAATGCGGTGGGTGGAGTGTTCCCGACGCTGGATTTTGCCGGGGGCACAGTGGTGCATTTGACCTCGGGGGTATCGGCGCTGGTGTGCGCGCTGTACTTGGGGCGGCGGCGGGGGCTGGGGGAGGAGGCGATGCCGCCGCACAGCGTGGTGCTGAGCTTTATCGGGGCGTGCATGCTGTGGGTGGGATGGTTTGGCTTCAACGCCGGCAGCGCGCTAGCGGCAGGGACGCTGGCGACCAGCGCCTTCGTGGCCACGCAGTTTGGGGCGGCGGCGGCGGCGCTGGGTTGGGGCGCGGCGGAGTGGCTGCGGGCGGGCAAGCCGAGCGCGCTGGGGGCGATCTCGGGCGCGGTGGCGGGGCTGGTGGCGATTACGCCGGCGGCGGGGTATGTGGGGCCGATGGCGGCGCTGGCGATCGGGGCGGCGGCGGGGGTGTTCTGTTATTTCATGGTGGCGGTGGTGAAGGCGAAGTTTGGCTATGACGACAGCCTGGACGCGTTCGGGGTGCACGGCGCTGGCGGCATGCTGGGCGCGGTGCTCACCGGGGTGTTCGCCTCGAGCTTGGTCAATCCGATCTTCAAGGATGCGCAGGGGCGGCCGCTGGCGGCGGGATGGCTGGAGGGCAACGCGCACCAGATGCTGAACCAGCTTGCGGGAGTGGGGATTGCGGTGGCGCTGGCGACGGTGGGGACGCTGGCCATCCTGAAGTTCGTGGATCTGACGGTGGGGCTGCGGGTTTCGCAGGAGCACGAAGAGCAGGGGCTGGATCTGTCGCAGCACGGGGAAGAGGGCTACTACGGGGAGAGCCCGGCGTATTGAGTCGGCTCAGCCCAGCAGGTGGCGCAGCAGGAAGAGGACCAGGGCGGCGTAGAGGCCGGCGACCAGGTCGTCGGTCATGATGCCCCAGCCGGCCGGCAGGCGTTCGGCGGAGCGGGCGGGGAAGGGCTTGGCGACGTCGAAGAGGCGGAAAAGGACGAAGCCGGCGAGGGCAATCTTTCCGTTGAGCGGGGCCAGGAAGAGAAACGTCAGCAGTTGGCCGGCGATCTCGTCAATCACCACGTTGCGCGGGTCTTGGGTGTGCAGCAGGCGCTCGGAGGTGGAGGCGGTCCAGGCGCCGACAAGGAACACCAGGGAGGTCAGCAGGAGGACAGTGGAGGCCGAGGGGGGCGCGAGCCAACAGAGGGCGGCGGTGGCGAGGGAGGCGAAGGTGGCGGGGACCCAGGGGATGAAGCCGATGGGGCCGCCGATGGCGATGAGGTGCTGGAGGCGGTGGGCGAGCGGGGCTTGGCGGGGAAAGGCGGTGGGGACCGCCAGGGAGTAGCGCTTGCGGGTCACCGCGGCCGCCGGGGGCGGATGGGCACCAGCGCCTCGCGCACGTTGCCGAAGGCCATGCCGCGGCTGACCAGGTCGTGCTGGACGAAGTCCACGAACTCCTGCATTTGCTTCTGCATGTGCTGCATCTTTTCGCGCAGGTCCAAGACGACCTCGACGCCGGCGAGGTTGACGCCCATGTCGCGGGTGAGGGAGAGGATGACCTCGAGGCGCTGCAGGTCCTCGTCGGTGTAGAGGCGGGTGTTGCCCTCGGTGCGGGAGGGCTTGAGCAGGCCTTCGCGCTCGTAGAGGCGGAGGGTCTGGGGGTGGATGCCGTACTGCTCGGCGACGGCCGAGATCATGTAGGCGGCACGGCCTTTTTTGCGCACCATGGGGGCACCTAGGACTGGGCCTGCTTGAGGATGGCGTCGCGCACGTCCTCGGGGTTGATGCGGGCGAACTCGCGCAGCAGATCCCGGCTGCGCTCGTCGCGGAGCTTGGGCACGACCACTTGCACCTCGACGTACTCGTCGCCGCGGACACCCTCGTGCTGGGCGCTGGCGACGCCGCGTTCGCGCATGCGGAAGCGCTGGCCGGACTGGGTGCCAGCGGGGACGTTGAGCAGAGCCTTGCCGTCTATGGTGGGTACGCCGATCTTGGCGCCCAGGGCGGCCTCGGTGAAGCTGAGGGGGACCTTGACGTGGATATCGTCGACTTCGCGGACAAAGAGGGGATGGGCTTGGATGTGGATGACGACGTAGAGGTCGCCGCTGCCGTCGGCTCCCCAGTTGCCCTTGCCGGGGATGCGAAGGCGGGCGCCCTCGCGGGTGCCGGGCTTGAGGCGGACTTCGAGCGACTCGCGCACCTCGACGCGGCCCTGGCCGTGGCAGCGGGGGCAGGCGGCGCCGGCCTTGCCGGTGCCACCGCAGGCGCCGCAGCGCAGATTGAATTTCATGCCGCTGACGGTTTGGGCGACTTGGCCCTTGCCGGCGCACTCCGGGCAGGTGCCGCCGCGGCCGCCGGCGCCCGTGCCGCCGCATTGCGGGCACTTGTCCTGGCGGGGAACGGCGAGGCCGACGACGCCGCCGCGGATGGCCTCCCAGAAGCCGACGGTGGCCTGGAACTCGAGGTCGCTGCCGACCGCCTCGGCGGGGGCGGCTTGGCGGTTGAAGATGGTGGAGAAAATGTCCTTGAAGCTGGGGCCGCCGGCGGGGCCGCGGCGGCCGGCGCCGGCGCCGGCGCCGCCAAGGTCGGAGAAGTCGAAGCCGGAGAAGTCGAATCCGGGGGGCGGTTGGGGCCCGGGGCCGCCGCGTGGGCCGGGCTCGGGGCCGGCGGCGTAGGCCTCGGCGCCGTGCTGGAAGGCTTGGTCGGAGAAAAAGCCGGCGCGGTCGTAGAACTCGCGCTTTTTGGGTTCGCTCAGGATGTCGTAGGCTTCTTGAACTTCCTTGAATTTCTCTTCCGCCGCCTTGTTGTTGGGATTGACGTCGGGGTGGAGCTTGCGCGCCAAGCGGCGATAGGCTTTGCGGATCTCGTCGGCGGAGGCGGAGCGCTTGATGCCGAGGATATGGTAGTAGTCTTTGGTGGCAGTGGCCATGGCGGAGCGGTGGGGCTAGAGGCTAGCAGCGAGAGCGGCTAGGGCCAAGGGTACCACCGCTGGCAACCGTGCACGCCCCTACTTCTTGTCTCCATCGGCATCCACGTATTCGGCATCAATGACATCGCCGGCCTTGGCCTCGCCATTGCCGGGGGCGGCGTCGGGGGGCGGGGGGGGGGCGCTGGCGGCTTCGCGCTGCTGGCTGGCGTTCTTGTACATGGCCTCGGCGAGCTTGTGGGTGGCGGCGGTGAGCTTGTCCTTGGCGGCGACCATGGCGGCGGTGTCGGTGCCTTCGAGCGCCTTGCGGGCGTCGGCGAGGGCGCCCTCGAGGGTGGTGGCGTCGTCGGCGGAGACCTTGTCGCGGTTCTCCTTGAGCATCTTGTCGGTGTTGTAGACCAGGCTGTCGAGCTGGTTGCGGGCCTCGACCTCCTCGCGGCGGCGTTTGTCCTCGTCGGCGTGGGCCTCGGCTTCCTTGGTCATGCGGTCAATCTCGTCCTTGGAGAGGCCGCTGGAGCTGGTAATGGTGATCTTCTGCTCCTTGCCGGTGCCGAGGTCCTTGGCGCTGACGTTGACGATGCCGTTGGCGTCAATGTCGAAGGTGACCTCGATCTGGGGGACGCCGCGGGGTGCCGAGGGGATGCCGACCAGATGGAACTTGCCCAGGGTGCGGTTCTGGGCGGCCATGGGGCGCTCGCCCTGCAGGACGTGGACCTCGACCGAGGTTTGGTTGTCGGAGGCAGTGGAGTAGATCTCGCTCTTGCGGGTGGGGATGGTGGTGTTGCGCTGGATGAGGACGGAGTTGACGCCCCCCATGGTCTCGATGCCGAGCGAGAGGGGGGTGACGTCGAGCAGAAGCAGATCCTTGACCTCGCCGGCGAGCACGCCGGCCTGGACGGCGGCGCCGATGGCGACCACCTCGTCGGGGTTGACGCCCTTATGGGGCTCCTTTTTGAACAGATCCTTGACGATCTGCTGCACCCGCGGGATGCGGGTCGAGCCGCCCACCAGCACCACCTCGTTGATCTTGTCGGGGCCGATGCCGGCGTCCTTGAGGGCCTGCTGGCAGGGGGCGACGGAGCGCTGCAGGATGTCCTCGACCATGCGCTCGAACTGGGAGCGGCTGAGCTTCTTGAGCAGGTGCTTAGGGCCGGCGGCGTCGGCGGTGATGAAGGGCAGGTTGATCTCGGTCTCCATGGTGGTGGAGAGCTCCATTTTGGCCTTCTCGGCGGCGTCTTTGAGGCGCTGCAGCGCCATCTCGTTGCCGCGGCCGCGCAGATCAATGCCCTCGTCCTTCTTGAACTCGTCCACCAGCCAGTCCACCAGGCGCTGGTCAATGTTGTCGCCGCCGAGGTGGGTGTCGCCGTTGGTGCTCTTGACCTCGACCACGCCCTCGCCCACCTCGAGGATGGAGATGTCGAAAGTGCCGCCGCCGAAGTCGTAGATGGCGATGGTCTCTTCCTTCTTTTTGTCGAGGCCGTAGGCCAGGGCGGCTGCGGTGGGCTCGTTGACGATGCGCTTGACGTCGAGGCCGGCGACGCGGCCGGCGTCCTTGGTGGCCTGGCGCTGGGCGTCGTTGAAGTAGGCGGGGACGGTGATGACCGCCTCGTTGATCTTTTCGCCGAGGTAGTCCTCAGCCGCCTGTTTCAGTTTCTGCAGGATGAAGGCGGAGATCTCGGGGGGGGTGTAGGTTTTGCCCTGCGCCTCCACCACGACATGGTCGCCCTGCTGCTGGACCTTGTAGGGCACCATCTTCATCTCTTCCGACACTTCGTTGAAGCGGCGGCCCATGAAGCGCTTGATGGAGTAGACCGTGCCCTCGGGGTTGGTGATGGCCTGGCGCTTGGCGACTTGGCCGACGAGGCGCTCGCCGTTCTTGGTGAAGGCGACGACGGAGGGGGTGGTGCGCCCGCCCTCGGAGTTGGCGATGACCTTCGGTTCGCCATTTTCCATCACCGCGACCACGCTGTTGGTGGTGCCCAGATCAATGCCAATGATTTTCGCCATGAGGGTATAGATCCCGGTCTGCCGGGCACATCCGCGCGTCCCGGCTAAGTTGCCAGCCAAAACTAGACTACAGGCATGAGCGAACCATTGTCAAGGAAAATCTTAGTGTCTACTTGTCAGCCCTGGTGAGGGCGAAGGGGAGGTTCCGGCGGTTGCGACGTCGAGGCGGGGTGAAATCGCGCCGCTGGCCGGGAGCGGGACCGCGGGCGGCTAGACCACCACGGTTTCTTGGTACTCGCCGAACTGCTGGCGCAGGGTATTGGCGATCTCGCCCAGGGTGCAATCGGCCTCGACGGCGGCGATGAGCGGGGGCATGAGGTTGGCGGTGGAGGCGGCGGCGGCGGCGACTTGGTCGAGGGCGGCCTGGGAGCGGGTGGGGTCGCGGCGTTGGCGCAGGGCGCGCAGGCGCTCGACTTGGCGCTGCTCGACCTCGGCGGCGATGCGCAGCACCGGGGTGGGGGCGGCCTCGGCCTGCTGGAAGCGGTTGACGCCGACCACCACGGTCGCGCCCTGCTCCAGCGCCTGTTGGTGCTGGTAGGCGGCGTTTTGGATCTCGCGCTGCACGTAACCGGTCTCGATGGCGTGGAGCATGCCCTCGAGCGGGCCGCCCCAGGCCTCGATTTTTTCCAGGTAGTCCTCGGCCTGCTGTTCGAGCTGGTTGGTGAGGGACTCGACGTAGTAGGAGCCGGCGAGGGGGTCCACAACCTCGGCGACGCCGGTCTCGTAGGCGAGCACTTGTTGGGTGCGCAGCGCCAGCCGCGCCGCTTCCTCGGTGGGCAGGCCGAGGGCTTCGTCAAAGGAGTTGGTGTGCAGCGACTGGGTGCCGCCGAGCACGCCGGCCAGCGCCTGGTATGCCGTGCGGACGACGTTGACCGGGGGCTGCTGGGCGGTGAGGGTCGAGCCGGCGGTCTGGGTATGGAAGCGCAGCATCCAGGAGCGCGGGTCCTTTGCCTGAAAGCGCTCGCGCATGCGGCGGGCCCACATGCGGCGGGCGGCGCGGAATTTGGCGATCTCCTCGAACAGATGGTTGTGGGCGTTGAAGAAAAACGACAGCCGGGGGGCGAACTGGTCGAGCGCGAGGCCGCGCTCGAGCGCCGCTTGCACGTAGGCGGCGCCATTGCCCAGGGTGAAGGCAATCTCCTGGGCGGCGGTGCAGCCGGCCTCGCGGATGTGGTAGCCGGAGATGGAGATGGTGTTCCACTCGGGCAGTTCGCGGGTGGCGTAGTCGAAGAGGTCGGTGACGAGGCGGAGGGCGGGGCGGACGGGGAAGATATAGGTGCCGCGGGCGATGTATTCCTTGAGGATGTCGTTCTGCACCGTGCCCTGTAGCCGGCGCGGGTCGGCGCCCTGGCGCTTGGCGACGGCGACGTAGAGGGCGAGCAGGATGGCGGCGGTGGCGTTGATGGTCATGGAGCTGGAGACCGACTCCAGCGGGATGCCATCGAAGAGGCGCTGCATGTCGTCGAGCGAGGCGATGGCGACGCCGACGCGGCCAACCTCGCCCCGGGCGAGGGGGGCGTCGCTGTCGAGGCCGATTTGGGTGGGCAGGTCGAAGGCGACGGAGAGGCCGGTGGTGCCTTGGGCGAGGAGGTAGCGGTAGCGGCGGTTGGACTCGTCGGCGTCGGCGAAGCCGGCGTACTGGCGCATGGTCCAGAGGCGGCCGCGGTACATGTCGCGGCGGACGCCGCGGGTGAAGGGATAGTCGCCGGGGGCGCCCAACTGGCGCTGGGGGTCAAAGCCGGCCAGGTCGGCGGCGGAGTAGACAGGCTTGGGCCGGTCGCTCATGCCCGCCGACCCGCGCGCAGCAGCGAGCTCACGGCGAAGTAGAGGAAGACCAGAGCCAGCGCCAGTTCGAGTTGGGTGGCGGCGGAGGCTTGGGTGAGGCCCAGGGGGCGGTGGCCGGGCAGGCGGTGGTCGTGGAGCCAGCCGTGGACGCCGGCGGCGCCAAAGGAGAGGGCGAAGACGGCGTAGAAGACCGCCGCGATTTGCAGGCCGATGTGGCCGAAGGCGCGGCTGAGGGAGGCGAGCAGATGTTTGCCGCTGCGGCCGAGGGCGCGCTGCACGCTGGCGGCGGCCGGCACGGCCGCCGGGCGGCCAGGCTGGGGGCGCACGCCTTGCAGCAGCGAGGCGGCGGCGCGGCCCAGGCGGGTGCCGGTGGAGGCGGGGCGGGAGTCCATCAGGACCATTCTAGCCGCCTGCGGCGGCGGTTACACCGGATCGGGCAGGCCGTGGCGGCGGAGCAGGCCGGGCAAGTTGACGGAGAAGGCGGAGCGCGGCATGACCATGTCGCAACCGGCCTCCTGGGCCTTGAGCTTGAGGTCGGCCTGAAGGTGGCTGAGAAAGCCAATCAGGGCGGTCTTCTTGAGCTCCGGCTTGTGGCGGATCTTGGAGATGGTGGCCAGCGGTTTGAGGCCGATGCTGTTGAGGTCGAGGATGATGAGCGAGGGCGGGGCCTCGGCCTTCTCCAGCAGTTCCTTGTCGGTTTTGGCCAGCTCGATGGGGACCTTGAGTTGGCGGGCGGTCTCTTGGATCTTGGCCAGGAAGAACAGGTCATCTACCGCCACCAGAATGCGGCGCGGGGCCTCGACCGGGCTATCCGTGGCTGTCGCCATGGGGGTATTCGTCGTAACCAAAGAGAACCTCCAAGCGGGACTTCTCCCGCTCGCTGGACCAGTTTGACGCTCAGGTCAGGGGCGAGTGGCGCAATGAGGGACCCTTGGGGAAACGCCCCGGGGGGCCACTTTCAGCTCATCCAATAGAGCTCCACCCGAACCGATACGCTCATCATACCTCAAACCGCGGGCGGCGCAAACTCCCGTTGGAGGCTGGCGAAGAGGTGGGCCATCTCGACCGCGGCCAAGGCGGCCTCCCAGCCCTTATTGCCGGCCTTGAGGCCGGCGCGCTGCACGGCCTCTTCCAGGGTGTCGCAGGTGAGCACGCCGAAGGCGTGGGGGACGCCGGTCTCGAGCGCCGACTGGCCGACGCCGCGGGTGACCTCGCGGCTGATGTAGTCGAAGTGCGGGGTTTCGCCGCGCAGGATGAGGCCGAGGCAGACGAGGGCGTGGAATTGGCCGGATTGGGCGGCCTGGCGGGCGGCGGCGGGGATCTCGAAGGCGCCGGGCACCTCAATGACGACAATGTCCGCCGCATCGGCGCCGAGCCGTAGCAAGGCGTCGAGGGCGCTGTCGAGCAGGCGGCGGGTGATGAACTGGTTGAACCGGCTCACCACTAAGGCAAAGCGGAAGCCGGCGGCGGAGAGCTGGCCGGCGCGCCTGCGGGGGACGGCCTGCTTCATTTGCCCTCGAAGCGCGGGGCGCGTTTTTCGAGGAAGGCGCGGGTGCCTTCCTTCATGTCGGCGGTGGTGCAGCTTAAGGCGAAGAGATTGGCCTCGAGCGCCAAGCCCTGCTCGAGTGTCATGTCGAGGCCCTCGCGCACCGCCTGCAGGCAGAACTCGACGGCGAGCGGGGCGTTGGCGGCGATCCTGGCGGCGAGCGCCTCGGCGGCGGAAGCGAGCTCGGCGGCGGGCACGACTTGATTCACCAAGCCGAGGCGAAGGGCCTCGGGGGCGGGGATGGGCTCGCCGGAGAGGATGAGCTGGAGGGCGGGGCCGGGGCCGATGAGGCGGGCCAGGCGCTGGGTGGCGCCGTAGCCGGGGATGAGGCCGAGCTTGACCTCGGGCTGGCCGAGCTTGGCGTGATCGGCGGCGAGGCGGAGGGAGCAAGCCAGGGCGAGTTCCAGGCCGCCGCCCAGGGCGAAGCCGTTGATGGCGGCGATCACGGGGCGGGGGAAGCGCTCGATGCGGCGGAAGAGGGCATTGCCGCGCTGGCTGAAGTGGCGCGCCTGCACCGGGTCGAGGGCGGCGATCTCGGGGATGTCGGCGCCGGCGGCGAAGGCCTTTTCGCCCGCGCCGGTGAGGATGACGACGCGCACCGCGGGCTGGGCGGCGAGGTGGTCGAAGACCTGGCCGAGCTCGGCGAGCAGGGCCAGATTGAGGGCGTTGAGCTTGTCCGGGCGGTGGAGCACGACCCGCACCACGGGCGGCGCCAGTTCCAGCTTGAGGGTTTGCAGGGTGTCCATAGGGCTCCGTTGCCGCAGCCACTCTAGTATCCTAAAAGTTTAGCCTCATGGACAGCCGCTTCATTCGCAATTTCTCGATCGTGGCCCACATTGACCACGGCAAGAGCACCCTCGCCGACCGCCTGCTGGAGGCGACCGGCGCGCTGACTGCGCGCGAGATGCAGCACCAGGTGCTCGACGCCATGGATTTGGAGCGCGAGCGCGGCATCACCATCAAGGCCCATGCGGTGCGACTCGACTACCGCGCCCAGGACGGCCAGCTCTACCAGCTCAACCTGATTGACACGCCC
>DATKSZ010000157.1:0-12199 GCA_035531375.1 Terriglobales bacterium | reverse complement strand
GCGAAGCGCAGCGCCGACTTGGGGCCACCGGGCCCCCAAGTCGGCGTGAGCACAAGCGGGACGCGCGCCGCAGGCGCGCTGGGGCCCGCGCCAACCATGACAGGCGAGAGCGAAGTGCTTTACGGGCGAATCTCCTCGTCGCCGCCGGCTCTCCTCCGGCGGCCACGTTGACTGTCGTGGCTGTTAGGGCCGCTCCCCCGCGGCCACGGTGGTGATGCCCGCCATCTTGTGCTGGCCGAGCGCGGTGTTGAGCGCCACCACGTCGGTGGCGACGATCTGGCCGAGCGCGGCGCGGTCCTGCGCCAGGCGCTGGATCAACAACTGGTTGACCTGCAGTTCCTGGTCGGTGGGCGGATAGTCGGCGCTGGTGACGTCGCCGAAGAGGTGGTCGAGGGCGTCGCCGAGCGCGGGCGCCTGGCGGTCCTCGTCCTCGCCCTGGCCGGTGATGTCGTTCTTATAGAGTTTGGTCTCGAGCGCCACCAGCTTGCCGTCCACGCCGTCGGCCTGGCGGCGCAGCGGGGCGCCGTCGCGGTCCATTTGCAGCGTGACGTCCACGGTATGGAGCTGCACGCGCAGCGCCTCGGCCTGGTTGAGCAGGCCGGCAAATTGGTTCAACTCGCCGCGGATGGCGCTGGCCAGCTTGAACTGGGCGGCGAAGTCGGCGGGCGAGGCGGGCGAGCGCGGGTCCTTGAGCACGGTCAGCGGCTGGCTGACGTCCTGGCCGTCCACCCTGAGCTGGACGGTGTAGGCGCCGGGGGGATAGAGCAGCGACACCGGCGAGGCCGAGGGGGCGTTGCGCCAGCCCTGGGCGTTGAGCGTGACCGAGGGCAGGCCGGCGGGCACGGTGCGCACCCGGATCGGCGCCGAGGGGGCGCCGCGCAGGTCCCACCAGAGGCGGTGCATCCCCGCCCCGCCGGGCGCGGGCAGGGTGCGCACGGTCTGGCCGGCGGCGTCGAGGATGGCGATGCGGGCGCGGCCCGCCGCCGCCTGCGGCAGGTAATAGGTGAGGTCGGCGCCGGCGGGCGGGTTGTTGCCGATGGTGTTGTCGTTGCCGCCGCCGAAGCCGAAGCCGCCGAAGCCGCGGAACTCGTAGGCGGCGCGCAGGGGGAAGAGCGTCGCCGGCGCGCTGGCGGTGGCGGCGGCGAACTTCTCCAGCGGGGTGATGTCGTCCAGGATCCAGAAGCCGCGACCGTAGGTGCCGAGCACCAGGTCGTGCCAGGTGTTCTGCACCGTGAGCCCGTAGACGGGCACGTGCGGCAGGTTCAACTGCAGCGGCTGCCACTGGTCGCCGGCGTTGAAGGAGACGTAGACGCCGCCCTCGGTGCCGAGGAAGAGCAGGTCCGGGCGCGAGGGGTCTTCGATCACCTGGTGGGCGTAGCCGTTGGGCTCGATCGGCAGCCCGGCGGTGATCTTGGTCCAGGTGGCGCCGTAGTCGGTGGTGCGGTAGACGTAGGGGTCGCGGTTGTTGACCAGGTGGCCGTCCACGGTGAGGTAGGCGGTGGCGGCGTCGAAGAGCGAGGGCTGGATGCTGCTGATGGTGGCGTACTGGGGCAGCCCGGGCAGGTTCTGGGTGAGGTTGGTCCAGCTCTTGCCGCCGTCGCGGGTGAGCTGCACCAGGCCGTCGTTGGTGCCCACCCAGATCAGGCCCTGCTGCTTGGGCGATTCGGCGATGGAGAAGATGGTGTCGAAATACTCCGCCCCGATGTTGTCCTGGGTGAGGCCGCCGGAGCCGCCCTGCTTGCCCTTTTCGTTGAGGGTGAGGTCGGGGCTGATCACCTGCCAGGACTGGCCGCCGTTGTGGGTGACGTGCACGTACTGGCTGCCGGCGTAGAGGGTGTTGTGGTCAAAGGGGGAGAAAGACAGCGGGAACTCCCACATGAAGCGGTACTTGAGCGGGGCCGCGGGCGAGCCCAGGGTGTCGTCGGGCCAGATCTCGACGTTGCGGATCTGGCCGGTGCGCAGGTCCATGCGGGTGACGATGCCGCCCATGCTGCCGTCGCCGCTGCCGCTGGACCAGACAATGTTGGGGTCCACCGGGTCGGGCTGGGCCCAGCCGCTCTCGCCGCCGCCCACCGAGTGCCAGTCGGAGGCGGGAATGGGGCCGCCCAACTGCGCCGCCCCACCGCGCCCGCGCCCGCCAAAGAAGCCCCCGCCCATCCCGGTCTGGCTGGGGCCCATGTAGCTGCTGCCGTCCTGCTTGTTGCCGAAGACGTGGTAGGGCACGGCGTTGTCGGTCGAGACGTGGTACATCTGCGCGATGGGAAGCTGGATGTGGTTCCACACCGCGCCGCGGTCGTGGGTGATGCTGACGCCGCTGTCGTTGGCCACCGCCATGTTGTTGGCGTTGGTGGGGTCAATCCACATGTCGTGGTTGTCGCCGCCGGGCGGGGGCATGCGCGTCAGCGTGCGCCCGCCGTCGAGCGAGTGCAGGAAGCTGTTGCCCAAAAAGTAGATCTCGTTGGGGTTGTCGCTGCTGACGGCGGCGCGGTTGTAGTAGTGGGTGCGGCTCTGCAACCCGGGGTTGGAGCTCATCATCGTCCAGGTGGCGCCGTCGTCGTCGGACATCCACAGCACCCCGATCTGGGTTGGCTGGCCAGCGATCACGAAGCCGTCGCCGGTCTCGATCATGGCGTAGACGCGCTGCGGGTCGGAGGGGGCGATGGCGACATTGATCTTGCCCAGCGGGGCGTGGGGCAGGCCGTGGCCGCTGAGCTTGGTCCAGGTGGCGCCGCCGTCGGTGGATTTGTAGAGGCCGCTGGAGGGCCCGCCGCTGCGCTGCCCCCAGGTGTGCTGCTCGTATTGCCACATGCCGGCGAACAGGATGCGCGGGTTGGACAGGTCCATGGCCAGGCCGCTGCAGCCGGTGTCTTCGTTGACAAACAGCGTCTTGGTCCAGGTGGCGCCGCCGTCGGTGGAGCGGAACACGCCGCGGTCGGGCTGGGGCCCGTAGGTGGTGCCCAGGGCGCAGGCCAGCACCGTGTTGGGGTTGCGCGGGTCAATCACGATGCGCGAGATGCGCCCGGTCTGCTTCAGCCCCATGAACTTCCAGGTGGCGCCGGCGTCGGTGGACTTGAAGATGCCCGCCCCGATGGAGATGTGGCTGCGCAGGAATGCCTCGCCCGTGCCCGCCCACACGATGTTGTGGTCCGACGGCGCCACCGCCAGCGCGCCGATGGACATCACCGGCTCGGCGTCGAAGATGGGATGCCAGTGCAATCCGCCGTCGGTGGTCTTGAAGATCCCGCCGGCGGCCGCGCCGGAGTAGTAGGTGGAGGGGTCGCCGGGCACGCCCGTGACCGCGTCGGTGCGGTTGCCCGGAGGCCCGATGTAGCGATAGCGCAGCCGCGCATAGCTGGAGGGCGCGGGCGCCTGCCCCACCGCCCCGGTCATCGCTGTCATCACCGCCACCGCCGCCGTAGCCAATACCGCCGAGATCCGCATGGACGCTCCTCCTGGAGGGATTCATTGCGGACTATACTCCCCCTGCGCCCGCAGCGCCATGGATATGACCGCGCCGCCAACCTGGTGGCGCAGGCGGCCCGGCCCAGCCGCGCGCCTAAAACCGCTTGGGAAGCCCCGCCGCCTTGAGGATTCCGTTGGCGGTGTGGCGGGACTTGATCTTGGAGTCAACCGTGAAGTTGACGTTGGTGATCGGGCTGCGCCAGATCTCGTGGTCGCCCTTGCCCTGCCGCACCTTCCGGCAGTTTGCGTACACGAGGGCTCGGCGGACTGCGGGGGCGAAGTCGCTCATCGCGATGCTGGGATGGCGGAAAGGTTTAGCTGGTCCACGACCTCCCACTCGACCGGAAGGACGTCCGGCTGGGCGAGGTCGGCCGCGTTGTCCTGCAGAAGCTCTGGAATCATTACGGCGAGCTTTTTGCGGAGCGCGTCTAGGCTTTCGGCCTCGGTGATCAGGCCGAGGACGTCCTGGCTGTCCGCGACCCAAACCTCCGCCTCCTGATCCCAGAGAACTCGAATGCGCAGTGCCTTCCCGGTCACGGCTCCACCTCCCGCTAAAGCCAGATTCTAGCAGGGTTTCAGGAGGCTTGCCCGGGGCCGGGAGCCGCCTCGGGATCGGATGCGGGGCGGTGCGGTCGCGCGCGGGCGTTGGAGCGGTGGGCGAGAGCTTCATTGTGTTCTCCGCTTCTTTGTGAGGCCGAGCTTTCTCCCGCGCCCCGGGACGGTCGGTCCAGGCGGGCCGCTCTTCGGGGGTGCCGTTTTGTAGTCGGGTTCGCGCGTCGTCCGCTTGCGATCTGCGTACGCGCTCAGCCACTCGGCGTGCACCTTGTCCTGCCGCTTGAGTTGCTCAACCGCCCGGCCCGGGTGAACGAGGAGAACATATTTGTACGGCTGGCCGCCTACAGCCTGGATACGGATGAAGCCGGCGTCCGCCAGGATTCGCATCCGCTCCTGCCAGGTGCGCACGGCTCGGCTGCCGACGTACCCGGCCGCGTATGCGTGATCCTTCTCGTGCGCCATTTC
The DNA here is from genome assembly GCA_035531375.1 of Terriglobales bacterium. Lineage (GTDB taxonomy): Bacteria > Acidobacteriota > Terriglobia > Terriglobales > SCQP01 > SCQP01. The sequence continues at coordinate 7,717 of DATKSZ010000157.1, read as the reverse complement.
GATCACGCCCTCGCCGTAGTGACGGGACAGCAGATCGAGGTAGACCGACGACGGGTCCTTCTTTCCGCTCACGGGCTTTGATCGCAGGAGCGCCATCAGAAGTGGCAAGGACCTCGGGGACTTGAACCACCCCTGGTCCTCACCGGTCCAGGCGGCATCGTCCGGCCAATAAGTGATCCGGATCACCTTCCGGTTCTCGGCTTTGATTTGTCTTTGTATTGGCATCTGAACCCCCAAAATCCCGGATGCGGATCGGCCGCAGCCTCCCGTCTCCGCTCACTACTCACATAGATGCGACTCTACCTTTCAGCTCTTCTCCGAATCAACAACTCAAGCTCGGGGATCGGTCTCGAACTCGCGGAGGGCGGGCGCCCCGGGGCGGTGCCCGGGTTGCGAAAATGGCCCACAAAGCGGTCCTGCCCGGCGGCGGTGCCCCGGCGTGGCATACTGGCCCCATGCGGAACTTGGCTGGGTCTTCTCTGGCATTGGCGCTGGCATTATCTCTGGGGTTGGGCGTTACGGCTTCGGCGCAGGCGGCGCGCGACTGGGCGCAGTTCGGCTGGGACAACGCCCGCACCAGCGCCTCGACCGCGCCCACCGGCATCAGCGCCACCAACGTGGCCAAGCTGGCGCGGCGGCAGGTCACCCTTGACGGCACCGTGGACGCCACCGCCATCTATCTGCATGGCGCGCGGGTCAAGGGCGCGAGCCACGACACCATCTTCGTCACCACCACCTACGGCAAGACCATCGCGCTCGACGCCAACTCGGGCGCGGTGCTGTGGACCTTCACCCCGGCCGGCTACGACGGCTGGGCGGGGACGCGGCAGATCACCAACACCACCCCCATCGCCGACCCCGACCGCGCCTACCTCTACGCCGCCTCGCCCGACGGCAAGATCCACAAGCTGGCGGTGAGCGACGGCCACGAGGTGTGGAGCACCGCGGTCACGCTGCTGCCGCTGAAGGAGAAGATGGACTCGCCGCTCAGCCTGTCGCACGGCCATGTGATTGCCGTGACCGCCGGCTACATCGGCGACTACCCGCCCTACCAGGGCCACGTCGCCATCCTGGACGCCGCCAGCGGCCAGCTGCTGCACGTCTGGAACTCGCTCTGCAGCGACCGCACCGGGCTGATCGAGCCCAGTTCCTGCCCGGCGAGCGACTCCGCCATTTGGGGGCGGGCGGGGGCGGTGCTCGACCGCGCCGGCAACATCTTCATTGCCACCGGCAACGCCCCCTGGGACGGCAAGACCAACTGGGGCGACGCCGTGATCGAGCTCAACCCCGACGCCACCCGCATGTTGGCCAACTTCACCCCCGCCAACACCGACATGCTCAACCGGCGCGATCTCGACATCGGCTCGACCTCGCCGGTGCTGCTGGGCGGCGGACTGATCGCCCAGGGGGGCAAGGACCGCATCATCCGCCTGCTCAGCCTTCAGGCCATGGCCGGGACCGCGCCCCACATGGACCACGAGCTGCAGACCGTGCCCACGCCCTCCGGGCAAATGCTCTTCACCGCCCCGGCGGTGTGGCGCAGCCCAGGTGCAAACGGGGGCACAACCTGGATGTTCGCCGCCGACAACGGCGGCACCGAGGCTTTCACGCTGGAGGGCGGCAAGCTGGTCTCGAAGTGGAAGAACGCCAACGGCGGCACCAGCCCGGTGGTGGCGGGCGGGCTGCTGTACGTCTACAATCCGCGCGAAGGCGGGCTGAACGTCTACGACCCGACCACGGGAGCCGCGGTGACCACGTTGGCGTGCGGCCCCGGCCATTGGAACAGCCCGATTGTGGTGGATGGCAAGATCATCCTGCCCGAGGGCAACGCCAACCGCCGCCAGACCAGCGGCGTGCTGGATATTTGGAGCGTGTCCAAGCCCTGAGGGGCCGGGTGCAGCATTTCTGCATCCAAGCGAGGTGCCATGTCGTCGAACCAACCCGCCGGATCGGAGCCGCACCTAGAAACTTCGCGCCTCAAAGTGCGCCGCATCTTGGCGGCCACCGATTTCGCCCCCATCGGCCAAGCGGCGGTGCGCGCCGGCATCACCTACGCCCGCTTCTTTGACGCCGAGTTGCTGGTGCTGGCGGCCTTGCCGGACGCGGTGTATGCCGGCTTGGCGGGCGAGGGCGACGACGGCATGACCGCGGCGGCGCTGGCGCAGGCCTCGCAGGAGGCGGCCAAGGCGCGGCTGGACCGCATGCCCCTGGAGTTGCCGGAGATGGCGGCGGTGCGCCACCGCCAACTGCTGATCCACGGCGCGCCGGCGGCGGCGATCGAAGAGGTGGCGCGGCGGGAGAACGTGGATTTGGTGGTGGTGGGCACGCGCGCCGCCGGCGGGCTGGAAAAGCTGTTGCTGGGCTCGACCGCCGAGGCGGTGCTGCGCAAGAGCCGCAGCGCGGTGCTGGTGATCGGGCCGCAGTGCGGCGCGGTGCGGCCGGAGTGCCAGTCCATCGTGCTGGCCACCGACCTGGGGCCCGACGCGCTGCGCCCGGCGCAATATGCCACCGCTTGGGCGGAGGAGGTGGCGGCGCGGCTGACCGTGGTGCACGTGGCCGGCCCCAAGGCGCCCGCGCCCGGCGCCGTCGCCGTCGGCGCCATCGAGTACTCGATGCGCAGCCTGCTGCCGGCCGACCTGGACCTGTGGGCGCAGTCGAAGTTGCGCGTGGTGTATGGCGAGCCCGGCGCCCGCATCGTGGAGGCGGCGCAAACCGAGCAGGCCGACCTGCTGGTGCTGGGGGCGCGGGTGGCGCGATTGGGCGCCTCGCACGCGCCTTGGGCGGTGCTTACCCGCGTGCTCCATGAAGCGCCGTGTCCGGTGCTGGCGGTGCGGCCGCATCTGGAGTAGCCGGAGCTTCGCTGGGCTGCAACAGGCGTAGGCGGGCATCCACGATCAGCGCGCCTCCGGGATGCACCAGGATCGGATTGCAGTCGAGTTCGGCGATCTCGGGCAAGTCGCTGGCCAGCCAGCTCAGGTTGACGAAGGCCGCCGCCAGCGCCGGCAGGTTGACCGGGGTGCGGCCGCGGTAGCCGTCGAGCAGCGGGGCGCATTTGAGCGAGCGGATGGCGGCCTCGGCGGCGAGCGGGCCCAGGGGCGGGAGGCGGACGGCCAGGTCGCGCAGCAACTCGACCAGCACGCCGCCGGCGCCACAGGCCACCACCGAGCCCAGGGTGGGGTCGTGGACAATGCCGAGGATCATCTCCACCCCCGCCGGCGCCATCTCCTGCACCAGCCAGCCGGCGATGGGGTGGGAGGGGCGCAGCGCCGCCTCCATCTCGCGGCCGGCTTGGCGCACGGCGGCGGCGCCGCGCAGGTTGAGCCGCACTGCCCCCAAGTCGCTCTTGTGCTGCACCCCGGGCAGCAGCGCCTTGAGCGCGACCACCGGGGCGACGCTGTCGGCCAAGGCGACGGCCTCCTCCAGGCTGCCGGCGACCGCCTGGCGGGCGATGGGCAAGTGGTAGCAGTCGAGCAGCGTGCGGGTGGCGGCGGGCCCCAGCCAGCCGTGCTCGTCGGTGGGCGCCTGCGCCAGCAGGGCGCGGGCTTGGGCGGGTTGCCATTCGGGCGGGCGATGCGGGGTCTCCTCCGGCGTGCGGTGCCAGGCGGCGTAGTGCGCCACCCGCGCCAGCGCGTGCGCGGCCGATTCCGGAAAGGCATAGGAGGGCAACGCCAGCTCTTGGCTGCGCAGCGCCTCGGGCACGCCCCGCGCCGACATGAACACGGTCAGCGCCGGGATGCGGCGCTGCAGGCTGCGCACGCCCTGGCAGATGGCGGCCGCCGCCTCCTCCGGCTGGGTGACCAGGGGCGGCACAAAGATGGCGATGACGGCATCCACTTCCCCGCTCCCCCCGACCACTTCGATGGCGCGGCAGAAGTGGGCGGCGGGGGCGGAGGCGACCATATCCACCGGATTGCCCAGCCCCGCGCCCGGCAACAGCGAGGCGGCGAGCGCGGCTTGGGTGGCGGGCGACAAGGCCGGCACGGTGAGCCCCTCGGCCTCGCAGGCGTCGGCGCATAGGATGCCGGGTCCGCCGGCGTTGGTCACGATGCCGACGCGCATGCCCGGCGGCAGCGGCTGGTGGGCGAGCAGGGCGGCGGTGTCGAACATCTCCTCCAAGGTGTCGGCGCGGATCACCCCGGCCTGGTGGAAGAGCGCGTCCACGGCGGCGTCGTCGGCCGCCAGCAGCGCCCCGGTGTGCGAGCCGGCGGCGCGCAGCCCGGCGCGCGAACGCCCGCTCTTGATCGCCAACACCGGCTTGCGCCGCGCCACCCGGCGGGCAATGGTGGCAAAGCGCTCGGGGTTGCCGAACGACTCCAGGTAGAGCAGCACCAGTCCCACCGCCGGATCGTCTTCCCAGGTTTCGAGCAGGTCGTTGCTGGAGACATCGGCGCGGTTGCCGAGCGAGGCAAAGCGCGCCAGGCCCAGCCGGAGCTGCTGCGCGTACTCCAGAATCGCCAGCCCCAGCGCGCCGCTTTGCGAGATGAAGGCGATGTTGCCCGGCAGCGGCGCCTGCGGGGCAAAGGTGGCGTTCAGCCGCACCAGCGGGTCGGTGTTGATGATGCCCATGCAGTTGGGCCCGATCAGCCGCACCCCGGCGCGCCGGCAGATGCTGACCAACTCCTGCTGGCGCTGGCGCCCGGCGGCGTCGGTCTCGCCGAAGCCGGATGATATGACCACCAGCCCGGGAATGCCTTTGGCGATGCAGCGCCGCGCCACCCCCACCACGGTGGGCGCCGGGGTGACGATGATGGCCAAGTCCATGCTGGTGGGCAACGCCTCCACCGAGGTGTAGGCGGGAATGGCGTGGATGGCGGTGGCGTGCGGGTTGACCGGATAGACCGCCCCCTGAAAGCCGGAGGCGGTCAGGTTGCGCACGATCTCGCCCCCGATGCTGTGTTCCCGCCGGGAGGCGCCGATCACCGCCACCGTGCGCGGAGCGAACATGCGCGCCAGTGCGACCATATATGCCTACCGAGATGCCAAGCCTACATCTCCAGGGTACATCCGCCCGCGGCGGGAGGCCTTGACCGGCGCGTCAGGCGGGGGGCGGCTTTACAACCCGGCGGGGCGCGGGCTAGAGTGGACCGTGTCAATTTCCACTTGGATGAAAGCGGCGGCGGTGCTGGCGCTCGGCCTGGCGGTGCTCGCCGGCCGCGCCGCCTCGGCGCAAACCATGAACCCGGCGGTGCCCACCCCCCGCTCGGTGCTGGGCCACACCCCCGGCGACGACTTCTACCTGGCCAACTACGACGAGACGCTCGCCTACTTCAAGAAGCTGGCGGCCTCCTCCAACCGGATCAAACTGTTCCCGGCGGGCCGGACCACGCGCGGCATCCAGGACTGGGAGTTCGCCGTCATCTCCTCGCCCGAGAACCTGGCCCAGCTCTCCCACTATCTCGACATCAACCGCCGCCTGACAGGGGCGCGCGGGCTGGACGACGCCACCGCCCGCGCCCTGGCGCGCCAGGGCAAGGTGGTGGTGCACATTGACGGCGGCATGCACTCCACCGAGGTCGCCGGCTCGCAGCACACCATCGCGCTGGCCTACAAGCTGGTCGCCAGCCAGGGCGACCCCGAGGTGGACGCCATCCTGAAGAACGTCATCCTGGAGCTGTGGCCGACGCTCAACCCGGACGGGCAAAACGAGGTGGTGGCCTGGTACCGCAAGAACCTGGGCACGCGCTACGAGGTGAGCCCGCTGCCCGACCTCTACCAGGAGTATGTCGGGCACGACAACAACCGCGACGGCTACATGAACAACATGCTGGAGTCGCAGGAGATCACCCGCCAGGAGCTGGTCTACAACCCCGAGGTGTGGTACACCCAGCACCAGACCGCGCCCTTTCCGGCGCGCATCTTCATCCCGCCCTTCGTCGAGCCCATCAGTTCCAACATCAACCCGGTGCTGTTGGGCTGGCTAAACGAGTTCGGGGTGAACATGGGCACCTACCTGGACGAGCACGGCATGCCGGGCGCCATCCACCGCGTCGGCTTCGACAACTGGTACCCCGGCTTCCAGGACTTCACCGGCATTTTCCGCAACTCCATCGCCTTCTTCACCGAGACCGCGCTCTACGGCTACGCCACGCCGCATTTCTACACCGTGCGCGACTTTCCCCCGGCCTACCGCGACCTGGACTCGCAGATCTTCTACAACGCCCCCTGGAAGGGGGGCTGGTGGCGGCTGGGCGACGCGGTGCGCTACATGGTGGGGGCCTCGATGTCGGTGCTGGATCTGGCGGCCAAGAACCACACCCAGCTTCTCTACAACAAGTACCAGGCCGGGCGCGACGCCATCCAGAAGTTCACCGACAGCCCGCCCTACGCCTATGTGATCCCGGCCGGGCAGGCGCATCCGGAGGAGGCGGCCGACCTGGCGCGGGTGCTGCTGGTCAATGGGGTCGAGGTGCAGCAGGCCAAGCAGGCGTTCGCCGCCGACGGCCGCAGCTATCCCGCGGGCTCGTGGGTGGTGCTGATGGACCAGCCCTTCGCCGAGCTGGCCAAGGAGATTCTGGAGCCGCAGGTCTATCCCAAGCTGATGCGCAACGGCGCCCCCATCCGCCCCTACGACGTCGCCGGGTGGACGCTGCCGCTGCAGATGGGGGTGGAGGCCAACGCCGTCTCGCAGCCGGTGACGGCGGCGCAGCGCGCCCAGCTCACACTGCTGACGCAGGTGCCGCCGCCGCCGGGGGCGGTCGCCGGCTCGGGCGCGGTTTACCTCTTGCCGCCCACCACCAACCAGCACTTCCACGCCATGAACGCGGCCTTGCAGGCGGGCGGGAAGGTGAGCCTGGTCACCGTCACCACCAGCGGCGGTCCCGCCGCCGGCACAGCGGTGGTCTCGGGCCTGAGCCGCGCCCAGATGGACACGGTGCTCAAAACGGCGCCGGTCGCGGTGCGCGCCGTGGCCGCCGCGCCCGCCGACGCCGCCGCCACCGAGAAGCCGCGCGTCGGCCTCTACCGCGCCTGGATGCCCAACATTGACGAGGGCTGGACGCGCTGGATCCTGCAGCAATATGGTTTTGCCCCCGTCACGCTGCACAACGGCGACATCCAGGCGGGCGCGCTGCGCTCGCGGCTGGACGTCATCATCCTGCCCGACGCGCGGGTTCCGCAGATGCTCAACGGCTTTGCCCCGGGCACGCTGCCGCCGCAGTACGTGGGCGGGCTGGGCGAGACCGGGGTGGCGGCGCTGCGCCAGTTCGTGCGCGAGGGCGGCACCCTGATCGCCTTCAACAACGCCTCCCAGTTCGCCATGGACGAGTTGGGGCTGCCGGTGGTGAACGTGCTGGCCAAGCTCAAGCCCAGCCAGTTCTACTGCTCCGGCTCGCTGCTGTGGGTGAACGTGGCCCAGCCCGAACACCCCGACACCTGGGGGCTGCCGCAGCAACCGGCGGTGATGTTCGAGACCGGGCCGGCGTTTGCCACCGAGAAGGGCTTCCGCGGCGCGATCCTCGCCACCTACCCCGACCACGTCAGCCCGCTGGCCAGCGGCTACCTGGAGGGGCCGCAGTACCTGGAAGGCAAGGCGGCGGCTTTGGAGGTGGCCTACGGCCAGGGCCGGGTGTATCTGTTCGGCTTCAAGCCGCAGTGGCGGGCGCAGTCGCACGGCACCTACAAGTTCATCTTCAACGCCATCTACGACGCCCCCAGCTCGGCCCGCCCCTCCCGCTTCCCGGCGCCGCCGCCGCTGACCAGCATCTCCCCCGCGCCCGCG
>DATKSZ010000156.1:0-15518 GCA_035531375.1 Terriglobales bacterium | reverse complement strand
CGCGTCACCGACCACCGCGCCGGCCTCACCCTCCACCAGCTCGCCGACGTCATGGACGGCCGCCTCCAACCCCTCATCGCCGCCCTCACCGACCACTTCCAGGCCCTGCGCCTGCAAAAAGAATCCGCCGCCTGACCCCGCCCCTTGCGGCCGCCACCTCGGCCCGCCCCCCCAGTCCGCGCTACCGTAGGAGCATGTCCGCCCGCGACCTCCTCCGCCAACTCCCCGCCGTGGACGAGCTCCTGCGCCGCCCCGCCCTCGCCCCGCTCTGGCGCGAGCTCGGCCCTGCCGGCGCCCGCCATGTCATTGCCGCCGTCTTGGCCGAGCTCCGCGCCGACCCCACCCCCGCCAAGCTCGCCGCCCTCGACGCCTCCCTCGCCGCCGCCGCCCACCGCCGCCTCCAGCCCTCGCTCCGCCCGGTGATCAACGCCACCGGCGTCATCCTCCACACCAACCTCGGCCGCGCCCCCCTCTCCCCCGCCGCCGCCGCCCGCCTCGCCGAGGTCGCCGCCAGCTACACCAACCTCGAACTCGACCTCGCCACCGGCCTGCGCGCCCGCCGCGACCGCCACCTCGACCCCCTGCTGGCCGAGCTCACCGGCGCCGAGGCCTCGCTGGTGGTCAACAACAACGCCGCCGCCGTCCTGCTCGCCGTCCACACCCTGGCCGTGGACCTGCAGGGCGAGGTGCTCGTCTCCCGCGGCGAGCTGGTCGAGATCGGCGAGTCCTTCCGCATCGCCGACATCGTTGCCCGCGGCGGCGCCCGCCTGGTCGAGGTCGGCTCCACCAACCGCACCCGCCTCGCCGACTACGCCGCCGCCCTCACCCCCGCCACCCGCCTCATCCTCCGCGTCCACCGCTCCAACTTCGTCCAGACCGGCTTCGTCGAGCAGCCCGAGCTCGCCGCCCTCGCCGCCTTCGCCCACGAACACGCCCTGCCCCTGCTCGAGGACCTCGGCAGCGGCGCGCTCGTCCCCCTCCCCGCCCTCCCCTCCGAGCCCACCGTCGCCGCCAGCCTCCGCGCCGGCGTGGACCTGGTCGCCTACAGCGGCGACAAGCTCCTCGGCGGTCCCCAGGCCGGCCTGCTCAGCGGCCGCGCCCCGCTCCTCGCCCGCCTGCGCGCCAACCCGCTCTTCCGCGCCCTGCGCGTGGACAAGCTCACCCTGGCCGCGCTCGAGGCCACCCTCGCCGCCTACGCCCGCGGCGACCGCGACGCGCTCCCCGTCTTCGCCCTCGCCGCCGCCCCCGCCCTCGAGGCGCGCGTGCGCGCCTTCGCCGCCCAGCTCCCGCCCGCCCTCGGCGCCGACATCCTCGCCGGCGAGTCCCTGCTGGGCGGCGGTTCCACCCCCGGCCAATCCCTCCCCGCCTGGCTCATCGCCCTTCCCCCCAACTTTGCGCCCCGCCTTCGCCTCGCCCAGCCCCCCGTCCTCGCCCGCCTCGAGCGCGACCGCTGCCTGCTCGACCTGCGCACCGTCTTCCCCCACCAGCAGCCCGCCCTGCTCGCCGCCCTGCGCGCCCTGCTCTAGTCCCGGCCTGTGGTTCCGGTCATGACCTCTCCCGCGGCGACGCGCTTACAATAGAATCAGGTGGTGCCATGTTGCGTATCACCGGAGGATAGATAAGCATGAAGCTCCCCGCCGTTCCCGCCGCCCTGCTCGCCGCCGTCCTGCTCGCCCCCGCCGCCCCCCTGCCCGCCCAGGCGACCCCCGCCGCCTCCCTGCCCGCCTCCAGCAACACCGCCCTCACCGGCGCCATCATGCAGCGCCTCACCAACGATCCCGTCCTCGGCAACATCACCATCACCGCCAAGGTCGGCGACGGCGGCGCCGTCTCCCTCAACGGCGTGGTCCCCACCCAGGCCCTCGTTGACCGCGCCGTCGCCCTGGTCAAGACCGTCCCCGGCGTCACCCAGGTCGTCAGCCAGATCCTGGTCAACGTGGACCCCTTCTCCCCGCCCCACCCCCTGCCCGCCGTGCTGCCCCCCATCAACGCCACCCTCGCCCCGCCCCCCGCCGCCAACGAGCCCCAGGCCCTGATCGCCGACGCCCTCGCCAAGGTCCCCGCCCTCAGCCAAGTCTCCGTCCAGGTCTACGGCAACGAGGTCATGCTGCTCGGCACCGTCGCCACCGACCAGGACAGCCAGCGCGCCGTCCAGCTCGCCCGCCAGATCCTCCCCCAGGCCCCCATCGTCAACATCCTCTGGGTCGAACCCCGCCCGCTCTCCTCCGCCCCCCTCATCCCCAAGTCCTAGGCGCCTAGGTCTCCGCCAAGTTCTCAAACCGCGTGTACTCCCGCAAAAACGCCAGCATCACGTTGTCGATCGGTCCGTTCCGCTGCTTCGCCACGATGATCTTGGCCTTGCCCTGGTCCTCCGAGTCGCGGTGGTAGACCTCGTCCCGGTAGATGAACATCACCACGTCCGCGTCCTGCTCGATCGAGCCCGACTCGCGCAAGTCGCTCAGCATGGGCTCGTGGTTGCCGGTGCGCTGCTCCGGCGCCCGGCTCAGCTGCGACAGCACCACCACCGGCGCGTTCAACTCCTTGGCCAGGATCTTCAGCCCCCGCGACAGCGCCGACACCTCCAGGTTGCGGTTCTCCGCCCGCCCGCTCGAGCCCATCAACTGCAGGTAGTCCACCACCACCAGGTCCAGCGTCCGCTTGGGCTGCTGCGCCGCCAGCTCCGCCGCCAGCCGCCGGCACTTGGCCCGCAGCGTCGCCAGGTCCAGCCCCGAGGTGTCGTCAATGTAGATCGCCGCCTGCGCCAGCCGCCCCGCCGCCCGCGTCAGCGCGGCGATGTCCTCCCGGCTCAAAAACCCGGTGCGCAGCTTGTGCGCGTTCACCGACGCGGTCGAGCACAGCATGCGCAGCACCAACTGCACCTTGCTCATCTCCAGCGAGAACACCGCCGCCGTCCGCCCGTGCTTCAGCCCCGCGTTCTCCACCATGTTCATCGCAAACGAGGTCTTGCCCATCGAGGGCCGCCCCGCCACGATCACCAAGTCCCCCTGCTGCAGCCCCGCCGTCAACTGGTCCAGCTCCGCAAACCCGGTGCGCAGCCCGCTGATCTCCTGCCCCCGCAGCTTGTCCAGCTTCTCCAGCACCGGCCCGGTCAGCTCCCCCACCCCGGTCAGCCCCTCCCGCACCCGCTCGGTGGCGATCTCGAAGAAGCGCTTCTGCGCCAGCTCCAGCACCTCCGCCCCCGTCCCCCCCGCCAGCACCGCCTGCGACACCTCCTGCGCCGCCGCCAGGCAGCGCCGCTCCACCGCCCGGTCCTTCACGATGCGGGCGTAGTGCTCCACGTTCAGCCCGCGCGGCAGCCCGTCGGTCAGCGTGGTCAGGTAGACGTGCCCCCCCACCGCCTCCAGGTCATGCCCCCGCTCCAGCGCCTCCCCCAGCGTGATGAAGTCAATCGCCGCGTTCTGCTGCGCCAGCCCCTGCATCGCCCGGTAGATCTTCCGGTGCGTCTCCAGGTGGAAGTCGTCCGCCTGCAGGATCTCCGCCGCCAGGTAGTAGTGGTGCCCCTCCAGCAGGATCGCCCCCAGCACGCTCCGCTCCGCCAGCAGGTTGGCCGGCAGTCCCTGCGCCGAAAGTTGGTCCGCGATTGCCATCGGTGAAGCCAGAATTTTACGCCCCCGCCGCCCTCCCCCGCCCGCCCATTTTTTTTCTTCCTCCCGATCCACAGTTTCCACAGTCGAAATCCTGTCGAAATCCCCCCCATCCTGTATCCTGGTTCTTCCACCAGAAATGCTCTTCTCCCTCCACTTTGTCTCCATCCTGTTCTCCATCGCCGTCTTCGCCGGCTTCTTTGGCGCCCTGCTCGGCGTCGGCGGCGGCATCTTCATCGTCCCCGCCCTGGTGCTGGTCTTCCATCTCCCGGTCAAGCTGGCCGTGGCCGCCAGCCTGGTCTCGGTGATCGCCACCAGCAACGCCGGCGGCTCCTCCTACGTCGAGCAGCACATCACCAACCTGCGCCTGGGCATGTTCCTCGAGGTCTTCACCACCATCGGCGCCCTCTCCGGCAGCGTCCTCGCCCTCTACCTCAACGAGTGGCTGATGCTGGCGCTCTTCGCCGGCCTGCTGTTCTACATGTCCATCAGCGCCTACGTCTCCCGCCACCACGACGACCGCCAGATCGCCGCCGGCGCCTACGCCAACGCCTCCCCCGACGCCTGGTCGCGCCGCCTCTCCCTCAGCGGCGGCTACCACGACCACGCCCTCGACCGCCAGGTGGACTACGTGGTGCGCGGCACCGGCATCGGCGCCTTCGTCTCCTACCTCGCCGGCATGGCCAGCGGCCTGCTCGGCGTCGGCGGCGGCGTGCTCAAGGTCAGCGCCATGAACCGCTCCATGAACGTCCCCATGAAGGCCGCCGTGGGCACCAGCAAAATGATGATCGGCGTCACCGCCGCCGTCGGCTCCATCCTCTTCTATCTCGCCGGCCTCATCCACTTCTACGTCGTCGCCCCGGTGGCGCTGGGCACCACCGCCGGCGCCGAGCTGGGCACGCTGGTGATGAACCGCCTGCGCTCCGCCGTGCTCAAGCGCATCTTCGCCGTGCTCATGCTCTATCTCGCCTACGGCATGCTGGTCAAGGCCCTGGCCCTCCGCTTCCACATCATCCTACCCTCGCTGGGCAGCTAGCCCCACCCCCCACCCCCTGCCATGGCGCAACAACTCCAACCCACCGCCGCCAACGTCTACTCCATCGTCTTCCGCGTCCTGTTCTGGGGCATGGTGGTCAGCACCTCGCTCTTCGCCCTGGGCGTCTTCCGCGCCCTGCAGCACCCCGTCGCCATCCCCCTCGCCCCCATCCCCCTGCTCTCCTTCCACGCCACCCTGCACGGCCTGGCCCGCCTCGACCCCGCCAGCCTGATGCTCACCGCCACCCTGCTGCTCATCCTCACCCCGGTGGTCCGCGTGGTGCTGGCCTGCATCGCCTTCGCCGTGGACCGCGACCCCAAGTTCGTCGCCGTCACCGGCATCGTGCTGGCGGTGATCGTGCTCACCGTCGTCCTCGGCCGCCTCGGCCTGCGCTAGCCACGGTGGCACAGCCACTCTTGGCTGTGCGAACCCAGCGCTCCATTCCTCTTGCTCCCCGACACCCGCCGCCTCCCGGCCGACCGCAATTGCCCATCGCCCTCTGGCCACGGTGGCACAGCCACTCTTGGCTGTGCGAACCCACCCCCACCCCCGACCACCCCGCAGCGACGACCGAGCCGCCGCGGCCGTGGCGGGACCGAGATCCCCTCTAATAGCGCGGCACGCTGCCGTCCACCTCGCACGACCACTGGTCAATCCCGCCCGCCATCGAGCGCGCCCGCCCCACCCCCGAGCGCCGCAGCCAGTCCGCCGCCGTCAGGCTCCGCCGCCCGCTGTGGCAGTAGCAGATCACCTCCACCTCCGGCTGCTGCGCCAGCGCCTCCAAGTGCATCGGAATCTGCTGCAGCGGAATGTGGGTGGCCCCCTCCAGGTGCGCCATCTCGTACTCCCACTCCTCCCGCACGTCCAGCAGCACCAGCTCCTCCCCCGCCGCCCGCCGCGCCGCTACTTCTGAAACCGTAATTTCAATATCGAGATTGTCCATATCCCCGTCCCCTCTTCCCCAGTCTCGGCCCTACTTCCGTCGCCACCCCGCCTCTGAAAGTGGCCACACCTGCCACTGTCCCCTGTTCACTGTCCACTGTCCCCTAGTCCTACGTTCCCGCCATCCGGCGAGATCACCATCCCCGGCTCCAGCTCCGCCGCCCGCGCCCAGGCCTCCAGCGCCTCCTCCTGCGCCCCCGCCTTCAGCGCCAGGTCGCCCTGCAGGATGCGCATGCGCGCATCCCCCGGACTCAGTTCCGCCGCCCGCCGCGCCGCCGCCAGCGCCGCCTCCGCCTCCCCCAGCAGGTCGCGCGCAAACGCCAGATTGCCATAATTCTCCGCGTCCAGCGGCGCCACCGCCAGCGCCCGCTCGATCAGCGCCAGCGCCTGCTGCGGCTGGTGCGCCATCAGCCAGCACGCCCCGGCGTCCTTGAGCACGCTCGCCGCCTCCGGCTCCAGCCGCAGCGCGAAGCCATAGTAGAAGCTGGCCTGGGCATAGTCGCCCCCGGCGCGGTGCACGTCCGCCAGCGCCGCCCAGCAGCGGTAGTCGTCGGCGGCCAACTGCGTCGCCTGCGTGGCCAGCAGCAGCGCCTCCTCCCAGGCCCCGTCCCGCCCCTCCCCGCTCCCCGCCGGTGCCCGCCGCGCCAACAGCGCCGCCAGCGCCGCCATCGCCACCGCGTTCTGCGGATCGTGCTTCACCGCCGCCTGCAGCAACTCGGCGGAGACCTCCGTCTCCCCCGCCGCCCACAGCGCGATCCCCACCTCGCCCGCCCCGCCGCCGTCCTGCACCCGCAACCCCTGCGCCAGCGCCGCCGCCGCCCCCGCCTCCCCGCCTTCGGCCAGCACCATCGCCGCCAGTCCCAGCCGCGCCGCCACCATCTGCGGGTCCAGCTCGAACGCCCGCCGCCACCCCCGCTTGCGCTCCTCCCCCTCCCTCCCCCAGCCCGCCAAATACGCCAGCAGCGCCCCCGGCGAGCGCGTCTCCAGGTCTTCGAAGGCGCGCATCGTCGCCTCCGGCACCGTCCCCCCCAGCCGCGCCGCCGCAAATTCCGTCAATCGGCAAAGCAAATGGTGTCCCCGCTCGAACTCCGCCTCCTCCGCCCGCCGCTCCCCATTGACCTCGATCTCCGCCTGCCAGCGGTCGCTGATCCACCACTGCCCCCGCACCCGCCCCTCCCCCGCCACCCCGGCGCGCGCCAGCATCGCCGCCAGCAGCCGCGCCACTCCCGCCCCCGCCCCTTCCGGCACCGGCCACCCCTCCCCGCCCACCACCTCTACCCCAAACGCCTCAATCTCCATCGCCATCTCCCACCTCTTCTTTCTAAATGCCCAACCCGCGACACTCGTTACTCCCCCGCTTTTTGTGGCCCACCGTCCCCTGTCCACTCTTCACTGTCCACTCGTTCCGCGGCGGCCATAGGCCGCAGCGCTGCCTCGATCGCCTCCAGCGCCCGTCCGGTCGCCCCCCGCTGCGACTCCAGCAACCGCCGCGCCGCTCCGCCCACCCGCGCCCGCATCGCCTCGTCGTTCAGCAACTGCTGCCACACATGCCCCAGTTCCAGCGCGCTGCCCACCCGCAGCGCCGCCCCCGCCGCCAAAAACTGCTCGGCGATCTGCGCGAAGTTCTCCATGTGCGGCCCCAGCACCACCGGCACCCCCCAGTAGGCCGGCTCCAGCAGGTTGTGCCCGCCGTGCGGCGCCAGGCTGCCGCCGATGAACGCCGTCGCCGCCACCTGGTATACCGACGCCAACTCCCCCAGCGAGTCCAGCAGCAGCACCCCCCCCGCCGGCAGCTCCTGCTCCTCGAGGCGCGAGCGCCGCGCCCACCGCAACCCGCTCCCCGCCAGCAGCGCCGCCACCTGCTCGAAGCGCTGCGGATGCCGCGGCGCCACCACCAGCAGCAGCCGCTCCGGCGCCGCCGCCTGCCCCAGCACCTGCCGGTAGGCCGCCAGCACCGCCTCCTCCTCCGTCTCCATGGTGCTGCCCGCCACCACCACCTGCCCCACCCCCGCCCCCGCCAGCCGCTCCCGCAGCCCCCGCAAAAACCCCGGCTGTTCCGGCGGTATCAGGTCGAACTTCAAATTCCCCGCCACCTGCACCCGCGCCGCATCCGCCCCCAGGTCCAGGATCCGCTCCGCGTCCGTCTCGGTCTGCATCAAAAAGCTCGCCACCCGCCCCAGCGTCGGCCGCAGCAGCCGCCGGATCATGCGGTAGCGCGCGTAGCTCCGCCCCGAGATGCGCCCGTTGATGAACATCACCGGCACCTGCTGCAGCGCCGCCTCCCGCAAAAAGTTCGGCCAGATCTCGGTCTCGGCGATCAGCACCAGCTCCGGCTGGATCGCCCGCAGCGCCCGCCGCGCCGCAAAGCGGAAATCCAGCGGAAAGTAAAATATCCGGTCCGCCTCGATCCGCCGCTCCGCCACGCTCCGGCCCGTCGCCGTGGTCACCGACAGCACCACCGCCCGGGCAGGGAAGCGCTGCCGCAGTTGCGCGATCAGCCGCTCCACCGCCAGCGCCTCGCCCACCGACACCGCGTGCAGCCAGATCGTGCCCCGCCCCCCCACCCCGCCCACCCGCCCGAAGCGTTCCCCCAAATAGCGGGTGTAGCGCCCGTCCGGCGGGTTGCGCAGCAGCAGCCAGGGCGTCAGCGCCGCCAGCCCCAGCCCCAGCACCATCGAATAGATCAAGTACATGGACTGTTAAAATAGATCCCGACGCCGCGTTCACTGTTCACTGTCCACCGTCCACTCGTTCCGTCATGCTCGCCCACCTCAATCCCCAGCAGCGCGCCGCCGTCGAGCACGTCGAGGGCCCCCTGCTCATCCTCGCCGGCGCCGGCAGCGGCAAGACCCGCGTCATCACCCACCGCATCGCCCATCTCATCGCCCATTATCGCATCCCCCCCGCCTCCATCCTGGCCATGACCTTCACCAACAAGGCCGCCCAGGAGATGCAGTCCCGCGTCGCCGCCCTCCTCCCCTACCAGGCCTACGCCCAGCCCCTCATCGCCACCTTCCACTCCTTCTGCGTCCGCGCCCTGCGCCGCGACTACCCCGCCATCGGCGGCCCCCGCGACTTCGTCATCTACGCCGACGACGAGCAGTTGCGCCTGATGAAATCCCTGGTCAAGGCCCTCGGCCTCGACGACAAGGCCTTCGCCCCCCGCGCCGTCCTGGCCCGCATCTCCGCCGCCAAAAACCGCGGCTGGAGCCCCGAGCAGTTCCACCGCCACGCCGCCGACCCCAAGTCCGAGCGCCTCGCCGTGCTCTACGACCGCTACCAGGCCGCCCTCCGCCAGGCCCACGCCCTCGACTTCGACGACCTCTTGCTGGAAACCGAACGCCTCCTCCGCCAATCCCCCGAGATGGCCGAGCGCTACAACCTGCGCTACCCCTACCTCATGATTGACGAGTATCAGGACACCAACCGCCCCCAGTACGAGCTCATGCGCCTGCTCACCCAGCGCGCCCAGAACCTCTGCGTCGTCGGCGACGAGGACCAGAGCATCTACTCCTGGCGCGGCGCCGACATCCGCAACATCCTCGACTTCGAGCGCGACTACCCCTCCACCCGCGTCATCCGCCTGGAGCAGAACTACCGCTCCTCCAAGAACATCCTCGAGGCCGCCGGCTCGGTCGTCGCCAACAACCTCGAGCGCAAGGGCAAGGTGCTCTGGACCGAGGCCCCCGCCGGCGAGGCCATCGGCTACTTCCTCGCCCCCGAGGCCGACGCCGAGGCCGCCTTCGTCGCCCAAACCATCGCCCCCCTGCTGCGCCCGCCCGCGCCCCCCTCCATCGCCATCCTCTACCGCACCAACGCCCAGTCCCGCCTGTTCGAAGAGGCCCTGCGCCGCCACAACCTCGCCTACCGCGTCCTCGGCGGCTTCAGCTTCTACGAGCGCGCCGAGGTCCGCGACCTGCTCGCCTACCTCCGCGCCGCCGCCAACCCCGCCGACTCCATCGCCCTGCTCCGCATCATCAACACCCCCGCCCGCGGCATCGGCAAAACCACCCTGGAGGCGCTCGAGCGCCTCGCCCTGGAGCACAACCTCACCCTGCTGCGCGCCCTCGAACTCGCCCTCGAGGGCGGCGCCGCCCTTCCCGCCCGCTCCCTCGCCCCCCTCGCCGAGTTCTACAAGCTCATGGCCGGCTTCCGCGCCGCCGCCCTCGAACCCCGCCCCCTCGACGACCTGCTCAAGCTCATCCTCGAGCGCACCGGCTACGCCCGCGCCCTCCAGGCCGAGGCCTCCCCCGAATCCGAGTCCCGCCTGGAGAACCTGGGCGAGCTGGTCAACGCCGCCACCGACGCCGCCTCCCGCGGCGAAGACATCGCCGCCTTCCTCGACCACGCCGCCCTGGTCAGCGACCAGGACGACTACGACCCCCAAACCACCATCCAGCTCATGAGCCTGCACGCCGCCAAGGGCCTCGAGTTCGACGTCGTCTTCCTCGCCGGCCTGGAAGAGGGCCTCTTCCCCCACGCCCGCACCTTCGACCACCCCGCCCAGCTCGAGGAAGAGCGCCGCCTCTGCTACGTCGGCATGACCCGCGCCCGCCGCCGCCTCTTCCTCTCCCACGCCGCCCGCCGCCGCCGCTTCGCCGGCCAGGGCGGCAGCGAGCCCTCCCTCCCCTCCCGTTTCCTCGCCGAGGTCCCCCAGCGCCTGCTGCAAGACCTCTCCCCCCCCGATCCCCTCGCCCGCCCCGCCGGCCCCCGCTACGTCTCCGACGGATACAACCAGGACACGAAACCGTTTGCCTCCCCCCGCCGTCCTACCTACAACTCGGTGGACAGCCTCCACCAGTTCTTTCAACGCCCGGGTACCCCCCGTGACGGCGGCCCACGGCTCGGGACCGTGGCCGCCGCTGCGGCTCCCCCTTCCTCCCGTCCCGCCTCCGCCGCCGGCCTCCGCCTCGGCGCCCGCGTCCGCCACGCCCAGTTCGGCGTCGGCACCGTGCTCCGCATCGAGGGCGAGGGCGACCTCACCAAGCTCACCATCTCCTTCCCCGGCTTCGGCCTCAAAAAACTCCTCGAGTCCGCCGCCGCCCTCTCCGCGGTCTAAACTAAGCCATGGTCCTCCCCCTGCTGCTGTGCGCCCTCTGGCTCGGCCCCCAGCAAACCCCCTCCAACCTCCAGGCCGAAAAGGTCGTCGCCGCCGCCATCGCCAAAATGGGCGGCGACCTCTACCTCCAGGTCAACCAGCGCAGCGGCAACGGCCACCTCTACACCTTCAACTCCAGCGGCCAGCTCAGCAACCCCGGCACCCGCTTCTGGGCCTTCTACCGCTTCCCCTTCGACGAGCGCATCGAACTCACCAAAAAGCGCAACGTCATCTACATCTACGCCGATGGCAAGGGCTACGAGATCACTTACAAGGGCGTCGCCCCCATGCTCCGCCGCCAGCTCCGCCAGTACCAGATCCTCGCCCACCACTCCCTCGACCTCATCCTCAAAACCTGGGCCCGCGATCCCCAAACCCTCATGCTCGACCAGGGCCTCACCAGCTTCGACCAGGAGCAGGTCGAGTCCGTCTTCTTCACCACCCCATCGGGCGACTCCGCCACCGTGGACTTCTCCCTCACCACCCACCTCCCCCTGCGCGTGCGCTGGCGCCAAAACGACCCCGAGACCGGCGGCCACTACATAGACTCGGTCATCTACGGCAATTGGGCCCGCGTCGGCGGCATCGAAACCCCCTTCTCCCTCGACCACTACGAGGGCCCGCAGCGCGTGGACCAGCGCTACTTCGACCACGTCACCTTCGCCCCCTTCCCCGACTCCCTCTTCCTCCCCAAGCCGCTGCACTAGCCCTGCCTCCCCGCCCTGTCCCCCGTGTCCGGGCAGAATCCGGTGCCAACGTCAGAGCGACCACCGGGAGCGTTCCCCGGAGGCGAAAATCCGCGAAGTGCCCGCCACGGCAGTGGCCGCGTTGCAGGCCGCCGGTGGGCCCGGCAGCAGCGGGTGCCAACGTCAGAGCGACCACCGGGAGCGTTCCCCGGAGACTCAAATCCGCGAAGTGCCCGCCACGGCAGTGGCTGCCCGCCACGGCAGTGGCCGAAGGTGTTAGGATGGCGTTTCGGGCAAGGGAGAAGATGGCCTCATGAAGGTCTACGACACCCTCCACCTCCGCAACCTCGCCGTGGCCGGCCACGGCGGTTGTGGCAAGACCACCTTGGTGGCCGCGGCCCTCTACACCGCCGGCGCCACCCCCCAGCAAGGCCGCGTCGAGCTCGGCACCACGGTCACCGACTTCGACGAGCAGGAGATCCAGCGCCGCATCTCCATCTCCACCGGCTTGGCCCTGGCCGAGTGGCCCGGCCCCGACCGCTCCCCCTGCAAGCTCAACTTCGCCGACACCCCCGGCCAAAACCTCTTCGTCCACGAGGCCGCCGCCGCCCTCGCCGTGGTCGAATCGCTGCTGCTCGTGGTGGACGCCGCCAGCGGCGTCCAGGTACAGACCGCCAAGCTCTGGGACATCGCCGCCGCCCGCAACCTCCCCGTCATCGTGGTGCTTGCCCGCGCCGACCACGACCACGCCAACCTCGACTCCGCCCTCGACTCCCTCCGCCAGCGCTTCGGCCGCGCCATCGTCCCGGTGCAGCTCGCCATCGGCGAGCAGCGCGGCTTCCAGGGCGTTGTGGACCTCGTCGCCATGAGCGCCCGCCACTACACCCCCGGCGGCAACGGCAAGGCCCGCATCGCCTCCATTGACGACGCCTACGACGCCGCCGCCCGCCAGGGCCACGAGGCCCTGGTCGAGCTGGTGGCCGAGGGCGACGACGCCCTGCTGGAAGAGTTCTTCGACAAGGGCACCATCCCCGCCGAGCACCTCGCCAGCGGCCTGCGCGCCGCCATCCGCGCCCGCCGCATCGTCCCCGTGCTGCTCGCCTCCGGCGCCCAAAACATCGCCACCGACGCCCTGCTCGACTTCCTCGCCGCCTTCGCCCCCCACCCCGCCGAGCGGGGCGACGCCCAAGGCATGTCCGTGCCCGTCTCCGCCGACTCCGCCGCCAACGCCGCCGCCCTGCCCCTCGCCCGCCCCGTCGCCGACTCCGCCCCGCTCTCCCTGTTCGTCTTCAAGACCGTCGCTGACCCCTTCGCCGGCCGCCTCAGCGTCTTCAAGGTCCGCTCCGGCAAGCTCAAGAGCGACGACACCGTGTGGAATTTCAACCGCCAGTCCCCCGAGCGCCTCGCCCACCTCAGCCTGCTCCAGGGCAAGCATCTCCTCCCCGTCCCCGAACTCCACGCCGGCGACCTGGGCGTGGTCGCCAAGCTCCGCGACACCCTCACCGGCGACACCCTGGGCGACAAGGCCGCCCCCATTTTCTTTCCCCTCGCCGCCGTCCCCGAGGCCGCCATCCACTTCGCCCTCGAGGCCAAGAGCCGCGGCGACGAGGACAAGGTCTCCCTCGCCCTCCACAAAATGCTCGAGGAGGACCTCGCCCTCCACTTCGTCCGCGACCCCCAGACCCACGAGTTCCTCCTCGGCGGCACCGGCCAGCAGCACGTCGAGATCGCCGTCGCCAAGCTCAAGCAGCGCTACAACGTCGAGGTCAAGCTCCGCGCCCCCCGCGTCGCCTACCGCGAAACCATCCTGGGCAAGGCCGACGTCCAGGGCCGCCACAAAAAGCAGACCGGCGGCCACGGCCAGTTCGGCGACTGCCGCATCCGCATGGAACCCCTCCCCCGCGGCGCCGGCTTCGAGTTCGTCAACGAGATCTTCGGCGGCGCCATCCCCCGCAACTTCATCCCCGCCGTCGAAAAGGGCATCCAGGAGTCCGCCGCCCGCGGCTTCCTCGCCGGCTACCCCGTCGTCGACTTCCGCGTCATCCTCTACGACGGCTCCTACCACGATGTGGACTCCAGCGAGATGGCCTTCAAGGTCGCCGGCTCGCTCGCCTTCAAAAAGGCCATGGAGACCGCCCGCCCCGTCCTGCTCGAGCCCGTCATGGCGGTCGAGGTGGATTCCCCCGAGGAGTTCGCCGGCGACGTCATCGGCGACCTCAACGCCCGCCGCGGCCGCATCGAGGGCATGCTCCCCCAAAACGGCGGCGAGTCCATCCGCGCCCAGGTCCCGCTCTCGGAGATGCTCACCTACCAGTCCGACCTCACCAGCAAGACCCAGGGCCGCGGCAGCTTCCACATGCACTTCTCCCACTACGACCTCGTCCCCGCCCTCCAGGCCGACAAGATCATCGCCAAGTCCCGCGCCGAGCGCGCCCACCTCCCCGCCGAGGAAGAATAGCGGAGAATAGCGGCATCGCCATGTCCCACCCCGACGAGTTCGCCCCGCCCCTCCGCCTCGCCTACAAGTCCGTCGCCCCCGCCGGCATCGAGGCGCTGCGCGCCCTGCAGGCCTACGTCCACGACCACACCGCCCTCGAGCCCAGCCTGCAGGAGCTGATCAAGCTGCGCTGCTCCCAGATCAACGGCTGCGCCTTCTGCGTGGATATGCACGCCCGCGACGCCCGCCAGCAGGGCGAGACCAACCAGCGCCTCGACGCCGTCGCCGTCTGGCGCGAGTCCCCGCTCTTCACCCCGCGCGAGCGCGCCGCCCTGGCTTGGTGCGAGAGTGTCACCCTGGTCAGCCAAGACCACGTCCCCGACGACCTCTACCACTGGGTGGGCAGATACTTCCCCGGCAAGGCCCTGGTGGACCTCACCCTCGCCGTCCTTGTCATCAACAACTGGAACCGCCTCTCCATCGCCTTCCGCATCCCCACCCCGCTCCCGGCCGCCACGGAGTAGCCCTTGCGTGGACCTCCCTGCAGCCCCGTCTGCCCCAAGGCAGCGGTGGCACAGTCACTTGCCCAAGGCAACGGTGGCACAGCCACTCTTGGCTGTGCGCACTCCGCCACACCCCCGCCCGCACCGCCGCCGCAACCCCATCCGTCCACGCCGGGCTTCCCGCAGCCAGGCCTTCACGCTGCATGCCTCCTCCCCAAGGCAACGGTGGCACAGCCACTCTTGGCTGTGCGCACTCCGCCAGTTCGCCGCCCTCGCCCAGTCCCCATCACTCCATCGCCACCTCCGCAAGCCAGGGCTGGACTCTCCACCCCACCCCTATTTCCGTCTCGGCCACCCCCACTTCCGCGCCGGGGCCCCAACCGGCGGCCTCGCCCTCATGGGCGGCGGCGCCGACCTCGCCCCAGCCAGCCTCTCGCGGGGGTCGCGCCGCTTTGCCTGCGGGCAAAATCGGCGCGAAAGGCGGCGAACCGGGGCCCCCAGAACCCGCGTCGGGTTCTGGGGTGGTCGTAAATCCGCAGGGGCAGACGCGCCAATGGCGCGTCTGCGCCCCCGGGAAGCGAATTCGGCGCGGTCCCGCCCGGGCAGTGAAGCGGCGCCGCGCCGGCTTGGGGCCGCGGGGCCCCCCAGCCGGCGTGAGCATGCCGCCCCGCGCCGTCCCAGCGGGGCGGCTCACAAGCGGGACGCGCGGCGCAGCGGCCCGGCGCTGCGACAGCCGGGGCCGGGCAGCCGCCCTGGGGCCCGCGCCAACCATTGGTGAGTTTGCCGGCCCCGCCCGCATTGGCACGCTTCATGCCCCGCCTCCGGTGGTCACGCCAGCTTGGAATTCAGAGTGGAAGGCGAGGATGGCTGGCGCGTGCCGATGCGAACCGCCGCCGGCGGCTTTCCCACCTTTGCTGGAGCGCGACCGCCCAATTCGGCCCGCAGCGGCGAGCGCCGCCGCATCGTCCGCAACCCCACCGCCAGCGCCGCGCATCCCGCCAAGCTGAGTTGCTGTGCATGCCTCCCCATCCGTCGGCACGCTTTGGTCCGTCCGCGTCCTCTGGCTCCGGTGCCCCGGCAGCGGGGGCGTTGCCCTGGCGGGGGGAGCAGTTCTTGCTGGCGGGCGGGTCGCTGGGGCCGGGGGCGGAGCAGCGGCGGCGGCGGCGCGGCAGCCTGGTGATCAGCCTGGGGTTGCAGGGGCTGTTGGTTTT
>DATKSZ010000155.1:0-25322 GCA_035531375.1 Terriglobales bacterium | reverse complement strand
CAAAAAGCTCATGTTGTCGGATTTTTGCGCTGGGATTAGACTGAGGTTATTCCGGAGCCGGCCATGGCAAGAGTTGCGGCGAGAGTTGCACACCTGAACGTCAATGGAACGCGGCGCGCCCTTGACGTGGACGCCGACGCGACGCTGCTGAGCGTGTTGCGCGACCAGCTCGATCTCACCGGCACGAAATTCGGCTGCGGCGAGGGGCAGTGCGCCGCCTGCACGGTGCTGGTGGATGGCACGCCGCGGCACTCCTGCCTGACCCGGGTGGGCGAGGTGGGGGAGCGGCAGATCACCACCATTGAGGGCCTGGAGAAAGACGGCAAGCTGCATCCGGTGCAGCAGGCGTTTCTCGAGGAAGAGGCGATGCAGTGCGCCTACTGCACCTCGGGGATGATCCTGGGGGCGGTGGCGTTTCTCAAGCGCAATCCGAACCCGACCGAGGCGGAGACGGTGGCGGCGATGGATGGCCATCTCTGCCGCTGCGGCACCTACAAGCGCATTCTGCGGGCGATCCACCTGGCGGGGGCGCGGATGCGGGGGGAGAAGGCGTGAACCGGCGCCCCGAGGTCGAGCTCGAGGTCGAGCGCTACGAGGCGCGGGCGCGGCCGCTCCATCTATTTGACTTGGATCGGCGCGGCTTCATGCGCTCCATCGGCGGCGGGATCGCGGTGATGCTGGCGGCCCAG
Organism: Terriglobales bacterium; assembly: GCA_035531375.1. GTDB lineage: Bacteria > Acidobacteriota > Terriglobia > Terriglobales > SCQP01 > SCQP01. Next base: position 24,633 of record DATKSZ010000155.1, on the reverse strand, counting down.
ACGGCGGCAAAGGCGGCGTCGCTCGCGGCGCAGGAATCGGGCGCGACCTTTCGGCGGGAGAACGTGCCGCACGCCATCTCGGCGTGGCTGCACATCGCGCCCGATGGAACGATCAAGGTGTTCACCGGCAAGGCCGAGGTGGGGCAGAACATCCGCACCTCGCTCACCCAAACCGTCGCCGACGAGCTGCATGTCGGGCTGGAGACGGTGACGCTGGTGATGGGCGACACCAAGCTGACGCCGTTCGACCTGGGGACGTTTGGCAGCCGCACCACGCCGCAGATGGGCACCGAACTGCGGCGGGCGGCGGCGGCGGCGCGGGGGGTGCTGATCGGGCTGGCGGCCAAGCAGTGGAAGATGGACGCCGGCGGGCTGGAGGCGGTTGACGGGAAAGTGGAAGACCGCGCCGGCAACCGCTCCCTCCGCTACGCCGAGCTGGCGCATGGCCAGTTGCTGGCGGAGATGATCCCCGCCGCCGAGGCGATGACGCCGGCGGTGGATTGGACGCTTGCGGGCAAGGCGGCGCGCAAAGTCAACGGGCGCGATTTCGTCACCGGCAAGCACCGCTACACGCCGGACTTGAAGCTGCCAGGGATGCTGTACGGCAAGGTGGTACGGCCGAGCGCCTTTGGCGCCACCTTGACCAGCGTTGATTTGAGCGCGGCGCAGGCCATGCCGGGCGTGCATGCGATGCGCGACGGCGATTTCATCGGAGTGGCCGCGCTGGACGAGTTGACCGCGGAGCGGGCGGCGGCGGCGGTGAAGGCGGAGTGGAAGACGACGCCGCAGATCTCGAACGCCGAGCTTTTTGATTACCTGAAGACCCACGCGGAGACGAGCGCGCGCGAGCAGGCGCAGGCCGCGTCGGAACAGGGCGCGGTGGCGGCGGCGCTGGCTGCGGCGGCGCATCGGGTGGAGGCGACCTACACGGTCGAGTACATCGCGCACTGTCCGCTGGAGCCGCGGGCGGCGCTGGCCACCTGGGAGAACGGCGCGGTCACGGCCTGGACGGGCTCGCAGCGGCCGTTTGGGGTGCAGCAGGAGCTGATGCAGGCCTTCCGTCTCGGCGAGGACAGGGTGCGGGTGATTGTGCCCGACACGGGCTCGGCCTACGGCGGCAAGCACACCGGCGAGTGCGCGGTGGAGGCGGCGCGGATCGCGCGCTCGGCGGGCAAGCCGGTGCATCTGCTGTGGACGCGCGAGGAGGAGTTCACCTGGGCCTACTTCCGGCCGGCGGGGGTGATTGACGTCAAGGCCGGCATCAGCGCCGACGGCACGCTCACCGCCTGGGAGATGCACAACTACAACTCCGGCGGCGCCGCGCTCGACACCATGTACGACGTCGCGCACAAGTTGGTCGAGTTCCACCCGGTGCAGTCGCCGCTGCGGCAGGGTTCGTACCGCTCGCTGGCGGCGGCGGCGAACCACTTTGCGCGCGAGTCGGCGATGGACGAGCTGGCGCACGCGATGGGCTCCATGGAAGGGATGGACCCGCTGGCGTTTCGGATGAAGAACCTGAAGCATGCGCGGCTGCGCGGGGCGTACCAGGCGGCGGCGGAGAAGTTCGGCTGGCAGGGGCGGAAGAAGGCGCCGGGGCACGGCTTCGGAATCGCTGGCGGGATCGAGAAGGGCGGCCACATCGCCACCTGCGCCGAAGTGGCGGTGGACCGCGCCCAGGGCACGGTGCGGATCGTGCGGGTGGTGCAGGCCTTCGACTGCGGCGCGGTGGTCAACCCCGACGGCTTGCGCAACACCATCTCCGGGGCGATCACCCAGGGCATTGGCGGGGCGCTCTACGAGGCGATCGAGTTTGCCGACGGCAGGATCCTGAACCCGCGCTTCTCGCAGTACCGGGTGCCGCGCTTCCGCGACGAGCCCGAGGTGGAGGTGGTGCTGCTCGACCGCAAGGACGAGCCCTCCTTCGGGGCGGGGGAGACCCCGATTGTGGGGCTGGCGCCGGCGGTCGGCAACGCCATCTTCGACGCCATCGGGGTGCGCATCCGCACGCTGCCGATGCTGCCGGGCGGCAAGCTGCCAGCGGGCGCATAAACGGCCTTTACAGGCTTGCTGGGCCGGACTAAGATGACCGCAGCAGCGCGGGAAACCGCCGGGGATCGGGAGAAACGGCCATGTCGGAAAGGGAAGAACCCGGAGCGGGCGCGGGCGCCAGCCCCGCCAACGCGCTCACGCGGCGCAAGTTCATCCTGGGGGTGATCGCCGGCGGGGCGGTGGTGAGCGCGGCGGGCTACCGCCTGCTCGCGCCGCGCGCGCCCCTGCGGGTCGCTGGCGGCGAGCGCCTGCTGACGCTCAACATCAATGGCAAGCAGCGGCGGGTGGAGGTGGCGAAGAACGAGCGCCTGGCGTGGACGCTGCGCTACAAGCTGGGGCTGACCGGCACCAAGCTGGGCTGCGACCGGGGCGAGTGCGGGGCATGCACTGTGCTGCTGGACGACGTGCCCCACTATAGCTGCTCGGTGCTGACGCAGACGGTGCGGGGGCGCAAGGTGCAGACGGTCGAGGGTCTGGCCGCGCCCGACGGCACGCTGCACCCGGTGCAGCAAGGGGTGATGGACGAGCAAGGCTTCCAGTGCGCCTTCTGCATGTCGGGCTTTTTAATGGCTACGGTGGGGTACTTGAAGACCAACCCCAACCCGACGCGGACGGAGTTGGCACATGGCATCAGCGGCAACCTCTGCCGCTGCCAGGACTACAACAAGATCCTCGACGCCTTGATGAAGGGCGCGGAAAACATGAGGAGGGCGTGAGCATGGCGGAGCCGGACGCGAAGCCAACCAAGGAAGCCGAAGCTGCGCAGCGCCGGCTTGGGGCGGCGGGCCCCCAAGCCAGCGCGAGCACAAGCGGGACGCGCGCCGCAGGCGCGCTGGAGCCCGCGCCAACCGAGGAGCCCCAGCCGCGGCCGTTTGGCGAGGGCTACAAGCTGATCGGCAAGGACTACACCACCCCCGACCTGCTGGCCAAGGTGACGGGCAAGTCGAAGTACGCCGAGGATTTTCGCGCCGAGGGGATGCTGTTTTGCAAGCTGGTGCCGAGCCCGATGCCGCACGGGCGCATCCGCAGCGTGAATCTGAGCCAGGCGCTGGCGCTGCCCGGGGTCAGGGCCATTCTCACCGCCGACGATCTGCCGCCGCAACCCAACCCGCTGGCCGAGCGCGCTTTGACCAACGAGCCCATGTTCCAGGGCGACCCGATCATGGCGGTGGCGGCGGTGGACGAGGCCACCGCGGCGGAGGCGATCGAGCTGATCGAGGTGGACCTGGAGCCGCGGCCCTTCGTGATTGACCCGCTGGAGAGCCTGCGGCCGGGCGGCCCCAACCCGCACGCCCAGGGCAACGTCTGGGTGCGGTCGGGACCGCCGCATCCGGGGATCCATTTGACCCCGCTCAAGTGGACGGCGGAGGATTTCGCCGATTACGACCAGGGGCGGCTGCCGATGGGGCATGCGCCCGACGAGTGGAGCTATGGCGACGTGGAGGCGGGCTTCAAGAGCGCCAAGCTGGTGCTCGATGAGTCGTTCGTGACCCCCGATGTCAGCCACCAGTGCCTGGAGCCGCGCACGGCGATGGCGTACTGGCAAAACGGCAAGCTCTTCATGCACGTCGGGACGCAGAGCACCTATCAAACCGTGCCGGCGATCGCGCGTTGGCTGCAGATGGACCCTGACAAGGTGGTGCTCATCAGCGAGTACACCGGCGGAGGCTTCGGCAGCAAGGTGACGGGAACGCAGGTGATGATCGTGGCGGCGCTGCTGGCGAAGAAATGCCAGGCGCCGGTGATGATGCGGATCAGCCGCGAGGAGGAGCAGTACCTGGGGCGGGCGCGGCCGGGCTTCCAGGGGCGGATGAAGATCGGCTTCGCCGCCGACGGGCGCATCACCGCGCTGGACATGTTTGTGGTGTGCAACAGCGGCGGCTACGGCTCGCAGTTCGACTCGATCTCGTCGGGCAACACGGTGTCGCTGCTCTACCAGCCGCCGGCGATGCGCTGGCGCGGGGTGACGGTGATGACCAACACGCCCACGCGCAGCGCCCAGAGCTCGCCCGGGGGGTTGCAGGGGATCACCATCATCGAGCCCATTTTGGCGCGGGCGGCGCGCCAGTTGGGGGTGGACCAAGTGGCGCTGCGGCGGGTGAATGCCCCCGAGGGCAAGTCCGACTTTGGGCCGGCCAACCACGGGGTGCGGCCGCACTCGACCAGCAGTTTCCTGAAGCAGGCGCTCGACCACGGGGCCGAGCAGTTCCAGTGGGCGCAGCGGGCGGCGCGGCCCAAGCGCAGCGGCACCAAGGCGCGGGGGGTGGGGGTATCGCTGAGCGGCTTCGGCGCCGGCAGCATTGGCTACGACGGCTTGCTGGTGGTCACGCCCGCGGGGCGGGTGCGCTTCCACTGCGGCATCGGCAACCTGGGGACGGAGTCCATCAGCGACGTGCACCGGGCGGCGGCCGAGGTGCTGGACGTGCCCTGGGAGAGCTGCGACGTGGTGTGGGGCGACAGCTCGCGCCACCTGCCCTACACCTGCCCCAGCGACGGCAGCCAGACCACGCACGCCATGACGCGGGCGGCGCACGCGGTGGCGATGGCGTGCCGGCAGCGGCTGCAGGAGGTGGCGGCGAAGGCGCTGGGCGGGCGGCCGGAAGACTACGAGGTGGCCAACCAGCGCGTCTTCCGCAAGGGCGGCGGCGGCGGGTTGAGCTTCGCCCAAGCGGCGCAGCACGCCATCCGCCTGGGCGGGATCTACGACGGGCACGCGGCGGCCGCGGAGGTGCATCCGGCCACCCAGGCGGCGGCGGGGGGACTGGCGGGGCAGGGGCTGGTGGTGGCGGCGCGCGACCTTTACGGGCGCGACGGCAGCACCTATTCGTTTGTGGCCAGCTTCGCCGAGGTGGAGGTGGACGTCGAGACCGGCAAGTACGACGTGATTGATTTCCTCGCCTATGGCGACGTGGGCACGGTGATGCATCCGCGGGCGCTGGGGGGGCAACTGCTGGGGCGCTCGACGCTGGGCATCGCCCACGCCATCGGGCAGAAGTGGGTGTTCGACCCGCAGTACGGGGCGATGGTCGCCAAGCGCTTTTACCAGAACAAGCCGCCGACGATCCTGGATGTGCCGGTGGCGATGCAGTGGAACGCGCTCAACCTTCCCGACCCGGAGACGCCGGTGGGGGCGCGCGGGGTGGGCGAGCCGCCGGTGGGCGGGGGGTGCGCGGCGGTGCTGAACGCGCTCTCGGACGCGCTGGGGGACGAGATCTACCAGCGCGCGCCGGTGAACGCGGATACGATTCTGACCTCGCTGATCGCGGGGCGGCCGATGCAGCACCCGCTGATGGCCAACATTTGACCGGGAGGGGAGAAGGGAGACCGCCATGGCCGTGGTTCGCGACGTGATGCCCGCCTTTGACCTGCTGCAGCCGACCACGGCCGCGGAGGCGCAGCGGCTGTTGCAGCAGCACGGCGCCGAGGCCTGGGCGATGGCGGGCGGGATGGATAGTTTCGACTGGCTCAAGGACCGCATCAAGCGCCCCCGCGTGGTGGTGGACCTGAGCGGGATCGCGGAGCTCAAGGGCATCCGCGCCTCCGGCGGCGGGGTCGAGATTGGCGCCCTGACCACGCTGACCGGGATCGCCAACCACCCGGCGATCCAAAAAGACTATGGGCTGCTGGCGCAGGCGGCGAGCCTGGTGGCCTCGCCGCAGATCCGCAACCAGGGCACGATCGGGGGCAATGTCTCGCAGGACGTGCGCTGCTGGTATTACCGCGACGGCTGGCCCTGCTACCGGGCGGGCGGGAACCTGTGCTACGCCGACACGCCGGTGGGGCGCAACCGCGAGCACGCCATCTTGGGGGCGAACCGCTGCGTGGCGGTGCATCCGTCGGATACGGCGCCGGCGCTGATCGCGCTGGAAGCGCAGTTCGTGCTGCAGACGCCGCAGGGGGAGCGCGTGGTGGAGGCGGAGGACTACTTCGTCGGGCCCGGCCAGGACATCACCCGCATCAACCTGCTGCAGCCGGGCGACCTGCTCACCGCCATCCGCCTGCCGGGGACCTGGGCGGGGGCGCGGTTCTATTTCGAGAAGGTGCGCGACCGCAACGTCTGGGATTTTCCGTTGATGAACGTGGCCTCGGCCATGACCCTGGCCGGCGGCCAGATCGAGCGCATCCGGCTCGCGGTCAATGCGGTGGCGCCGCAACCGCTGCGGCTGCGGGCGGTGGAGGCGGCGGTGCGGGGGCTGCCGGCGAACGCGGCCACGGGAGAGATGGCGGGCCAGTTGGCGGTGCGCGGGGCGGTGGCGCTGCAGTTCAACGCCTACAAGATTCCGTTGATGAGCAACCTGGTGAAGCGCGCCATCGGGGGCGTGCCGGAGGCGACATGGGCATAACCACCTGGGCGACCAACCCGTGGGGGCAAGCGGTGCCCGAGCATGTGGCTTGGGCGCTGGTTTGGGTGGCGCTGATCGCGGGGCTGGGCTTCATGCTGGTGCACGCGCTCTATCTGGCGTTGGCGGCGCCACCGAAGGCGTTCGCCCCGCGGGCGGCGGCGGTGCCGGAGCGGGTGGCGCGGCACTCGCTGGCGGCGCGGCTGTTCCACTGGATCATGGCCCTGGCGATGTTCACGCTGCTGTTCACCGCCTTTCTGCCCAAGCTGGGGGTGCCATTCAACTGGGTGGCGTTCCACTGGATCGCCGGGCTGGTGCTGACCGCCTCCATCGTCTTCCACATTGTCCACACCTCGATCTTCCTGGATCCGGGTTCGATCTGGCCGGACAAGGCTGACCTGCGCGACGCCGGGCGGCGGCTGGCGCGGATGTGGGGCAGGCCGGCGCCGCCGCCGGCGCGGTTTGGCAAGTATCCGCTGGAGAACAAGCTCTATCACCTCGTCATCGTGCTGGCGGCGCTGAGCGCCACCGCCACCGGGCTGTTCATGATGAAGCGGGTGCACACCGGCCTGTTCGTGCGCAATCCCTATCTCTTCAGCGACCTGACCTGGGGCATGATGTACGTGCTGCACGGGCTGGCGGGGGTGGGGCTGATCGCGCTGGTGATGGTGCACGTCTACATGGGGCTGCGGCCGGAGAAGCGGCCGATCCTGAACTCGATGGTGCGGGGCTGGATGAGCCGCGATTTCTATCTGGAGGAGCACGACCCGGAGCGCTGGGCGGCGGCGCCGCCGCCGGCGGCGGCGCAAAAACAGGGCTAAGCCGCGATGCCGACCGAGTTCCAGCAGAGCTGTGCGGTGATCGAGGAGTGCTACGAGTTCACGCTGAGCTACGCGGCGCAGGGGCACGCCGGCGAGGCGGGCAGCGCGCCGGAGGCGCGGGTGCGGGAGCACTTGCGGCGGGCGGCTGCCGCGATCGCCGGGCTGGAGGCGGGCGGGCTGGCGGCAATCGCCAGCGCGGGGTTGGCGCCCGCGGAGCGGTACGCCGCGTTTTTTGCGGTGCTGGGGGAAGCGGCGCGGCGGGCGCTGGCGGCGATCGAGCTGGTGCTGGCGCAGCCGGCGATCAGCTCGCCGATGATGGACAGCCTGAACGCCTCGCTGCACCTGCGGGCGCTGCTGGCCGACATGTTCCTGGCCGCCGAGGTGCTGGAGGCGAGGGCGGCGGCGCGGCCGGCTGCTGCGCCGGCCGCGCGCTGAAGGGGAGATGTACTCGGCGGCGCTGCTCGACCATTTCCAGCATCCGCGCAACGCCGGCACCGTGGCCGATGCCGATGCCACGGCGCAGCTCGAGAACCCGGCCTGCGGCGACGAGCTGCAACTGACACTCAAGATCGCCGCGGGGCGGATCGAGGAGATCCGCTTTTTGGCGCGGGGCTGCACCGCCGCCATCGCCTGCGGCTCGGCGCTGACCGAACTGGCGCGGGGCCGGACGGTGGCGGAGGCGCGGGGGCTGGGGCGGGAAGAGCTGGTGCGGGCGGTGGGCGGGCTGCCGCCCGCCTCGCACCATGCCAGCCAGTTGGCGCTGGAGGCGCTGCGGGCGGCGCTGGCCCAACTTTAAGCTTCCCGAGACCAGGCGAGGGCGGCGTACTCCTCGGGGGTGTTGAGCTCGGCGCCGACCAGTGGGTCGGGGACGGCGAGGTATTCCAGGCGCTGGGGATGGGCGCGCAGCAGGGCGCGGGCGCTGCTCTCGGCCGGGGCGGCGAGCAGGGCGGCGACCAGTTCGGGCGAGGCCAGCAGGGGATGGCCGTGGCGTCCGTCGCGCTCGGGGGCCAGCGCCCAGAGGCCGCGGGCGAGCGCCGGTTCGAAGGCGTCGTGCAGGCGGGCAAGGGTGGCGGGGCTGGGCGGGGGGTTGTCCACCGGGGTGATCAGGGCAGCGTTGCCGCCGCGGGCGAGGAGCGCGCGCAAGCCGACTTGCAGCGAGCTGAACTGGCCGCGCTCGGGGGCGGGGTTGACCACGAGCTGGGCGCCATGGGCGGTGGCGAGGGGCGCCAGGCGCTCCGCGTTGCGGCCCGCGACCACGATCACGGCTTCGGCGTAGGGGGCGAGGGCGCGGCAGGCGGCGGCGAGCAGCGGGGGGTTGCCGGCGCCCGGCGGCCACGGCAGCAGCGCCTTGTCGGTGCCCATGCGTGCGGACTCGCCGGCGGCGAGGATGACGGCGCAGAGGCGCAGGGCGGCGGGCATGGGCTAACCCGGGGCTTCGGTCTTTTCGCGTTGGGCCTGGGCGTGGCGGAACCAGCTCATGTGGGGCAGCGGGCGCTCGGCGCGGCGGCGGACGGCGATCAGCTCGGCCACGATGGAGACGGCGATCTCCTCGGGGGTGACCGCGCCGAGGTCGAGCCCCACCGGGGAGTAGACCCGGTCGAAGAGCTCCGGCTTGAGGCCCGCGGCGGTGAGCTCGCGCACGATGGCGATGGCCTTGCGCTTGGAGCCGACCATGCCGATGTAGCCCGCCTGGGTTTGCACCGCCCAGCGGAGAATGCGCATGTCGTCGTGGTGGCCGCGGGTGACGATGACCAGGAAGGCGGAGGGGCCGGGGGCGAGGCGGGCGAGCGCGCGGTCGTAGTCCTCGGCGATCACCTCCTGGGCGTGGGGAAAGCGCTCGCGGTTGGCGTAGGCCTCGCGGTCGTCCACCACGATCACCTCGAAGCCGGCGGGGCGGGCGGCATGGTAGAGGGCCAGGGAGACGTGGCCAGCGCCGAAGATATAGAGTAGGGCAGCGGGCAGCACCGGCTCGATGAAGATCTCCAGACTCCCGCCGCAGACCAAGCCGGTGTCGTACTTGGGGTTCTGGTTGAGGTCGAAGCTGAGGGTGCGGGGCTTTTCGCTCTCGATGACCTCGCGCGCCGCCTGCCATACCTCGGCCTCGACGCAGCCGCCGCCGATGGTGCCGACGATGCTGCCATCGTCGCGCACCAGCATCTTGGCGCTGTGGAAGGAGGGAATGGAGCCGCGGACGGCGACGATGGTCGCCAGCGCCGCCTTGCGGCCGCTGCGGCGGAGGGCGACGAGCTCCTCGTAGACGTCCATGCCCCTTGATTATTGGAGCCGCGCCGCCACAAGTCAAACCGGGAAGGCGGGTGGTGCGCCTGGAGGGAATCGAACCCCCGGCCAACGGTTTAGGAAACCGCTGCTCTATCCTTCTGAGCTACAGGCGCACAGCGGCAACGGCCGTGTTTTCATTGTACCCGCGCCGCCGCGGGCCGCCCTGCCAGGGCCAGCTCCGGCTATTCGGAGTGGACCGGCGACCAGGGAAGGGCTTCGACGCCGTCGGCAGGGGGGCTAGTCAACGAGCACAACGGCGTTGAGCAACGCCGGATGCACCACCACCGTGCCGGCGGGGAGGTCGCCGCCATAATCGATCAGGCCCAAGCGGCGGAACTGAGTCATGATGGCGCTGATGCGGGAGCGGCTGGTGCCGATCATCTTCGCCAGCCCCTGCTGGCTCATGGTTGCCGAGGCGGTGCGGCCTGCGGTCTGCGTTGTGGGTTGGCCCAAGCGCGAGAGTTTCAACAGGACGCAGGCCAACCTCCTTTCCAGGTGGTTGAACAGTTGGCCGCAGATGTCTTTCTCCACCGAGACGTTGCGGGCGAGCAAATGGACGAGAAAGGCTTCGGAGAGCGCATGTACCTCGCGCAGCGCCTTGGCCAGCACCGCGTGTTCCACCTTGACGACGATGGCGGCGGTGAGCGCGGTGGCCGAGCTGACCCGCAGCGCCTGTCCGGACAGGCAGCCCTCGCCGCAGAATTCTCCCGGCACCAAGTCGTCGAGGATCGCCTCCTGGCCCGCTTTCGAGAGAACCGAGCGGCGCACTCTGCCTTTTTTGACGAAAAACACGCCGTCGGATTTTTGGCCCTGGGTGTAAACCACGTCACCCTTGCGCAGGACCACTTGGGTGAGCGGGCGCGAGATGAGGTCGAGCAGCGGCTCGAACCAGAGCCTGCCCGCCGCCGGAGAAGCCACCGGCTCGCGTAAAGGCTTTGGCTTGGGGGTGGTGGGTTTCTTAAGCGCCATGCTTTACGCCGCAGCGTCGGTGGTTCAGTCGCTGAGCACGACATCAGTTAATAGCTCGGGATGGACGCGCACCTCGCCATTGTATTCGATCAAACCCAGGCGGCGAAACTTGTTCATGAAGAAGTTGACGCGGGAGCGTGTTGTGCCGATCATGTCGGCCAGGGCCTGTTGGCTGATCTTGGGAGTGACGGGTTGGCCGTCGGGGTGGGCGGGCTCCTGGCCGAAGCGGGCCAATTTCAGCAGCGCCCGCGCCAGGCGCTTCTCGCTGTGATTGAAGAGCTGGTCGCAGATGTCCTCTTCAAAGGCGATGTTGCGGGCCAGCAGGGTGGCCAGAAACTCCTCCGAAAGCGGGTGCTGCTCGTGCAGCGCCCGCACCATGGCGGGCTTCTGGACCTTGAAGACCGTGGTGGCGGTAAGGGCGGTGGCCGAGCCCACCCGCAAGGCTTGTCCGGTGAGACACCCCTCGCCGCAAAACTCGCCCGCCGTCATCGTTCCCAAGATGGCTTCGCGGCCGGCCTTGGAGAGCACCGACAGCCGCACCTTGCCGTGCTCCACGAAGTAAACGGCGTCGGCGAGCTGACCCTGGGAGTAGAGCAGCTCGCCCTTGCGCAGGGAGATCCGCCGCTTGCCCTCGACGATGGCCGCCAACAGCGCCTCCGGCCAGGGGCGGATATCCCCGGCCGGCGTGGCTTTCGGTTTTGCAAGGCGGCGCTTGCGGGTGAGTGCGGCTGCGGTGCTAGCCATGTTGCGTCCTTGTCCACCGCGCCGGGCGTGTGCTGCTTGCCCGGCGCGGTAGGGGGGTATCAGGTCTTTAGTGGTTCAACGCCTTGTCGTTCAGCAGGGTGAGCGCGTCCTTGGCATTGAAGGGATACTGGCGTTCGGAGGTCTGGCCGGTTTCGGTCAGGACAATATCCACCCGGCGATTCTGAGCCAGGATGATGGAGGGGAGATTGGCCAAGAGGCGATCGCGCTCGGAGGGGCTGAGGTCGGGATTGGCCTCCATCTGGGCGCGGACCTGGGTCGCGTCCAACTGCTCGCGCTTGCCAAACGAGTGGGTGGCGATGTCGGCCTCGGGCACGCCCAGCGAGACCAGATAGCTCTTGCTGAGGGCGACGCGGCGTTCGGCCAGGGCTTGGTTGTAGGCGGCGGAGGCGCGGTCGTCGGCATGGCCCTCCAGGGTGAGATGGGCATCCGGCTTGAACTGCTGGAATTTCAAGAAGTCGCTGGCCAAGGTCTTGAGGATGGCCTGCTGGCTGACCGCGATGCCGGTGAAGTCGGGCTGGTCGTTGGAGGGCTGGTTGGTGGGGAAGTAGATGCTGTGCAGCGCGAGGACGTGCTCGAGCACAACCGGCAGGGCCGCGACCTCAACCGCAACCGAACAGTCGGCGCCTTGGCCATGGCCGTCGTCGGCGTGGCCGTTGGCGGTGTAGCTGCCCGGCTCCAAGCCGGTGCTGTCGAAACTCACGCTGGGGCCGGAGCCGACGATCTGGCCGGCGCTGGTGGTCCAGGTGTAGGTGAGCGGGTTGCCGTCCGGGTTGTCGGCGGTGGCGGTGATTTGCGCTGAGTCGCCGGGGGCGATGGAGCTGGGGTCAACCGCGCAGCTCAGGCTCACCGGGCGGGCCGCGGCCGGTGTCACCTGGATGGCGGTGGCGCAATCGGTGGTTTCGCCGTGGCCATTGTCCACATGGCTGGTCACGGTGTAATTGCCGGCCTCGACCCCGGCGGAGTGCCAGCGCGCCTGGCTGCCGGCGCCCTCGACCGTGCCCGCGTTGGCGGTCCAGCCGTAGGTCAGCGCATGCCGGTTGGGATCGGTGGCGTCCACCTGAACCACGACCGGGTCGCCGGAGCCAGCGACGACGCTGGTGGGATCGGCGGAACAGGTCGCCTGCAGCGGCTGGCTGGCGGCCGGCTCGGCGGGGTTGACGTCGCCGAAGCGGAACACCAGGCCGGTGGAGAGGCGGATATCGTTTTGCGTGCTCCTCTGCCCGGCGAAGGTGGTGGGGTCGCGGAAGCGGGTGAGGGCGTATTCGGCTTGGATCACCCGCCAGGCGAGGTGGTGGGTGAGGGTGTAGTCGAGGCCGCCGCCGAGGTTGACGGCGAAGGCGCTCTGGGAGGGGAGCGGCGTGCAGCCGCCGCCGTTGCAGTTCTGCAGGGTCAGCGTGCGCGCATCCATCTCCCCGAACAAAGCCTGCACGAAGGGGGTGAAGCGGTGGTGGCGGAACGAAACCCGGGGCCCCACCATATAGGAGAAGACCTTGCCGCGGGCGGCGGCGATGCCGCCGGTGGGCGGCGCGCCCGGACCGAAGCGGGTGGCGCGGTAGCCGGCGAAGTCGAAGACGATGCCGAAGGTGCGGTTGGCGTTGATGGCGAACGAGGTGCTGAGGCCCGACAGCCAGGCAATGCGGTTGGCGCTATTGCTCAGTTCGCGGAAATAGGAATAGCCGGCGAACAGCTCGAAGCGGGGGAAGGAGGAGCTGGCGCTGCCGCCGTAGGGCGCCGGGAACAGGGTCGCCGGCGGTGCCGAGGGCAGGGCGGACCAGGTGGCCGTGGCGGCGACCGGAGCCGCCGGGCTGGTGGGGGCCTGCTGGGCCTGCAGCCGCGGCAGCAGCGAAGTAACAACAGCGATCGTGGCCCAGGTTGCGACCTGTGAAATTCGTCCGATTCTCATCATATCCTCCCAATTCTGTTGCCGGCTGGTCCGGCTCTGGGGGACCTGGTAGCCGTCCCCCCTGCTGGGCGGGCCCCGCGATCCGGGGCCCGCTGCTTGACGTGAACTCTGACTGGCTAGGGAAGTGGGACCGTGATGACGGTGTCCACCATCGTGACCGGCCCGGTCAGGGTGATCGCCCGACCGTTCAAAACCGTGAGCGCCACATTGCCGGCGGTGGAGAAGCTGATGCCCGATTGGGAGAGGATGGTGCCCACCATGGTGCCGCCGCCGGCGCCGTTGATGGTGGCGGCGCTGCCGACGTGCCAGTAGACGTTTTTGGCCTGGGCGCCGTTGATCAAGATCACGTTGCGGGCGCCGGTGGGGCCGGCGATGCCCACGGTGAGCGAGGTGGCGGATTGGAAGACAAAGACCGCGTTGGCATTGCCTTGCCCATCCAGGGTCAGGTCGCCGTTGGTGATGGAGAAGCTCCCCGAAGCGGACTGGTACACCCCCGGCGGGAGGGTCAGGCCCCCCAACTCGGCCGCCTGGGCGGCGACGGTGGGTGGCATGAGCGCCGGCGAGGTGGCGTTGAAGGCGGCCAGCGCGTCGGTCGCCGCCTGGGTCGCCACCGCCATGGTGGCGGCGGTGCCCTCGGTGGGGCAGGCGACGGTGGGGGGCGGGGCGGCGGTATAGATGAGGCCGTTGACCGCGCCAATATTCAGCGGGGTCTCGGTGTAGGTGCAGCCCGGGCCGGGATCGTGGAAGCCGGTCATCACGGTGGAGGCGCCGGTGGTTCCGATGTCGCCGTTGATGATGGTGAGAATGCCCTGGTTGGTCATGCCCGCGCCCCCGCCAAATCCGCCAAACGGGGCGGCGGCGCCGAGATTGACGGCGGGCGCGACCACGGCGGCGGTGGTGAAGCTCCAGGGATTGGACACCACGCCGGTGCCCAGCGTGTTGCCGGCCAAGTCGGCGGCGCCGGTGGTGACGTTGGCGTTGTAGGTGGTGTTGGCGGCCAGATTCGCCAACGGGGTGAGGGTGGCGATGAAGTTGACCGGGTCATAGGAGACGGTGGCCGCGATGGCGGCGCCGCCGGGGCCGGTCAACTGGAAGGTGGTTGCGGTGAGGGTGAGCGGGTCCATGGCCTCGCTGAAGGTGGCGTTGACGCTGGCGTTGATGGCCACGTTGGTGGCGCCGGCGGCGGGGTTGGTCAAGACGATGGTGGGCTTGGTGGTGCTGGGGCCCGGGGCGGTGGTGAAGGTCCAGGGATTGGACACCAGGCCGGCGCCGAGCGGATTGCCGGCCAGATCCTGGGCCCCGGTGGTGACGGTTGCGGTGTACTGCGTGCCGGGCAACAGGTTGACGTTGGGCTTGAAGGTGGCGGTATCGGCGATGGCGGCGTAGGTGACCAGGCCGGCGATGGAGGTGCTGCCGGGGCCGGTGAGGGTGAAGGTGGCGGCGGTGAGGGTGGCCGGGTCCATGGCCTCGCTGAAGGTGGCCGTCACCGCCGCATTGATGGCGACGGCGGTGGCGAGGTTCGCGGGCAGGGTGGCGACCAGCGTGGGCTTGGTGGTGTCGGGCGCCGCGCCGGTGACAAAGGTCCAGGTGAAGTTGGCCGCCATGGGGTCGCCGGCCACGCTGGTGACGCCGGTGGTGATGGTGGCCAGGTAGGTGGTGAGGGCGGCGAGCGGCGCGGTGGGCGCGAAGGTGGCGACCGAGCCGGTGGCGACGTAGGTGACGGTGCCGGCGACGGCGGCGCCGCCCGGCCCGCTGAGGGTGAAGGTGGCGGCGGTGATGGTGGCCGGGTTCATGCCCTCGCTGAAGGTGGCCGCGAGCTTTTGATTGAGCGGAACGCCGGTGGCGCCCGGGGCGGGCACGGTGGCGATCACGGTGGGCGGCACGGCCGGCGCCGGACCGGTCTTCAGGGTCCAGATAAAGGGGCTGGCCAAGCCGGCGCCGGCCGGGTTGGCCACGCTGGTGGCCAGGCTGGCGGTGTACAGCGTGTTGACCGTCAGGGCGGCGGCCGGCGCAAAGCTGGCGGTGGCGCCGCTGCAGTTGACGGTGCCGGCGATCGGCACGCCGGCGGCGGCCACGACGAAGCTGGCGGTGGTGAGGGTGGCGCAGTTCATGGGCTCACTGAAGGTGGCCGCGATCGAGGGCTGGGTGATGGGCACGCCGGTGGTCCCCGGGGCCGGGAGCGTGGCGATGACGGTGGGCGCGGCGGCGGTGGCGAAGCTCCAGGTGAAGGCGCCGGTCATGGGGTCGCCTGCGGCGTCGGTGATGGCGGTGGTGAGGGTGGCGGTATAGCTGGCGCCCGAGCTCAACCGTTGGGTGGGCGCGAACGTCGCGGTCGAGCCGGCGCAGCTCACCGTGCCCGCGACCGGCGCGCCGCCGGGAGCGGCCACCTGGAAGCTGGCGGTGGAGACAGTGGAGCACTGCAGCGCATCCGAGAAGGTGGCGCTGATCTGCTGGTTGACCGCGACCCCGGCGGCGCCGTTGGTGGGCAGGGTCGCAGTGACCTGCAGCGCGGAGGCGACGGTGAACAGCACGCTGTTGGTGGTGACGCCGGCGCTGGTCACGGTCACGGTCACCGCTCCCGGGGTGGCGTTCGCCGCCAGGGCGAAGCTGGCAGTCATGGCGGTGCTGGACAGCACCGTCGCCCCAGTCACGGTGATTTGCCCGCCGGCCACGTTCACGCTGGCGCCGGAGGCGAAGTTGGTGCCCTGCAGGCTGACGCCGAGCGTCTGGCCCTGCACCGCCCGGTTGGGAGTGATTGCGGTCAAGGTGGTCGGGACCATCCCCTGCTGGCGGCCGCAGGCGCCCAGGCACACCATTATCAAAGCAATCGCTGGCAGCGCCAGCATGGAAGACATTCGTGTGCCGAAACGCGGGCTCTTCTGGTTGAATAACATCGCAATTCCCTCCGGGCTCGTTAGCCGCCGACTTCTGATAGTCGGTGGCCAGATTAACAAGCGGTTCGGAGCGTGTCTGTCCACAAACGCACATCTGCCCTCACCGCTGTGTGGCGGGCTCGCGGCGCGCTCATCCTGCCCTGGGGAGCGGAGGTGGCGGGGAAACGATCCTCAGAAGGCGCGGGCGAGGCGATGCGCGAAATGGTCCACGGAATACTCCAGCCCCATCCGCAGCACGAAGGGGTCGCTCACGTCGGAGAGTCCCCAGGCGGGTTCCAGCCGGAAGGTCCATCGGGGCGCGAACGCATAGCTGAACACCGGCCCCAGGTATTGCTGCTGCCGGTGCCAGTAGAGGCCGAAGTGATGGTTGTCGCCCAGCGCCCCCATCATCTCGACGCCCAGGCCGAGGCGCCGCAGCGAAAGCCGCGCGGGCATGTCCGCCATGCCCGGATCCGCGGCCATGCCCATCGCGCCGGGCTGGCGGAAAATGCCCCAGGCGTAGCCGAAGGCATTGCCGGGGGTGTCGAGGCCGGTCTCGCTGATGAAGTTGAAGGTGGCATTCAGGCGGCCCCAGTCGTGATAGACGATCGCGCGCTGCTCCCAGGTGTGCGCCGGCGCGTTGCGGGCTGCCGCGAGCGAGCCCACCAGGTCCTCGCCGCCGAAGCCGCTGACCTCCATTTTGTAGAGCGCGGCCTGATTGACGTCCTCGTATTCGCCGTAGAGGGTGAAGTGGAGGAGGCGATCGCGGGGCAGGAGGCGGAAGTAGGTGTTGAAGCGCAGGCCGCCGAAGGTGAGGGGCAGGCCAGCGATGTGCTGCTCCTCTGCCATCAGCCCCACCGACCAGCGCGC
Source organism: Terriglobales bacterium (assembly GCA_035531375.1). GTDB lineage: Bacteria > Acidobacteriota > Terriglobia > Terriglobales > SCQP01 > SCQP01. The sequence goes on along the minus strand of DATKSZ010000155.1, from coordinate 7,763 downwards.
CGTGATGCCGTACTCGGCCATCTCCATCGTCGTGGTGAACTTGGGGCCGGTGCGCGCCACCTGGAAATCGGGCAGCTCCATCACCATGAGCGCGCCCTGGGGGAGGGGCGCGTTGACGGCGGTGAAGTAGGGGTCCATCTGCGCCGCCAGGCGCAGGGGAAGCAGCGCCACGAGGACCGCCAGGGGCAACCAGAACCTTCGCAGCAAGGGTTCGATCATGGGCAATTGTCCCCAGCGAGCGAGAGGCATGCGCATGACCATTGTAAGCGGTGGGGACGGCGGGTTCCACCACGGCGCCGGGGGTGACCGTGGCGAGCGGCGTGCAGGCTGACCAGGTGGAGGGAGCCATGGAGAATGCGACAACACCGGAACTGGATCCACGCCGGGTCGCCAAGCGGTGTGCCCTCTGCGGGATCTATTTTCTGGGACATCTGGATGGAAACTACCTGTGCGCGCTGTGCTGTTCGCTGCGCGGCGTGCGCGCCGACGGGAGCGCGGAGGAGCCGGAGGAGCCGGGCCAGGACACCGACGTCAACTTGACCGCCGCCTAAACGGATCGCTTGCCTGCGCGATTCGACCCGGGGGCTGGGGCAATTGGCCCGGAGCGCGCGGCGAGGCGTTGGCGGTTCAATAGCCGCGCCCGCGGGGTGGGACGCCAGTCGCCGAGCCAGGCGCGGTCGAGGCCGCGGGCGAGCGCCGCGGGGTCGGTGAAGGCGGGGTGGTAGCCGCGGCGCAGCATCTCGCGCACCAGCGCCGCCTGGCGGCGGAGCAGCCAGCCGCCTTTGTCCATAAAGAAGAGGATGTGGCCGGCGCCGAGGCGGTAGGCGGCGGGGATGGCGAGGTCGGCGGGGCGCAGGCCCTGGCCCTGCTTGCGGCGCATCAGCCCGAAGACGCGGGGCAGCTCGCGGTACTCGGCGACGAGATGCCGCGGGCTGAGCTGGCGCGGGGGGATGCAGTTGATGCGGCTCACGCGGGGACGGGTCTCTCCTGGGGATATTATGGCGGGGCGGGGGATCCGGGGCGCCCGGAGGCGCCGACGGGCGAGCGGGGAGCCAAGCGATGAGCCAACCAACGGTGGTGGTGCGCGGCGGCGGCAGCGGCTATGGGCAGGAGATCGAGGCGGGGGCGCACCGCTTGCGCGCGGATGAGCCGGTCGCGGCCGGCGGCGGCGACAGCGGGCCGTCGCCCTACGACCTGCTGCTGGCGGCGCTGGGGGCCTGCACCTCGATGACGCTGGGCGCCTACGCCCGCATCCACCACTGGCCGCTGCAGGCGGTGCGGGTGGAGCTGCGCCACGCCAAGGTCTACGCCGACGACTGCGCCGGCTGCGATGCCAAGGCGGCGCGGCTGGACCGCATCGAGCGCGAGATTCAGTTGGCGGGAGAGCTGAGCGGGGCGCAGCGCGCCCGGCTGCTGGAGATCGCCGACCGCTGCCCGGTGCACCGCACGCTGCAAGCCAAGGTGGAGATCCGCACCCGGCTGCTCGAGTAGGCGGGCGGGGCGGTTTCTTAAGCCGCGCGCTGGCGGCCGAGGTGGTGGGCCAGGAGCCAGTCGCGGGCGAGCTGGGCGGCCTGTTCCAGGGTGCCGGGTTCTTCGAAGAGGTGGGTGGCGCCGGGGACCAGGGTGAGGCGCTTGGGGCCGGGGAGCTGGGCGAGGGCGGCGCGGTTGAGGCGGATCACCTCGGTGTCGTCTTCGCCGACGATGAGCAGGGTGGGGGCGTGGACTTGGGCGAGGTCGGGGCCGGCGAGATCGGGGCGGCCGCCGCGGGAGACGATGGCGGCGACACGGCCCGGTTGCCGGGCGGCGGCCACCAAGGCGGCGCCGGCGCCGGTGCTGGCGCCGAAGTAGGCCATGGGCAGTTGGCCCACCACGGGATGCTGCCGCAGCCAGTCGGCGGTGCGCTGCAGGCGTTCGGCCAGCAGCTCGATGTCGAAGCGGTACTCGCCGGTGGAGCTGTCTTCTTCGTCTTCGCGGGCGGTGAGCAGATCGAGCAGCAGGGTGGCCATGCCGGCCTGCTGCAAGACGCCGGCGACGTAGCGGTTGCGCGGGCTGTGGCGGCTGCTGCCGGTGCCGTGGGCGAAGACCACCACGGCCGCGGCGCCGTCGGGCACGACCAGATCGCCGCGCAGGCCCCAAGGGGGGATGACCACCGACTCGACTTCGAGCGGCATGGCACCAGTTGGGATGCCGAAAGTGGGCCCGCGGTGGGCTCTAGGAGTCTGCGCGGCAGGCGCCGCGCAGACTCCTAGCCGTGGACCAGCACCAGGTAGAGGGCCAGCACCACGCCGCCGGCGGCGAGCAGGGCGGCGACGGCGACGCCGACAGTCGAGGGGCGGCGATAGGAATCGCCGCCGCCGTTGAGCTCGCGCACCAAGTGGAGGTGGCGCCAGAGGCTGAGCAGGTTGACCACCACGCCCAGGGAGATGAGGGCAGTGCCGAACCAGAGCGAGAGGCCGGAGTTGGTGGCGAGGGCGCGCAGGTTGGCGGTGAGCTGGAGTTCGCGCAGGAACAGGCCGAATCGCGCCACCACGAAGCCAAAGCCCATCAGCGCCAGGCCGGTGCGGATCCAGGCGAGGAAGGTGCGCTCGGCGGCAAGGAAGTCGCCGGGGGCGGCGGGAGTGCCAGAGCCGGGCATGGCTCTACTCTGGCACAGGTGGAGCGCCGCAAGCGCACTATTGGGCCCGGGCGACGGCGGCGCGCGTAATTTCGGTGCTGGAGGGAACCTCCACCTGGCCGTCACGCTCCGCCGTAATGAAGAGCACGAAGGTGGACAAGGGGGTGATGAATTTCAGCTCCCCGTCCAGGTCTTGGTTCACCGCAAGCATTCCCTTGGCCTGCGGCGCCTGCCCCGGGGCCTGGACCCAGACCAGGTAGATTGACATCGCAGGCTGCAGGCTCTTGGGTTGCGCCAGATTTTTCGCGTCCAGCTCCACGGTGGTGTTGCCGTTGGAGTCCTTGTCGAGGTTGAGCTGAATGGTGGCCGCCGGCGCAATCTTCGACGTCGGCATGGTCAACTTCTGCGCCTGTGCGCCGGCGGCCAGCAAGCCGGCGGCGACGAGCAGGCCGTAGGCGCGAAACCACGCGTGCTGGTTTGCGGTTCTCATGTTTGGGTTCCTTCCCTGATGGCTGGGATGCAGGCCGGCTCTGCTCAGGAGGCTTGGCGGGCCGGTACACGGTCCCAAAGCTCGGCGCGGAGCAGGCCGCCAAGGAACGGGCGGCAGGCGATGCGGCGGAGGCCGTGGCGCTGGAGCGCGGCGGCGTAGTCGGGCAGGCGGCGGACCTGGAGGCCGGTGATCCAGCGGAAGGCGAGATAGAGGCCGCCGACCACCAGGCGCATGGGCAGGCGGCGCCAGCCGTGGTCGGCGATGGCAAACTCCGACACCAGCCAGCGGGCGTTGGGGGCCAAACGCGGGACGACGCGGGCGACGAGCGCCTCGAGCTCGGCCTCGGTGAGGCAGTCGAAAAAGAAGTGGGTGGCGACGAGGTCGTAGGCGTCGCCCGGCGGCGGGAAGGTGCGGGCGTCGGCGCGGTGCAGACGAACGCGGGCCTGCGCGCCCGCCCGCTGGGCGCGGCGAAGTTGGCGGCGCAGCATGGCAGGGCTGCCATCCACCGAATCCACATATACGGCGGGGGCTTGGCGCAGCAGGCGGGCCAGGAAGCGTCCGTCGCCATCGCCCAGGACGAGCGCCCGGCGGCTGCCGCCGAGCTCGGGCAGCCAGGCGGCTCGGCAGCGGGCCAGCAGGGGGCCGAAGCTGCCGTACTCGAGCGCGCGGTAGAGGGGGGCGATGCGGTCGAAATTGGCCATGCTCACGACGCCTTAATGCCAGCGCAGCCAGAACAGCGGGGTGAGCAGGGCGGCATCGGCGGCGATGCGGAGGTGGAGGGCGGAGAGGCGGCGGCGGCCGGCGTGCAGGGCGAGGAAGAGCAGGGCGGCGAGCAGCACCGCCAGCGCGGGCGGACGGGGCAGCGCCCCGGCGGCGGCCAGGGCGAGGGCGGCCGCCGCCCAGGCGACCGCGGCTCCACGGCCACCGGTGGCGCCACCGGTGGGGGCACCGGTGGGCCGCTCCGCCCCTTCCCAAACGTCGATCGCAAAGCAATTGAGCCAGCAGGCGCCGGCAAACAGGGCCACGCCCAGGGCCAGCTCGGGACGCTGGGGGCCGGCGGCGGCCCAGGCCGGGACCGCGGTGGCGAGCGCGAACACCGCGGCCACGGCGGTGGCCTTGGCGGCGGCGGCGGGCGGGGCTTCGCGCCGCCGGTGTACCCAGAGCAGGTAGAGCAGGCCGACCACGCCCAACACGGCATAGGCGCGCAGCTCGGCCCACGGCAGCCAGCGCCAGCTCGACACCGCGAGCAGCGCCGCCGCCGGCAGGGCCGCCGTCAAGAAGGCGCGGCGGTGGCGGCGGTGGAAGCGGTGGCGCTCCTGCGGCAAGGCGGCGGCGCGGCTGTCGAGCAGGCGGTCGGCGACGTAGAACAGCCAGGTGCCCAGCGCCAGCAGCGGCACCGCGAGGGGAGGCAGGGGCAGGCGCAGCCAGCGGCCAAAGAACCAGGCCCACAGCGCCGCCACCGTGGGCGCATCCAGGCTCAGCAGGTGCCAGTAGCGCGCCATTCCGCAACTCCATTTTATCGCCCCCGGCGGGGGTTCGACCTTCCGGGGGCTGGCGGTGTCCGAGCGGGCGTGGGCTGCGGGCGCGCGTTGAAGCAGAGCACATCCTTTGCTATATGTACATAGTCGGAGCTTAGGGAGGTGTTCTATGGCTACGGTTCCCTACGATACGGCCGCGGCGGCGCCGCTCGACCACGACGCCATGATGCAGTTCGCCTTCAAGGTGGTGGGCGACCTGGCGGCGGCGATGGCGGGGCCGCTGCTCTATATCGGCGACCGCGAAGGGCTGTTCAAGGCGCTGGCCCACGGCGGGCGGATGACGGTGGGGCAATTGGCCCAGGCCACCGGGCTGCAGGAGCGCTACCTGCGGGAATGGACCTCGGCCATGGTGGCGGCCGAGTACCTGGGCTACGACCCGGCGACGGGCGCGGTCTGGCTGGCGCCGGAGCGGGCGATGGTGCTGGCCAACGAGGAGAGCCCGGTGTTCTGCGGCGGCATGGCGCAGATGATCCCCGACCAATACCGGTTGCTGCCGGAGGTGCGGCGCGCCTTCCATGAGGGCGGGGGCGTGCCCTACGCCAAGTACGGCGACGACACCTTCCAGGGCACGGAGCGGCTGTTCCGGCCCGGCTACCTGAATTTCCTGGTGCAGCAGTGGATCCCGGCGATGCCCGACGTGCATCGCCGGCTGCAGGAAGGGGCCAAGGTGGCCGACGTCGGCAGCGGCCGCGGGCAGGCGCTGCTGACCTTGGCGCGGGCGTTTCCGCGCAGCCAGTTCTGGGGCTTTGACAACTACGCCCCGGCGGTGGAGTACGCCAACGCGGCGGCGCAGCGCGAAGGGCTGGGCCCACGGCTGCGCTACGAGGTGCGCGCCTCCGACGCGCTGCCGGCGACCCACGACTTCGATCTGGTGATGACCTGCGACAGCCTGCACGACATGGCCTCGCCGGAGAAGGCGGCGCGCTCGATCGCCGGAGCGCTCAAGCCGGGCGGCACCTGGTTTTGCATCGAGCCCAACCTAGCCGACCAGCTCGAGCACAACATCAACCCATTGGGCAAGCTGTTCTACTCGGTCAGCACGCTGCAGTGCATGACCTGCTCGCTGGCCGCCGGCGGGGCGGGGTACGGGGCGGCGATGGGGGCGGGCAACGTGCGGCGGGTGGCGGCGGAGGCGGGGCTGAAACACTTCACCAAGCTGCCGATCGAGAACCCGTTCAACCAGTTCTTTGCGATCCAGGCGTAGGTCGCGCCCGTGGCAAGATAGAGCCGGGTGCGGATTCTGACCATCAACACCGGCTCGTCGAGCATCAAGGCGGCGGTGTACGCGCTGGGGGCGGAGGCCGGGCTGGCGCGGGAGTCGGCGGCAGAGGCGAAGTCGCTGGGCGATCCAGCGGCGTTTGCCGCGGCGCTGCCCGGGTTGCTGCCGCCGCGGGCGCCGGACGCCATCGGCCATCGCATCGTCGCGCCGCTGGACTGGAGCCAGCCGCAGCGGCTGGATGCGGCGCGGCTGCAGGAATTGCGGGCGCGGGCGGGGCTCGCCCCCGACCACTTGCCGCAGGCGCTGGCGGCGATGGAGGCGCTGGCCCGGACCTATCCCGGGGTGGCGCAGGTGGCGTGCTCGGACTCGGCCTTTCACCGCAGCCTGCCGGCGGCGGCGCGCACGTTCGCCTTGCCGCGCGCGCTGCAGGCCGAGGGGGTGGTGCGCTACGGCTACCACGGGCTGTCGTGCGAGTACATCCTTTCGGTGCTGCGGGCCGAGGACGAGCGGCGGGCCAACGGGCGCATCGTCATCGCCCACCTGGGCCACGGCGCCAGCCTGACGGCGGTGCACCACGGCGCGAGCATGGACACCACCATGGGCTTCACCCCGCTGGGCGGGGTGCCCATGTCCACCCGCAGCGGGGACCTCGACCCCGGCATCCTGCTCTATCTGCTGCGGCAGAAGGCGATGGCGCCGGAGGCGCTGAGCCGGATGCTCAACCAGGAGTCGGGACTCTTGGGCGTCTCGGGCATCTCCGGCGACATGAAGACGCTGGTGGAGCGCAGCGCGCGCGAGCCCGCGGCGGCGGCGGCGGTCGAGATCTTCGTCTACCAGGTGCGCAAGGCGGTGGGGGCGCTGGCGGCGGCGCTGGGCGGGCTCGACCTCTTGGTCTTCACCGGCGGGATTGGGGAGAACGCGGCAGCGGTGCGCGAGCGCATCGCGCGCGGGCTGGAGTGGATCCCGATGCAGGTGCGGGTGATCCCGACCGACGAGGACCAGATGATCGCGCGCCACACGGCGCGCGCGCTGGCCGATGATCCCGCCGGTCAGCGCAAATTCTGAACCAGGAAGAGGGTCGAAAGGATGGTGCCGTAGGCGAGGGCGTAGGTCCTGCCATCCTGCGAGACGGAGACGCCCATGTTGAAGGTCACGCCGGCCTCATCGGGAGGGGCGAGGGTGGCGGCCAACTCCCGCCGTCCGCTGGCGAGGTCCACGCGCCAGATCTGCTCGGCGCCCCGGCGCTCGGGCACCGGGCGCGCGACCAGGACGGTGGCGGGGGTGCTGGCGAAGCGCAGGGGGCGATCCTCCGGCTGCAGGCCGAGGACGGGCTTGGCCGCGCCGCCCTGCAGCGGCAGGAGCTGGTAGGCGCCGGCCGCGGTCTGCACCAAGAGATCGTTGCCGTCGGGAGTGGCCAACGTGCCGATCTCGCCCGGGGGGGTGAGCGGCGTGATCGCGCCGGCCAGATCGACGCGATAGGAACGGGGCGGCTGGCCGGGCGCGGCGCCCACGGCGACCACGGCTTGGCTGTTGGGCAGCCAGGCGGCGGAGCGGAAGGAGAGGGAGGCGTGGGTGAGCTGGCGCACGGCGCCAGCGCCGGTGGGCAGCAGCATGAGCTGGCGGGGGGCGGCGGGCAGCAGGCTGAGCGCCCACTTGCCGTCGGGCGAGAGCGCCTGGGGCGCGCCGCCGCCCAGCCGCACCGGCGGCCCGCCGGCGGTGTCGCGGAGGTAGGTGGAGTAGTGGTCGCTGTCGCGCTCCTCCTCCAACAGCAACTGCCGCCCGTCGGCGGAGAGGAAGGGCGCGTCCGACAGGTCGAGGATGGAGACGTCGCGCGGGGTGGGCTGCTGCGGCGTGACCAGCTCGGTGGTAAAGCGCTCGTCGTTGGCGATCAGCAGGACGCGG
>DATKSZ010000154.1:0-29326 GCA_035531375.1 Terriglobales bacterium | reverse complement strand
CCAAGCCGCCAAAGGGAAACGGCTATAGGCCGACGCCCACCGCAGCTCACTCACATCGGCCCCATATACTCCACGTGGCACCAGGTTCCCAGCCGGGTGTTGTAGGCGATATACCAACCAATCTGGTCGGGGTCGTTGTAGAGCACAATGTCGTCGCGGTCCCACCACCAGTCCTGGCAGAAGCCCACATCCACCGGCGCCACCATGAAGACAAAGCCGCCGAACCAGAAGCGATTGGGGCCGCCTCCACCCAAGCGCCAGATCCAGTCGCGCCCCAACGGGCCGGGGAAGTGGCCATGGGGCCAGGGATGCCTCAGCCGGTAGCGCGGATCGTTGGGCGTGGCGCGCCCCACCCAGACGTTGCCCCGCTCGTGCACGTGCGGCGCCGCCGGATGCCCGGGCATGTCCGGACGCCCTGTCCGCTGGGCGGGTGCGCCGGGACGGCGCTTGGGCGGCGGTGAGGGAATATAGCCCCCGCCCACCCTCGGCGTGCTCCCCCGCCCCCTCTGGGCCTGGCTGGGCGCGGTCTTCTGCGCCTGCGACAGCGCCCTCGACCGGGTCTGCGACTGCGTGGGCTGTCCGCCCCGCCGCTGTTGCGCGGCCAAGGGCAATCCCGTGACCGCCAAGCCCACCATGAGCAACTTCACCATCCGCATGGGCTGGTCCTCCTCCATGGCTTGGATGCAAGTTTCCTGCCCCCTCCGCCACCGCCGCGCTTGACAAACTGGCGGCCCGTGCCGCACTCTCCATTCATTTCCATTTCCAGGAGGAAGCGTGGCCATGACGTCGGGACATAACGGGCGGTGGTGCCGGGTAGGAGCGGTGCTGGCGATGTTGGCGCTGGGAGCGGCGACGCTACCGGCCGGAGCCCAGGGCCGCGGGCCCGGGTCGGTGGCACCGGCCGTCCCCGGCCCGCTGGGCGCCATGACCTGGCGCTTCGTCGGCCCCTACGGCAACCGCGCCGCCGCCGCCGCCGGCGCCCCCGGCGACCCCGCCGTCATGTATGTCGGCGCCGCCTCCGGCGGCATCTGGAAGACCGAAAACGGCGGCGTCAACTGGAAGCCCGTCTTCGACCACGAGAACGTCTCCGCCATCGGCGCCCTCGCCGTCGCCCCCTCCGCTCCCAACGTCGTCTGGGCCGGCACCGGCGAGCCCTGGCTCATCCGCGCCTTCTACCCCATGGGCGACGGCGTCTACAAATCCACCGACGCCGGCCAGCACTGGCGGCACATGGGCCTCAACGCCACCGGCCACATCAGCCGCATCGTGGTGGACCCGCACAACCCCCAGCGCGTCTTCGTCTGCGCCCTCGGCCAGCTCTTCAAGGCCCAGCCCGAGCGCGGCGTCTACCGCACCCTCGACGGCGGCCGCTCCTGGCAGCTCGTCCTCGGCCCCAACCCCAACACCGGCTGCAGCGACCTCGCCATCGATCCCAGCGATCCCAACACCCTCTACGCCGGCATGTGGCAGTTGCGCATCTACCCCTGGAAAATCGACAGCGGCGGCCCCGCCGGCGGCATCTACGTCACCCGCGACGGCGGCGCCACCTGGCGCAAGCTCGCCGGCCACGGCCTCCCCCCCGCCGCCCACGCCGTGGGCAAGGTCGCCGTCGCCATCGCTCCCAGCAACCCCCAGCGCGTCTACGCCCTGGTGCAAGACACCCAGCCCTCGCTCTACACCTCCCGCGACGGCGGCGCCTCCTGGTCCCTGGTCAGCCACGACCACATGATGCTGCAGCGCGACTCCTACTACGGCCGCTTCGGCGTCTCCCCCAGCGACGAGAACCGCCTCTACTTCGTCAGCCCCAACTACACCATCTCCCTCGACGGCGGCCACACCTTCCTCCGCCCCTCCCCCGCCAACGGCTTCGGCTCCGCCGGCGGCGACAACCACGACATCTGGATTGATCCCACCAACCCCCGCCGCATCCTGGTCGCCAACGACGCCGGCCTCTCCGTCAGCCTCGACGGCAGCCGCACCTTCGAGCACATCCGCCTCCCCATCGCCCAGGTCTACCACGTCTCCACCGACAACGACATCCCCTACCACATCCTCGGCAACCTGCAGGACGCCTCCTCCTTCCGCGGCCCCAGCAACAACCTCGCCGGCGGCGGCTACGGCGGCGGCATCCAGGCCGGCGACTTCCAGTCCGTCGGCGGCTGCGAGAGCGGCTTCGCCACCCCCGATCCCACCGACGCCGACATCATCTGGTCGGGCTGCTACGAGGGCGTCATCACCCGCATGAACCGCAAGGACGGCCAGGTCCGCGACGTCAGCGTCTGGCCCAACGTGGATGACGGCTGGACCCCGCGTGACGTCAAGTACCGCTGGAACTGGACCATCCCCCTCGCCATCTCCCCCTTCGACCACAACCAGGTCTACGTCGGCAGCCAGTACGTCCACGAGACCACTGACGGCGGCCAGACCTGGAAGACCATCAGCCCCGACCTCACCCTCAACGACAAGGCCCACGAGGGCAATTCCGGCGGCATCACCCACGACAACCTCTACACCTACGACGCCGCCATCATCTTTTCCATCGCCCCCTCCCCGGTCAAGAACGGCGTCCTCTGGGCCGGCACCAACGACGGCCAGGTCAACCTCACCCAGGACGGCGGCGCCCACTGGACCAACGTCACCAAGAACATCCCCGACCTCGCCCCCATGGGTACCATCTGGAACATTGACCCCTCGCCCTTCGACGCCGCCACCGCCTACATCACCGTCAACCGCGAGCAGATGGGCGACTACAACGCCTACGCCTACAAGACCAGCGACTACGGCCAGACCTGGAGCTTGATCACCGCCGGCATCCCCCACTCCTACAACAGCTCCGCCCACTGCATCCTCGAAGACCCGGTCCGCAAGGGCATGCTCTACCTCGGCACCGACAACGCCATCTACGTCTCCTGGAACGACGGCGGCAACTGGACCAAGCTCAACAACAACCTCCCGCCCGCCCCGGTCTACTGGATCACCGTCCAGCCCCACTTCCAGGACTTGGTCATCGCCACCTACGGCCGCGGCGACTGGATCCTCGACGACGTGACCGCCCTGCGCGCCTACAACCCCCAGCAGTCCGCCGCCCAGCTCTTCGCCCCCCGCCCCGCCTACCGCTTCCGCTCCGTGGGCGACGGACGCCTGGCCGAGCCCGGCGCCCGCGTCATCGGCCAAGACCCGCCCTACGGCGCCGACATCAACTTCTTCCTCCCCCAGCCCGGCCCCGCCACCCTCACCTTCACCGGCGCCGACGGCCAGCTCATCCGCACCTTGCGCGTCCGCGGCCGCGCCGGCCTCAACCGCGTCTGGTGGGACCTGCGCTCCGAGAACGGCAAGATGCCGCACATGCTGGTCCCGCCCCCCGACGCCCCCTGGGTGCAAAACGGCCCCGGCGGCTACCACATCCTCAGCGGCATCATGATCCCCGGCACCGTCCGCGGTCCGCTGGTCATCCCCGGCGCCTACACCGTGCACCTAGCCGCCGCTGGCCAAACCCTGGCGGCGCCCCTCAACGTCCTGGCCGACCCCCACTCGCTCGGCACCGCCGCCACCATGAAGGCCCAGGAAGACTTCCAGCAAGGCCTCGTGGCCGAGATCGGCACCGTCTCCGACATGATCGAGCACCTGGAGTGGGTGCGCAAACAATCCGCCGACATCCAAATGCGCTACCGCGGCGACACCCACCACGCCGCCGTGGTCGCCGCCGCCCGCCAGCTCGCCGACCAGGCCATGGCCATCGAGGGCAAGCTGATGGACATCCACCTCACCGACGGCAACGAGGACCTCAACCGCCATCCCAGCCAGCTCTACCAAAAGCTCACCGCCCTCTACGACAAAAACGAAGCCGACCTCGGCCCCACCGCCGGCGAGCTCGCCGTCAACGCCTCCTTCAAAACCTGGATGGCCCAATCCCAAGCCGCCCTCGCCGCCTTCGACAAAAACCAGCTCCCCGCCTTCAACGCGTTGCTGAAGCAGCAAGGCCTAACCCTCGCCCTCCAGCCGTAACCGCGGCCGCAAGCGGCAGCAGCTTAGCGTGCGTAATCCGAGGCAAGTCGCTCCGCTGGCTGGAGGTTTTCGAGCAAGCGATCTTCGAGGAGGTGCTGCCTCGCTTCGACAACAATGAAGAGCGGGCGACCGCCGCTTACAACGAATTCCTCCAGGGGGCTGTCGGCAAGGGTTTCGGCGACGTCTCGGCGGACGCATTCGAGCACGGCTATGACACGTTCGATGCGCTCGATTCGATTCGCCAGACGATGCTCAATCTGCTCGCAGCCGGCCTCTACCATGCGCTCGAGCAGCAACTCGCGAGAGCGTGCCGCCTGTGCCAACGCCGCGGTGAGGGCCCGACACAGTCGGCACTCGCGAGCGTCGCCGTCTGGATCCTAGAAAACGAGGGGATCGATCCTTCGCTCCTTCCTTCTTTTGCCCGGGTTGACGAGCTGAGGCTAGTCGCGAATGCCGTGAAACACGCAGAGGGAAACTCTGCGGTCAAGCTCCGGCAACTCCGACCAGAGCTGTTTGTCGAGTACCAAAACGCGGTGAAGGACGCCGCGGGGCCTCTCGATGCCCAGTGGCATCCACGCCTATCGGTCGAAGAGCCGCTGGCCGGCGAGGACCTGCATGTTAGCCCCGGCCTTTTGCGCGAGTACTGCATGGCCGCCACCTTGTTCCTTGGCGAACTCGCTGATCAGCTCGATGCCTGCGCCCAATTTTGGGGCCGTGCCCCATCGCCCGACGCCTGACGCCTCGCTCGGGGCAGGCAACGCGGTCGCAACTCAGGCTTGGGGCAGTGAGCCCCCCAAGTCGGCGTGAGCACAAGCGGGACGCGCGCCGTAGGAAATCGCGGTCGAACGAAACCAGCCGGCAGTTGCCGGCGGCGGCGAAGGCGGCCAGGTAGGCGTCGGTCCAGTGCCCGGCGCGCAAATCCAGGCGCTGGCTCCAGTCCCGCAGAAACTCATCCACCGCCGCGGGTTCGCCCAAGTACTCCACGCCCGGCATCGCCAGCCAAGTTGCGAGCGCTCGCCATGCCGCTTCCCCGGACAGCGCCGCCGCGCCCAGCACGTGCTTATTGGTCAGCAGTCGCAGCAGGGCCAACGCGGTGATCCGGCAAAACGCCGCCCCTTCGGCCACTTCGCGCTCCCAGTACTGGCGCGCACGCGCATAATGCGTGTGGTCGGGTGCGCTCAAGGCGAGCCAGATGCTGGCGTCAAGCAGGTCAACCACCCCGGGTCTCGTCCTCCGACTCCTCCAGCCGGCGCAGCGCACGGGCGGAGAGTGCGCGAATAGGCTTGCCCGTCGCCGGGACGATCACCGGCGGCGCAGGCCGGGATCGGGAGCGGGCCGCCACCGCCGCCGAGCGCATTCCCGTGTCCACGCAACGCACCAGCAGTTCCTTCATCGAGCTCCCGGTCAGGCTGGCCCTTACTTTCAGGCGGCGGTACAGCTCGTCGGGAAGGTCCACGGTGGTCCGCATGCCGCCATTGTCGCGTTTTTATGCGTCCGCATCAATGTGACCCCAGGGCCAGCGCTGCACCGGGACACCGCGCGGGGTCCGCGCCCCTTTGCTGGCAAAAGCGGCGCGCCAGGCTTCGAAATGCCGCAGGCGGGCGGGTGCCAGTGGCACCGCAGCCGCCCGGCGCGGCTAAAGCCGGGCCGCGCCGGCGCGCTGGCGCCGGCGCCCACCAACGTTGACAGATTCCTGGTGCTGGAGGGGGGAATCGAACCCCCAAGGGGCAAAGCCCCGGCAGATTTTGAGTCTGCTGCGTCTGCCAGTTCCGCCACTCCAGCAATTCCGCGTAAACCCTTACTGCACAACGGGTTGCGCCTGGCCTGGCAACCCGACTCCGACCGCCCCAATACCGCCGGTGGCTGTTCTGGTGGCTGTTTGTACACCAGCCAACCCCCCGGCCACGGCCGCCTTGCCCCACCCGTCCAGCAGCCGCACCGCGTCCAGTTGATGTTGCGGAGCGAGATGGGCGTAGCGGCAGGTCATGGCGATGGTCTTGTGTCCCATCAATTCTTGCACGGTCCGCAGCGCCGCGCCAGCCATCACCAGCCGGGAGGCGAAGCTATGCCGGAGGCCATGCCAAGTGAAGTCCGGCACGGCCGCCAGCTTGCAAGCGGAGGCGAACCACTCCCGAGGTGTTTTGAGGGCGTGGCCCTGGGTGTAGCCGTGGCCGGAGGCCGCCGCCACCATCACCGGCCCGCTGCCGTTGCCCCGATCCCGCAGCGCCAGCAATGCTCCAGTGGCGGTTTCGTCCATGGGGATGTAGCGGATGGTGCCGTTCTTGGTTTTGGGGATGGTCAATTGGCTGCGCACGAAATCCACGCAATCCCACGTGAGGCGGTACTGTTCGCTGCGGCGCATTCCGGTGTGCAGCGCCAGCAGGAAGGCCGGCAGTTCCGCCGGGTAGCGGTCCTGGATGGCGGCGACGATCCGGGCTTCCTCTTCAGCGGACAACCAGCGGATGCGCCCGTTGTCTTCCCGGCGGCGCCGGACCGAACGCGCCGGGTTGACCACCACCTTCTCATTCTCGATCCCAAGGCGGAAGGCGAGGGAGACGAAAGCCTTGAAGCGGTTGTAGCTGGCTGGCGACCATTCCCGCTCCCGCGCCACCTTGGACAGTTCACGGTCAATATCCTTGGGCGTGATGGTCTCCGCCGAGCGTGCGCCCAGCAACTCCTTGAGCAGCGCCGGGCGGTAGTCGCACTTGCGCCCACCCAACTGGTGATGCTCGCTGGCGTAGGCAGTGGCATCGTCCAGCAGTTCGGAGAAGAGCACCCCGCGCCGGTTCAGCGTCTCCGGCAGCTTCTTGCCCTGGAGCCGCTCGCCCTGGCGCTTGGCCAGCAGGGAAACCGCCATCGAGCGCGCCCCTACCCTCTCCCGCCGGCGCCGGCCGCCGGAATCGGTGTAGTGGCACCACCAGATGCCGGACCCCTTCACTTTTTCGTAAATACCGCGAACCTTCGGCGGCTTGCGGCGCGGTCCGCCTGCCGCACGCGGCGGTTGCGCCCCCTTTCCCTGCAATACCTCCGCCGCATTCACGGTTTCCGTCAAAACCACTGGTCCGTTAAGCCCGTCCTGGTCCGCCTGGTTGCGCCTGGAATCCGTCATTTCGCCTCCAATTGTTGCTGTTTCCGCTTGCGCCGTTCTTCCACGCCGAGGTGGCTGTATTCCTTTTGGCGCCGCAGGTACTCAGCTTCTCCCCATTTCGACTTCCGCGCCCGCACGCTGCGCTTGCCGAGCACGCTTCCCGCCTCACTCGCCTTCGTGGTTGCCATGAATGTACAATACCCAGCGCTGGGTTGACTTGTCAACGGGAAAGGTGCGATGCTGCTGGTGTAGCGGCAAGGCCGGCGCCGACGGGCGCGGGCCGAAGCGGGCGGCGAACCTCACCGCCCGCGCCGCACGCCTGGAGGTGGGCGATGGCAGAAAAGGCGAAGGCGGAGGAAGCACCGTGGCTGCGGTTCCTGCGCCGCCTGGACTCGGACCCCAAGGCCGGCCGCATCGTGCGGGCGTGGCTTGACGCCGGCTGCGACCTGCGGCTGATATTCGTCTACGCTGCCGGCCCGGCGAATCCAACGGCCGCAAGAGTCCTTGCTGCGAACCTGGAGGCGAAGCGCGAGCGGGGCGCGAAATACAAGAAAGCGGCGACGACCGTGCTCAAGGGGCTGAATGGAGCCGCCGCAGTTTTCGGCGGCGCGCCTGAACTGCCGGGGGCGAAAGCCGCGCGCGAGGCGGAGGTGGCTGCCTGGAGCGAGCGGCTGCGCCGGACGCCGGCAGCCTTCGGCGCGAAACGCTGGGGAAAATCGGACCACGTGGACGCATATCCGCTATGCGTACTGCGCCGGTACGCGAGTTCCCACGTGGGCGCGGAAGTGACGCCGAGCGACGTGGTGGCCGTGGCCGAGGCCGCCGTGCTGGCGTGGCGCCCTGGCGCGAACTTCAGCCGCGAGGCCGCCGAGCGCGCCCTGCGCCGCTTCGAGCACAACAACCCGAACATCCCTGCACTCCTAGACCTGGGCCTGCGGTAGGGACACATCCCATTTGCGCCGGATGGCAAGGACACATCCGGTGTGTTTCTTGGCCATGATGTGTCCTTGTAGCGCCTGTGCGCAACGGGGAGTATGGGTGCATGGCCGCCCCAAAAAAACTACCCCGTAATTATTGCCCCGAAAACTTGATGCGCGCGCGGTTGCGCGCAAGGATGGGTCAGCGGCGAACCTGAGGCTAAAACTTTTATGGACCCCATACTACTGACTCTTCCCGATGCCCAAGCAGCATCCGGGCTGTCCCGGCGCGGCTTGGAATACCTCATAAATGACCGCAAAATCGAGTCACGGAAAATCGGCCGGAGAAGGTTGATCGTTGCCGCATCGCTGCGGAAATTCCTGGCGGCCGACCGGCCCGGGCGCATCAGTCCCGCGCCGCCGGCGGTGGCGCAATGACCACCGGCGATGTGGCCAACCACCTGGGTGCGCGCCAGACCGGCCCTGGCCGGTGGACGGCGAAATGCCCGGCGCACGATGACCACAACCCCAGTCTGAGCATCGCCGAGGGCGGCGGGGGGCGCACGCTGGTGCGCTGCTGGGCGGGGTGTCGAACCGCCGACGTCTTGGCCGCCGCCGGATTGACCTGGGCGCACATCCTGGGCGGCGCACCCGGCACCCCGGCCGACCGCGCGCGGCTACGGGCCGAGCGGGAGCTGCGGCAGGCGGCCGAGGCCGCGCAGCGCCAGCACCAGAGGGCGAAAGTGGACCTGCTGCGCGACTCCGATACCGCGCTGGGAGTACTCGCGGCAAGACTCATGACCGAGCCCGGTGGCGGCGGTGAGGTGTACCACGCGCTTTGGGACGCGCAGCGAATCGCCGAGGGGGTAGACCCATGGGCGTGATGGCGGAAGAACTCGGAGCTTGGGAACTGGCGGCTCAATTGCGCGAGTCGCAAGCCGCGCACGGCGAGGCGCCCAAGGCGCTACACGGCGCCGAGCCCCCGCCACCACCAGCGGCCGAGGCAGCAATTGATGAGCAGCCCGGAGAAAAGCGGGCTCAGGCAGCCGAACTGCTTGAAATTGCCGGCGAGGCTGAATTGTTCCGCACGCCGGATGGCGTGGCGATGGCTACGTTTAGCGTCGGCGCCCATGCGGAGAACCACAGCATCGGCTCTGGAAAATTCAAGCGATGGCTTGCCTACCGTTTTTACAAGAAACAGGGCAAGCCGCCCGTTACCCAAGCGGCGACAGACGTTGTCGCAGTGCTCAGGGCAAAGGCCGAGTACGAAGGTGGGCAGCACGATTGCCACCTAAGGGTGGCGGAGCGCGGCGGGAGCATTTTTGTTGACCTGGGCGCGGCGGACTGGGGCGCCGTGGAAATCGACAAGTGCGGGTGGAGATTCATCGCCAACGCGCCGCCGGTCAAGTTTCATCGCCCCGGCGGCGCCATGATGCCGCTCCCCGCGCCGGCACGGGGCGGCGACCTGTCGGAATTACGCGGCTTTCTCAATTTGGAGAGCGATGCCGATTGGGCTCTCCTGGCCGCGTGGTTGCTGGCGGCGATGCGCCCGAAAAGCTCCTGCCCCGCTTTGGTTCTCACCGGCGAGCACGGCGCAGCGAAGACCACGGCGGCGAAAGTGTTGCGGGCGCTGCTCGATCCCACGGCGGCCGAGCCCGGCGGCGATCCCAAGGATGCGCGCGACCTGGCCATTTCCGCCGAACACAACCGCGTGATGGTGCTCGACAACCTGTCTGCCATTCCCCAATGGCTCAGCGATGCGTTGTGTAGGCTGGTAACGGGTGGCGGTTTCTCTACCCGGCTGCTCTTCACCGACGACGAAGAGCGCATTTTTAGGGCGCGGCGCCCGGTGGTCCTTACCTCGATCAACGACGTTGTGAGCCGCCCAGATTTGCTCAGCCGAGCCTTGATAGTGGCGCTTCCCGTGATCCCAGACGCTAAGCGGCTGTCCGAAGAAGAATTCTGGGCCAGCTTCGAGGCCGCGCGGCCCCGCTTGCTTGGAGCCCTGTTCGACGCCGTTGCAACGGCGCTGCGGAGGTTTCCGGGGGTGACCTTGCCGCGCCTGCCCCGCATGGCCGACTTCGCAAAGTGGGCTGTCGCGGCGGAGCCTAGTTTCGGTTTGGGCGCCGGGGTGACCTTCAGCGATGCCTACGACGGGAATCGTTCCGACGCCAACGAGATGGCACTGGAGGCTTCCGCCGTGGCCGCAGCGGTCCAAAGCTGGCTGCCGCCATGCGGGTGGAAGGGAACCTCCGGCGAACTGTTGGCGGAGCTGGCGAAACACGTGGGCGACGGCGCGGCGAAACAGCGGGGTTGGCCGAAGACGGCGCGGGCGGTGGCCGGCGAACTGCGCCGGGCCGCTCCGAACCTTCGCGCGGCGGGCGTCTGTCTAACGATCCTGCCTCGATCCCACGGCGGCCGACGCCAGATGGTGCTCGCGAGAGAAGTTCCGAAACAACCGTCACCACCGTCACCACCGTCACCACCGCCCCAAAATCGGGCAAGTTCGGGTGACGGTCAGGGTGACGGTTGCCCGCCCCCGGTGCGCCAATCGGCGCCAGAAACGCCGCGTAAACGCTGGGCGGGTGACGGTGGTGACGGTGGTGACGGTAGGGTTCCATATTCAGCCGGGCCGGCCCAAGGCGGCCTGTTTGGAGGTGAGCTATGACCGCGTTGCAGATTTTGAACGAGTTCCGGCAGGCTGGTGGCCGGCTGATCCCGGAAGGCGATGGACTGCGCTGGGAGTCGCCAGTACAGCCCCCGCCCCGGCTGATCGAGGCCGCCCGCCAGCGCAAGCTGGATTTGCTTGTGCTGTTGGCGAAGCCGGAGGGCCGGTGCCCGGCGGGCCACCCGCAGCTTTGGTGGCAGGACAGCGCGGGCCTGTGGCATTGCGGCGAGTGCGAGCCCGGCCCGGCGCAGCACCGGATGCGCGGGGTGGACCTGGAGACACTGGCGGGCCGCAGCATCACGCTGGTTCCACCTGTCGGCGACCTGCCGGCCCGTGGCTCTTGGGCAATTCTGCCGAGCGGCGCGGCGGCGGAACTGGTTCTGTACCGCGACGATGGGGGCGAGGTGTTGATGCGCCACTTGGAGGGCGAGCGCCTGGGCTGGTACAAGCCTGAGGCGCTGCGGTGGGAGATTGACTGGCCATGGGCGGACGCCGCGCCCCAGCCGGCGCGCACGCCAGCGGCAGGCGCCGCCGGAACGATGTGCCCCACCTGCCGCGCACTGCGCTGGGGGCCGGGTGGGAGCCGGTGCGGCTGCACTCACCCCACCGACGGTGGCCACGCGGCGGACTGCACCTGCACCCGGTGCGGGGGGCCGCAATGACGCCATCTCTCGCCCCCGTTCTTCTCACCATGGCCGCCGGCTGCCTGCTACTGCTCGCCAGCCACCCGAGGCCGCGACCATGAATCAGTTGATCGAGCAACATCTTTGTTTAGCGACACTTACAGGAGAACTCTAATGCGATTCCAAAAGAAAATTGTCAACCAATCCGAGAGCGGCGCGGCCGTTGCCGAACCGCCGGCGGCGGTGAACGAGCTGGAGCAGCAGGAGCGGGTGGTGGCCACCATGGCGGCCCGCCTGGGCGTGGTGGAGGCGCGCATTTCCGAGTACCGAGCGAGCTACACGGAGGCCGCCCGTGGCGCCGCGCTGGGGACTCTGCCGGCCGACTCGCCTTCCGTTTGGTTGAGCAAAATTTCCGAGCAACAGGTGCGCCGCGATGGCCTTGCCTCCGCCCTGGAGATGGAGCGGCAGCGGCTGGCGGTGCTCATCGCCGAGCGCCAGCAGGCCGATGCCGAGGCGGCCGCAGCGGCGCACCTGGATCAGTTCTCCGCGCTGGCAACGCAACTTCAGGACGCCGGCGCCCGAGCCGCATCCGCTTGGGAAGTGCTGGCGTCGGCGCTGTTCGACATGCGCGCGGCCATGGGGCGCCTGAACGAGGAACGGTTTCGTCCGCAGCGCGGAACGGCACTCACCGGCGAAGCCTGGGCGCAGTTCAAGAATCTGCGGCTGGTGGCGTTCAATGCCGGGCGGCCGATTCTGAACAGTGTGACCGTCGAGGTTTCCGCCATCGGGCCGCGACCGCGATGACGTTCTGTGAGCACCAAAGGAGAAAAAGCTGTGAACAAGCTCTACACTTCCGCAAAAACCAAAGCCGACATCGCGGCGCTGCTCGAAAAGGCCAAGGCGCTGGTCGAGAAGTTCCCCGCAGCCCCCACGCCCGAGGCACCCGACGATTACGTAAACAAGGTCGCTGCGGGGCTGATCGGAAAGCAGGATGCCCGCTATGCCCCGGCGGCTGCGGCCGGCGGTGTTGACATCGAGGCGGTCAAGGGCGCCATGCAGTTGCTCGAACCGCAGGACGATCAACTCGCCAAGGCCGCGCTTGCTGCCGCGAAGGCGAGCGGAGACCTGGATCGGCCCCGGCGCGTGTTCTACATCTAGTGGTTCAAGCTCCGCAGCGCGCTTCCATCTTGGCGCGTTGCGGCCCCGCGTGCCTCCCTTCCTTGGCGCGCGGTTTGGGTCGGCGGCGGCTGCTTCACCGCCGTCGGCCCGTTTTTTCCCTGTTGTTCTAGAGGAATCGAAATGAAAAATTGCACCGTTTGCATCAACGCCGAGCGGAAAGTGATTGACTCCGAACTGTTGCGCGGTTCCCCGACGCTGCGCGACATCTCGCGCCGCACTGGCCTGAGTAAAACCGCGTTATTGAGGCACAAGGTGTCACACCTGCCGGCCACGATGGCCCGCGCCCATGAGGCCGCGCAGCTTGCCGACGCCGGCGCGCTGCTCGAACAGTTGCAGCAGGTGTGCGACGATTGCCGGCGGCTGCAACAGCGGGCCGAAGCGAGCAACGACGTTCGCGGCGCCATCGCGGCACTCGGACTACTCGGCCAGCAGCTTCAAAGTTTGATGAGGGCCGGCCTGGAGGTTGAGCGCCAGCGCAACGCCGTCCCATCCCAGCGCAAGCAAGCCGAGCGCGAGGTGCGGGGCATGACCGATGGTGAGTTGGCCGATGCCGTCCAATCCCTGATCCGCCCGAAGCGCCTTCAGCTTGGGGAGTAGCCTTCCGTTCGCCAAAACATTGCGCCACGTTGCCCTGTGAGCGGTCCGTGGCCCTGGACCCATGCCACGCCACCACCCGCACGGCGAGGCCTCTACGGGCTTCCTGCCCCTGGTCCGCACTTCCCCGTGGTCCACCTTGGATTTGTAACGGGGGCAGTATGCCTAAACGGTCGGTAAGCCGAAGGGGTCCCACTTTTCATAGGACCCGATCAAGCCGACGCCCTATAGGCCATCGTGGCGCGTTGCGAGGCCGCTTCCGGTACTGCCCTTGACCACCGCGCGCCGCGTTCTTCCAACGCCATCGTGGTCCCACTTTTCGGCTGGCATAGTCTGCCTACGTAGGTAGACTTGGTGGCTGTTCTGGTGGCTGTTTGTATCCGTACGGGGAGCGGACTGGTGCGGACTGGTGCGGAGAGGCTATCGCTGGAAGGGCTTGCAAACACTGGCGATTTGCGGGATTATGCGGTGTGGAGCGGAACCGTGCATATCACCGCTGGAGGCATTTTGAGTCTGCTGCGTCTGCCAGTTCCGCCACTCCAGCCACTGGTCCCATCAATTCTGGCACGCCCAGCCCCCGCGGTCTACTGCCCACCCCTAAAGCGCGGTCCCCAAGCCCCCCGTCTACCGCGTCTGCCCTGTCCCCTGTCCCCTGTCCCCTGTCCCCTCCCCGCCCCCCGCGTTACCATTTGCCCCCATCCCGTCTCTATCCCATGAAAGCGGCAATTTCGGGCCGCAAGGAGGGGGCCATGTCCAACGAACGAATCGTCCGTACTTTCGCCGGCACCATGGTGCTGCTCAGCCTCGGGCTGGGCCTTTGGGTGCATCCCTACTGGTTCTGGCTGACGGCCTTTGTCGGCGCCAACCTCTTCCAGTCCGGCCTGACGCGCTTCTGCCTGCTGGAGCGCATCCTGGTCCGCGTGCGCAGCTAAGCGCCCCTACGAAAGGACTTTGCCATGGTGGATGCACTCCGCCGCCAGCGGCGCATCGCTGGAATCGCTGTCTTTGCCGGCCTCGTGCTGGCGGGGCTGGCCCCTGCCCAAGTTCCCGCCGCGCTCAGCCTGCGCCAGGCGGTGGCCGAGGCCTTGCGCCACAGCCCCCGCCTGCGCGCCGCCGCGGCCAACCAAGACCAGGCCCAGGCCGGCGTCGCCGCCGCCCGCGCCGGCCGCCTCCCCCGGCTCGACCTGGACGAGGGATTCACCCGCAGCAACAACCCGGTGGCGGTCTTCGGCACGCTGCTCAGCCAGCAGCGCTTCACCGCCGCCGACTTCGCCCTGCCCGCCCTCAACCAGCCCGCGCCTTTGAATAATTTCCAAACCCGCCTCACCGCCAGCGTCCCGCTCTTCGACGCTCGCCAGGCGCAGCTCCGGGTGCGCGAAGCCAAGCTGGGCGTGAACTTGGCCGGCAGCGCCAGCGAGCAGGCGCGCCAAGGCGTGCTCTCCGCCGTGATCAGCGCCTTCTACCGCCTCTCCGCCAGCCAGGCGGCCTTGCAAGTGGCGCAAAGCGCCACCACGGCCGCCACCGCCGGCCTGAAGATGGCCGAGGCCCGCTACCGCGCCGGCCTCGTTGTGGATTCCGACCGCCTCAGCGCCGAGGTCTATTCCGCCAACGCCCAGGAGCAGCTCGTCGCCGCCCGCAATGATGTGAGCGTGGCCTCCGCCGCGCTCAACCGCGAGCTGGGCCGTCCGCTCGACGCCCCCCTCGCCATCGCCGCCACGCTCCCGACCACCGCCCCGAGCGCACCCCCGGCCGCCCCGGCGGCGCTGCCCTCGTTGGTCTCCGACGCCCGCCGCCTCCGCCCCGAGCTGCGCCAGCAGCAAGACCGCCTGGCCATCGCCCAAAGCGAGGTCACCCGCACCCGCGCCGCCTTCCTCCCGGTTGTGGACGGCTTCGCCAGTTGGGAGCGCGACCAGCTCCACTTCTCCAACACCGGCGCCAGCAACTGGACCGTCGGCCTCAGCCTCCATCTCAACCTCTTCCGCGGCGGCGCCGACCGCGCCGCCGCCTCCGCCGCCGTCGCGCAAAAGCTCGCCGCCCAGGCGCAGCTCGACGACCTCCACGCCGCCGTGGACCTGCAGGTGCGCCAAGCCTGGTTCGCGGTCTCGACCGCCGCGCAGCAGCTCCAACTCGCCCGCAGCGTGGTAAGCCAGGCTGCGGCGGCGCTGCAGATCGTGCAGAACCGCTACAACAGCGGCCTCGCCACCATCTCCGATCTCCTGCGCACGCAAACCGAGCTCACCCGCGCCCGCACCCAACTGGTGCAGGCCGCCTACGATCTGCAGGTCAGCCGCGCCAACCGCGACCTGGCGGTGGGAACCCTCACCGCGCAATCGCCCGTGGTCGCCCATCCCGGCAACTGAGGACACCATGCCCACGCCCCACCGCCCCTCCCTCCTGCTCTTCGCCGCCGCCGGCCTCATGCTGGCCGCCAGCGCCTGCGCCCCGGCGGCGCAGAGCCCGGCGCCCGCGGCTGGCCTGCCACTGCCCCCCGGCACGCCGGTGGCCACCGCCGGCATGACCGCCGCCGCGCCCACCTACCGCGCCGTCGGCACGGTGCAGTCGCGCACCACCGCCGTGCTGGCGGCGCGCGTCTCCGGCTACGTCACCGCCGTCCATGTGAAGCTGGGCGACCGCGTGCGCGCCGGCCAAGTGCTGGTGGTGTTGGCCACCCCCGAGGCGGGCGATCAGGTCGCGCAGGCGCGGGCCGGTCTGGCCGCCGCCCGTTCCCAGCTCCAGGCCGCCGAGCGCCAAGTCGCCGCCGCCCACGCCCAGGCGCAGCTCGCCGCCTCCACCCTCCGCCGCTACCAGCAACTCCAGCAATCCGATTCGGTCAGCCCGCACGAGTTCGACCAGGTCGCCGCCGCCAACCGCTCCGCCGCCGCCGACGAGGCCGCCGCCCGCGCCCGCCAGAGCGCCGCCGCCAGCCTAGTGGCGCAGGCGCAGGCCGCGCTCGCCCAAGCCCGTTCCCAGGCCGGCTTCGCCACCCTCCGGGCGCCGTTTGCCGCCGTCGTCACCGCCAAGTCGGTCGCCGTCGGCGACCTCGCCACCCCCGGCGCCCCCCTGCTCAGTCTCGAGGCCCCCGGACAGTTCCAACTTGCCGTCTCCGCCCCCGATCAAATCGTCCCCGCGCTCCGCCTCGGCCTGCCGGTCGAGGCCACCGTCGCCTCGCTGCCCGGCCCGGCCTTCCACGTCCGCATCGCCGAGATCGCCCCCTCCAGCGACCCCGCCGCCCGCGCCGCCATCGTCAAGGTGGATCTGCCGGCCTCCCCCGGACTGCGCAGCGGCCTCTACGGCCAAGTCCTGCTGCCCGCCCCGGCCGGCGCGGCCCCACCGTCCGCCCTCACCGTCCCCTCCACCGCCGTGCTGCAAGCGGGCGAGCTCGACGAAATGTACGTGCTCGATGCCGGCGGCCGCGCCGAGCTGCGCTTGGTGAAAACCGGCGCCACCGCCGCCGGCCAAGTCGAGATCCTGGCCGGCCTCAGCCCGGGCGAGCGCTACGCCGTGGACGCCCAGGCCGTCGCCAACCCCGAGAAAGGCAACCATGTCCGTTAAGGGCCTGGGCCTGGCGGGCAAAACCGCCGCCCACTTCATCCACTCCAAGCTCACCCCCCTGTTCATCCTGGGCGCCATCCTGCTCGGCGCCTGGGCCATCAACACCATGCCCCGCGAGGAGGAGCCCCAGATCCGCGTCCCCTTCGTGGATGTCTTCGTGCAAATGCCCGGCGCCGCCCCCGGCGAGGTCGAGCAGCGCGTCACCTACCCCCTGGAGCGCCTGCTGCGCGAGATCCCCGGCGTCGAGCACCTCTACTCCACCTCCAGCCCCGGCCTCGCCATGGTGGTGGTCCGCTTCCAGGTCGGCCTCGACGTCCAGCGCAGCCTCACCCAGGTCTACACCAAGCTCTACGCCCACCTCGACGAGATGCCCCCCGGCGCCTCGCCCCCCTTGGTCAAGCTGCGCTCCATCTACGACGTCCCCGTGCTCGCCCTCACCCTCTCCGGCCCCAACTTCGACGGCTACCAGTTGCGCCGCGTCGCCGACGAGCTCGGCAACGTCATCCGCCGCGTCCCCGACGTCTCCGCCGCCGAGATCATCGGCGGCCGCGAGCGCCAGTTGCGCGTGGTGCTCCACACCAGCCAGCTCATCGCCTACCACCTCGCCCCCGACACCATCGTCCGCACCATCGCCGCCGCCGACCGCCAGGTCCGCGCCGGCAGCTTCAGCCGCGACAACCAGGACACCGTGGTCTACGCCGGCAGCTTCCTCAACGACGTCCAGGAACTCGCCAACGTCGTGGTCGGCGTCACCCCGGGCCCCAGTGGCGGCCAGCCGGTGCTGCTCCGCCAGGTCGCCACCGTCTCCGATGGCCCCGCCGCCGCCTCCGACTATGTGCGCTTCACCCCCGGCGCCGGGGTGCGGCCGCCTGGCGCGGTCGCCGCCTCGCCCCTGCCCGCCGTCACCATCGCCATCTCCAAGCTCGAGGGCACCAACGCCATCCAGGTCGTGGACAACGTCCTGCGGCAGGTGGCCCCGCTCCACGGGCGGATGATTCCCACCGGCGTCCAGCTCACCGTCACCCGCAACTACGGCGAAACCGCCCGCACCCGCTCCAACACCCTGCTCTTCCACATGCTGCTCGCCACCGTCTCGGTCATCATCCTGATCGGGCTGGCGCTGGGCTGGCGCGAGTCCGGCGTGGTCGCCGTCGCCATCCCGGTCACGCTGCTGCTCACCCTGTTCCTGTTCTACCTCTACGGCTACACCCTCAACCGCATCACCCTGTTCGCCCTCATCTTCTCCATCGGCATCCTGGTGGATGACGCCATCGTGGTGGTCGAGAACATCGCCCGCCACTGGCACCTGCCTGAAAACAGCGACCGCCCCCTCGCCACCATCGCCGTCGAGGCCGTGGCCGAGGTCGGCAACCCCACCATCCTCGCCACCTTCACCGTCATCGCCGCCCTGCTCCCCATGGCCTTCGTCGGCGGCCTGATGGGCCCCTACATGCGTCCCATCCCCATCGGCGCCTCCGCCGCCATGCTCTTCTCCCTCATCAGCGCCTTCGTCATCGCCCCCTGGGCGGCGCTGCGCTTCCTGGGCGGCGCCCGCCGCCCCGCCGCCGCCCCCCGGGGGCCAGAACATCACCAGCCCCGCGAAGATTTCACCACCCGCCTCTACCGCCGCATCATGGACCCCCTGCTGCGCCAGCCCCGCTACCGCTGGTTCTTCCTCGGCGGCGTGGTGCTGCTGCTGCTCGCCTCGCTCTCGATGATTTACTTCAAGGCGGTCATCGTCAAGATGCTGCCTTTTGACAACAAGGACGAGATGGAGGTGGTGCTGCAGATGCCCGACGGCACCCCGCTCGAGCAGACCCAGGCCGTGGCCCAGCGCTTGAGCGCCTTCCTCAGCCGCCAACCCGAGGTCGCCAACGTCGAGAGCTACGTCGGCGCCGCCGCCCCCTACAACTTCAACGGCCTCATCCGCCACTACTTCCTCCGCACCCAGCCCAACCAGGCCGACCTCCAGGTCAACCTGGTCGGCGACAGCCAGCGCCGCCAGCAGAGCCACGCCATCGCCCTCCGCCTCCGCCCCGGGCTCGACGCCATCGCCACCCCGCTCCACGGCCGCGTTACCGTGGCCGAGATCCCCCCCGGCCCGCCGGTGCTGCAGACCCTCGTGGCCGAGGTCTACGGCCCCGACTACGCCCAGCAGATCCAGCTCGCCGCCCGCGTCAAGCAGGTCTTCGCCTCCACCCCCGGCGTGGTGGATGTGGACTGGTTCGTGCGCGACCCCGAGCGCCGCCTCACCCTCGCGCCCGATCCGCAAAAGGCCGCCCTCAGCGGCGTCGCCCTGCCCGACGTCGCCGAGACCCTGCAGATCGCCCTCCAGGGCCGCACCGCCGGCCTCGCCCATATGCCGCGCGAGCAGGAGGCCGTGCCCATCCGCGTCCAGCTCGCCCGCGCCGACCGCTCCGGCGTGGCCGAGCTGCTCCGCCTCGACGCCCCCGCCGCCGGCGGCCAATTGGTCCCGCTCTCCGAGCTGGTCACCGTCCAGCAGGGCGTGGTCGCCCAGCCGCTCATGCACAAGGACCTGCGCCCGGTGGTCTACGTCCTCGGCGACGTCGCCGGTGGCGCCGAGAGCCCCGCCTACGCCATCTTCGCCATGAACAAGAAGCTGGCCCAGCTCACCGCTCCCGACGGCCGTCCCCCCGCCATCTTCATGTCCGGCGTGCCCCAGAACACCCGCAGCTTCGCCGTCCGCTGGGATGGCGAGTGGGACACCACCATCCGCGTCTTCCGCGACCTCGGCATCGCCTTCGCCGCCGTCATGGTGCTGATCTACGTCCTGGTGGTCTTCTGGTTCCGCAGCTACAAAACCCCGCTCGTCATCCTCGCCCCCATCCCCCTCACCCTGATCGGCATCCTGCCCGCCCACTGGGCCCTGGGCGCCTTCTTCACCGCCACCTCCATGATCGGCTTCATCGCCGGCGCCGGCATCATCGTGCGCAACTCCATCATCCTGGTGGATTTCATCGAGCTCCGCCGCGCCCAGGGCTCCCCCCTCGCCCAGGCCGTGGTGGATGCCGGCGCCGTGCGCTTCCGCCCCATGCTGCTCACCGCCGCCGCCGTCATCGTCGGCGCCTCGGTCATCCTCCCCGACCCCATCTTCCAGGGCCTCGCCATCTCGCTTATGGCCGGCGAGATCGCCTCCACCCTCATCTCCCGCCTCGCCGTCCCGGTGCTCTACTTCATGGCCTGGCGCGGCAGCGAGCCGCCGCCGGCGTCGCTGCCAGCCTGATGGCCCAGCAGCGCCGCGCGCAGCTTCCGCCGCGCGCGGTGCAGCCGCATCTTCACCGCCGCCGCCTTCAGCTCCATGATCTTGCCCACCTCCGCCGTCGACAGCTCCTCGAAGTCGCGCAGCAGCACCACCAGCCGGTCCTGCGCCGGCAGCGTCGCGATCGCCGCCTGCACCATCCGCCGCGTCTCCTCCTGCAACAGCATCTGCTCCGGCCACGCCGCCCCGCTTGCCGGCGCCGTCTCCGCCAGCTCCTCCATCGCCACCGCCTCGTGCTCGCCGTGCTTCTGCAGCGAACGCTGCCGGTAGCAGGCGTTGCGCACGATCCGGAACAGCCACACGTGGAACGCCCCCGCCGAGCGCAGATCCTTCACCGACTTCAGCGCCGCCACCAGCGACTCCTGCGTGATGTCCTCGGCATCCTCGCGGTGCCCGCACACCATCATGCCAAACGAAAATATGCGCTCGTAGTATGCCTTGAGGAAGCGCTCCTCCGCCCCCGCCTCGCCCCGCCGCAAGGCCTCGATCAGCTCCAAGTCCAGCGCATGCTTCGCCATGGTCAGTATGCTACGCCATCTCCGGCAAGGCAGTGGCCGCGCCTGGGGAAGCGGTGGCCCTGCGCCAGCAGTACAAGCGTCTGGGGAAGCGGTGGCACAGCCAATCCTGGCTGTGCGCAACCAGCGCCCCAAAGCCGTGGCCGCGCCTGAGGACGCGGTGGCACAGCCAATCCTGGCTGTGCGCAACCAGCGCCTCTTCGGCCCCCGCCGCCGTCCCATCCCTACAGGCTGCTGCGCGCAGCCCGCCCCACCAGCCCCGGCGCCCCCGCCGCCCTACGGCTGGTCCAGCCGCGCCTGCCCCGCCGCTCCCCGCCCCGCCTCCGCCGCCTGCTCCGCCGACATCCGGCTGGCCGCCACCGTGCGGTTCCGCCCCGCCCGCTTGGCCGCATACAGCGCCAAATCCGCCTGCCGCAGCAGCACCTCCCCCGCCGACTCGCCCGCGTCGTCGCTGCCGCGGAACACCGCCACCCCAAAGCTGGCGGTCAGCGGGATCAGCTCGCCCTCGAACTGAAAGCGCTGCGCCACGATCGCCCGCCGCAGCCGCTCCGCCCCCAGCACCGCCCCCTCCTCGTTCAGCCCCGGTAGCAGCACCACAAACTCCTCGCCCCCCAGCCGCGCCACCAGGTCGTTGCCCCGCACCGCCGCGCTCAGCGTCCGCGCCACCGCGCACAGCGCCGCGTCCCCCGCCGAGTGCCCGCGCGTGTCGTTCACCCGCTTGAAGTGGTCCAGGTCCACCGCCAACAGCGCCAGCGGCTCGCCCCCGTGCCGGCTGCGCTCGATCGCCCGCTCCAGCGCCTGCCGCAGCGCCCGCCGGTTCAGCAGCCCGGTGAGCGTGTCCTGCATCATCTGCTCGCTCAACTGCTCGTACTGCTCCGCCGTCGCCAGCCACACCGCCCCCAGCCCAAACAGGCTGGTGAACAGCAACTGCACCGCCGCCGCCGCGGTGTACATCCTCTCCACCCCTGCGGCGCTGCCCTGCGCCCCCGCCGCCAGCCCCCGCCCCAGGTTGAACACCAGGTAGGTCCCCAGCACCACCAGCGTCGGCCGCCGCGGTATGCCGCTCCCCTCCCGCGCCGCCCACACCTCCGCCAGCGCCAGCCCGCACTCTAGCGCCGCCGCCACCCCCAGCACCACCAGCCGCTTGCCAAAGTCGAAGTGCGCGTAGGTGAAATACGCCAGCCCCGCTGTCTGCCCCGCCAGGATCACCACGTCCGCCCCCAGCAGCCGCAGCCCCCGCCCGCCCAGCTCCGCCAGCCCCCGCCGCAGCAGCATCAGCGAGATCAGGATCAGCCCGCCTCCCACCAGCACCGCCAGCCAATCCGGCAGCACCGCGTTGAGCACCTTCAGTCCCACCCCCGCCGCCGCCGCTGCCATCCCGTGCGCGAACCAGGTAATCCCCTTCAGCCGCGGGTTGCGTCGCGCCAGCCAATACAGCACCCCGGCGGCGCTCGCCAGCAGCACCCAATTCGCTACCCCCATGGTGATCAGGTCCATCACGTCCGCGGTTCCCCTTTGACTTTACCAGCCCCGCCCGCCCCCCCCCGCGAAAAAAACCCCGCACCCGGATGATTATATTGGTATATTTGATAAATCGAATGCCGCAACTGCCGAATTTCACCGCCGAGTTCTTCAAGGCCCTCGCCCACCCCCTCCGCATCCGCATCCTCGACGCCCTCCGCGCCGGCGAGGTCGGCGTCTCCGACCTCACCACCCGCCTCGCGGTCGAGCAGAGCACCCTCTCCCAGCACCTCAGCGTGCTGCGCAAGAGCAACATCGTGGCCGGCCGCAAGCACGCCCAAAGCGTCTACTACGCCGTTACCGACCCCGCCCTCTTCCGCCTGCTCGACGACGCCCGCCAGATCTTCAACAACCAACTGGTGGACATCCAAGACCTGCTGGCGCAGATCTCCAAGTCGCGCCCCAAAAGGCCGGCCCGTTGATGGCGCTCGCCCTCGCCGCCTTCCTGCTGGCCCTGCTGCTGCTGCCGCTCCTCGCCCCGCTCGCCAACCGCCCCCGCCTGTGCGCCGTCCCCAGCGCCCTGCTCGTCCTGGCCCTGCTGGCCGGCGCCGCCCTGGCGGCGCGCGCGCTCTCCACCGGCGCCCCCGCCACGCTCGACCTCAGCGCCTGGAGCCCGGTCGCCCAGGCCGCCCCCTTCGCCTTCACCCTCACCCTCGACCGCCTCGGCGCCTTCTTCCTGCTCCTGCTCTGCGCCGCCGCCGCCCCGGTCGCCCTCTACGCCCACGCCTACCTCCAGCGCCACTACGCCGGCTGGCGCCGCGCCGTCCTCTGGGCCCTGCTGCCCCTGTTCCTGCTCTCCATGGCGCTGGTGCTGGCCGCCTCCACCGGCTTCGCCTTCTTCTTCGGGTGGGAGCTCATGACCCTGCTCTCCGCCGCCGCCATGCTGCTGGACGGCGACTCCCCCGAGCGCCGCCACAATACCTATATCTATCTAGTGATGATGCACGCCGCCGCCGCCTGCGTGCTCGCCGCCTTCCTGCTCTTCCTCTCCCGCGCCCCCGCCCTCGACTTCGCCTCCCTGCGCGCCGCCGCCGCGGCCATGCCCCCCGCCCTCCGCAACGTCGCTTTTGCCCTCGCCCTGCTCGGCTTCGGCGCCAAGGCCGGCTTGGTCCCCGTCCACCTCTGGCTCCCCAAGGCCCACCCCATCGCCCCCACCCCCGTCTCCGCCCTGATGTCCGGGGTGATGCTCAAGACCGCCGTCTACGGCATGCTGCGCTTCGGCTTCGACCTGCTCGGCCCCGGCCCCGCCGCCTGGGGCTACGCCCTCATCGCCGCCGGAGCGGTCTCGGGCGTGCTCGGCGTGCTCTACGCCCTGGGCGAAAACGACCTCAAGCGCCTGCTCGCCTATTCCAGCATCGAGAACCTCGGCATCATCTTCCTGGCGCTGGGCGCGGCGCTGGTGCTCCAAGCCCACCATGCCCCCGTTTGGGCCGCGCTGGCGCTGCTGGCCGCGCTGCTGCACAGCTTCAACCACGCCCTCTTCAAGAGCCTGCTGTTTCTGGGCGCGGGCGCGGTGGGCGACGCCACCCACACCGTCGCCCTGTCCGAGCTGGGCGGCCTGCAGCGCCGCATGCCCTTCACCGGCGCCCTGGTCCTCCTCGGCTGCCTCGCCCTCGTCGGCCTGCCGCTCACCAACGGCTTTGTCGGCGAGTGGCTCGCCTTCCGCGGCTTCCTCGCCGGCGCCGCCGCGGGCGCGCCCGTGCTGCCCCTGCTGGCCGGTGTGCTGGCGCTCATCGGCGGCCTCTCCGCCGCCTGCTTCGCCAACCTCTACGGCGCCGCCTTCCTGGGCCGTCCCCGCAGCCCCGCCGCCGCCGCCGCCGTCGAGGCGCCCCGCACCATGCGCGCCGGCATGGCCGCCCTCGCCGCCCTCTGCCTCCTGGTCGGCATCGCCCCCGGCTTCCTCCTCCGCCCGCTGGCCCGGCTCGCCGCCGGCCTGTTGCCCGGCGCCCCTCCCCTGCTGCCCGCCCCCGCCGCCGCCCTCGCCGTCCTGCTGCCCCGCCTCGCCCTCGCCCTCGCCCTCGCCGCCGCCGCCGCCCTCGCCCTCCGCTCGCGGCGCAGCCTCGGCGCCCGCCGCTCCCCCACCTGGGCTTGCGGCCAGCCCGCCCTCACCCCCCGCATGCAATACACCGCCGCCGCCTTCTCCGAGCCCCTGCGCACCGTCTTTGCCCGCGTCTACCGCGCCGACCGCCGCCTCGAGCTGTTGCCCCAGGGCGAAGCTTGGTTCCCCGCCGCCGTCGCCTACCACTCCATCCGCACCACCTCCTTCGAGCGCTCCTTCTACCGCCCCGCCGTCCAGGCCATCGTCAACTTCGCCCGCCGCCTCGGCCGCCTCCAAACCGGCAACGTCCAGATGTATCTCGCCTCCATCTTCCTCGCCCTCATCGCCCTGCTCGTGCTCATGAGGTTGGCATGACCCTCCCCGCCGCCCTCGCCAACCTCGCCCAGTGGGCGCTGCTGCTGGCGCTGGCGCCCCTGCTGCGCGGCCTCATCCAGCGCGCCAAGGCCCGCGCCCAAAACCGCCGCGGCGCCAGCCTCTGGCGCCCCTACGCCGAACTCGCCAAGCTGCTGCGCAAGCAAGACCTCGTTCCCGACTCCGCCTCCCCCGTCTTCCGCGCCGCCCCGCTCGCCGCGCTCGCCGCCACCCTGGTCGCCGCCGCCCTCGTCCCCGTTCTCTGGCCGGCGGCGCTGCTCGCCTCCTCCGGAGACTTCCTCGTGCTGGTCGGCCTGCTCGCCCTCGCCCGCCTCGCCCTCCTGCTCGGCGCCTGGGACAGCGGCAGCGCCTTCGCCGGCATGGGTGCCAGCCGCGAGGCCATGGTCTCCGCCCTCGCCGAGGCCCCCCTTCTGCTCGGCCTCCTCGCCGTCGCCATCCTCGCCGGCTCCGCCTCCCTCGCCGGCATGGCCCATTGGACCTTGACCCAAACCTTCGCCACCTTTTCCCCCGTCCACGCCCTCGCCGCCTCCGCCCTGGTCCTGGTCGCCCTCGCCGAGGCCGGCCGCATCCCCGTGGACAACCCCGCCACCCACCTCGAACTCACCATGATCCACGAGGCCATGGTGCTCGAGTACTCCGGCCCCAGCCTCGCCCTGCTCGAACTCGCCGCCGCGCTCAAGCTCACCCTCCTGCTCGCCCTCCTCGCCGCCCTCTTCTTCCCTTGGGGCATGGCCCCCGCCCCCACCCCGGCCCGCCTCGCTCTGGCGCTGCTGCTGTTTCTGTTCAAGCTCGCCCTCGGCGCCGCCGCCATCGCCCTCGTCGAGAGCACCCTCGCCAAGCTGCGCATGTACCAGGTGCCAGCCTTCCTGGGCCTCGCCTCCGCCCTGGCCTTCCTGGCGGTGGCCTCCACCTCCCTGACCCGCTGATCCCCAGAGTTCCCATGGGATGGATTGACACCCTCGCCGCCAACCTGCTCGCCTCCTCCGCCGGCCTGCTGCTCATCCTCGCCCTGCTGATGGCCGCCACCACCCGCGCCCGCACCTGCATCTTGCTCTTCGGCCTGCAGTCGGCGGTGATCGCCGCCCAGATCGCCGCTCTCGCCCGCCTCCACCACCTCGCCGAGGGCTGGGCGGTCGCCGCCCTGGTGGTCCTGGTCAAGGTCGTCGCCATCCCCTGGGTGCTGCTGCGCATCGCCACCGCCCTGCAGACCACCCCCGTCGCCGCCGCCTCCATCGGCCCCACCGCCTCCGTCTTCCTCGGCGCCGGCCTCGTCCTCCTCGCCTTCGCCGTCGTCCAGCCCTACGTGCGCGAGCTCGGCGTGGACCCCGCCCGCCTCGCCGCCGCCGTCGCCGTGGTCCTCATCGGCGGCCTGCTCATGGTCACCCGCCGCAAGGCCCTCATGCAGGTCGTCGGCCTGCTCGTGCTCGAAAACGGCATCTTCCTCGCCGCCCTCACCACCACCCTGGGCATGCCCCTGGTGATCGAGATCGGCGTCTCCTTCGACCTGCTGATGTGGGTCTTCCTCATGGGCCTGTTCGTCTTCCGCATCCGCGACACCTTCGACCACGTGGATGTCTCGCGCCTGCGCCGCCTCCGGGGCTGACATGTTGCCGCTGCTCTTGCCGCTGCTCGTTCCCCTGCTCGCCGCCGCCGCCGTGCTGGCCGCCCGCCGCCCCGGCGCCGCCGCCCGCGTGGCGGGCGCTGCCGCCGGGCTCGAACTCGCCGCCCTCGCCTACGCCGTCGTCTGTATCCACCGCGCCGGTGTCCTCCAAGCCGGCCCCTACCTCCGCGCCGACGGCCTCAGCGCCTTCTTCCTGGTCAGCATCGGCTTGGTCTTCGCCCTCGCCCTCGCTTTCTCCATCGGCTACCTGCGCCACATCCCCCCCGGCCGCTTCTCCTCCCCCCGCTGGTTCTACGCCCTCTCCTTCCTCTTCCTCTTCACCATGCTGGCGGTCTACCTCTCCGCCAACCTCGGCCTGCTCTGGATCTTCATGGAGGCCACCACCCTGGCCTCCGCCCTTCTGGTCGGCTTCTACAACACCGAGGGCGCGGTCGAGGCCGGCTGGAAGTACCTCATGGTCTGCACCGTCGGCATCGCCTTCGCCCTGTTCGGCACCATCGTCCTTTTCCTCGCCGCCGTCCGCTCCGGCGTCCCCGCCGCCCAGGCCCTCGACTGGGCGGTGCTGCAAGCCGCCGCCTCCCGCCTCCGCCCCGCCGCCGACCTGGTCAAGCTCGCCTTCGTCTTCGCCGCCGTCGGCTACGGCACCAAGGTCGGCTTCGCCCCCATGCACCACTGGCTGCCCGACGCCCACGCCGAGGCCCCCTCCCCCATCAGCGCCCTGCTCTCCGCCGGCCTGCTCAACTGCGCCCTCTACGCCCTGCTGCGCTTCAACGCCATCGTCGGCGGCGCCCTCGGCCCCGCCTTCAGCCACCGCATCCTGCTCGGCTTCGGCGTGCTCTCGCTGCTCCTGGCCGCGCTGCTCATCGTCGTCCAGCGCGACCTCAAGCGCCTGCTCGCCTACAGCAGCATCGAGCACATGGGCGTGGCCGCCATCGGCGTCGGCGTCGGCACCCCCCTGGCCCTGTTCGGCGCCCTGCTCCACCTCTTCAACCACTCCCTCGCCAAGTCGCTGCTCTTCTTTGCCGCCGGCAACGTGCGCGAGCGCTACGGCAACGCCTCCATGGCCGATGTCCGCGGCTTGGCGCAGGCCCTCCCCGGCACCAGCGCCGGCCTCGTCGCCGGCGGCCTCGCCATCGCCGGCCTCCCCCCCTTCGGCCTCTTCCTCAGCGAGTTCATCATCCTCGGCGCCCTCTTCGCCACCGGACATGACGTGATCGCCGTGGTGATGTTGGCCTCCTTCTCGGTGGTCTTCGCCGCCCTCCTCTACCACCTCCAGCCCATGCTGGGCGGCGCCGCCGCCGCCCCCGAACGCTCCTTCCGCACCTGGTGGCCCGGCCTCGCCGTGATGGGCGCCTGCGCCCTCTGCCTGCTGGTGCTGGGCGTGCATCTCCCCGCCCTCTTGACCCGCCTGCTGAACGCGGCTGTCGCCGTGCTCCACCCATGAACCCCGTCGTCCAACTCGTCCGCGACGGCGCGCGCTTGGTCAGTGTCTTCGGCAGCCGCGGCCCCGACCGCGCCGTGCGCCTCCACTACCTCCTCGACAACCGGCAGCCCGATTATCTGTCCTTCGAGTTTCCCGTCGTCGGCCCTGTGCCCGCGCTCACTCCCATCCTCCCCGCCGCCGCTTGGCACGAGCGCGAGCTGCACGAAACCTACGGTGTCCCCCTCCTGGGCCATCCCGACCTCCGCCCGCTGGTGGACCACGCCCAAAGCCCGTTGCTCGAGGTCTCCGGCGAAGGCGTCTGCGAGGTCGCCGTCGGCCCGGTGCACGCCGGCATCATCGAGCCCGGCCACTTCCGCTTCAGCGTCATGGGCGATGCCGTGCTCCGCCTCGAACTCCAGCACTTCTACACCCACAAGGGCACCGAGGCCCTGATGGAGGGCCGCACCCCCGCCGACGCCCTCCTGCTCGCCGAGTCCGTCTCCGGCGACAACTGCTTCTCCCACGCCGTCGCCTTCTCCCAGGCGGTCGAGGCCGCCGGCCGCCTCGAGGCCCCCGCCCGCGCCCAGGCCTTGCGGCTCGTCGGCCTCGAGCTGGAGCGCCTGATGGCCCACGCCGCCGACTTCGGCGCGCTCTGCGGCGACGTTGGCTTCCCCCTGCCCGCCACCTTCACCGCCCGCCTCAAGGAGTCGCTGCTCCAAGCCTCCCGCGCCGCCCTCGGCACCCGCTGCTGGCGCGGCCTCTGCCGCATCGGCGGCATGGCGCGCGACCTCGATGCCGCCGGCGCCCACACGCTGCTCCAAGCCGTGCAAGCCGCCGCCGCCGAGCTGGCCTCCTTGGCCGAGGCGGTCTTCGACACCCCTTCCGTGATGCAGCGCTTCCAAACCACCGGCGTGCTTCCGCCCGCCGACGCCCGCGCCCTGGGCGTGGTCGGCCCCGCCGCCCGCGCCAGTGGCCTCGCCCTCGATGTCCGCCGCGACCACCCCTCGGGCGCCTATCGCACTCTCGATTTCAAGGTCGAGACGCTCGAAGACGGCGACGTGCTGGCGCGCGCCCGCCTCCGCATCCTCGAGGCCGCCGCCTCCGCCCGCATGATCGCCGCCGCCCTCGACGCCCTGCCCAGCTCCGCCGTTTGCCTGCCCGCGCCCGCGCCGTTGGCGGGCGACGGCTTGGCCGCGGTCGAGTCCCCCCGCGGCGAACTCCTCTACTGGCTCCGCCTCGAGCAGGGCTTCGTCCGCCGCTGCCACATCCGTTCGCCCTCGTTCCAGAACTGGCCCGCGCTCCCCCGCGCCCTGCCCGGCAACATCATTGCCGACTTCCCCTTGATCAACAAGAGCTTCAACCTCTCCTACTCGGGGTGCGACCGATGAACCTCAAGATCCTGCAGCAGAGCCTGGCCTCGCCCCGCGTGCTGGTCCCCGAGCGCGCATGGCGGGAGCAGGGCTGCGCCGGTGGCCGTATGCCCGCCCTGGTCGCCTCCGCCCTCACCCCGGAATTGGCCGCCCGCGCCGCCGCCGCCTGCCCCACCGCCGCGCTGGCGCTGGACGCCAACCAACTGGCGCTCGACTACGCCCTCTGCATCGGTTGCGGCCGCTGCGCCGAGGCCGCCCCCGCTCTCATCGCCCCCGCCGCCCAGCCCACCTTCTGCGGCGTCGCCCGCGCCCACATGGTCCAGCGCTGGCGCCTCGACGGCACGCCCGCCGCCGCGCCCGAACCACCCCCGCCGCCCAGCGACGCCATCCACAAGCTCTTCGGCCGCGCCCTCAACATCCGCCAAGTGGACGCCGGCTCCTGCAACGGCTGCGAAGCCGAGATCGCCGCCCTCGCCAATCCCTACTACGACCTCGAGCGCTTCGGCATCCACTTCGTCGCCTCGCCCAAGCACGCCGAC
>DATKSZ010000153.1:0-3483 GCA_035531375.1 Terriglobales bacterium | reverse complement strand
CGCGCGGATGGCGAGCCGCATGGCCAGCGCCGAGGGCCAGGCAATCTACCGGCGGCGCAAGGCCATCATCGAGCCGGTGTTCGGGTGGGTGAAGCACGTTCTCGGCTTCCGGCGGTTCAGCCTGCGGGGCCAAACCAAGGCGCGGGGGGAATGGCGGCTGGTTTGCACCGCCGTGAACCTCAAACGCATGCACCGACTTCGCCCCGTCTGAAGGCGGCGGCCGATCCCTGCAGGCCCGGCCCGCCCCTCCCGGCGCGGCGTGCCCTCCATCAGTCCCGCCCGGCGGCCCGCCGCGCCGGCAACCCGAACTCGAAACTGGCCGCTGGCAACTCTGCGCGGCGTCTGCCGCGCAGACTCCTAGAGCACCGCCCCCAGCCGCCGGATGCCCTCGCGGATCCCGCCCTCCGCCAGGCGCGCGTAGCCCAGGATGAAGCCGGTCCGGGCCGGCGGCTGCAGGCAGTAGGGCGAGGCGCCGTAGATGCCCACCCCGCGCGCGGCGGCGGCGGCGATGGCCAGGGCCGCGGCCACAGCACCACGTGGGCGCCGGCGCCGGCGGCGGGCTCAGGGGACCCCGGTTTGCAGCCTTTCGCGCCGATTTTGCCGGCAGGCAAAGCGGCGCGACCCCCGCGAAGGGCAGCTTCCCGCCGCCCGGCAGCGCCCCCGCGCGGATGGCGTCGCGCAGCCCCCGCTACCCCTGGCGCTGCAAGGGCGCCAGCAGCACGAAAAGCCAGAATTTCACCACGCCACGCCGGCGCCGCCGCCCCCCGGCCGCAGCCGGCTTACAATGGGGCTCGGCCACTCGGAGGTGAATCCACGCCGACTCCGCCCCGCCGCCCTGCGCTCCTGCTCAGCGCCGTCCTGCTCGCCCCGCTGGCCCTCGCCGGCCAGGGAAGGGCCCCCGCCTTCGGCAATCCCCAGATCGTGCAGCGGCCCCCCAGCCGCGCCTACCACGTCGAGAACTACCGGCTGCGGCTGCGCTTCGACCCGTCCCGGGGCGAGGTCTTCGGCGACGAGGTGGTCACGCTCCGCCCCTTCGCCCCCGGCTTCGCCCGGTTCTACCTCGACAGCTCCGGGCTGGCCATCGCCTCGGTGGCGCTGCTGCCGGCGCAGGGCGCCCCGGTCCCGCTGCGCTTCGCCGCCCGCGACCCCCGCCTGTGGATCACCCTCGACCGCGCCTACTCCCCTGCCCAGCCGCTGCGCGTGCGCATCGTCTATCACGGCTTTCCCAGGGCGGGGCTGTTCTTCGTCAACCCCACCCGCCACTATCCCCAGTGGCCGCGCGAGGTCTACTCCCAAGGCGAGCCCGAATTCAACCACTACTGGTTCCCCTGCTGGGACTATCCCAACGACATGGCCACCAGCGAGACCATCACCACCGTTCCCGCGGGCCTGACCGTGGTCTCGAACGGCCGCCTCGTCGGCGTCACCCGCGCCGGCGGCGAGGCCACCTACGACTGGGTGGAGAGCGTGCCGCACAGCTCCTACCTGATCTCCATCGCCGCCGGGCCCTGGCGCCAGGCAAGCGGCCAATACGACGGCAAGCCGGTGGACGACTACGTCCCGCGCTCGGTGGACGCGGCCACCGCCCGCCGCTCCTTCCATCTCACCCCCGACATGCTGGCCTTCTTCTCGCGCATGACCGGCGTCGCCTACCCCTACGAACAATACGCCCAGACCACGGTGCACAACTACATCTTCGGCGGCCAGGAGAACGCCAGCGCCACCACCCTGACCGACAACACCCTGCACGGCGCCCGCGCCGACGCCGACTACCCCAGCACCAGCCTGGTGTCGCACGAGCTGGGCCAGCAGTGGACCGGCGACTATGTGCAAGGGCGCGACTGGGCCAACATCTGGCTCAACGAGGGCCTGGCCACCTTCCTCGACGCCCTCTACACCCAGCACCACTCGGGCTACGACGCCTACCGCTACGCGATCCACCGGGACCAGCTCGCCGAGCAGGCCGAGGGCCGCAACACCCTGCGCCCCCTGGTGGACCGCCACTACACCGACCCGCTGCAGATGTTCGACGCCATCACCCACGAAAAGGGCGCCGCCGTGATGGACATGCTGCGCTACGTGCTCGACGGCTCGGCCGCCGCCGCGCGCCCGGCCTCGCAAAGCGAGCCCCTGTTCCAGGCCCTGCGCCAATATCTGCGGGGCAACGCCGGCCACGCCGTGGGCACCGCCGCGCTCTTCGCCGCCCTCCGCTCCACCACGGGCCAGGAGTACGGCTGGTTCGAGCGCGAGTGGGTGCTGGGCGCCGGCCACCCCGACTATCGCGTCGCCGCCAGCTACGATGCCGCCCGCCAACGCGAGCGGGTGACGGTGGCGCAAACCCAGCGCGCGCCCGGCGTCGCCCGCGTCTTCCGCATGCCGATCGAGCTGGCCTTCCACGGCGCCGCCGGGGAACACCAGCAGGTCGAGGTGCGCGACCAGCGGCGCCGGCAGGAGTTCGACATTCCGCTCGGCTTCGCCCCGCAGTGGGTGGCGTTCGACCCCGGCGACTTCCTGGACAAGCGGCTGCGGTTTCCCCAGCCGCTGGCGGCGCTGGCGGCGGAGGCGGAGCGCGACCCGGCCATGATGAGCCGCCTGTGGGCGGCGCAACAGCTCGGCGCCGCCGCGCCGGCGAACGCGGCCAGCTATGCCGCGCTGCGGCAGGTGCTGGCGGGCGATCGCTTCTACGGCGTGCGCGCCGCCGCCGCGGCCAGCCTCGGCCGCCTGGGCGGGGCGCCCGCCCTGGCCCTTCTGCTGCCCGCGCTGAGGCAGCAGCCCGACCACCGCGTGCGCGCGGCGGTGGTGGCGGCGCTGGGGCGCTTTTCCCAGGACGCCGCCGTCCGCGAGGCCTGGGTGCAGGCTCTGCACCACGACCCGAGCTACGCGGTCGAGGCCGCCGCCGCCGTGCAACTGGGCCGCTCCGGCGCCGCCCGCGCCCTCGCCGTGCTGCAGGCCGAGGCGGCCACCCAGCCCGAGGTGCACGTCCTGCAAGCCACGCTGGACGGCTTGGCGGCCACCCACGACCCGCGCGCCGCCGCCACCCTGCTGGCGCAGGCGCAGCCGGGCGTTCCCGAGCGCATCCGCCTGCACGCGCTCGCCGGGCTGGGCCAGTTCCAGCGGCTCGCGCACGACCATCCGCGCCAGCTCGCCGCCGCCGTCCGGGCGGCGCTCGACGACCCCTTCTACCTCATCCAGGCCGCCGGCGAGCAACTGGCCGGGGCCTTCGACCTGACCCAGTTCCGCGCCGACATCCAGGCCGAGGCGCAGGGCGCGGCCATGGCGATGCAGCGCGACGCCGCCCGCCAAGTTCTGCGACAATGGCACCGCCCGCCACCACAGCCACCCTTGGTGGGCGCGGGCCCCAGCGCGCCTGCGGCGCGCGTCCCGCTTGTGAGCCGCCCCGCTGTAACAGCGCGGGGCGGCATGCTCGCGCCGACTCGGGGGCCCCGTGGCCCCAAGTCGGCGCTGCGCTTCGCTGGGGCCGCG
>DATKSZ010000152.1:0-35223 GCA_035531375.1 Terriglobales bacterium | reverse complement strand
CGCACCGAGGGGCGGCGGGTGAAGCCGCAGACCAACAAATTCGAGCAGGCGGAGGCGCTGCGCCAGGACATCCGCGCGTTCAAGAAGCAGCACGGGGTGGAGCAGGTGGTGGTGATGTGGTGCGGCTCGACCGAGGTGTTTTTGCCGGCGGGGCCGGCCCACCAGAGCCTGCACATCTTCGAGGCGGCGATGCGGGAGAACGAGCCCACCATCGCCCCCAGCATGATCTACGCCTACGCGGCGCTGCAGGAGGGCTGCAGCTTCGTCAACGCCACCCCCACCCTGACGGTGGACATGCCGGTGATGACCGAGCTGGCGGCGCGGCAGGGCTGCCCGGTGAGCGGCAAGGACCTCAAGACCGGCCAGACGCTGCTCAAGACCATCCTGGCGCCGGGCATCAAGCAGCGCATGCTGGGGCTGTCGGGGTGGTTCTCGACCAACATTTTGGGCAACGGCGACGGGGCCACGCTGGACGATCCGGCGGCCTTCCGCAGCAAGGAAGAGTCGAAGCTGTCGGCGCTGAACCACATCCTGCAGCCGGAGGTCTACCCCGAGCTCTACGGCAAGCTCTCCCACCAGGTGAAGATCAACTACTACCCGCCGCGGGGCGACAACAAAGAGAGTTGGGATAATATTGACGTCGTTGGCTGGCTGGGCTACGCCATGCAGATCAAGATCAACTTCCTGTGCCGCGACAGCATTTTGGCGGCGCCGCTGTTGTTGGACTTGGCGCTGCTGAGCGCGGCAGCGCAGCGGGCGGGCGAGGGCGGGGTGATGGAGTGGCTGGGCTTTTACTTCAAGAGCCCGCAGACCAAGCACGGCCAGCCCGAGCACGATTTGGGGGCGCAGTACCAGCAGTTGCAGCAGGCGTTTCACCGCCTGGCGGGGAAGCTGGCGCGGCAGCCGGTGCGGGCGTAGGGCCAGGGCAGCGGGCCGCCGGGGGCCAGTGAGCGGTCAAGTGTGTGGACACGGGACCGCGCCCGGCAAGCCAAGCAAGCAGAGGCAGGCGCGCCGGCCGGCGGCGGGCGCGGGGGTGCACCACGGGGGCAAGCGTGAGCGGAGAACTGAACGGCAAAGTGGCATTGGTGACGGGGGCGGCGCGCGGCATAGGCCGCGCCATCGCGCTGCGCCTGGCGCAGGGCGGCGCCGACGTGGTCATCAACTACGTCACCAGCGAGGCGGCGGCGCAGAAGCTGGCGGAGGAGATGCGCGGGCTGGGGCGGCGGGCGGAGGTGGTCAACGCCGACGCCATCGCGCCCGAGGGCATCGCCAAGCTGTTCGCCGCGGTGCAGGGCCAGTTTGGGGTGTTGGACATCTTCGTGAACAACGCCATTGACGTGGCCACCTACGGCCCGGTGACGCGGCAGAAGCTGGAGGGCTGGGACCACACCCTCACCGGGAACACCAACGCGCTGCTGCTGAGCGCGCAAAAGGCGCTGCCGCTGATGAAGGGGCGGCGGGGCAAGATCCTCAGCCTGTCGAGCCTGGGCTCGCAGCACTATATACCCGGCTACGCCTCCATCGGGGTGACCAAGGCGGCGACCGAGGCGCTGACGCGCTACATGGCGGTGGAGCTGGGCCGCCACGGCATCAACTGCAACACCCTCTCGGGGGGGCCGATCGACACCGACGCGCTCAAGCTGTTCGCCAACTACCCGCAGATGAAGGAGGCGTGCGAGAAGCTCTCGCCCGCCGGCCGCATCGGCACGCCCGAGGATTTGGCGGAGGTGGCGGCGTTCCTGTGTTCGGACGCGGCCAACTGGATTTACGGACAGACCATTATTGCCGACGGGGGGCTGTCGCTGCTCAGCGTCGGGTAGAAAAATTCCATCGCAAGCCAAGGAGCGAACCATCCATGCCAGAAGTCAACAGCGCCAACGCCGCCGAGGTCCTCAAGATCCGGGAAACCGCCGACCGGGTGCTGGCCCAGCGGCACCCAGAAATCCTGCTGACGGTGCGCGGGGCGATCGCCGAGGTGCTGGGCCGGGAAGAGGCCGAGGTGCAGCCCAGCAGCAGCCTGATGAACGACCTCAACGCCGAGTCGCTGGACTTCCTCGACCTGCTCTTCCGGCTGGAGTCGGCCTTCGGCATCAAGATCCCGCGGGGGGGCATCCAGCGCGCCACCCAGGGCTCGCTCACCGAGGCCGAGTTCCAGCAGAACGGGGTGTTGACCGAGGCGGCGCTGGAGCGGCTGCGCATCCTGATGCCGGAGGTGGACCCGGGGCGGCTGCAGACCGGGCTGACGGCGCGGGAGATCCCGACGCTGTTCACCCCGGAGACGTTCACCCGGCTGGTGGCGTGGCGGATTGGCGAGCTGGAGGCGGAGAAGGCGGCCGGCAGCTAGGCGCCCGCGCGGCGGCGGCCCCCAGTTCCCTGCCCCCGCCCGCGGGCGGGGGGGCGGCGGTTTACACGATATGCGGTACTTGCTCCTGGATCGAATCACCGAGATGCAACCCGGCGCCTACGCGGTCGGCACCAAGTGCGCCGCCATGAGCGAGGACTACTTCGCCGACCACTTTCCCGGCTTCCCGGTGGTGCCGGGGGTGCTGATTGTGGAGGCGATGGCGCAGCTCGCGGGCCGGCTGATCACCTACTCGGTGGCGGCGGCCGAGGGCGGGGAGAAGGTGCTGCCGGTGCTGCTCACCATCCAGAACGCGCGCTTCCGCCACTTCGTGCGGCCGGGCGAGACCATGGTGATCCGGGCGGAGCTGACCGGGCTGGTGGACGGGGCCGGGCGGTGCAAGGCGACGGCCCAGGTGAACGACACCGTGGTGGCGACCGCCGAGCTGATGCTGGGCTTTGACACCGGCTCGGGCGCGGGGGTGATTCCGCCCCAGGCGCGCGCGACCCTGGCGCAGTGGGCGGAGCAGGTGAACCGCAATCTGATGGGCGACACGCCGGTGCCGGGGGAGGCGAAGGCATGAGCCCGGCGGGCAGCGGACGGCCGCAGCCGGGGCGGCGGCGGGTGGTGGTCACCGGCCTGGGGGCGATCACCCCGCTCGGGCCGACGGTGGCCTCGACCTGGGAGGGGCTGGTGGCGGGCCGCTGCGGCATCGGCGAGCTGACCCTGTTTGACGCCGCCACCTTCGAGACCCGCATCGGCGGCGAGGTCAAGGACTTCTCCCCCGAGCGGGTGCAGCGCCAGGTCAAGCCGGAGATCGCCGAGGCGCTGGACCGCAAGAATGCGCTGGGGCTGGTGGCGGCGCTGGAGGCCTTCGCCGACGCCGGCTTCAAGCCGGGCGGGGTCGAGCCGGGCCGGCTGGGCATTGCGCTCGGCACCGAGGGGCGGCGCGACAGCCTGCTGCCGGAGCTGGCGCAGCGCAAGCTGCGGGTGAGCGGGGTGGAGCAGCGGCGGCGGGCGCTGGCCGAGATTCCGGCCTGGGAATACCTGCGCTATTCCCCCTACGGGCTGGCCTACGTGCTGGCGGCGCAGTTCCAGGCGCGCGGCCCCATCACCACCATCTCCACCGCCTGCACCTCCAGCTCGCAGGCCATCGGCTTCGCGCTGGACAAGATCCGCCACGGCGAGGCGGACGTGATGCTGGCCGGGGGGGCGGAGTGCCTGATGGAGCCGACCATGGTGGCGGGCTTCATCCTGCTGGGGGCGCTCTCCAAGAACAACGACCATCCGCAGCAGGCCTCGCGCCCCTTCGACGGCGAGCGCGACGGCTTTGTGCTGGCCGAGGGCGGCGCCATGCTGGTGCTGGAGGACGCCTGGCACGCCTACCGCCGCGGCGCGCGGGTCTACGCCGAGCTGGCCGGCTTCGGCTCCTCCATCAACGCCTACCGCATCACCGACTCGCCCCCGGACGGCCAGGGCCCCATGCTGGCCATGCAGGCGGCGCTGGCCGACGCCGGGCTGGGGCCGGAGGAGGTGGACTACATCAACGCCCACGGCACCTCCACCGTGCAGAACGACGCCAGCGAGACGGCGGCGATCAAGCGCTGCTTCGGCGCGCGCGCGGCGGCGATTCCCATCAGCTCGACCAAGTCCATGACCGGGCACATGGTCAACGCCGCCGGCGCCATCGAGGCGATCATCTCCACCCAGGTGATTGGCGAGGGCTTCATCCCGCCCACCATCAACTACCAACACCCCGACCCGGCCTGCGACCTCGACTACGTCCCCAACCGGGGGCGGCGGCAGAGGGTGCGCACCGTGGTCTCCAACTCCTTCGGTTTCGGCGGCTCCAA
Source organism: Terriglobales bacterium (assembly GCA_035531375.1). Taxonomy (GTDB): domain Bacteria; phylum Acidobacteriota; class Terriglobia; order Terriglobales; family SCQP01; genus SCQP01. The sequence continues at coordinate 31,029 of DATKSZ010000152.1, read as the reverse complement.
CGGGAGCCTGGTGCTGCGGGCCTACGAGCCCTAGGGCGGACACGGAAATGGCGGCCAAGGCACAACAGGGCGAAGGGGCGGCGCGGACGGTGGTGGTGACCGGCGTGGGCGTGGTGTCGCCGCTCGGCAACAGCGCGGCGGAGCTGTGGCAGGGGCTGCGCGCGGGGCGCAGCGGGGTGGGCGAGGTGCCGCACTTGGCGCTGGAGGCCTACCGCACGCGGGTGGGGGGCGCGGTGCGCGACTTCCAGCCGCGGCAGTACATCTCCGATCCCAAGTCGCTGAAGCTGATGACGCGGCCGGTGCGGCTGGGGGTGGCGGCAATGGAGTTGGCGGTGCGCGACGCCGGACTGGGCGCGCCCGGGGCGCTGGCGGGCACGGACCCGGCGCGCATCGGCTGCTTCGTGGGCTCGCCCGGGCACGCCGGCGACCGCGACGAGCTGCTGCGGGCGCTGGACCTGGCCTATGGGGCGACCGGACTGGATCTCGGCATCTTTGGCGCCGAGGGCATCGCCACCATCAACCCGCTCTGGCTGCTGAAGAGCCTGGCCAACCTGGTGCTCTATTTCGTCAGCCTGCGGCTGGGGGCGCAGGGGCCGAACGCGAACATCTGCATGAGCGGCGCCGGCGGGGCGATGGCGGTGGGGGAGGCCTTTCACGCCATCCGCCACGGGCGGGCGGAGATGGCGGTGGCGGGCGGCTACGAGTCGCTGCTGGACGAGGAGCGGCTGGAGAGCTTCGAGCCCAGCGGCCTGCTCTATTTGGGCGAGGGCGCGGCGGCGGCGGCCAGCCGGCCGTTCGACCGCGACCGGGCGGGGTTTGTGGCGGCCGAGGGGGGCGCCTTCGTGGTGCTGGAGGAGGCGGAGCGGGCGCGGGCGCGGGGGGCGAAGATCTACGGCGCCATCCGCGGCTACGGCAACGCCAGCGCCGGGCTGCCGGGGCGGCTGCACAACAGCGCCGAGGCCTTTGCCGGGGCGATGGAGGCGGCGCTGGCCGACGCCCGCCTGGACGCCTGGGACGTGGAGGCGATCTTCGCCCAGGGGCTGGCCACCGAGAGCAGCGACCGGGCGGAGGCGCAGGCGCTGAAGCAGTTGCTCACGGCGCGCTCGGCCTACACCCCCATCACCGCGGTCAAGTCCATGACCGGCAACCTGCTGGCGGGCTCGGGCCCGCTGGAGCTGATCGCGGCGCTGGGCAGCCTGGGGCCGGAGGGCGCGGCCATACCGCCCATCCTCAACTGCGAGCATCCCGACCCCGATCTGGGGCTGGACTACGTGCGCGGCGAAGCCCGGGCGGGCAGCTTCCGCCACATCCTGATCAATGCCAGCGGGCTGGGCGGCACCGTCGCCTCGCTGGTGGTCGAGCGCGAGGGCTAAGGGCATGCGGCTGGAAGGGCAAGCGATTCTGATCACCGGCGCCAGCCGCGGCATCGGGCGGGCGACGGCGCTGCGGCTGGCCAGCGAGGGCGCGCGCGTCGCCATCAACTACCACAGCCGCGGGGAAGAGGCCGAGCAGGTGGCCGCCGAGGTGCGGCGCCAGGGCGGCACGGCGGTGGCGCTGGGGGGCGATGTCAGCCAGGCGGCCAGCGCCCAGGCGCTGGTGGCGGCGGCGCAGCAGGCGCTGGGCGGGCTGGACGGGCTGGTGAACAACGCCGGCATCGTGCGCGACAATTTGCTGCTGGGCATGGAAGAGGAGGAGTGGAGAGCGGTGCTGGCCACCAACCTGGACGGCGTCTTCCACTGCTGCCAGGCGGCGGCCCAGCTGATGGTGCGGCAGCGGCGCGGCCGCATCGTCAACATCTCCTCGGTCTCGGGCGAGCGCCCCAACCGCGGCCAGGTCAACTACGCCGCCGCCAAGGGCGGGGTGAACGCCCTGACCAAGGCGCTGGCGCAGGAGCTGGCGCCGCGCAACATCACCGTCAACGCGGTGGCGCCGGGCATGATCGAGACCGAAATGAGCGAGCGGGTGCGCTCGCTGGCGGGCGAGCAGATATTGGCCGCCATCGCGCTGCGCCGCTACGGCCGGCCGGAGGAGGTGGCGGCGGCGGTGGCGTTTTTCCTCTCCCCCGAGGCGGGCTACATCACCGGCCAGATTCTCAACGTGGACGGCGGGGCGCGCGGGTGAGCGGCGGGGCACAAGCCGGGCGGCGGGTGGCGGTGACCGGGCTGGGGGCGCTGTCGCCGGCGGGGGTGGGGGTGGCGGCCTACCGCGCCTGGCTGGCGGGCGGGCAGGCGGGGCAGGGCGGGCGCATCGCCGGCTTCGAGCCCGGGCGCTACATCCGCAGCGCCAAGCTGCTGCGCAGCATGCACCGCACCTTCCAGTTGGTGGCGGCGGCGGGGGTGGAGGCGATGCGGGCGGCGGGGCTGCCCAGCGCCGAGAGCCTGGCGGCGGCCGGCATCGCCCCGGAGCGCGCCGGGATTGCGGCGGCGCTGGCCGATTTGTCGCCGCTGACGCCCGACCTGCTGCAGGCGCTGGCGCAGGCGGCGCCCGAGGGCGAGGCGGGCAGCCCGGGCTGGGCGCGCTTTGCCGAGTTGGCGCTGCACCAACTCCACCCCTTCCGCCGGCTGACGCTGCTGGCCAACATGGCAGCGGCGCACACCTCGCTGCTGTACGGGCTGCAGGGGCCCAGCTTCACCTTCACCACCGGGCGGGCGGCGGGGGCGCAGACCATCGCCGAGGGCTACTGGACGATCGCCCATGGGCGCGCCGACCTGATGCTCTGCCAGGCGGCAGAGTCGCCGGAGCAGGCCTGCACCGCCGGGCCGGTGGCCGAGATCGCCGGGGCGGTGGTGCTGGAGAGCTGGGAGGGGGCGGGGCGGCGGCAGGCGCCGATCTTGGCCGAGCTGCGCGCCGAGGCGGGGGCGGGGGCGCGGCCGCCGTTCTCCCTGGCCGAGCCGGCGGCGGGCTCGCCCGCCGCCAGCCTGCTGGCGGCGCTGCTGCGGCTGGAGGAGTTGGCTGCCGGGGACGGCGGGGTGGGGCTGGGGGCGCTGCTGGGCGCCAGCGGGGCGGCGGCATGAGCGCCCCCGCACGCGCCTACGGCTGCGTGATCACCGGCGCCGGGGTGGTGTCGCCGCTGGGGCTGGGGCTGGAGGCCACGCGCGCGGCGCTGCGCCGCGGCCAGAGCGGCATCGGCCCGATACGCGGCTTTGACACCCGCGGCTTTCCGGTGAACTGCGCCGGCGAGGTGGACGAGCCCGGGCTGGAGGGCGGCGCCCGCCGCCCCGAGGCGATGGCCGAGCTGGCCCTGGACGAGGCGCTGGCGCAGGCGGGGCTGGAGCGGCCGGCCGCGGGCGGCGCGCTGGACCCCCGCCGCGCCGTCTCCTTCGCGGTGGGCAAGCCCACGCTCGACCTGGAGGGGCTGGCGCGCCGCCGCGGCGACTGGGCGGCGGCCTGCGAGCCGGCGCAACTGCTGCGCCGCCTGCCCGAGATCGAGCAGCAGCGCGCCGCGGCCGATCCCAGCGCGGTGCTGCGCCGGCTGGCGCGTCGCAGCGGCGCCGGCGGCGGCCTCTACTCCAGCTACACCGCCTGCGCCTCCGGCAACGACGCCATCGGGCTGGGCAAGCGCCTGATCGAGCGCGGCGAGGCCGACCTGGTCATCGCCGGCGCCACCGACGCCCAGGTGCATCCCCTCAGCCTGCTGGAGTTCGAGCTGCTCTCGGCCCTGTCGCACGAGCCCGCCGAGCGCGCCTGCCGCCCCTTCGACCGCGAGCGCACCGGCTTTGTGGTGGGGGAGGGAGCGGCGGTGGTGATCCTGGAGGAGGCGGGGCACGCCCGCCGCCGCCAGGCGCGGGTGCGCGCCCAACTCGCCGGCTACGGCAGCTCGCTCGACTGCTACGGGCTGACCAAGTGCCATCCGCAGGGGCGCGGCGCCGCGCTGGCCATCCGCGCCGCCCTGGCCGATGCCGCCCTCGCCCCGGCGGACATTGACTACCTCAATGCCCACGGCACCGGAACCGTGCTCAACGACCAGGCCGAGGCCGCCGCCATCCGCCAGGTGTGGGGGGCCGACACCGCCCGCCTGCCGGTCAGCTCCACCAAAGCCATGACCGGACATCTGCTCACCGCCGCCTCGGCGGTGGAGGCGGTGATCACTCTGCTGGCGCTGGAGGAGGGATTGCTGCCGCCCAACTTGAACTACCAGCACCGCGATCCCGATTGCGACCTGCATCTGGTCATCCACCCCGGCGCCCGCGCCCCCCTGCGCACCGCCATGTCCAACGGCTTTGGCTTCGGCGGACAGAACTCCAGCCTCATCCTGCAGGCCGCCACCGCATGAACCTCGACTCCCTCTTCGGCTATCTCGACCACCACCTGCTGCGCACCACCGAGCGCCGCGCCAAGGTGGCGCAGCACCTGACTCCGGGCATGGTGCGGCGGCTGCAGCAGGCCAAGTTCCGCAACCTGGTGCGCTACCTGGGCCAGCACTCGCGCTTCTACCAGGAGAAGTTCCGCCAGCACGGCATCAACCCCCGCCGGGTGAACCGCCACGCCGACCTGGGCGACTTTTTCACCACCGCCGACGACCTGCGCAACCACCCCATCGAGGATTTCCTCTGCGCCCGGCCGGAGTTCGGTTTTGAAACCACCGGCACCAGCATGGGCGTCAACAAGCGGGTGTACTTCTCCTACCGCGAGATGATGGAGTATGGCCGCGACGGCGCGGTGGGACTGTGGAATCTGGGCTTGCGGCCCGACGACGTGGTGGCGGACGGGTTCGACTACTCCTTTTGGAACGCCCCCTTCACCGCCTTCTACACGCTGCAGGCGATGGGCTGCTTCCACGTGATCGGGGCGTTTGTCGAGCCGCGGGAATTCTATGAGCGCATCAAAGTCTACAGGCCCACGGTGATCATGGGGGTGCCCACCCACCTGGTGCGGGTGACCGAGGTGGCCGAGCAGGACGGCATTTGGCCGGTGAAGTTCCTGCTGCTGGGGGGCGAGAACCTGAGCGAGCGGACGCGCCGCTACCTAGAGTCGGTCTGGAAGGCGAAGGTGTATTTGAGCTATGGGCAGACCGAGGCGTTTGGCGCCAACGGGGTGGAGTGCCCGGACAAGGGCGGCTACCACGTCAGCGAACTGAGCCTGGTGAGCGACATTGACCTGCCCGACGAGGAGGGCTACGGCGAGCTGGTGTACTCCACCCTCAACCGGCAGGTGATGCCGGTGCTGCGCTACCGCTCCGCCGACGTCACCCGCTGGGCGACGGATGGGACCTGCAATTGCCTGCTCAAGGTGATGCCGCGCATCGCCAAGATCGCCGGCCGCAGCGACGAGCTGATCAACTGCTCGATGGGCAACATCAGCCCCTATTGGTTCGAGGAGATGCTGAAGGACATTCCCGAGGTCACCGACGACTGGCAGGTGATCGTGCGGCGGGGCGAGCGCGACGACCGCATCGAGTTCCACCTGGAGCTGCGGCCGGGGGAAGACCGGGAGGCGGTGCAGCAGCACCTGTTCCGCAACATCCAGGAGCGCTTTCCGGACTGCTGGCGCTACTACACCAAGAAGTTTTTCGAGTTCGATTTCCAATACCACGAACCGCGCACGCTGGGGGCAGGGCGCAAGCTGCGGCGGCTGGTGGATGCGCGCACCAAGGCCTGGAACGATTAGCAAGAGACAAAGGAGACGAAACACATGAAGGCAATCGCCAACGAACTTGCGCTGCACGGCGGCGCGCCGGCGGTAGCGGCAACCCAGGCCAAGACGAGCTGGCCGATCGTCACCGCAGCCGAGCGGGAGGCGGTGCTGCGGGTGCTGGACCGCAAGATCCTGTGGGCGCAGACGCGGCCCGAGGGCCTCTACGCGCCCGAGCAGTCGGGGCTGGAGCAGGAGTTCGCGGCCTTTGTGGGAGCCAAGCACGCGCTGGCGGTCAACGGCGGCACCGCCGGGCTGCACATGGCGCTGGTGGCCTCCGGGGTCGAGCCCGGCGACGAGGTGCTGACCTCGGCCTTCTCGTTTTTGGCGACGCCGGCGGCCATCCTGCACGCCGGGGCGACGCCGGTGTTGGTGGACATTGATCCCCGCACCTTCAACCTCGACCCGGCGCAGCTTGCGGCCAAGCTGACGCCGCGGACGCGCGCGCTGATGGTGGTGGACATCCACGGGCTGTGCGCCGATTGGGATCCCATCCTGGCCTTCGCCCAGCAGCACCGGCTGATCGTCACCGAGGACGCCTGCCAGGCGCCCGGGGCCAGCTACCGCGGCCGCGGGGCGGGCACGTTTGGCACGGCAGCGGGCTTCAGCGTGAATGGCACCAAGAACTTCGCCGTGGGCGAGGGCGGCTTCATGGTGACCAACGACGACGAGGCCTTCTTCAAGGGCAACTGGCTGAAGCAGGTGGGCGAGGGCCTGCCCGCCAGCGACCGCACCATGGAGTTCCAGCACCTGCTGGCCTGGAACTACCGCACCCAGGAGCTGCCCTGCGCCTTTGGCCGGGCGCAACTGCAGCGGCTGGCGCAGGTCAACGCCACCGGGCAGCGCAACGCCGCCATTTTGGCGGAGTACCTGAAAGACCTGCCGGGGCTGCGGGCGCCTTTCATTCCCGAGGGCAGCGTCTCGGTGTACCACAAGTACCGGATCACGCTGGCGCCGGAGGAGCTCGACACCAAGCTGCGCGGCGCCGCGCTGCGCGACGCCTTCATGAAGGCGCTGGCGGCCGAGGGGGTGGACGTGGACCTGTGGGGCAGCGCGCCGCTGTGCGAGCATCCGATGATGAAGGCGCGCTTCCCCCAGGACCGGGCCGAGGCCTATCCGGCGACGGTCGCGATGTTCGCCAACAGCTTTTGCCTGACCAACGACGAGTTCCCCATCTACGCCCAGCCGGCCGAGCTGATGCACGCCTACGGCGAGGCGCTGCGCAAGGTGGCGCAGGGGGCGGGCGCGCTGCGCTAGCGCTTGGCTAGGCATGCACCCATGCCGTGCCGCTTTGGTGGGCGCGGGCCCCAGCGCGCCTACGGCGCGCGTCCCGCTTGTGCTCACGCCGACTCGGGGGCCCCAGGGCCCCAAGTCGGCGCTGCGCGTCGCTGGGGCCGCGCCGAATTCGTTTCCCGGGGGCGCAGACGCGCCACTGGCGCGTCCGCCCCTGCGGAATTACGACCACCCCAGATCCCGAAGCGGGTTCTGGGGACCCCGGTTCGCAGCCTTTCGCGCCGATTTTGCCAGCAGGCAAAGCGGCGCGACCCCCGCGAGCGGCTGCGGATGATGCGGGCTTGGGCCAAGTGGATGCTGGTCGCAGCGGTGGCGATGCCGTACGCCACCGGGTGCGCGCCGGTCCGCGCGCGAACGGATGTCGCGGCACCGCCGTCGCCTCCGCTGGCGACGGCGGCGGAACTCGCTGCTTCGTACAACGCCAACGCCGCCGCCATTCGGACGCTGCTGCTCGACGTGGACGTGGGCTCCGCGAATCTACCCCGAGCCGGCCTTTTCTGGAAGCTGGTGGCCGACATGGCCTGGCTGGGCGGCAGGATCCGAGGCACCGGCGGCAAATCGTACCTTACGGTCAGCGGCTATCTGCTGCTGCAAAAGCCATCGGAATTGCGCATGTTCGGCACGTTGCCGCTGGTGGGCGGCCGCGCCTTCGACCTGGCCTCCGATGGGAACCGCTTCGAGCTGAGTCTGCCCACGGTGGGCGAGTTCATCCAGGGGCGCAATGATTGCGCGCCCACCACCGCACGCTCGCCGCTCCGGCGGCTGCGCCCCTCGGAGATTCTGGAGGCCCTGCCCGCCTTTCCCATCCCATCCGCAGATCGCCTGGCGATGATTCCCGGCAAGGAACGCGAGTACCGGCTGCGGGTGGAAACCGGAACCGCGGCCGGCGATATGCACACCGTCCGGGAAATGATTTTCAGCCGCAGCGAGCCGCGCTTGCAGCGGCAGATTTTTTATGATGGCCGCGGCGAGCGTTCCTTGATCGCAAATTATCGCGACTATATGGTGACCGACGGGGTGGCCTTTCCGCGCACCATCACCTTGGAACATCCCGGCGCCTATTCGTTGCTGCTCAGCCTGACCCAGGCCCCGGCCATCAACCGCGCCAACCCGGCATTCAACGATGCGAAGACGTTCGCGTTGGAGCCGGCCCCGGGCGCCAAGATCCTGGACCAGTCACAATGCCTTCCGGCGGCGGCACCCGACCCGGTTCCATAGAGTAAAAACGGCGTTGCTACCGCCCGGATGGCGCGAGCGCCAACCTAGGTGCGGACTGCCTGCTGGGCGTGCTCACCAGATGGTCTTGATTTGCCGGCAGGCGCGGATCTTGCGGTCTTTGGTCACCAGCGGGATGCCCTCCGCCAGCGCGGTCGCGCCGATCAGGCGGTCACAGGGATCTTTGGGATAAGACGCTGGGAACTGATTGGCCAGCACGGCGATCTGCGAAGTAATCGGGCGGATGGAAGTCCGCGCGGTCATCTGCTCCACGAAAGAGCCCACGGTCTCGGCGATGCCCACCCGCGCGTGGGCCGCCAGCCAGGCCAGCTCCCACAAGGTGATGGCCGAGATCCCCAGCCCGCCTGACTGGCTCGCGTCGCGAATGGCCCCTCGCGCGGGCTGGGAGAGCATGGTCGGCTCGGCAGCGAGCCAAATGAGGACGTGGGTATCCAGCAGGATCAAGGCTTGCCGCTTCCCCAGTAATGCGCCGGGACGGTTGGGCTCTCGATATCGCCGAGGATTTTGACCTTTCCAGCCATGAAGCCAAAAATATCCGACACTTCCGGGCCTGCGGGCACGAGCTTGACCAAGGGTGCACCGCGCCGAGTCACCACCACCGGCTCGCCCGTGGCTTGCACATCCTTCATAATCTTCAAGCATTGCGCCTTGAATTCCCCTGCCGGGATTGTCTTCATAGTGCGAACTTTACTCCCATGGTCATTTTACCATGACCGGTTCAGTGCTGCGTGCAGGCGGCGGCGTGCGCTCTCGCTCTCCTAACCCTTGGGAGTGGCGGGCGCCTGGGCCTGCGCCTCGAGAAAGCGGCGCAGGCGGTCGAGGGAGCGGGCGCGGCCGAAGACGAGCAGGCTCTCCAGCAGCGGCGGGGAGGCGGTCTTGCCGGTGATGAGGGCGCGCAGCAGCATGAAGACCTCCTTGGCGCTCCATTGGCGGGCGGCGGCGAGGGCGCGCAGGCTGGCCTCGAGGGCGGCGTGCTCCCACTCCGCCGCCTCCAGGGCGGCGAGCAGATCGGCGGCGACCGCCAGCGTCTCCTCCAGCGTGCGCTTCTTGGGCAGGAAGACCTCGGGCGGGGGCGCCACCTGGTCGAGGAAGAAGAAATCGGTGAGGTCGAGGAACTGGCCCAGGGTCTCGATGCGCTCCTGCACCAGCGGGGCGATCTGGGCAAGGTAGGCGTCGGGGAAGACGCCCGCGCGCACCGCCGCCAGAAATTGCGGCGGGGCGAGGGCGCGGAGGTAGAGGCCGTTGAGCCAGCGCAGCTTTTCCAGGTCGAAGACGGGCCCGCCGAGGCGGATCTGGTCGAACTGGAAGCGGGCGAACATGTCGTCGAGGGAGAACTTCTCGGCGGCGGCGTCCTCGGCGGCGGGCATGCCTCCGCCCAGCAGGCCGAGGAAGTTGATCAGGGCCTCGGGCAGGTAGCCGGCCTGGCGGTAGTAGATCAGCGAGACCGGGTTTTTGCGCTTGGAGATCTTCGACTTGTCGCGGTTGCGCAACAGCGGCATGTGCCAGAAGCGCGGCAGCTCCCAGCCGAAGGCGTGGTAGAGCAGCACGTGCTTGGGGGTGGAGGAGATCCACTCCTCGGCGCGGATGACGTCGCTGATCTGCATCAGATGGTCATCCACCACGTTGGCGAGGTGGTAGGTGGGGAAGCCGTCGGACTTGAGCAGCACCTGGTCGTCCACGTTGTGGTGGTCGAAGGTGATGTCGCCGCGGAGCTGGTCGCGGAAGGTGGTGGAACCCTCCGGGGGAACGGCCAGGCGGATGGTGGCGGGCTCGCCGGCGGCGAGGCGGGCGGCGACGGCGGCGGGCTCGAGCCCGCGGCAGGTGCGGTCGTAGCGCGGCGCCTGCTTGGCGGCGGCCTGCTGGCGGCGCATCGCCTCCAGCCGCTCGGCGGTGCAGAAGCAGTGGTAGGCGTGGCCGGAGGCGAGCAAGGTGGCGACGGCGTCGAGGTAGATCGGGGTGCGCTCGGATTGCCGGTAGGGGGCGAACGGTCCCCCCTTGTCCGGGCCCTCGTCCCAGTCCAGCCCGAGCCAGCGCAGGGCGTCGAAGATCATCTGCTCGGAGGAGGCGACGAAGCGGGTGCGGTCGGTGTCTTCGATGCGCAGCACGAATTGGCCGCCGCGCTGGCGGGCGAAGATCAAGTTGAGCAGCGCCATGTAGGCGGTGCCGACGTGGGGATCGCCGGTGGGGCTGGGGGCGATGCGGACGCGGATGGGGCGGGCGGAGGTCACGGAATTAGTCTACCGTTTCCAGCAAAAACGCGGCAGCCTGGGGGCGGGCGGCTGTGGTAGAGTCCTCGATATGACCAAGGCCGATCTGATCGAAGAGGTGAGCCGCACCGGCACGCTGACGCGCAAGGACAGCGAAGTCATCGTGGAGACCATCTTCTCCAGCATCGTGGACTCGCTGCGGGCGGGCGACAAGATCGAGATCCGCGGCTTCGGCAGCTTCCGCACGCGGCAGCGGGAGGCGCGCATGGGGCGCAATCCCAAGACGGGGGCGCCGGTGGCGGTGCCGGCGCGCAAGGTTCCGTATTTCAAGCCCAGCAAGGAACTGCGCGACGGCATCAACGGCGTCGGCGGAGCGTCCGGTGGCGGCAGCGGCGCGGCATGATCGGCATCGGGGCGCGCATCCGGCAGGCGCGGCTGGAGCGGGGGCTCTCCCAAGGCGACCTGGAGAGCAAGACCGGGCTGCTGCGCTGCTACCTGTCGCGGGTGGAGAACGGGCACACCGAGCCCTCGCTGCAGACGCTGGCGCGGCTGGCGGCGGCGCTGGAGATGCCGCTGGTGGGCTTTTTTGACGGGGTGGCGGAGGAGGAGGCCGCCCCCGCCCCGCCGCCGCAGCTCTCGGCCGAGGAGCTGAAGTTCTTGACGCAGATGCGCGAGTTCGCCGGCACGCTCAGCGAGCAGGGGCGGCAGCAGGTGCTGGGACTGGCCCAGAAGATGGCGGCGGAGAAGAGCGACCGCGCCTAGGGGCTAGAGCGCGCGCAGCGCCGCGGCGAAGGCGCGCAGCAGGAACTCGATCTCGTGGTCGGTGTGGGCGGCGCCGAAGAAGGCGGCCTCGAACTGCGAGGGCGGCCACAGCACCCCCTGCTCCAGCAGGGCGGCGTGCAGGCGGGCGAAGGCGGCGGTGTCGCAGGCCTGGGCGGCGGCGAAGTCGCGCACCTCGCGCGCGGTGAAGAACAGGGTCAGCATGCTGCCCACGCGCTGCACCCGCGCCGCCAGGCCGGCGGCGCGGAGGAGATCCTCCAGGCCCTGCTGCAGGGCGGCGCCGCGGCGCTCGAGATCGGCGTAGAGGCCGGGGCAGGCGGCGATGGCGGCCAGCGTGGCTTCGCCCGCGGCCATGGCCAGCGGGTTGCCGGCCAGCGTGCCGGCCTGATAGACCGGTCCCAGCGGGGCGACGCACTCCATAATCTCGGCGCGGCCGCCGTAGGCGCCCACCGGCAGCCCGCCGCCGATGATCTTGCCCAGCGTCACCAGGTCGGGGCGGAGGGCGAAGCGCTCGCAGGCGCCGCCGTAGGCCACGCGGAAGCCGGTCATGACCTCGTCCAGGATCAGCAGGGCGCCGTGGCGGGTGGCGAGGGCGCGCAGCTCGGCCAGGAAGCCGGGCTGGGGGGGCACGCAGCCCATGTTGCCCACCACCGGCTCGACGATGATGGCGGCAACTTGGCCGGGGTGCCGCTCGAGCGCGGCCGCCACCGCGGCGGCGTCGTTGTAGGGCAGGGTGAGGGTGTCGGCGATGGCGCCGGCGGGCACGCCGGCGGAGGAGGCCAGGCCCTGGGTGGCGACGCCCGAGCCCGCCTGCGCCAAAAACAGGTCGGCGTGGCCGTGGTAGCAGCCGGCGAACTTGAGGATGCGGTCGCGCCCGGTGAAGCCGCGCGCCACCCGCACCGCCGACATGGTGGCCTCGGTGCCGCTGTTGACGAAGCGCAGCCGCTCCAGCGCCGGCATGGCCTGCTGGATGCGCTCGGCCAGCGCCAGCTCGCCCGGGGTGGAGGCGCCGAAGCTGGTGCCGCGGGCGGCGGCGCGCGCCAGCGCCGCCACCACGGCGGCGGGGGCGTGGCCCAGCAGCAGCGCCCCCCAGGAGGCGATGCAGTCGAGATAGCGGTTGCCGTCCACGTCGGTGAGCCAAGGGCCCTGGCCGTGCTCGATCCAGCGCGGCACCCCGCCCACGGCGCGGAAGGAACGCACGGGGGAATCCACCCCGCCGGGAAGCAGGCGCTCGGCGCGCCGCTGCAAGTCGAGCGAACGGGTGAGGTCCATCATGGGGCGAGCTGCCACAGTGTGGGCAGAAGCTGGCGGTAGAGGCGGGCGCGGAGCCCGAGGTAGCCCTGGGCGCCGCTGAAGAGATCGCACAGGAGTTGGCGGAAGCGGGCGCTGCGCTGGCTGAACAGCACCATGCGCTCCAGCACGGCGGCGCCGAGGAAGCGGCCGTGGTAGAAGCGGGGGGCCAGGGCGGCGGCGGCCTCCAGCTCGGGCAGCAGCTCGCGCCGCAAGCCGGCCAGGTAGGCGTCGGGGGCGGGGCGGTCGCCCGCCTGCGCCCAGGCCTGGGCGAGCAGGGTGGCCGAGCGCAGGGCGTAGAACAGGCCCTCGCCGGTGATGGGGTCCACCAGCCCGGCGGCGTCGCCGATCAGCGCCCAGGGCTGCGGGCTGGCGCCGGCGAAGCGGGCGCGGCGGAGGCTGGCGCGGCTGGGGGCGGGCAACAAGTGGGCATAGAAGGGGGCGCCGCCCCAGGCGATGCCCCATTGCGCCAGCGCCTGCTCCAGGCGCTGGCGCAGCGCGGCGGCGGGCGGCGTCCCCAGCGCGCCGCAGATGCCCACCGAGGCGTGGTCGCCGCGGGGAAAGCTCCAGATGTAGCCCTCCAGCGCGGGCAGGAAGCGCACCGCCATGCGCTGCGCCGGCCAGGGCAGGCGCTCCAGCGGCAGGTAATAGCCGGCGGTGGCCATCCACTCGGCGGGGCCGAGCGGGGCGGGCAGCCGGCGGAAGGGATTGCGCGCCCCCGCCGCCACCACCACCGCCCGCGCCCGTTGCGGCGCCCCCTGGCGCAGTTGCAGCCGCCAGCCGCGGTCGTCGGCCTCCAGTCCCACCACGCGGTCGTGCACGATCGCGGCGCCGGCGCGGCGGGCGCGCTCCAGCAGCAGGCCGTTGAGGGTGCGGCGCGAGAAGATGGCGACGCTGCGGTCGAGCGCCAGCACCACGCTCCGGCCCGCCGGGCTGGTGAGCTCGCACTCCGCCACCGGGTTGTGGGGGAAGGCGGCGTCGCGCAAGAAGGGGAACTGCCGCAGCGCCTTGTCGGTGATGCCGCCGCCGCAGGGCTTCTCCCAGGCCAGCTTCTCGTCCAGCAGCACCACCGCCTGCCCGGCCGCGGCCAGCTCGGCGGCGCACAAGGCGCCGGCCGGGCCGCCGCCGATCACGGCGAGGGGCGGGGGTGGGGTGGCGGAGGACATGCTCCTTGCATGATAACGGGGCGGGGAAGGCGAGGGAACCGCCCAGCCACGGGCAGGGTGGGGGCTAGCGGCGCAGGGCGTGCAGATAGAGAGCGACGTTGTGCTGCTGCTGGGCCAGGGTGCGGGCGAAGCGGTGGGAGCCGTGGCCGTCGCTGACGAAGTAGAGGTAGTCGGTGGCGGCGGGGTGGGCGGCGGCCTCGAGCGCGAGCTGGCCGGGGTTGGCGATGGGGCCGGGCGGCAGGCCGGGGTGCAGGTAGGTGTTGTAGGGGGAGTTGTAGGCGAGGTCGGCGCGATGCAGCGCCCCGGTGTAGCGGTGGGCCAGCAGGGCGGCGTAGATGACGGTGGGATCGCACTGCAGCGGCTGGTGGCGGGCCAAGCGGTTGGCAAAGACGCCGGCGATGAGCGGACGCTCGGCCGCCACCGCCGTTTCTTTTTCCACCAGGGAGGCAATCGTCACCCAGCGGTGCAGGTCGGCGGGGTGGTCGGGCTCCAGCCGCAACTGCTGGCGGAAACGGCCGGTCATGAGGGCGGCGATGGCGGCGGCCGGCATGCCCGGCAGCAAGCGGTAGGTGGCGGGAAACAGATAGCCCTCGAGCGAGACGGCGGCGGGGTCGAGGTCGCGGATTGAGCTGGGGTCGGCGGTGGCGGCGAGGAAGGCGGCGGCCGGGGCGATGCCGCGGCTGGCCAGTTCGCCGGCGATGTCGAAGCGGTTGAACCCCTCCGGCACGGTCACCACCAGCGCCAGGGTTTGGGCGCGCACCAGGGTGCGGAACACGCGCGGCACCGATTGCCCGCCGGCAAACTCGTAGGTGCCGGGCTTGAGCGTCTGGCGGGGATGGACAACGCTCCACAACTCGAAGCCAACGGCGCTGCGCACCACTCCCGCCCCGGCCATTTGGCGGGCGATCGCCCGGCGGCTGGCCCCGGCGGCGACCGTGACCCGGGCAGCGGCAGCCAGGGGAGGGCCAGGGCCCCACAGCCACCACAGCCCGGCGGCGGCCAGCAGGACGGCCAGCAAAAGGGCCAGCAGGGTGGGGCGGGAGGGCATGAACTGCTAGATTGTAAGGGCGGCGCGCCAAAACCGCCGGGGATTTAAGGTAAACTGGAACATCGGTTTTAACCTTCCTTCTGGCCTAGTCATCTTCATGCGACGGGAATCCATGGCAAAATCCAGGCCGTACTGGGGGCTGGCGCTGGCGGGGCTGCTGGCGGCCGGCCTGGGGGCCTGCGGCGGCTCCAGCACCATTACCAACCCGCCCGCGGTGGTGCCGGCCAACCTCAATTTGCTCATTGTCTCATCCTCGACAACCGGACACCTGCCCGATGCCATCGCCGGATCGCCCTATGCCTATGGCTTTCAAACCAATATCGGGCAGACCGGGGTGGTGGCGCGCCCGCCGGTCACCTTCCGTCCCACCCAAAACTTGCCGCCGGGACTGACGCTGACCTCCTCCGGGGTGCTGGCGGGCACCCCCACCGCGGCGGGCACGTTTTCGGTGGCGATCGAGGCGGTGGACAGTTCCTCGACCCCCCACTACGCGCAGTTCACCTACCAGATCAACGTGCGCGCCCCGGGAGCGACGCTGACCGCGGTGGCGCACAACCCCCTGGGCGGGCACGGCCAAAACGCCGCCGTCGCCGTCGCCACCGCCACCACCACGCACATCACCTACGCCTATGTGGGCACGCGCGGCTCGCCCGGGGATTGCCCAGCGACCGGGGTCAAGGTGGTGGATCTAAGCCAGATCACCAACCCGCAGTTGGTGGCGACGGTGGGCGGCGTGCCGGGCGCCAAGCAGCGGGAGGCCAAGGTCATCACCGGGGTCAGCTCGCCCGGCTTTCATGGCGGCAGCCAAGGCGACCTGATGGCGGTGACCGAACAGGCCTGCGATCCCAACAACGTCGCCGGCGGCGAGGCCGGGGTGGAGTTTTTCGACGTCACCGACCCCACCCATCCGGCCCTGCTGGGAAGCTGGAACTCGGGATTGAACGGGGTCAGCGACGTGGCCTTCGTGCCGGTGCCGGGCCCGGCCAACTCGCTGGGCGTGGTGGACCACTCCCAGGACAAGCTCTATGCGCTGGCGGCGGTGCCCAACTCCGAGTCCAGCGGCGGCCCCGAGGGCGACCTGCGCGTGCTCGACATCACCGACCCCGCCGCGCCGCGGGAAGTGGGCAATTGGGGGGTGCTGGCGGCCACCGCCACGCAGATGCCGCAAGCGGTGCAGGGCTCCGACCCGCGCGTGTTTCTGGATACGATCGAGCTGTCGAGCGACCGCAAGACCGCCTACCTGAGCTACTGGGACGAGGGGGTGGTGGTGTTGGACGTGAGCGATCCGCTCGCCATTCGCTCCAACAACGCCAACGTCTTCCTCGACCACATCCAGTATCCGGTCACGTCCATCGCCACCTCCTCCACCCCCTCCAGCCCGGAGGGCAACACCCACGAGGCGCTGCCGGTGGCCGGAGGCAGCGAGCTGTTGATTGCCGACCAGGTTTGCGCCTCGGCCATGGCGCCCAGCCCCAGCAATCCGGCGCAGAATGTGCCGTTGAATCCCTCGGTGGGGGTGGTGTGCGGAGCGGGCTCGGCGGTGCCGCTGACCAACAACGCCGGCTGGGGCTTCCTGCGCACCTACGACCTGCCCACGCCGGGCTCGGCGACGGTGCAGGGCTTTTTCACCACGCCGCAGGCGGAGTCGGATCCGGCCCCGGACCGCGGCATCTACACCGCCCACGATATCGCCTGGAACGGCAACGCCGCCCATCCCCACGCCTACGTGGCGTGGTACTCCAGCGGCGTGGTGGATCTGGACATCAGCTCGATCGCGCCGCCGGCGCGGCTGGCCTCGTTCGTGCCGCCCGACTCCGCCGACCCCAACGGCACCAACCCGGCGGTGGACAACCCCGCCAAGGCCATGGTGTACGGGGTGGCGGCCTACGCGGTGAATGGCCTGCCCTACATTCTGGCAACCGACATCAACTCCGGGCTGTGGATTCTGGCGGAGACGCCGGCCAACCAGTTGACTATCCTGACCACCAGCCTGCCGGATGGCAATGTCGAGGTGCCCTACTTCGCCACCTTGAGCGCGGTGAATGGAGCGTTGGGCAGCGGCAAGATCGCCTTCTCCGTGGCGTCGAACTCGAACCCGCTGCCCTCCGGGCTGAACCTGGATCCGCAGGGGAACCTGACCGGGACGCCGCTGGTGGCGGGCACGGTGTTGGTGACCTTCGGCGCACACGACTTGGTGGGCAACTCCACCCTGCAGTCCATCTACATGACCATTGATGACAAGCTGGCGGTGTTGCCGCCCACGCCGCCGCTGGGCACCACCAACGAGCCCTATACCCTGCCCCTGCTCGCGGTGGACGGCACCACGCCCTACACTTGGTCGGTGGTGCGCAGCACCCTGCCCACCGGCCTGACGCTTTCGACCACCAGCCCCGCCGCCGCCCAGATCAGCGGGACGCCCCCCAGCATCAGCACCACCACCTTTACCCTGCAAGTGACCGACAGCTCGGTGCCGGCCAACACCGCCACCCTGCCGGTCACCATCCAAGTGGCGAAGCTGGGGGTGAAGAGCGCGGCCCTGCCGGTAGCCTCGGTGGGCGTGGCATACCAGACCACCGTGGATATGGCCAACGGCCAGGAGCCGTACAGCCCGGTGGTGCTGAACGGCACGCTGCCGCCGGGACTGTTGGTCCGGCAGGACACGATCAGCACCCTGGGCTGGGATATCAGCGGCACCCCCACCACCGCCGGGGTCTATAACTTCAGCGTGCAGGTGACCGATGCCGATGGGCAGACGCTGCTGCAGCCCTTCACCCTGGTGGTCAACCCCTACGAGATCTCGCCCGCGATCCTGCCAGCGGCGGTGGAGGGGCGCGGCTATCTGGAGACGCTGTCGGCGCTGGGCGGCACCTCGCCCTACACCTTCAACCTGGTGCTGGGAAGCCTGCCGGCCGGCTTGAGCATGGATAGCTTCGGCAATATCAATGGCGTGCCCGCCTCGGGAACGGCCGGCATCTACCCCATCAGCGTGCAGGCCACCGACAGCACCGGGATGAGGATGACGCAGAGCCTCGCCCTGACGGTGTTCAGCGGCAACACTTTCGCCATCACCACCACCGGGCTGCCGCCGGCCGACGTGGGGCAGATGTATCAGTTGGCGGTGACGGCCGACTTTGGCGCCCCGCCCTATGTCTTCAGCTTGGCCGGGGGGAGCCTGCCGGCGGGAGTGACGCTGGACCCCAACGGCACCCTGAACGGCGTGCCGGGTGGCAATAGCGCGGGCAACTATTCGTTCCTGGTGCAAGCCGTGGATAGCAACGGGCAGAAGGCAACCCAACACTTCGACTGGACGGTGCTGCCGCCCTTGAGCGTGCACTAGCAGTTACGCAGCGAGGTTCCGAGTTTGCGGGCTTGAGTTTCGTGGGCCGCCGCCGTAGGCTGGAGAAGAGGGCCGGAGACGATTCGCATGGATAAACCAGCACAAAACATCCAGGACTCCTTCTTGAACACCGCCCGCAAGGAGAAGCTGGTCATCACCATCTACTTGCTCAGCGGGGTGAAACTGACCGGCCGGATACGCAGCTTTGACAAGTATTGCCTGGTGCTGGAGACCGGCAGCCAGGAACAGATGATCTTCAAGCACGCCATCGCCACCGTGGTGCAACAGCGCGGCGGCGGGCGCGAGCACAACGAGCGGCCCTTGGCGGTGGCGCGGCCGCGGGAGGCGGGGGCCGCCGCGCCGGCGGCGGCGCCGGCCCCGGTGGCCGAAGGCGAATAGCCGCCACCCGCCCCCCATTTCCATGGAAACGGCAGTCCTGGTCGGGGTGGAGTTCACCGACAGCCGGGCACGCACGCGCCATAGGGCGGCAGCGGCGCAGGCGGTGGCGGCCACGCCGGGGGAGCGGCCGGGGGCGGAAGCCGCGCTGGCCGAGCTGCGCGAGCTGGCCGCCAGCGCCGGGGCGGAGGTGGTGGGGACGACCTTGCAGCGCCGCCCGCGCCCGGACGCCGCCACCCTGATCGGAGAGGGCAAGCTCGCCGAACTGGCCGCGCTCGCCCGCGGCGTGGACTTGGTGCTGTTCGACAACGAGCTTACCGCCACCCAGCAGCGCAACCTGGAGCGGGCGGTGGGCACCCGGGTATTGGCCCGCACCCAGCTTATCCTCGACATCTTTGCCAAGCACGCCCGCACCCGCGAAGGCCAGTTGCAGGTGGAGCTGGCGCAACTGGAGTATCTGCTTCCCCGCCTGGCCGGCCGGGGCGCGGCCATGTCGCGCCTGGGCGGCGGCATCGGCACCCGCGGGCCGGGCGAGACCCAGCTCGAGACCGACCGGCGCCGCATCCACCACCGCATCCGCCGCCTCAAGCTGGCGCTGGAGCGGGTGCGGGCGCAGCGCGGCCAGCAGCGCAGCCAGCGGGAGAGCGTGCCGCTGGCCACGGTGGCGCTGGTGGGCTACACCAATGCCGGCAAGAGCACTCTGTTCAACCGCTTGACCGGCGCCGGGGTGCTCACCTCGGCGCGCATGTTCGCCACCCTCGACCCCACCCTGCGCGCGCTGCGCCTGCCCTCCAAGCGCACCGTGCTGCTGTCGGACACGGTGGGCTTTCTGCGCGACCTGCCCCACGGGCTCATCAGCGCTTTCCGCGCCACGCTGGAGGAGGTCACCCGAGCCCGCCTGCTGCTGGTGGTCGCCGACGCCTCCGCCCCCGAGCGCGAAGAGCACGAGCGCCAAGCCCAGCAGGTGCTGCACGAGCTGGGGGTGGAGGCCACCCCCCAGCTCCGGGTGTGGAACAAGGCCGATCTGCTCGCCAGCCCTCCCACGCCCCCGCCCGGAGCGGCGCCGGTGCTGGTCAGCGCCCGCACCGGAGCGGGCCTCGCCGACCTGCTCGCCCGCATTGACCAGGAGCTGCCCGGGGATCGGCTGGAAGAGGTGCGGCTGCGCATTCCCCACCCCGCCGGCCGGCTGCTGCACCTGCTGCACGAGCGCGGCGAGATCCTCGCCGAACACCACGCCACCCGCCAAGTTGACCTGGTGGCGCGGGTGCCCAGCTCCCTGCTGCCGCAATTGGCGCCTTACCGGACGCGCTGAACACCCCAACGGCGAAGCGCCTGCTGTGGAAAAGTGGTGAAAAACCGGCGGGCTGCCGCTTCCGCCGCGGCCCCGGCCCCAGGACGGCCGCAGCCCCGCGGCACCCGCCCGCATTCGGCGTAAATCAAACATTTTCCTTGAGTTGCGCTGATGCGCCTGACCGATAGGACGGGCGCTGGCGGCGGCGTGCGCAACAGGCAAGGGGATCCGCGCTTTTGCACAGACCACGGCGGCGGCGGGAGGGGGTTTCCACTGGGAAAATCGCGGGGATTGGGCCTTTGCCTCAGTTTAGTGCGTTGGCCCCATCCCCCCGGCCGGGCACCTGCGGCCGGGCTGTGGTCTTTGCTTCTTCTTCGCTTTTGCGCCGCCCCGGCGAACGTGCTAACGTCAGCCGGAATGGCATCCCAGCCCCCCGTGCCCGAGACCTCGGCCGCCGCCGCCGGCTTTCGTCCCTACGTCGCCGACGATGCCACGCTGCCCGAACTCACCCTGCGCTCGGTGGTGCTGGGCGTTCTCTTCGGCATTCTCTTCGGCGCCGTCTCTACCTACCTGGGACTGCGGGCGGGGCTGACGGTGTCGGCTTCGATCCCGATCGCGGTGCTCACCATCAGCCTGTTCAAGAAGTTCGGCCGCTCCAGCATTCTGGAGAACAACATCGTGCAGACCACCGGCTCGGCGGGCGAGTCGGTGGCGGCGGGGGTGATCTTCACCCTGCCGGCGATGATCTTCCTCGGTTTTCCGCTGGAGTATTCCCGCATCTTCCTGCTGGCGATGATCGGCGGCTGGCTGGGCATCCTCTTCATGATCCCGCTGCGGCGGCAGCTCATCGTGCAGGAGCACGGGCTGCTGCCCTACCCCGAGGGCGCCGCCTGCGCCGACGTGCTGCGCGCCGGCGAAAAAGGGGGCCACTTCGCCGGGCGGGTGTTCTGGGGCCTGGGCGTGGGCGGGGTGTACAAGTTCCTGATGGACGCGCTGCAATTCTGGAAGGGCACGGCCAGCTTCAACCCGCGCTGGCTGCCGGGGGCGAGCCTGCGCGCCGACGTGACCCCGGAGTACTTGGGCGTGGGCTACATCATCGGGCCCAAGATCGCCGGCACCATGTTCGCCGGCGGGGTGGTGTCGTGGCTGGTGCTGGGGCCGGCAATCCAGTTCTTCGGCGGCGCCTTGCCGGGCGCGCTCTACCCCTCCACCGTGCCCATCGCCCAGATGAGCGCCGACCAGGTCTGGGGCGCCTACATCCGCCCCATCGGCGCGGGGGCAGTGGCGGCGGCGGGGCTGATCACGCTGCTGCGCACCCTGCCCACCATCCTGCGCGCCTTCCGCGGCGGGGCGCGCGAGCTGCGCGCCGGCGGGGCGCGGCGGGCGGCGGCGGCGCTGGCGCCGCGCACCGAGCGCGACCTGCCCGGCTGGATCGTGCTCGCCGGCGCCGGCGTGCTCGGCCTGCTGCTGTGGGCCATTCTGGCGCTGCGCTACAACACCCAGGCGGCCTGGTTCAGCAACGTCGTCAGCGCGCTGCTGGTGCTGCTGTTTGGCTTCTTCTTTGTCACCGTCTCCAGCCGCATCGTCGGCCTCATCGGCAACTCCAGCAACCCGGTTTCGGGCATGACCATCGCCACCCTGCTGGTCACCTGCCTGCTGTTCCTGCTGGCGGGCTGGAGCGGCCACCTCTATGCCGCCCTGGCGCTGAGCGTGGGCGGGGCGGTCTCCATCGCCGCCGCCATCGCCGGCGCCACCTCGCAGGATCTCAAGACCGGCTTCCTGGTGGGGGCGACGCCCTGGAAGCAGCAGGTTACGCTCATGATCGGGGTGGTGGCGTCGGTGGTGGTGGTGGGCTACACCGTGCCCTTCCTCAACACTGCCTACTCCTCGTATCAAGCGCAGACCTTCGCCCTGCCCCAACTGGCGGCGAACCCGCGCGTGGGCACCACGGCGCTGCCGGGGGTGAGCATCGAGAACCTGCACTACCAGCTTCCCAAGGGCGTGCTGCGCGCCACCACGCTGCGCCAGTACTGGGAGCTGAACGTGATCGGCTCGCACACCATCCCCGATGGCACCTACCTCTACAACCCCGCCAGCGGGAAGGTCGAGATCCAATGGGTGCAGGGCATCGGCAGCGAACAGGTGGCGGCGCCACAGGCGCGGCTGATGGCCACCATCATCAACGGGCTGCTCAACCGCCAACTGCCCTGGGCGCTGATCCTGATCGGGGTGTTCCTGGTGGTCGCGGTGGAACTGCTTGGCATCCGGTCGCTGGCGTTTGCCGTGGGCAGCTATCTGGGCATCGGCACCACCGCCACCATCTTCGTCGGCGGCGCACTGCGCTGGCTGGCCGAACGCGGCGCGCCACGGCAGGAGGGCGAGACCGGCAGCGGCGCGCTCTACTCCAGCGGGCTGATCGCCGGAGCGGCGGTGTTCGGGCTGGTGGCGGCGGCGATCTCCTATTTGGAGGCGACCGGGCGCATCGCCCACGGCCAGTTCGCCATCGGGCCGCGCCTGTTGGGCAGCGCCTGGGCGGGGAGCAATCTCTGGGCGCTGGCGCTGTTTGCGCTGCTGTGCGGCTCGCTCTACCGCTTTGCGCGCAAGCCGCTGGAGGGGGGAGAGAAGCGATGAAGGCCGGCGAGGCGCCGCCCCGCGCCGCGGAACAGCCGGCCGCGGCCGCCGAGCCCATGCTCTATTGCCCGCAGTGCTGGCTGCGGCTGGAGGAGCGCGGCTGCAAGCTGCGCTGCCGCCAGTGCGGCTATTACATGAGCTGCTCCGACTACGTCTAGCACGCACTAGCCCGATCGGCGGGCGGCCGTTGGCGGGCGGCGGGGCGCCGGCCCGGCAGCGGCGGTGCGGGCCTCGCGGCGCAAGAGCGCCTGCTTGCGCGCCAGGCCCCAGCGGTAGCCGGCCAGGGTGCCGTTGGCCGCCACCACGCGATGGCAGGGCACCGCCACCGCCAGCGGGTTGGCGGCGCAGGCGCCCGCCACCGCGCGGGCGGCGCGGGGCCGTCCCAGGCGGCGGGCGAGCGCGGCGTAGCTCAGCCTGGACCCCGCCGGAATGGCGCCCAGCGCGCGCCACACCCGCATCTGGAAGGCCGTGCCGCGCAGATCGAGCGGCAAGCCCGGCGCGTCCGCCGGGTCTTCGACCAGCGCCACCACGCGCTGCAGCAGGCGCGCAAAGCCAGGGCCGCCGGGCTGCAGTTGCGCCCGCGGAAACTGCTCCCGCAGTTGCCCCTCGAGCGCGGCGCGGTCGTCGCCCAGGAGAATGGCGCACACCCCGCGCGGGCTGCGCGCCACCAGCACCGCGCCCAGCGAGCAGGCGCCGACGGCGTAGCGCAGCGCGACGCGCTCCCCGCCGGCGCGGAAGCGCGCGGGCGCCATGCCCAGGGCCCGCGCGGCGGTGGCGTAGAAGCGGCCGTTGGAGTTGTAGCCGGCGGCGTAGATGGCCTCGGTGACGCTGGCCTCGCGGCGCAGCGCCGCGCGCACGCGCTGGTCACGCTGGGCGGCGGCGAACTGGCGCGGCGTCAGCCCGGTGGCGCGCCGGAAGACGCGCTGGAAATGGAAGGGGCTGAGCCCGGCGCCGGCCGCCAGCTCGGCGAGCAGCGGCGGCGCGGCGGCGCGCTGCAGCGCGCGGCAGGCGGCGGCGATGGCGGCGGCGTGGCGAGCGGGCGGCGCCGGCCGCTGCGGCTGGCAGCGCCGGCAGGGGCGGAAGCCCGCCGCCTCCGCCGCCGCCGGGCTGGCGTGGAAGCGGACATTTTCCGGGCGGGCGCGCCGCGCTCCGCAGGAGGGCCGGCAATACACCCCGGTGGTTGCCACAGAGTAGCAAAAGCGGCCATCGGCCCGGGGGTCGCGCGCCACCACCTCCGCCCAGCGGGGATCGGCCAAGGTGGACGCGGCGCGCGCGGCGGCGGTTGCAGGCTTCATGGCTTTGAATCTAGCAGCGCCGCCCCCGAAGCGCACTCCGGATCTTGCGCTTGAATTTGGATGCCGCCGCCCCCGGCCGGCGGGGTTTTGCATCCAGCGGCACAGCCGGAACATCTCCAACCAAGGGAGGTCGGCGATGGCCAGCGCAGTCAAAGTAGTGCTCAATCCCCACCGCCGCAGTCCGGAGGCGGCGGGCTTGCTGGAGAAACTGCGGGCGCGCGTGGTGGGCCAAGCCGAGGCCCTGGAGCGCATCACCGATGCCTACCAAACCCTGTTGGCGGGCTTGAACTCGCGCCAGCGGCCTTTGGCGAACTTCCTGCTGCTGGGGCCCACCGGCTCCGGCAAAACCCACGTGGTCGAGGTGCTGGCCGAGGAGTTGTTCCACAACCCGGCGGCGCTGCTCAAGGTGGACTGCGCCGAGTTCCAGCACAGCCACGAGATCGCCAAGCTGGTGGGCTCGCCCCCGGGCTATCTCGGCCACCGCGAAACCCATCCGGTATTGACCCAGGAGGCGCTGGACCGCTGCCAGACGCCGGAGCAGCCGCTCTGCCTGGTGCTGTTCGACGAGATCGAGAAGGCCTCCGACGCCTTGTGGCAGCTCCTGCTCGGCATCCTCGACAAGGCCACCCTCACCCTGGGCGACAACCGCAAGGTGAGCTTCGCGCGGGCGATGATCTTTCTCACCAGCAACCTGGGCGCGGGCGAGATGCAGGGCCTGCTGCAGCCCGGCTTCGGCTTTGCGCCGGCGGCGGCGGGCGGGGCGGGCGCGCAGCGCCGGCTGGACGCGGCCGCGGTGGGCGCGGCGCGGCGCAAGTTCTCCCCCGAGTTTTTCAACCGGCTCGACCACGTGCTCGTCTTCCAGCCGCTGGACGGGGCGCAATTGGAGCAGGTGCTCGATTTGGAGCTGGACGGGGTGCGGCAGCGCCTGGCCGCCAGCCCGGGCGAGCGCGCGCTGGAGTTCCGCTGCACCGCGCGCGCCCGCGCCCATCTGCTGGCCGAGGGCGCCGATCCGCAGTACGGCGCCCGCCATTTGAAGCGCGCCATCGAGCGCCTGCTGGTGGCGCCGCTGGCCAGCCTGATCGCCACCCACCAGGTGGGCGGCCAGCCCGAGGGCGCCGACCGGCTGGTGGTGGACCACGAGCCCGGCGCCCGCGGGCTCGACTTCGCCCGCGAGGGCGCGGCCGCGGCCGCCGCCCGCGGCGCCAGCCGCTGAGCCGGCCCCGCCCGCGCGCCTACCGCCCCAGGTGGCGGCGCACCGCGTCGGCCCCGGCGAAGACCTCCGCCTGCCAGCCCCGCCGCCGCGCCGCCGCCACATACTCGGCGATGTCGTCGAAGTAGAGAATCTCCTCCGGCGCGCACCCCGCCGCCGCCTCGGCGGCGGCGTAGATGCGCTCCGCCGGCTTGGCCGCCCCCACCTGGTGCGAGACGATGCGGAAGTCGAGCTCGCCCAGCAGCGGGAAGGCCTGCTCCAGGAAGGCGAAGTGCAGCGCGTTGGTGTTGGAAAGCAGGCCAACGCGATACTGTTCGAGCAGCTCCCGCAGCAGCTCCGGCGGCACCAGCCAACGCAGCTCGAAGATCGAGTTCCACCAAGGCAGGAAGGCCTCCGGCGCCAGCCCCGCCAGCCGGCCCAGCTCCCGCTGGAAGCGGGCGGCGTCCAGCTCCCCGGTCTCGAGTTGGCTCACCAGCGCGCTGGCCTGGGCGCGGCAGGGCTCCAGCCGCGGCCGCAGGCGCTCGAAGCTGAACGGCACCAGCGTCTGGCCGAGGTCGAAGATGATGGTTCGGGTGGGCAGGCACGTCCCCCAAAAACACGATTGCCAGTTGCGGGCGCGGCGTGGTGCCGGCCCCAACTGGCAATGGCGGTGTTGCTGCGCCGCCTAGGCGGCGCGATGACGGCCCTTGCTGACGGGCTGTTCGGTCTCGGGCAGAAGCTCCAACACGTAGCCGGCGTCCAACGACGCCGAGCAACGGCTGCACTTCTGTCCGGGCATGACCCGCAAGCGCGAGCGCCCCAACCGCACTTCCGGCACCGCCAAACCCTCGACGGTGCGGGTGCACATGGGGCAATGAATCTTGGCCTTGAGACCCTCGATGATTGCTGGCATTCCGCCCACCTCCTCTCGTGGAAGCGTTATTGAATCCCTAAAAACCACAACTTGGCCATTGGACGCCGTTTGCACACCAAAAGTTTCAGCCCGAGGACCGCCACGAAAAAATAAATTTGTAGGGGTGTACCCCAGGCAGCAACAGCGCCGGAAGGTTCCAATCGGCCCCCAAGCGCCCCCAACGAAGCTGGGAGCAGGCCCCCGAACCCCCTCGGAAGGGAAGAATATACGCGAGGCAAACAAAAAAGGCAAGCCCAGCCCCCCGTCCTGCCGCCAACCGGGCGGTTGGACGGGCCAAAGCCTTTGGAAAACGCTAGCGGGGTGGGCGAGAATGGAAGCGTTATGAGCCCTTCTGCTTTGACCGCCTTGACCTCGGAGGAGTTGCTGCTGCGCCAGTCGGTGCGCGATTGGGCCGAGAGCCGGGTGCGGCCGCTGGCGCGCGAGATGGACGAAAAGGCGCACTTCGACGAGGGCCTGCTGCAGGAGTTCTTCCGCCTGGGGTGGATGGCGATCCAGATTCCGGAGGCCTGGGGCGGCAGCGCGGGCAGCTTTTTCGACGCCGTGCTGGTGGTGGAGGAACTGTCGCGGGTGGATGCATCCGCCGGGGTGGTGGTGGATGTGCAAAACACGCTGGTCAACAACGCCCTGCTGCGCTGGGGCAGCCCGGAGCAGCAGCAGCGCTACCTGCCGCGCATGGCCTCCGAGTGGGTGGGGGCGTACGCGCTCTCCGAGCCCAGTTCGGGCAGCGATGCCTTTGCCCTGCAGACGCGGGCCGAGCGCGACGGCGGCGGCTTCCGCCTCAACGGGCGCAAGCTGTGGATCACCAACGCCCTGGAGGCGGAGTTGTTCGTGCTGTTCGCCAACCTCGACCCGGCGGCCGGCTACCGCGGCATCACCGGCTTCCTGGTGGAGCGCGGCTTTCCCGGCTTCAGCGTGGGCAAGAAGGAAGACAAGCTCGGCATCCGCGCCTCCAGCACCTGCGAGCTCATCCTGGAGGACTGCCAGGTGCCCGCCGCCAATGTGCTGGGCGAGCTGGGCAAGGGCTACAAGATCGCCATCGAGACCCTGAACGAGGGCCGCATCGGCATCGCCGCGCAGATGCTGGGCCTGGCCCAGGGGGCGATGGAGTGCGCCACCCGCTACGCCCAGGAGCGCAAACAGTTCGGCAAGGCCATCGCCGAGTTCCAGGGCCTCCAGTTCCAATTGGCGCAGATGCACATCGAGGTCGAGGCGGCGCGGCTGCTGGTCTACAACGCCGCCCGGCTCAAGGACTCGGGCGCCGACTTCATCAAGGAAGCCGCCATGGCCAAGTACTTCGCCTCGCAGGTGGCCGAGCACGTGGCCTCGCTGGCGGTGGAGGTCTACGGCGGCTACGGCTTCGTCAAGGACTATCCGGTGGAGAAGTACTACCGCGACGCCAAGATCGGCAAGATCTACGAGGGCACCTCCAACCTGCAGTTGCAGACCATCGCCAAGCTGGTGCTGAAGTAGCGGGTGGCCGCGCATCGGGCCGTGGACGGGGGCGGCGGGGTCCGGTAGAATCCGGGTAGCCCGCATGTCCGACACGCCTACGCCCACGCCGCCCCGCTACCTCGCCATCGAGGGGCCCATCCGGGTGGGCAAGTCCAGCCTGGCGCGCATCCTGGCCGAGCGCCACCACGCCCAGCTCCTGCTCGAGCCCGAGGACAACCCCCACCTGGCCGGCTTCTATGCCGGCCAGCCCGGCGCCGCCTTCCGCGCCCAGATGCACTTCCTGCTGCAGCGCTACCGCCAGCTCGCGCCGCTGGGCCCGGAGCGCCCCTGGGGCGGGGTGGTGGCCGACTACATCTTCGCCAAGGACAAGATCTTCGCCTACATCAACCTCAGCGACGCCGAGTTGGCCGTCTACAACCAGTACTACGAGCTGCTGCGCCCGCAGATCGCCGTGCCCGACCTGGTGATCTACCTCCAGGCCACCCCCGAGGTGCTGCGCCAGCGCCTGGCGCGCCGCAACCTCGCCAGCGAGCAGGAGGTCAGCGACGAGTACCTGCGCGAGGTGGTCAAGGCCTACGACCACTTCTTCTTCCGCTACGACCAGAGCGACCTGCTGGTGATCAACACCAGCGAGATCGACTTCGTCGAGCAGGACGCCGACCTGCAGGAGCTGATGCGCCGCCTGGAGGAGCCGGTGGCGGGCACGCAGTACTACCTGCCGCTGGGCTCGTAGGCGGGGGCGGCGGGCTGCGCTATACTGGCCTTGGCAGGGCAGGCCGCCCGGAATGCGACCCCGGCTTCGACGTGGCGGAGGGGGGCGGATATCGCGGGGCACGGCGCACGCCGCCTCCTGACCCGCGCCCCCATCCCAACTTGCAGGAGGACCCGATCCCGCGGCGCGGGACGGGTACCCGCCGATGAGCCTCTATCCCTCCGAGTCGGCCGCCGCCGGCCTCAAAGTCACCACCGGCTCCTGCCTCGCCAAGAAGCAGCGCGGCGAAAAGATCTCCTGCCTCACCGCCTACGACTACCCCTTCGCCCGCCTGCTGGACGAGAGCGGGATTGACGTGCTGCTGGTGGGCGACTCCTGGGGCATGGCGGTGGCGGGGGGCGAGAGCACGCTGGCGGTCACGCTGGAGGAGATGCTGATCGCCACCCGGGCGGTGCGGCGGGCGGCGCGGCGGGCGCTGGTGGTGGCCGACATGCCCTACGGCTCCTACCAGGTCAGCCAGCCCGAGGCGGTGGGCAACGCCATCCGGCTGGTGAAGGAGGCGGGCGCCGAGGCGGTCAAGCTCGAGGGCGGCGAGCGCCGCGCCGGGGTGGTGCGCGCCATCGTCGAGGCCGAGGTGCCGGTGATGGGGCACATCGGGCTGACGCCGCAGTCGGTCAACCTGCAGGGCGGCTACCGCGTCCAGGGCCGCAGCGCCGCCGCCGCCGAGCAGCTCTTGCGCGACGCCCGCGCGCTGGAGCAGGCCGGGGCGTTTTCGCTGGTGCTGGAAGGCATTCCGCGCGAGCTGGCGGCGCGCATCACCGCCGCCGTTGGCATCCCCACCATCGGCATCGGCGCCGGCCCCGACTGCGACGGCCAGGTGCTGGTGCTGCACGACCTGCTGGGGCTGAGCTTCCGCCCCCGCCCCAAGTTCGTGCGCGCCTACGCCGACTTGGCGCCGGCGGTGCGCGCCGCCGCCGAGGCGTTCCGCACCGAGGTCGAATCCGGGGCCTTCCCCGCCGACCGCGAGAGTTATCATATGCCGAGCGAGGCGGCGCCGGTGCGCCAGCCCCACGAGGCGTGATTGGAAATTTTCCGCGAGCCCTACGACTTCCAGACCTATTGCGCCGCCCTCGACGGCGGCGCCTCGCTCGGCTTCGTGCCCACCATGGGCGCGCTCCACGCCGGCCACCTCTCGCTGGTGCGCGCCTCGCGCCGGCAGGACCACATCACCGTAGCCAGCATCTTCGTCAACCCCACCCAGTTCGGGCCCAGCGAGGACTTTGACCGCTACCCGCGCGCGCTGGCGGCCGACTGCGCCCTGCTGGAGCAGGAGGGAGTGGAGGCGGTGTTCGCCCCCGCGGCGGCGGCGATGTACGCCCCCGGCGGCGCCTCTTGGATCGAGGTGGAGGGCCTGAGCCAGCGCCTGGACGGCGCCAGCCGCCCCGGCCACTTCCGCGGCGTGGCCACCGTGGTGTTCAAGCTCTTCCAGTTGGCGGCGCCGACGCGCGCCTACTTCGGGCAGAAGGATGCGGCCCAGGTGGCGGTCATCCGCCGCATGATCCAAGACTTCTTCCTGCCCATGGAGCTGGTGGTCTGCCCCATCGTGCGCGAGCCCGACGGGCTGGCGATGAGCTCGCGCAACGCGCTGCTCAACCCCGAACAGCGCCGCGCCGCCCGCGCCCTGGCGCGCGCCCTGCGCAAGCTGGGCGAGGCCTACGACCGCGGCGAGCGCGCCGCCGCCCCGCTGCTCGAGGCCGGCCAGGCGGTGATCGCCGCCGAGCCGGGCCTCCACCTCGACTACCTCGCCGCCGTGGACGCCAACACCCTGCTGCCGGTGACCCAGGCCGCCGCCGGCACCCTCTTCGCGGTGGCCGCCTTCGCCGACCGCACCCGCCTGATCGACAACGCCCGCATCGCCCCCGACGGCACCTTCGCCCTGTAGTGGTCCCTTGGATCCCCGAGCGAAGTCTGCAACCGCCGGCTTGCTGAATCCGTCATACAATATTCAACAATGAGCCGCAGCCGGGATGCGGTGGTGCGGGCGCAACGGGGACACGATCATCTATGAAGGTTTCGGGCATTCTACTTTCGCTGGCGCTGGCCGGCTCGGCTTTGGCCTATGGCAGCGCGCCCACGACGGCCGATGGTACCGTTTGGAACTACGCGGCGGCGCGGGGCTTGGCCAGCATCTCGCCCAACCCCTTTGACGTGTGGGCGCTGGAGGCGCAGGACCAGGCCCAAGCCGACGCCCAGGCCCAGCAGCAAACCAAGGAGGGCTCGGGCCAGGGGGCGCTGAAGGGCTCGCCCAAGCACATCTTCTTCATCATTCCGGCCTACAA
Source organism: Terriglobales bacterium (assembly GCA_035531375.1). Classification (GTDB taxonomy): domain Bacteria; phylum Acidobacteriota; class Terriglobia; order Terriglobales; family SCQP01; genus SCQP01. Next base: position 802 of record DATKSZ010000152.1, on the reverse strand, counting down.
CGTCGAGTACCTCAAGAACGTCAAGCCGCTGTCGGCGCACGAGAAGCTGCAGGAGTGGGAGGACGGCGCCTACGACCCCATCGGGCTGGCGGCGGGCGCCACCGAGGCGCTTCTGGAGCACTCCAAGGTGGACGGCTTTTGCGGCTACGGCAGCGGGATGGAAGCCTACGGCAAGTGCTACGGCTCGGCGCTGATGGACTCCACCTGGTCGAGCTTCCTGGGCGATTACCTGTTCACCACCTGGCTGCACCAGGATCCGCGCTACTTCCGCCTGGGCGAAGGCTCGGTGGGCACGCGGGTTTGGTACTCGTTCACCCGCATGTTCATCACCCGCACCGACCAGGGCACCTGGGCATTCGCCAGCGCCTCGCTGTTGGGCACGGCGATCGCGGCGGCGACCTCCAACCTCTACTACCCCAAGCAAGACCGCGGCCTGGGGCTGACCATGAGCCGCGTGGGCTGGGACCTGGGCGGCACCGTGATCTTCAACCTGGAGGCCGAGTACTGGCCCGACGTGAAGCCCTGGATCATGCGCATCTTCTAGGAGCCTGTCGGGGATAGAGCGGCCCGAAGCACAAAATTTGGGAGCGCTGGTGGGAGCGGCGTGGGGTAAATTGGGGCGTGGGAAAAAGCTTTCGCCGCGCCGGCCCTATCCCCGACGGGCTCCTAGTGGACTGTCCGTGTGAAATGTAAATCATGCGGTGTAGCGCCGACGCAGATCGGTGTATTGCCACCGGATCGGCTTTGCGCGTTTGGCGTACTGACGAATGTAGCGGGCAATTTGGCGAGCCAGATCGTTGAC
>DATKSZ010000151.1:0-2973 GCA_035531375.1 Terriglobales bacterium | reverse complement strand
GCAAAAGGTCGTGCTGACGCTCTACTCCGCCGACGGCATGCACACCTACGCCGTGCCGGTCTCGCTCGCGCCCGGCGCGTCGGCCACGGTGGACCTCGGCATGTTGCGCCAAGAGGGCATGCCCGACCCCAGCGGCAACCTCTTGCCGCCCGAGGTCGAGGACGGCAGCGCCATGCTCGAACCCGCCGCCGCCCTCCAGCCCGACAAGAACGGCGAGATCAAGCTGCCGGCCAGCGGCCCCGCCCAGATGCGGGTCGCCGTCAGCGTCGGCATCTTCAACGCGCAAACCGCAACCTGCTGCTCGCAGTGCATGTGGTGCTGCTTCTACACCTGCCCCGGCGTCGCCAGCGGGCTGGCCCCCGTTGGCAGCGGGTTCTCCTCGTCCATCACCGCGGAGGATTGCTGCGGCTTCGAGGACGATTTCACCGCCAATGCGAGCTGGATCAGCTACAACACCTCAATCCTGACCTCTCAGGGCCAAGGCAGCTTCGACGCCGTCGGCTTGGGCGAAACCACCATCGCCGCCACCTTCACCGCCGAGAGCCAGTCGGCCAGCGGCCCCTATTGCGCCGGCGGCTGCTTGCAGGGGGATATGGGCGGCAGCAGCTACGGGACCGCCGCGCCGGTGATCAGCTGCAACACCTCGGGCTGCCCGCAAGTTTGGTGGTTCGGTGGGCAGGCCCCGAGCGGTTATGCCACGCAAATCACCTTGTCGGCAACGGCGGGCTCGACTTATTCCTGGACAATAGACTCAGGCGGCGCAGAGATAAATACATCGAGTCTCTCGGGCAGCACGCTGGCGGTCATCTCCACGGGAGCCTCTTTCAGCCACAGCGCGGGCGCCGTTTCGATCAGCGTCACCGTAAACGGCGTCACTTCGGCCCCGTTCGCAGTGACCCCGCTCGAGCCATACAGGCTGGTCCCAGGGCAGCCACAGGATTCTGCGGACGCCACTTTTGGCTACCTCTCACAAGCACCCTATACCATACTGGATCAAGTGGGCAATCCGTTGCCCAGCTCGATATCCGTGAACGAGCAGTGGTCGGGGGCGACGGTTAACGACGACTCGAGCACAAATTGGATCTGGGGCACGGCGGGTGCGTACACCACCCCTCCCTCGGCTCCCGCTGCCTTCGAGGATTACATGGAAGGGCAATATTACAGCCCGACGCCGGCCCCGGTGCCGCAATATGACGGGCTCGCGCCCCACGACCCGGTGCAACACCGTGGCCAGACCTGGCAGATCGGGTCGGCTACGCCCGGAACGGGGCTGGAGGTTCAAAGCGATGTATTGCAAGCGTATGTTAATGCACGGCGGCATTTATCGATCATCACTCCGATTTTTTCTTTCTAAGGCGAGCTGGCCGGCGGCACTGTGTGCATTGGCCCTAATGCCGCCTGGTGGTCTTGCATTTCCAGGCGGACTCTTCGACCTCGCGCGGGCGGTTGCCGGTGCGCAGATAATTGTGGGTGGTGTATATCTATCTGACTATCACCTGCCGCTAGCGTCGCCGTCGGAACCGTCTCGCCTGGCTCGGTTTCGGGTCGAACGGGTGATCAAGGGGGCAATCGCCCCGGGCGAGGTGCTCATCGACGTGAGCCCGCCTGACGTTGGGGTTGGGTTTGCTGGGCAGCCGGAGATTGCGTTGCTGAATAGGACCGGCGGTCGATTGGTGCCCGCGACCTTGCAGGCGCTTCGTGGGATCGATTCCTTTCTGCCTGCTGATGGTCGCGGCTTCACGGGCACGCTTGACCCGCTCGCTGAGGTAGTGCGCGAGGTCGGCAACCTGCTAACCGACCAACGGGCACCGCTTGCGTTACGGTCCATCGCGCTGGGGGCGCTGAGGCGTGTCCCAGGCGCAAAACCCTACCTGGCGGCCGAGGCCCGCGATCCGACTGCCCAGCTCAGGTATCCCTCCATCGGGTTTCTGATCGAAGGGGGCGACTTGAGCCCACTGCCGGGCATTGCCGCAGAGCTTACTGGGCGCGGCTCAATCGCCCCGGAGGCCGACATTTTGGTTTATGCAATTGCCGAGATTAAGAGTCCCTTGGCTATTCCCGCGCTCGACCGGATCGAGCGCGAGGCGCCGCCCCAATTTCGCCTCGCCGCCATTAAGGCCCTCGGTGGAACGCATTCCCTCGCAGCGATCCCGGGACTTCGCGACGCACTGGTCCGCGGCAATTTCGAGGAGCGGTACTGGGCGATAAGCGGGATGCAAATGATTATGCCGCGGAAGGAGGAGCCGCTCATAAGCCGCGAATATTTCCGCGAGCACGAGGAGGAACTGGATCGCTTCTGGCTTGATCGCACCATGTCGGCGGCGCGGCCAGGCCACTCCGGATAGCTGGCGGTGCTACAACGGTCAGGATGGCGAAATGCTCATGATCACCGGCATCACCGACCAGACCGGCAACTATGTCTTCGAAGTGAGTTCGCTACTTTGGTTGGGGCTCTTCCGCACTTCTGGTGAAGGAATCCGAGGCGGTACGTGGCAAGAGGCGGCGGGGTGGGTAGACTGAAAGCGGCTTTGGTTGGCGCGGGCCCCAGCGCGCCTACCCGGCCACGGCTGTAGCAGCGCCGGGCCGGTGCGGTGCGCGTCCCGCTTGTGAGCCGCCCCGCTGTAACGGCGCGGGGCGGCATGCTCGCGCCGACCCGGGGCCCCGTGGCCCCACGGGCCGTGGATACTCCACACCTGACTCGTGTCGCTCCCGTTGGTCGCTCGGTGCCGTGGCTTCGATTCCCGGCAGGGGGCGCCCGCTCTGCTCAGGGCGCCTGCACGCTGCCGCCAAAGGATAACGTACGCTAAATTTCGCGCATTTGAAAAGGCCTGGGCTGGTCTGGTACAAACAGCGCTGGCGCCCCTGGCAGGGGGCGCCAGCCAAACCGACCAGAACAGGAGACCAGCATGGCGCAAGATCAAGAACCGGTCAAGGCCGGGGGTGTGATTCAGATTGACGAGCGGCCGATCCGGG
>DATKSZ010000150.1:0-11714 GCA_035531375.1 Terriglobales bacterium | reverse complement strand
CCCCTATTTCGTCGTCGGCGCCATCTTCAGCGGCATCGCCGCCCTCATCATCGCCATGGCCGTGCTGCGCAAGACCCTCCATCTGGAGGAGTACCTCAAGCCCTCGCACTTTGAAAATCTCGGCAAGCTGTTGCTGGTGTTCTGCCTGCTCTGGCTTTACTTCGTCTTCGCCGAGCGCTTGACCATCTGGTACGGCAACGGTACCAACGAAATGGCCGCCTTCTGGTCCGTCCAGCGGGGCAGCTTCGCCCCCCTGTTCTGGACCATGGTCTTCTGCAATTTCCTCCTCCCCTTTCCCCTTCTCGCCATCAAAAAACTGCGCACCGTCACCGGCACCGTGATCGCCTCCTGCACCGTGCTCGTGGGCATGTGGCTGGAGCGCTTCTTGATCGTCGTCCCGGGCCTGGAGCACAAGTTCCTGCCCTACCGCTGGGGCAGCTATCGCCCCACTTGGGTCGAGATCACCATCTCCATCGGCACGTTGGCGGGCATGGCCCTGATGTACGTGCTCTTCATCAAGTTCGTCCCCATCATCTCGATGTGGGAGTTGAAAGGCGGGAAACACCCACTCCCCGCCACTGAGCCCGCTCCTGCCGCCCTCGCCGGCCCCGAAGCCTCTCTGGAGGGCAGTTGATTCCCCGTCGTCCCTGAAGGAGCCAAACGCCATGCAAGCCATCTATGGACTGTTTGCCGACCGGGATTCTGCGCGCCGCGCGCTGGCCGCCCTCTCCGCCGAGAGCGCACGCCTACGGCTGCAGCCCGAGAACCTCGTCGTCATCTCCGCCGAGCCGCTGGAAGAGGAGGGCTTTGGTTGGCAAGCGCAGCGTACCCGCATGCCCTGGCTGTCGATGTTCGGCGGCATCTTCGGCGGCACCGCCGGCTATGCCCTCGCCTCCTTCACCCAGCGCTCCTATCCCCTCCCCACCGGCGGCATGCCCATCGTGGCCATGTGGCCCACCGGCATCGTCGTCTACGAGCTCACCATGCTGGGCGCCATCGTCACCACCATCGTCTCGTTCCTGCTCTCTTCCGGGCTCCCCCACCGCAGCAATCGCCTCTACGACCCCGAGGTCACCAACGGCAAGATTCTCGTCGGCGTCCCTCATCCCGACCGCGCCTGCCTGGCCGATATTGAGCGCCGCCTCTACCAAGAGGGCGCCGTGCAGGTCAAACCCTTTCCCGCCGCACCGCCCAACGCCTGATGCCGCTACCTTTTTCCGCTGCATGGGTCAAGGAGGCCCTGCCATGATCACCCTCAATCGCCTCACCTCTCGTCTCGCCGCTTTCGCCCCCGCCCTGCTGGCCCTGGGCGTGCTGGGCTGGCTGGGAGCGCCGGGCGCGCACGCCGTCCCCAGTTTCTCCCGCCAGACCGGCTATCCCTGCATGGCCTGCCACACCACCCCGCCCGAGCTCACCCCCCTCGGCCGCCTGTTCAAATTGAACGGCTACACCATCGCCGGCGGCATGCCCACCATCCAGGTCAAATCCAAGGGCGAGCAGGCCGGCCTGCAATTGCTCGCCTCCCTGCCCCTGTCCGCCGTGCTCGACACCTCCTTCACCGCCATCCGCACCGCCCAGCCCGCCACCCAGAACGGCAGCTTCGAGCTTCCCCAGGACGCCTCCCTCTTCCTCGCCGGCGCCTGGTCGGACCACATCGGCAGCTTCGTCCAGGTGACCTACTCCGGCGCCGACGACCACTTCAGTTGGGACAACACCGATATCCGCTACAGCAACTCCACCAAGCTGGCCAACAAGGATCTGGTCTACGGCCTTACCTTCAACAACAATCCCACCGTCGAGGACCTGTGGAATGACACCCCCGCCTGGGGCTTCCCCTGGGTCAACAGCGACGTCGCCCTCTCCCCCACCGCCTCCGCCGTCGTCAACGGCACCCTCGCCCAAGACGTCGCCGGCATCGGCGGCTACGGCATGTGGAACGACCACTTCTACTTCGCCGGCACCCTCTACCGCTCCAACCACATCGGCGGCCCCCAGCCGCCCGACGGCGCCGGCTTCGGCATCAACATCCACGGCACCGCCCCCTACTGGCGCCTCGCCTGGCAGCAGACCTCCAAAAACAACTACCTCGAGGTCGGCACCTACGGCATGTACGTCAAGTCCACCCCCCTGGCCGTCACCGGCCCCGAGGATGTCTACACCGATTGGGCGGTGGATGTCCAATACGACCGCACCCTGCCTCAGCTCCACAACAACATCCTCTCCTTCCGCGGCTCCTACATCCGCGAGAACTCCTCCCTCGCCGGCGCCTTGGCCCTGGGCAGCGCCTCCTTCCTCGCCCACAACCTCAACACCCTCCAGGCCAACGCCGAGTACCACTTCGGCGACCGCTACGCCGCCACCCTGGGCTGGTTCAGCATCACCGGCACCACCGATCCGCTGCTCTACGCCGCCGCCCCCGTCAGCGGCAGCGCCAACGGCGATCCCCACAGCGACGGCTTCCTCGCCAACTTCGCCTGGTGGCCCATGCAAAACGTCCAGGTCGTGGCCCAATACACCAAGTACCTGCGCTTCAACGGCCTCGCCACCAACTACGATGGCGCCGGCCGCAACGCCGGTGACAACGACGCCATCTACCTGCTGACCCGCTTCGTGTTCTGATCGTCCTCCCGCTTCCTCCCCCTTGCGCCGGCGGCCGTCCTGGCAGCCGGTGCATTCTTTTTTTCCTCCAAACCCTGCTTCCGGCCCAGAGACCCATGGTGATATCCTGAAGATGTCAGGTTGCTCACTCACTGCGCCATTTCGCCCAGCTCAGGCGTGCCCCTAGGCACCGATCCCTGCTCTGAACTGCCTTTCCCAGGGCCTTTCCGAACGATCCGGTGGGTGGGCACACCCATCCTGAGGGCTTTCACTCTAGTCATGCCTGTTGCCCCTGTCGCTCCTTTCCAGCGGCGTCGCTGGCAGCCCCTCGCCACCCGCCTGCTCACCTTGCTCGCGCTGCTGGGCGGTTGCTGGCGCGCCTACGCCGTCCCCAGCTTTGCCCGCCAGACCGGCCTCGCCTGCAGCGTCTGCCACAGCAATCCGCCCGAGCTGACCGCCTTCGGCCGTCTGTTCAAGCTCCGCGGCTACACCCTCGCCAATACCCAGGTCAACGGCAAGGTCGGCAACACCAAGGATCTGTTCCTCTCCAAGGCCATCCCCATCTCCGCCATGGTGCTGATGTCCAACACCGCCTCCCGCGCCGTCGTGCCCGGCTCGCAAAACAACTCCGCCGGCTTTCCCCAGCAACTCAGCCTCTTCCTCGCCGGCGAGTTCGCCACCCACTTCGGCGGCATGGCGCAGGTCACCTACACCCACGCCGACGACCACTTCAGCATGGACAACACCGATTTCCGCTACGCCAACGAGCGCAACCTCCATGGCGCGGACTGGATCTACGGCGTCACCCTCAACAACAATCCCACCGTCGAGGACGTCTGGAACAGCACTCCCGCCTGGGGCTTCCCCTGGATCTCCAGCGGCGCCGGCGTCGGCCCCCTGGCCGCCCCCGTCATCACCGGCCTGGGCGGCGACGTCGCCGGCGTGGGTGCCTATAGCCTGTGGAACAACCACCTCTACGCCGACGTCACCCTCTACCGCTCCGAACACGCCGGCGGCCCCCTGCCCGTCACCGGCGCCGGCTTTGCCTACAACATCAACGGCGTCGCCCCCTATTGGCGCCTCGCCTGGCAACAGAGCTGGGGCGCCAACTACCTCGAGCTCGGCACCTACGGCCTGGTGCTGCATTCCTTCCCCAACGCCGTCGCCGGCCTCGAGGACCGCTACACCGATCCCGCCTTCGACTTCCAGTACGAGCGCCCCATGGGCGCCAACCTCTTCGACGCCCACGGCACCTTCATCCATGAGAGCCAGCGCCTCGCCGCCACCTTCGCCGCCGGCGCCGCCGCCAACCCCACCGATTCCCTCAATACCCTCCACCTCGACGGCACCTTCCACTGGCGCCATCGCTACACCGCCACCGGCGGCTACTTCCAGACCACCGGCCAGGCCGACCCCCTGCTCTACGCCCCCGCCGCCGTCACCGGCAGCAACAACGGCAGCCCCGACAGCAACGGCTACATCCTCCAGTTCGGCTACTGGCCGGTGCAAAACATTGACCTGAGCTTGGCCTATACCGGATATTGGAAGTTCAATGGCGCCCGGCAAAACTACGACGGCGCCGGCCGCAATGCCTCCGACAACAACACTGTGTACCTCGCGCTCTGGCTCGCCTTCTAGGCGGCGCCCGAGCCCCAGCCGGCGCGTCCCGCGCCCGAAAGGAACCGCGATCCATGGAGGTGGAATCCAACTCGGCTGAGCGCCGCTACCCGCGCCGCTCCTTCTTTGCCGCCCTGCTGGGGGTGGGGGCCGCCGGCGTCGGCGCTTTGCTCGCGGTTCCCGTGCTGCGCTACGTCCTCTTTCCCCTCCAGACCAAGTCCAAGCAGGGCGCCTGGTCCCCCGTCGGCCCCGCCAGCGACTTCGCCACCCTCACCGCCCCGGTGCGCAAGACCATCACCTTCACCCAGCGCGATGGCTGGCGCGAGCTGGTCTCTACCCAATCCGTCTTCGTCACCAAAAACCCCGCCGGCCAACTCGAGGTGCTCTCCTCCATCTGCCCCCACCTCGGCTGCACCGTCTCCTGGCAGCAGGCCCGCGACCGCTTCGTCTGTCCCTGCCACGGCGGCCAGTTTCAGGCCGACGGCCAGCACATCTCTGGCCCGCCTCCGCGCGGCCTGGACCGCTTGCCCATCCAAATCGAAAAGGGCCAACTGCAGGTCCAATTCCAGTACTTCCGTTCCAACGTCCCCAACCAGGAGAAGCTCTCCTAGGCGCTCCCCATGGGCACTCCACCTCCTGCTCCCCGCCCCCACCGCTTCCGCGATTGGCTCGACCAGCGCACCGGCCTCCGCCGCCTGCTGCACGATTCGCTCGATGAGCCCATCCCCGGCGGCGCCCGCTGGGCCTACGTCTTCGGCTCCGGCCTGCTGCTGATCTTCATCTCCCAAATCGTCACCGGCCTCTGCCTCGCCCTCTACTACGTCCCCTCCGCCGAGTCCGCCCACGTCAGCGTCGCCTATATCACCAAGCAGGTCGCCGCCGGCGCCTTCCTCCGCAGCCTCCACTCCTACGGCGCCAGCGCCATGATCGTGGTGCTGGCCCTCCACTTCCTCCAGACCTTCCTCTACGGCTCCTACAAGGGCCGCCGCGAGCTGCTCTGGCTCTCCGGCGCCACCACCGCCCTGCTGGTGCTGGGCATGGGCTTTACCGGCTACCTCCTCCCCTGGGACCAGAAAGCCTACTTCGCCACCGCCGTCGGCACCAACGTCATCGGCGAGGTCCCCCTCATCGGCGCCTGGCTCACCCGCCTGCTCCGCGGCGGCGACACCATCGGCACCCTCACCCTTTCCCGCTTCTACGTCGCCCACGTCTTCCTCATCCCCGGCGCCATGTTCCTGCTCATCGGCATCCACATCGCGCTGTTCCGCAAGGCCGGCCCCGCCGGCCCCATGCAGGAAAACCCGGTCCAGCCCAAGCTCCCCCGCGAGAGCTTCTACCCCCGCCAAGTCTTGATGGACATGGGCTTCGCCCTGCTGCTGATCGCCGCGCTCGGCATCCTCGCCTACTTCCATCCAGTCGAGCTCGGCCCCATCGCCAACCCCGCCGAGGCCCACTTCCTCCCCCGCCCGGAGTGGTATTACCTGCCCCTGTTCGAGTGGCTGAAATTTTGGGAAGGCCCCGGCGCCGCCCTCGCCATTGTCGGCGCCCCCGGCCTGCTCGCCGCCCTCTTCTTCCTCTTGCCCTTCCTCGACCGCGGCCTCGAGCGCCGCCCCTGGCGCCGCCCCCTCCCCCTGCTCGGCGTCTCCATCGTCATGGCCGGCGTGCTCTTCCTCGGCGGCAAGAGCCGCTGGGACGATGCCCACGACCCCGCCGTCGCCGCCCAACTGGCGCTGCAGGCCGCCCGCGAGCGCGCCTACAACCAGGCCCCCTTCCATCCCTTCTCCGAGTCCCCCGGCGGCGCCGCCCCCGCGCTCGCCCCGGCCCCCGCCGGCGCCCTCAGCCCCCGCGTCGCCCAGGGCCGCGGCATCTTTGACTCCAACGGCTGCACCGCCTGCCATGGCGAACTCGGCATGGGCACCGACCACGCCCCCTCCCTGGTCGCCATCACCAAAAAATTCTCCCCCGTCCAGATCACCGCCCTCTTGCACGACCCCAATGCCGCCATGCGGGCCGGCGGCATGCCCGCCTTCCAACTCTCCGCCAACGACATGAATGCCCTGATCGCTTATCTGGGCGTGCTCGGCACCACCGCCGCCAACATTACCGCCACCTACAACGCCGCCCCCCAGGTCGCTGCCGCCGTCGCCGAAACCAATCCCGCCGCCGCCCCGCCCCCCGCGGCCGGCGCTGCGCCTCCCTCCGCCGCCGCGGTGGCCCTCGGCCACCAGTTGTTCCAATCCCACGCCTGCTTCGCCTGCCATGGCCAGCAGGGGCAGGGAACTGCCCAAGCCCCCGCCCTCGCCCCCTTGGTGGCGCCCCTCACCGATGCCGAGGTCGCCACCCTCCTGCTCAACCCCAATCCCAAGATGCGCGCCGGCGGCATGCCCGCCCTGCAGGCCCCGCCCGACCAAGTCAGCGCCTTGGTCGGCTTCCTGCGCACTTTGCTGCCGCCCCCCTCCGCCACCCCTGCCCCCGCCGCCGCCGCTGCCCCTGCCGCTGCCCCCGCCGCCGCTCCGTCCACCATCCGATCCGCGCCCGCACCCTCCACTCGCCCCCCCGCTCAGCCCGCTCCCGCCGCCGCTCCGTCCGCCGCCCCAGCCCTCAGCCCGCGCCTCGCCGCCGGCCACGCCGTCTTCACCGCCAATGGCTGTGCCGCCTGCCACGGACCCACCGGCGCCGGCACCGCCTTTGCCCCCTCCCTGCTCCCCGTCGGCCACACCTTCTCCACCGCCCAGATCGCCAACCTCATCCGCCACCCCACCAAGAAAATGCGCGATGGCGGCATGCCCACCATCGCCGTCAGCGACACCCAATTGCAAGACTTGGTTGCCTTCGTCGCCAACTTGGGCGCCGCCGCCGCCCGGCCCGCCCCCGCCTCCCCCGCCTCGACCGCCCCCATCGCCCCCGGCGCTAAACCCGCCCCCACCGCTCCCGCCGCCCCGCCCGCCGGCCCGCCCCCGCCCCCCCGCGTCTTGAGCGCTGCCGCCCAGCGCGGCCAAGTCCTGTTCGAGCGCCTCACTTGCGAAACCTGCCACGGCACCGGCGGCTTGCGCGGCACCATCGCCGCTCCCGGCCTCGCCGGCACCGCCTCCCTCCTGCCCGCCTCCACCCTCGAGAACCTCCTCCGCCATCACAGCATCCGAATGCAGCGTGGCGGCATGCCCCTCACCAACCTCAACCCCCGCGATATGCACGACATCATCGCCTTCATCCGCTCCCTGCCCTCCACTCCGCTCCATTAGCCCCCGCCCCGGTCCTTGTGTCTGAAATGCCACAGGGACCGCCGCCCTCGCTTTCCGCCCTCCTCCGCCGCCACCGCCGCTCCGCGCCGGCGCCGCCAACGCTTCGCTTCCCCGTCCACCTCCACTCCGATAACAAAACGCCAACCCGCTCACGTTTACGCTTGCGGGATGGCCGTGGGCTTGCCAGAATGTGGGAGCGATAGAGAGAGCGTCACCCTGCGCAGGCGTCGCAGCGTGCAGGATTTGGTTGTGATGCAAGGAGGAACCATGGACTGGGACGAGCGTCAATTCTCCCTCCAGGCCGCTGGCCCGGACGACGAGATCTTTAGCTTTGGCAGCGAGGAGGACTCCGGCCAGGACTTCGAAGACGAAGACGACGAGCTGGAAACCTTCACCGCGTTGATCGAGACTCCGGGGCAGCCCATGCCGCCGGCGCCCGCCGCGCCCAAGCCCGCCGCCAAGAAGGCCGCCAAGCCCGCCGCCAAGAAGGCGGCCAAGCCCGCGGCCAAGCCCGCGGCCAAGAAAGCGGCCAAGCCGGTAGCCAAGAAGGCGGCCAAGCCCGCCGCCAAGCCCGCGGCCAAAAAAGTGGCGGCAAAAAAGCCCGCCGCCAAAAAGGCCAAGCCCGCCGCCCGCAAAACTGCGGCGCGCAGCGCGGCCAAGTCCACCGCCAAGAAGAAGGCCGCTCCCAAGCTGGCGCGCAAGCCCGCCCCCAAGGCAGCCCCCAAAAAGGCCGCCAAGAAAAAGGGCCGTCGCTAGCCGCACCCGCTCCGGGCGCGGCGCCCCCAAGGCCCCGCGCCCGCATCTACAGCCTCCAGGCGGGACGGCTGTGGACTTCTCCTACATCCTCGATCGGCGCCTGGCCGTCGGCGCGGCCGCCTGGACCCCCGAGGCCATGGCCGAGTTGGCCCGCCGGGGGTTTACTCACGTCGTGAGCCTTCAGGCGGAGTTCGACGACACCGCCCTCGCCGCCGCCGCCGGCCTCGCCGCCCTCTGGAATCCCACCGACGACGACCTTGCCCCCAAGCCCGCCGACTTCTTCGACCGCTCGGTGCGCTTCGCCCTGGCCGCCCTCGCCGACCAGGCCGCCCAGCTTTACGTCCACTGCATCGCCGGCGTCCACCGCGGCCCCCTCGCCGCCGCCGCCATCCTCTGCGCCCTCGGCTACGACGTGGACGCCGCCGTCCGCCTGGTCGCCTCCCGCCGCGCCATCGCCCATTTCCCCGACCCCTACCTCGCCAGCCTGCGCCGCTGGGCCACCGCCCGCCCCCCGGCCTGACCCCAATCCCCCTGGCCACTTTCCGGCTACGGTGGCACAGCCAATCTTGGCTGTGCGAACCCACCCCACCCCCACCCCCGACGACGCCTCATCCTCTCCCGGCGAGGCGCAAGCCCTCCACCCCGCCGGCCCCCATTTTCCCCTCCTCCTGCGGATAACGATTGACCGCGGCAATCCCAGTGGTGTCTAATGGCTGCTTGCGGTTGGCTAGGCCGCCGCACTTGAGAGTACCGAGGGAGACGACGTGGCACTCAAACTGACGACCCGCAATGTGGATGGCGTTACCGTGATCGAAGCGATCGGGCGCATCATCCTTGGGCAGGAAACCAACGATCTGCGCGAAAGCCTCAAAGGGTTGCTGGCCAACGGCGCCACCAAGATCGTGATCAACCTCGCCAACGTGGACTTCATTGACAGCAGCGGCCTCGGCGCGCTGGTCGGGCTCTACAGCACCGCCAACTCGCGCGGCGCCAAGATCCGCCTGGCCGCCATCACCAAGCGCTTCCACGAGCTGCTGATGATCACCAAGCTGCTCACCGTCTTCGACGTCTACGACGACGAAGCCGCCGCCGTCGCCAGCTTCAAGTAGGCTCCGCCCCGGGGCGGCCCCGCCGGCCGCCCCGGGGGCCCTCCCTCCGCTCGGCTGGTCCATCCGGAAAAGCCGCTCGCGCCCGCCCTGCGCAGGCCACCGCCACGCTGTTTTGGCCCTAGTCCACCCGGTACATCGTCAGGCCGGTCAACAGCTTGGGGAAAAAGTCGGTGGACTTCTGCGGCATCACGCCGCCCGCCAGCGCCACGTCCCGCACCCGCTGCGGCGGGATGGGGTTGAGCAGGAACGCCGCCTGCCCGGCCCCCGCCGCCACCGACTGCAGCGCCTCGGCGCCGTCCTTGACGTAGCGCAGGTGGCGCTCCTGCCGCACCATCTCCGGCGTCACCCCCAGCGCCCGGTTCAGCCCCAATTGGTGCAGCAGCACCACATCCAGTTGCCGCTGCTCCGGCAGCGCCTCCGGCAACAGCGCCGCCAAATCCAGCCCCGGCTTGGGGCGCAATAAATGGATCGGCCCCACCCCGGCCAGCGCCACCGCCACCACCGGTCCCTCCGTCTCCGCCAGCCGCGCCCGCAGTCGCTCCCAAGCCCCCTTGTCCTGGGCCGTGCCCCCGCTCGCCTCGATCGCGAAGTATTCCCCCAGCCGCGCCAGCGCCTGCGCCCCGTTCCACTCCCCCAGCCCGTGCACCAGCCGGTGCGTGGGCAGCACCACCAGCCCCGGCGCGTCCATGTTCACCAGCGTCATCATCACCCAGTCCCAGGGATGGTCCGGCCGCTGCGGCGCCTGCCCGTTGCGCTCCCGCCGCCACTGCAGCGCCGTCTCGTAGCGGTGGTGGCCGTCGGCGATGATCAGCGGCAACGCCGCCATCCGCTGCCGCAGCCGCTCGATCACCCCGGCGTCGGTCTCGCGGTACAGCCGGTGCAGCGTGCCATACTCGTCGGTCGCCTCCAGCACCGGATTCTGCGCCCGCTCCAGCAACTCCCGCTCCACCTCCTGGCTGGGGTCGCTGTAGAGCATGAAGATCTGGCCGAAGTGGGTGTGGGTGGCCCGCAGCAGCGCCTGCCGGTCCAGCTTGGGCCCGCTCAGCGTCTGCTCGTGCCGGAACACCACCCGGTTCTCGTACTCCTCCAGCCCCCCCAGCGCGATGAAGCCCCGCCGCGTCACCCGCGCCCGCGTCTCCGGCGCGGTGAACGTCTGGGTATAGGCGTAGATCCCCGGCTCCGGGTCCGGCCGCAGCACCCCCTCCTCGGTCCACGCCTGCAGGTGGCCGGCGGCGCGGGTGTAGACGTTGTCCCCCTCGCTGTCGCCCTCCCGCTTCTCGCCCAGGATCACCCGCACCAGGTTGTAGGGGCTGGCCGCCAGATAGCGCGTGCGCATCTCCGGCGTGATCTTGTCGTAGGGCTGGGTCACCACATCGCCGGCCCGCACCCGGCTCAAATCATAGCGGTAGGCGGAAAAGGCTCGTAGGCGTGCCATATCGCACCATTCTCGCATGCTACCGCCTCCCGCCTCGCCCTCCCTCGCGGTCGCCAGCCTCCATCTGAGTTAAAATCCGCTCAGGCATGCCCTCCCCGCCGGACCCCAACCCGCTGCCCCTCGCCAGCCCCCCCGCCCCGGCGAGGCGCAGCGCCGACTTGGGGCCTCCGGGCCCCCAAGTCGGTGCGAGCACTAGCGGGACGCGCGCCGCAGGCGCGCTGGGGCCCGCGCCAACCATGGCCGTCACCGGCGTCCCGCTGCCCCTGCGCCCCGCCCGCGCCGTCGCCGCCCCTCCCCGCGACTTTTGGCTCCGCCTCGCCCTCTTTGCCACCCTGCTGGGCGCCGTGCTCACCATCCTCTACGCCCAAGTGCTCGCCCGCCAAGACGCCCTCGCCCCCGTGGATGCCTCCGGCCTCGCCAGCTACCACCGCATCCTCGTCCCCCTGCTGGCCATCACCGCCGTCGCCGGCGTGCTCGTGCTCGAGCGCGCCGCCGCCCTCGGCATGCTGCTCCTGCTCGCCGGCTCCGGCTTGGCCTTGGGCGGCGGCGGCGTCTGGCTCCTCCCGGGCGCGTTCTTCGGCTGCGTCTGGGCCGCCCGCCATCATCCCGTCGCCCGCGCCACCCTCGGCTTCCTTTTGCTCCTCCCCGGCATCGCAGCAGGCTACTATGGCTTGGTCGGGGCCCTCAGCTTTCTCAGCCAGATCCCGGTGCGCGGCCTCCCCCCCACCCTCAGCGCCCCCCTCACCCTGGCCCAAGCCCTCGCCCCCCTGCAGTTGCTTCCGCTCGCCCTGCTCGGCGCCTGGTTGCTGGTCGAACGCCCCGGCTCGCGCTAAGCTGATCGTGGGGGTTGCGCCGCTTTGCCTGCTGGCAAAATCGGCGCGAAAGGTCGCGAACCGGGGTCCCCAGAACCCGCTTCGGGTTCTGGGGTGGTCGTAATTTCGCAGGGGCAGACGCGCC
>DATKSZ010000149.1:0-65055 GCA_035531375.1 Terriglobales bacterium | reverse complement strand
CGCCTGCCCGGCCCGGCTGTAGCAGCGCCAGGCCGGTGCGGCGCGCGTCCCGCTTGTGAGCCGCCCCGCTGTAGATGCGCGGGGCGGCATGCTCGCGCCGACTCGGGGGCCCCATGGCCCCAAGTCGGCGCTGCGCGGCTTTGCTGCTGGGCTGCTGGGGCCGCGCCGAATTCGCTTCCCGGGGGCGCAGACGCGCCACTGGCGCGTCTGCGCCTGCGGAATTACGACCACCCCAGAACCCGAAGCGGGTTCTGGGGACCCCGGTTCGCAGCCTTTCGCGCCGGTTTTGCCAGCTGGCAAAGCGGCGCGACCCCCGCGATCGGACAAGGCTGTCATTAACCGTAACCGGGGAAAAGGAAGGGGGAGAAGGCGGGGAAAAACCGGGCCGACGGATATACAATTGAAAGTCTGGGGGGGTGTGCGCGACGGCGAGCCCCCGCGCCCGACTATGCGACTTTCGACACCTGCTCGGACTTTGGCCGCCGCGGCGGCGATGGGGCTGCTGGCCAGCCTGCTGGCGGGCTGCAAGGCGGCCACGCCCAAGGCGGCGGCGCTGGCGCCGGTGGCGGTGACGGTGGCTCGCGCCACGACGCAAAATGTGCCGACCCGGCTGGAGGCAATCGGCTCGGTGCAGGCGATGGCGACGGTGTCGGTGAAGTCGCTGGTGGGGGGGGAGCTGAAGACGGTGGGCTTCCGCCAAGGCGACGAGGTGCACAAGGGGCAGGTGCTGTTCACCATAGACCCGCAGCCCTACCAGGCGGCCTTGGCGCAGGCGCAGGCCAACCTGGCGCGCGACCTGGCCAACGACAGCCAGGCGCAGGTGGAGGCCAAGCGCTACGGCGACCTGGCCAAGCAGGGGATCGTGTCGGTGGAGCAGAACGAGCAGTTGCAGGCGGCGGCGGCGGCGGACGACTCGGTGGTGCGGGCGGACCGGGCGGCGGTGGAGACGGCGAAGCTGAACCTGAGCTACTGCACCATCGCCTCGCCGATTGACGGGCGCACCGGCAGCCTGCTGGTGCAGGCGGGCAACGTAGTGCAGCCCAACGCGACGGTGCTGGTGACGATCAACCAGATCGCGCCGATCTACGTCTCGTTTTCGGTGCCGGAGCAGTACCTGCTGGAGCTGAAGGCGCTGAACGCGCGGCATCCGCTGCAGGTGCGGGCGCAGGCGCAGGGGGAGGCGTCGCCGGAGGCGGGGGTGCTGAGCTTCATCAACAACAGCATTGACAACAGCACCGCCACCATCCAGTTGATGGGGACCTTTCCCAACGCGCAGCAGCGGCTGTGGCCGGGCGAGTATGTCAACACCGACGTGACGCTGTCGGTGCAGGACGGGGCGACGGTGGTGCCCTCGACGGCGGTGCTGACCGGACAGAACGACATGTACGTGTACGTGGTGACGCCGGCGGGGACGGTGGAGAACCGCACCGTGACCACCTCGACCACGGCCAACGGGGTGACGGTGATCGCCAAGGGGGTGGCGCCGGGGGAGACGGTGGTGACCGACGGGCAGTTGGCGCTGTACCCGGGGGCGAAGGTGACGGTGCGGCCGGGGGTACAGGCGCAGGGGGCGGGGCCCAATCCGGGCACGCAGGCGCAGGAGTAGGGCATGAACCTGGCGAGCATCTTCATCCGCCGTCCGATCGCCACCGCGCTGCTGATGATGGCGCTGCTGGTGTTTGGCATCGTGGCCTACCGGGCGCTGCCGGTGAGCGACCTGCCCAACGTGGACTTTCCCACCATCCAGGTGAACGCGGGGCTGCCGGGGGCGAGCGCGCAGACCATGGCGAGCTCGGTGGCGACGCCGCTGGAGAAGCAGTTCGCCGCCATCCCCGGGCTGGACGAGATGAGCTCGAGCAGCCAGCAGGGCTCGACCTCGATCGCGCTGCAGTTCGACCTGAGCCGGGACATAGACGGGGCGGCGGGGGATGTGCAGACGGCGATCAACGCGGCGGGAGGGCAGTTGCCGCAGGGCATGCCGGCGCCGCCCACCTTCCACAAGGTCAACCCGGCCGACACCTCCATCCTCAACCTGGCGCTGAGCTCGAGCACGCAGCCGCTGTCGACGGTGGACCACTACGCCGAGGACGTGGTGGGGCAGCAGATCTCGATGCTGAGCGGGGTGGCGCAGGTGAACGTGATGGGGGCGCGCAAGTACGCGGTGCGGGTGCAGTTGAACCCGCTGGCGATGGCGGCGCGGGGGGTGGGGATTGACCAGGTGCAGACGGCGATCCAGAACGGCAACGTGAACCTGCCGGCCGGGGTGCTGTGGGGGAAGAACAAGGCCTACACGGTGCAGGCCACCGGGCAGTTGACCAGCGCCGCCGCCTTCCGCTCGCTGATCGTGGCCGAGCACAACGGCGCGCCGGTGCGGCTGCAGGACATCGCCCACGTGGTGGACAGCGTGCTGGTGGACAAGAACGAGAGCTGGGTGAACGGCACCCCGGCGGTGCTGCTGACCATCAACAAGCAGCCGGGGGCGAACACCATCAACACGGTGGACCGGGTGAAGGCGCTGATCCCGGCGATGCAGCGCTCGATCCCGCCCTCGATCAAGCTGCAGGTGGAGTACGACAAATCGATTCCGGTGCGGGCCTCGGTCAACGACGTCAAGTTCACCCTGCTGCTGACCATGTTCCTGGTGGTGCTGGTGATCTTCCTGTTCCTGAAGAACATCTCCGCCACCGCCATCCCCAGCCTGGCTTTGCCGTTCACCATCGTGGGCACGTTCGCGGTGATGTACCTGCTGCACTACAGCCTGGACAACCTCTCGCTGCTGGCGCTGACGCTGTCGGTGGGCTTCGTGGTGGACGACGCCATCGTGATGCTGGAGAACATCGTCCGCCACATGGAGATGGGCAAGGCGGCGCTGCAGGCGGCGTTTGACGGCAGCAAGGAGATCAGCTTCACCATCCTCTCCATGACGCTGTCGCTGTCGGCGGTGTTCATCCCCTTCCTGTTCATGGGTGGGGTGCTGGGGCGGCTGCTGCACGAGTTTGCGGTGACCATCGGGGCGGCCATCCTGGTGAGCGGGCTGGTGTCGCTGACCTTGACGCCGATGCTGTGCAGCCGCTTCCTCAAACCGGAGGGGCACCGCCGCCACGGCGCGGTGTACAACTTCCTCGAGGGCGGCTACCAGTTGATGTACCGCGCCTACAACGCCACCCTGAAGGCGGTGCTGCGGCATCCGGCGCTGACCATGCTGGGAGCGCTGGCGGTGCTGGGCCTGACCATCAAGCTGTTCCTCATCCTGCCCACCGGCTTTTTGCCCAACCAGGACATGGACGAGGTGGTGGCGCAGGTGCAGGCGGCGCAGGGCATCTCCTGGACGGCGATGCGGCAGCACGAGCTGGAGGTGATCAAGGTGTTCGACGCGCTGCCGGAGACGCAGGCAGCGATGGCGATGGCGGGGGGCGGGGCGGGCAACACCGGCGCCGTCTACGACCACCTCAAGCCGCGGGCGGAGCGCAGCCGCAGCGCCGACCAGATCATCGCGGCGGTGCGGCCGGTGCTGGCCAAAATCCCGGGGGTGCAGGTGTTCCTGCAGAACCCGCCGCCGATCAAGATCGGGGCGCACGGCACCAAGAGCCTGTACCAGGTGGCGCTGGAGGGGACCAACCCGGACGAGCTCTACCACTACGCCCCGCTGCTGGCGCAGAAGCTGTCGCAGTTCGCCATCCTCAAGGATGTGAACACCGACATGCAGATGCAGAACCCGCAGGTGAACGTGGTGATCAACCGCGACAAGGCCAGCAGCCTGGGGGTGAGCGCCAGCCAGATCGAGCAGGCGCTCTACACCGCCTACGGGCAGCGGCAGTTGTCCATGATCTACGCCCCCGACGACGAGTACTACGTCATCACCGAGCTGCAGCAGAAGTACCAGCTCAACCCGCAGACGCTCTCCTACCTCTACGTGCACTCCAGCAACGGGGCGCTGGTGCCGCTGAGCGCGGTGACCAACTTCACCCAGAGCCTGGGGCCGCTGACGGTGAACCACATCGGGCAGTTTCCGGCGGTGACCATCTCCTTCGACCTGAAGCTGGGGGCGTCGCTGGGCACGGCGGTGGACCTGATCCAGCAGACGGCGCGGGAGATGCTGCCGCCCACCATCAACCTGACCTTCCAGGGCACGGCGCAGGTGTTCCAGCAGTCCATGCAGGGGATGGCGCTGCTGCTGGTGATGACGGTGCTGGTGATCTACATCGTGCTGGGCATCCTCTACGAGAGCTTCATCCACCCGCTCACCATCCTGTCGGGGCTGCCGGCGGCGGCGTGCGGGGCGCTGCTGACGCTGTGGTACTTCCACGTGGACCTGAACATCTATTCCATCGTGGGCATCATCATGCTGATCGGGATCGTGAAGAAGAACGCCATCATGATGATCGACTTCGCGCTGCAGGCGGAGCGGGAGAACAACCACGGGCCGGAGGAGGCGATCTACCAGGGGGCGCTGGTGCGCTTCCGCCCCATCATGATGACCACCTTCTGCGCGCTGGTGGGGACGCTGCCGATCGCCATCGGCACCGGGCCGGGGGCGGAGAGCCGGCGGCCGCTGGGGCTGGCGGTGGTGGGGGGCCTGGTGCTGGCGCAGTTCCTGACGCTGTATATCACGCCGGTGGTGTACATCTACATGGACCGGCTGCAGGGCTGGATGGGGAAGAAGAAGGCGCAGCCGGCGGCGGTGGCGGGGGAGGCGGCGCCGAGCTACTAGACCGGGGAAGGAGACGGGGAGGATGAGCCGGGTACGGGTATTGGTGGGCACGCGCAAGGGCGCTTTTCTGCTGAGCGCCGACGGCCAGCGGCGGCAGTGGGAGATCGCCGGGCCGTTGTTCGCGGGCTGGCCGGTCTACCACCTCAAGGGCTCGCCCGCCGACCCCAACCGCCTCTACGCCTCGCAGGCGAGCGACTGGTTCGGGCAGGTGCTGCAGCGCTCCGACGACGGGGGCCGGAGCTGGCAGCAGCCGGGCACGCCGGCGGGCGGGGCGGCGGCCGCGCCGGGACCGGCCCGGGGGGAGAGCAACCGCTTCGCCTACGACACCACGGCGGCGACGGGCCGGCCGCTGACCACCCACCAGTGGTACGACGGCACCCAGCACGCCTGGGAGTTCAAGCGGGTGTGGCACCTGGAGCCGGCGCCGGACGATCCCGACCTGGTCTACGCCGGGGTGGAGGACGCGGCGCTGTTCCGCTCGAGCAACGGGGGGGAGAGCTGGCAAGAGCTGGCGGGGCTGCGCGGCCACGGCACCGGCCCGCAGTGGCAGCCGGGGGCGGGGGGGCTGTGCCTGCACACCATCCTGCTGGATCGGGCGCGGCCGGGGCGCCTGTGGGTGGCGATCTCCGCCGCCGGCGCCTTTCGCAGCGACGACGGGGGGGCGAGCTGGCGGCCGATCAACCGCGGGCTGCGCTCCGGCTACCTGCCCGACCCCGCCGCCGCGATCGGCCACTGCGTGCACCGCATCGCCCGCCACCCGGCGCGGCCGGAGACGCTGTTCATGCAGAAGCACTGGGACGTGATGCGCAGCGACAACGCCGGCGACGACTGGCGGGAGATCAGCGGCGACCTGCCCACCGACTTTGGCTTTGTGGTGGAGGTGCACGCGCACGAGCCGGAGACGGTCTACGTGGTGCCGATCAAGAGCGACAGCGAGCATTATCCGCCGGGGGGCAAGCTGCGGGTGTACCGCAGCCGGGGCGGGGAGGAGAGATGGCAGGAGCTGGGGCGGGGGCTGCCCGACCGCGACTGCTACGTGGACGTGCTGCGCGAGGCGATGGCGGTGGACCAGCTCGATCCCTGCGGGGTGTACTTCGGCACCACGGGGGGGCAGGTCTACGCCTCCGCCGACGGGGGCGAGAGCTGGAACGCGATCGTGCGCGACCTGCCGGCGGTGCTGTCGGTGGAGGCGCAGGTGCTGCCGTGATCGTGGTGGAGCTGCCGCCGCATTTGCGCACGTTGGCGGGGGTGGGCGCGGCGGTGGAGCTGGAGTTGGGGGGGGAGGCGACGCTGGGGGCGGCGCTGGAGGCGCTGGAGGCGCGCTATCCCATGCTGCGGGGCACCCTTCGCGAGCACGACAGCGGGCGGCGGCGGGCCTACGTGCGCTACTTCGCCGGGGCGCGCGATGTCTCCCACGAACCGCCGGAGACGCCGCTGCCGGCGGCGGTGGCGCGGGGGGAGGAGCCGCTGATCGTGCTGGGGGCGATTGCGGGCGGCTAGTCCGGCCGGGCTAGGCGGTGGCGCGGGCGCCGGCGCTGGCGACGGCGCAGGGGGCGGGGCCGGGGGGGGCGGCCTCGGCGCTGCGGCAGCAGTTGCGGCCGGCGCGCTTGGCCTCGTAGAGGGCGCGGTCGGCGCGGCGCAGCAGCTCGTGCCAGCCCTCGCCGGGATCGGCGAGGGCGGCCACGCCCAGGCTGGCGGTGATGCGCAGGGGCTGGCCCTCGAAGCTGACGCGGAGTGATTCCAGGCGGAGGCGGAGGCGCTCGGCGATCTCCAGGGCGCGCTCGGCGTCGCGCTCGGGCAGCACGGCGGCGAACTCCTCCCCGCCCAGGCGGCCGACCAGGTCGGAGCTGCGCAGGCCGGCGGCGAAGGCGCGGGCGGCGGCGGCCAGCACGCGGTCGCCGGCGGCGTGGCCGTAGGTGTCGTTGAGCTGCTTGAAGTGGTCCAGGTCCATGGCCAGCACCGCCAGCGGGCCGCCGCGGCGGCGGCAGGCGGCCAGTTCGCGCTCGCCGGCGAGCTCGAGGGCGCGGCGGTTGGGCAGGCCGGTGAGGTCGTCGGTGCGGGCCTGGTGTTCCCACTCCTGGCGCAGGCGCGCGGTCATCATCCAAATGAAGCCGAAGGCCATGCCGGCGCTGAAGAGCATGTGGAGCACCACGCCGCCGAACATGAGGGCGTTGTAGGAGCTGGAGGCGGGGCCGAGGCGGCGCAGCGGGGCGATGGCGGCGCGGGCCAGGCTGAGGGTGGCCAAGCCGGCGAGCAGGCCGGCGGTGGCGCGGCTGGCGGTGCGCTCGGCGGGGTGGGGATTGGAGGCCAGCACCAGGATGCCGACCAGCAGTTGGGCGGCGAAGGCGACGCCGAACAGCACCACCTCGCCCACCGAGCCGGGGCTGCCGTGGGGGCGGAGGAAATCCACCAGGGCATAGACGCCCAGCAGCGGCAGGCCCCAGCCCAGGGCGCTGGACGCGGGCACCACGAACTCGGCGATGCCCTGGGTGAGCAGCACCGCCGCCAGCAGCAGCAGGGTGCGCCCGGCGGCCATGGTCCAGGGGGCGGGCAGGTGGCCCTGGAGCAGCATCAGCACGATGCCGGCGGTGGCGCCGGCGTAGGCCCAGGCGAACCAGCGCAGGCCCCGGAAGCCGGGCACGCCGCGGCTCATCAGCAGCAGGCCCAGGGCACAGCACACCTGCAACACCAGATCGCCCAACAGCAGAGTGCGAATATCCATGCTACCAGCACCAACTCACTCGGGGGGGGGATCCAGCGTGATTGCCAGTATCTCATATTTCCCCGGCCGCGGCGGGGCAAAAAACAGGGGGGGCGGGGCTAACTTTGGCGGCGCCAGGCGGCGAGGGCGGCATCCATAACTTGGCGCAGGGGGACGCCATGGCGGCGGGCGGCGGCGCGGCAATCGTCGTATTCGGGCGCGGCCTTGTCGCCGGCGGCCTTGACCTGGATGGGGCCGAAGGGGGTGGCGACCGTGGCCTGGGCGCGCTCCAGCACCACGCGTTCGCAGGCCAGGATGCGCACCCCCAGGGTGGGGGTCTCGCGCAGCAGCAGTTCCACCAGCACGTCGCGCCGCTCCGGGCGGGCGAGCAGGGTGAGCACTACGCCGGGGCGGTGCTTCTTCATCTGCGCGGCGAGGGCGTAGGCGTCGAGCGCGCCCAGCTCGAGCGCCCGCTCGAGCACGTAGCCGACCACCTGCGGGCTGCAGTCGTCCAGGCTGGTCTCGATCTGCAGGATGGTCTCGGTGGTCATGCCAGTGGGGCGGCGGCGCGCTGGGCGAGGAGGTGGGCGACGATCACCTGGCCGTGGAAGCGGCCGTTCTCGATGAAGATCTCCGAGGTGTTGCGGCCGGCGACGACCACGCCGCCGAGGTAGAGGCCGGGGACGTTGGTCTGGTAGCTGGCGGGATCGCAGAGCGGGCGGGAGGCGGGGTCGAGCGCGACGCCGGCGGCGCGGAGGAAGTCGAAGTCGGGATGGTAGCCGGTGAGGGCGAAGACGAAATCGGCGCGCATCTCGGCCTCGCCCTCGGGGGTGGCGAGGCGCAGGCGGCCGGGCAGGACCTCGAGCACGCGGGTGCGGAAGCGGGCGCG
This sequence comes from Terriglobales bacterium, assembly GCA_035531375.1. Lineage (GTDB taxonomy): Bacteria > Acidobacteriota > Terriglobia > Terriglobales > SCQP01 > SCQP01. Next base: position 56,754 of record DATKSZ010000149.1, on the reverse strand, counting down.
GATCTCGCCCGCCTTGATGCGGTTGTCGATGTCGGGGCGGACCCAATACTTGATGCTGGCGGCGAGCTCGGCCTGGCGGTGGATGAGGGTGACGCGGGCGCCATGGCGGTAGAGGTCGAGGGCGGTCTCGGCGGCGAAGTTCTTGCCGCCGATAATGGCCACCTCCTGGCCGGCGAAGGCGTGGGCCTCCTGGAAGTAGTGGCGGACGTGGGGAAGGTCCTCGCCGGGAATGCCCATTAGGTTGGGCAGGTCATAGTAGCCGGTGGCGATGACCACGGCGGCGGCGCGGTAGCGGCCGCGGCTGCCGTCGGCGCGGGTGGTGGCGACCTCGAAACCGGGCAGGAGAGGGGAGATGGCCTCGACGCGCTCGTAAAGGCGGGTGTCGAGGGCGAAGTGGGCGGCGACCTTGCGGTAGTACTCCAGCGCCTCCAGGCGGTTGGGCTTGGCGAGGGCGGTGGTGAAGGGCACGCCGCCGATCTCCAGCAGCTCGGAGGTGGTGAAGAAGACCATGTTGGCGGGGTAGTGAAACAGGGAGTTGACCAGGCAGCCTTTTTCCACCACGATAGCGCGCAGCCCGGCTTTGCCCGCCTCGATGGCGCAGGCCAAGCCGGTGGGGCCGGCGCCGACAATCAGCAGGTCGCAGAAATCGCCGTGTTCCATGGGGCTATTGTAGTATCGTTGCAGGAAGAGCCATGCTCCTGCCCACGCTTCTGTTCGCCTTTTTCTGGCTGCCGCAAACGCCGGCGCACGCCCCCGCCCACCCCCTGCATCCCGCCGCCCGGGCGGGCAAGTTCGTCCACAATGCGCCGGCCAAGCCGGCCGGGCCCAAGAGCGCGGCGGCGCTGGAGCAGGACTTGGCGGCGGCGCTGCGCGCCGCGCCGCTGAGCGGCGACCAGGTCAATTTAGCGGTCAGCGGCGACGACATCACCCTGCGCGGGGTGGTGCACTCGGCCGAGCACAAGGGGGTGGCCACGCGCATGGCGCGGGCGGTGGCGGCCAAGGACGGCTGGCGGGGCTTCCACGTGCTCAACCAGATCGAGGTCGAGCTGCCGCACTGAAGACGGGCGCGGGCGCGCCTTGGTGGGCGCGGGCCCCAGCGCGCCTGCCCGGCCCGGCTGTAGCAAGCGCCAGGCCGGTGCGGCGCGCGGCCCGCTTGTGAGCCGCCCCGCTGTAACAGCGCGGGGCGGCATGCTCGCGCGGCGGCGAGGGGACTATAATAGAGCCATCGTGTTTGGCTATCGCACGATGGGGGCTGTGCTGGGACTGGGGGGGCTGTTGTGGCTGCCGCTGGCGGCCTCGGCGCCGCGCATCAGCGAGGCGCAGAAGATGGCCATCATCCGCAGCCTGATCGCCGAGGTGGGCATTGCCCGCCAAGCGCTGCCGCCGAACAAGCACGGCGTGGACCTGGGCGCGAGCGGGCAGGTGCTGGACCCGAGCAAGGTGGCGCAGGCGCTGCAGGAGCACGGCCTCGCCGCCAAAGTGGGCGACCGGGTGGCGATCACCGCCATCACGTTCAAGGGCGACCGCATTGTATTTGACCTCAACGGCGGGCCGCACAAGGACCACTGGTACAACCACGTCTCCATCGGCATGGGGGGCGGGGCGCAGCCGGTGGGGCCGAGCCAGGTGGGGCCGCGGGGAGCATTGATCACGCTGCACTTCGCCGGCGGGGTGCCGCCGCTGACGCCGGCGGCGGTGAAGGCGGATTTGGGGGCGCTGATCGACTGGGACCGGCCGGCGGAGGCGGAGATGATGGTGCGGGCGCTGCCGGCGCCGGTAAAGGCGGCCATCCACAGCCATCGGGTGCTGGTGGGCATGACCCCGGGGATGGTGGTGGCGGCGCTGGGGCGGACCAACAACAAGGACCGCGAGACCAGCGCCCAGGGGCAGCCCTACGAGGATTGGATGTATGGCCGACCGCCGGCGAAGACGGTGTTTGTGCGCTTCATCGGCGGGCGGGTGGCGCGGGTGACGACCTACCTGCCCAACGGCACCCACATCGTGGACAGCACCCCCGACCCGGCGCTGGCGTCGCAGGCGCGGCAACAGCAGCGGGAGGCGGCGCAGGAGGAGCGGGAGGCGGCGGAACCGCCGCCCACGCTGCGCCGTCCCGGCGACGCGCCGCCGCCGCGCCCGAGCGGCAACGGCGCCATGAGCTTGCCGCCGCCGGGGGCGGGCCTGCCGGGGCAGGCGCCGCCGACGATGCCGACGGCGCCGGGCGCGCCGCCCACGCCCAGCCTGCCGGGCATGCCGCCGCCGGGGGGCAGCCCGCCGGTCTGCTGCGGCGGAAACTGAGGCCAGCCAAGCTGGCGCCTGCACAGCCAAGACGGGCTGTGCCACCGCGGCCGGCGGGGCTGGGTTGGGAGGGCGCTAGCGGACGCGCAGCAGGCTGCGCAGTTCGATGTCGGCTTGGCGAGCGGCCTCGGTGCCGGCGTAGTTCTTCTTCAGCGCCCGCAGCTCGCTGATGGCGGCGGTGCGGTTGCCCAGGCGGGCGAGGCAGATGCCCTTGTTGAGTTCGGCCAACTGCGCCTTGGGGCTGTCCGGGTACTGCTCGACCACCTGGCTGAAGCGGTCTATGGCCTCGTTGTACTGCGTCTTCTGCATGAAGATGGTGCCGAGGTAGTACATGGCATCCGGCACCTGGGGATCGTTGGGATAGTTGCGGATGAAGCTGGCCAGTTCGCCCAGCGCGGCGGGGGAATTTTTCTGGAAGTCGAGCAGGGCGGTCTGGTAGAGCTGCAGCGAGGTGGAGGAGGCGGCGGGGGCGCCGCTGTCGCCGGCGGCGGCGTCGGCGGGGGCGGCGCCGGCGGCGGGTGCGGTGGGCGGCGGAATGGTCTGCTGCATCTGGTGGATCTGCTTCAGCGTCTCGTCCATGCGCTGCAGGTGGGCCTGCAACTCGGAGATGGTGGCGGAGAGCGAGCCGAACTGCTTGCTGATGTCGCTTTGGTGCTGGGCGGACACCACTTGGGTGCCGTTGAGGGCGCGCTGGATGCCGTCCACGGCGGCGGAGAGCTTGTTGACGGTGTCGGTGTTCTGGGTCACCAGGCCCTGCATCATGCCCAGGGAGGTGTTGAGGGTCCTTTGCAGGTCGGCCACCTGGCTCATCAACAGGCTGACGCTCTGCTGCAGCGCCAGGATGCCCTTGTCTTCGGCGGCGGCGGGGCGGGAGAACGATAGCGCCCCCAGCGCGGCCAACAACGCAATCGCCACGAGATTTTTCCGCATACCAGCCTCCCCCCGGCGGCTGGCAGAGCCGTCGGCTAACGATTTTTGCTCATTGTACCCCGCGCACCCGGCTCCGGGGGCGGGGTCGGGCCCTCCCGGGCCGCGGCGGCCCGGGAGGGTCCGGGGGAATCAATTGCCCTTGACGAAGTGGCCGCGGCGGTTGAGCTGGTAGCAGTCGTCGGTGGTTTGGGTGCAGAAGGGCTGCTCCTTGCCGACGCTGGTGGTGGAGATGCGGCTGGCGTCAATGCCTTGCGACACCAGGTAGTTCTTGACCGCATCGGCGCGGCGCTCGCCCAGCGCCAGGTTGTACTCGGCGCTGCCGCGGGCATCGCAGTGGCCGACGACCTGGAGGTTGATGTCGGGGTTCTGCTTGAAGTACTGGGCATCGGCCTGCAGCACGGTCTCGGCGTCGGGCCGGATGTCGCTCTTGTCGTAGTCGAAGAAGGCGTCCTTGACGTTGTCGGAGAAGGAGCCCACATTCTGGACGACCGGGGCGGGAGGCGCCGGCGGCGGCGGGGGCTGGGTGACGGTGACGCGCACGGTGGCGTTGGCGGTCTGGCCATCGGCGTTGGTGGCCACCACCTCATAGTCGGTGGACTGGGAGGGAGTGACCTGCTGGCTGCCGTTGAGGTTGACCGCCGTGCCGTTCAATTCCACCCGGGTGGCGTTGGTCGAGGCCCAGGTCAGGGTGGAGGCGGCGCCGCTCTGGATGGCGGTGGGGTCGGCCTGGAGGGTGATGGTGGGCGCCGGGGCGGCGGCCTTGGGCGGCGCCGGGGGCGGAGGCGGAGGCACAGCTTTGTGGCCGCAGGCAGCCATGGCCAAGCACAGCGCCAAGGCTGAACCAGAAATGAGGGCGGTCACAAGGTGGGACGAAGGGGCTTTGCGCATGGACTCGGTTCCTTTCAGGTGCTGGGTCAGTGCCACGACCAGTTGGGCATTTCATTGCTGCCGGCTGAGGTGAGCTGCGTGGGCACGGAGCCGTCGGCAGCGACGGTGAACAGTTGGGTGTGGTACTGCTTTCCGGACTGGAAGACGATGTGGCGGTTGTCGGGCGCCCAACTGGGAAAGTCGTTTCGGTCTCCATTATGGGTCAACTGGACATACTTCTGATCGCCGAAATACCACAAATAAATATCAGACAGGCCGCTGTTCTCCCCGCCGCCGCCGCGGACCCAGGCGAAGGCCAGGGAGAGGCCGTTGGGGGACCAGGAGGGGCTGACGGCGTATCCCCCCAGGGGTACCCGCTGCTGGTCGCTGCCGTCGGCGTTCATGGTGTAGATCTGGGGCAGGCCGATGCGGCTGCTGACGAAGGCGATCTGGCCGGGGCTGCCGGGGGGGGGCTTGGGGTTCCAGGCGGGGGACATGTTGTCGTAGCCGTGGGAGAAGGTGAGGCGGTGGAGGCCGGTGCCGTCGGCGTGGATGGTGTAAATCTCCATGTTGGGGCCGCCCATGTTGGCGGCGAAGGCGAGCTGGCTGCCGTCGGGCGACCAGGCGGGGGACTCGGCCAGGCCGCGGTAGGCGGGAAAGCGGAGCAGGCGGTTGGTAAGCAGGGAGAGCAGCTTGATTTGGGGCTGGCCGCCGACCGAGCTCATGAAGGCCAGGGTTTGGCCGTTGGGGGAGATGCGGGGGGAGTAGGCAATGCTATGGAGGTGGGTGCGCTGCTGCTGGCTGTGGCCGTCGTAGTCCATGGTCCAGACCTCCTGGTGTCCGGACCGGTTGCTGATGAAGGCGATCTGGCTGCTGGCGATGCCGGGGCCAAAACCGAGGGCGGCGATGATGTCGTCGGCGAGGTGGTGGGCGATGGCGCGGGCGCCGTCGGGGGTGTCGGGGTTGGCGTAGCGGCGGGCCAGCAGGCGGCCCGCCCCGGGGGGCTGGGTGACGTCGTAGAGGAAGCCGTCCACCACCAGGCCGCCCTGGTTCACCTGCAGCGCCCCGAAGGCCAGGCGCTGGATGGAGAGCGGCGGGGCGGTCCAGGCGCCGCGCAGGGCGGGGTTGTTGAGGTCGGTCTCGGCGGCGGGGGTGGGGGCGGTATATAGGCTGCGCCCCACCAGGTTCACCACCGCCGACTGGTAGAGGTCGTTCCAGAGCACGTTGTCGAAGGTGGAGGCGACCGCGGCGGGCACGCCGGGGCCGGGGTTGAACAGCGGCAGCGCGAGGTTGTACTTCACCTGGCCGGTGATCACGATTTGGGTCTGGTCCTGCGCCCCGAGCGCCAAGGCCAAGCCCAGCAGACAACCGAGGATGCGAAGGGTTTTCATTGCGTTTTGAGGGTGCGGATCAGGCTCACCAAGTTCCAGATTTGTTCATCGGAATCCTGGCTCCAGGCGGGCATGCCGCTCATGCGGACGCCGTTGCGGATGGTGAAGAAAAGGTCGCCGTCGCTCTTGTCCTGGGTCAAACCGCGCAGGTTGGGGGGCTTGGGATAGAGAGACTGCCCCAGGGCGGTGCGGCCGTCACCGTTGTCGTTGTGGCAGAGGGCGCACTGGGAGTGAAAGATCTGGCGGCCTTGGGCCAGCGCGGCGGGGGTGGCGGGGTAGGGATTCTTCACGGCGTTCTCATTGCCGGGCAGGGCCAGGGCCCGGCTCAGCGCCGCCAGCTTGGCCTCGATCCAGGTGGGGCGGGCGCGGGCGCTGAAGCCATGGGCCGAGCGCAGCCATCCCCAGGCCGCCCCAGCGGCCAGGATCGCCAGCACCAACACGACAATCAAGCCTCTGCGCATGGTCCAGGCGCGGCGCAGCCGCCGCCGGCACGTCGCCGCCGTCGCCCCCCACGCTTACGGCGCTCCGCCCGAGCCCTGGGGTGTCAGCGTCCACAGCGAACCCTCCGTGCATCTTCCAGCTTACCCGTTTCCCCTCCCTTCGGCCAAGGTGGGTGCGCTCGGCACCGCAGCCGCAGCTAGTAACGGAATCGGTACCGGAGTTCCAGGTAGACCTGGCGCGGGCTGTTCCAGTGGGTGCCGCCGAAGGTGAGGCTGTTGTCGGTGAGCAGATGGCAGTTGGCGAGATTGAGGACGGTGGCGGCGATGGAGAGGTTTTCGGCGATTGGCTTGCCCAGCGTGAGGTCAACCTCGGCGTGGCCGGGGAGGTGGGCGGGGGGGGCGTTGCCGTTGGCGAAGCCGGAGCCGAAGTAGAGATTGGCCGAGAGGTAGGCGGCGCCGGGGAGGTTGAGGTCGGCGCCGGCGTCAAGGGTGTTGCGCTGGTCGTGGTCGAGCAGGAACCAGCCTTGGGGAGGGGAGAAGTCGGTGAGGCCGCCGGAGACGGCGCCGGCGCCCTCGGCGATCTGGTTGGAGTAGGCGAGGTGGACCTGGCCGCGGTTCCAGAGGCGGGGGGAGCGCAGCGTGGCCTCGAAGCCGTAGACGCGGGCGGCGGCGATGGTGAGCGGGAAGAAGAGATCGGAGTTGCCGATATTGTTGTGGTCAAAGAAGTTGCGGGCGCGGTTGTGGAAGTAGTCGCCGTCGAGGGCCCAGCCGCGCAGGGGGAGGGTGAGGCCCACCTGCCACTCCTGGTCGCGTTCGCCGCGCAAGGGGATAAAGCCCAGGTTCTGGCCGGTGACGAACTGCAGCAGCGGGCCGGAGGCGGTCACCAGCGGCGGGGGCTGGTAGTAGCGGCCGTAGTTGCCGCGCAGCACCCAGTGCAGGCGCGGCAGGGCCAGCGCCAGCCCCAGCCGGGGCGAGGTGGCGTCTTCGGCCAGGCTGCCGCGGAAGTGGGACTGGCGCAGGCCGCCCATGAGGGTCAGCCAGCTCCAGGGCTGGAATTTTTCCTCGAGGAACTCCTCCTCGAGCTGGCCGCGGGCGGGCTGGTTTTGGCTCAGGTTGGGCTGGGAGCCATCGTTGAACCGCAGGCCAAAGAACTGCTGGTCGCGCTGGGCGAAGCCGTAGAAGCCCAGCGCGAGGCTGTTGCGGGCGGTCGAGGCGTTGAGCACGGCCTGGGCGCCGGCGTACTGGGAGGAGCGGTCGTCGGTGGTGCTGAGGGGGAAGTCGTTGGGGCCGCCGCGGTAGTCGGCGGCGTTGTAGTGGTAGAGGGGCGAGACGGTGAGCACGGCGCTGGGGCTGAGGGTGCGCACCCAACTGAAATTGACGTAGGCGTCGGCTTCGCGCTGGGCATCGTGCTGGGCGGCGGTGTCTTGCGCCGGAGTGTTGGGGATCTGGTAGAAGTCGCGGCGCTCGGAGGCGACCACCCGCCACTGGTCCTTGGGATCGAGGTTGAAGAGGAGCGACTGAAAGCCGCCAAGGCCATTGTCGGCGTCGTGCAGCACCTGGGCGGTGGGCGTCTCCAGCCCCAGGGCGGAGCGGTTGCCGCTCAGGCTGGCGTAGTAGGCGAAGCGGTCGGTGTGGCTGCCGAGGTTGAGTTGATCGTTGGTCTGGCCGAAGCTGCCGGCGCTGAGCACCAACTCGGCCTGGCGGTTGCGGGAGAAGCCGGTGCGGGGCACGACGTTGAAGACGCCGTAGGTGCGGTCGCCGTACTCGGCGTCGTAGCTGCCGCGCTGGGCCTGGAGGGCGTGCATGTCCTTGGGATCGAATTGGGGGCCGACGTTGCTGGCGATGTTGGTGTTGGGCACGGGCACGCCATCCACCAGCCAACTGACCTGGTGGCCGCCGCGGACATGCAACTGGTCGTGGACCATGTAGGCGCCGGGGACGAAGTCGGTGATGGCGGCCAGGCTGTTGGTGCGGTCGGCGCCGGGGGTGCGGGCGACCTCCAGGCGGGTGACGGTGGTGGTGGGGGTGGAGGAGGCGACGTCGGCCAGCGGCGCCGAGGCGGTGACGGTGGTGCTCTGGCTAACCGCCGCCAAGGGCAGCTCGAGGTGGAGAATGGGCGCTTGGCCGGCGGCGACTACCAGGGCCTGGCGCACGGTGCGAAAGCCGGGGTGGGAGGCGGTGAGGGTGTACGCGCCCAGCGGGACGGAGGAAAAACGGAATTCGCCGTTGGCATCGGAGCTGGCCGATTGCCGCCAGGGGGCATGCACAGCGCGCAGCCGCAGGAGCGCGCCGGGAATGGGGCGATGCTGGGGATCGTGGACAATGCCGCGCACGGCGCCGGGGACGGCGCCCCAGGCGGAGACGGCCAACCAGACGAAGACGAAGAGCGAACGCATGGATCCTCCCGCGGCCCAGGCGGGCCGCAGACACTTTGGTGGGCGCGGGCCCCAGCGCGCCGGCCCGGCCCGGCTGTAGCCGCGCCGGGCCGGTGCGGCGCGCGTCCCGCTTGTGAGCCGCCCCGCTGTAGATGCGCGGGGCGGCATGCTCGCGCCGACTCGGGGGCCCCATGGCCCCAAGTCGGCGCTGCGCTGCTTCACTGCCAGGGGGGCCGCGCCGAATTCGCTTCCCGGGGGCGCAGACGCGCCACTGGCGCGTCTGCGCCTGCGGAATTACGACCACCCCAGAACCCGAGGCGGGCTCAGGGGACCCAGGTTCGCAGCCTTTCGCGCCGATTTTGCCAGCAGGCAAAGCGGCGCGACCCCCGCGAGGGGCTGGGTTCGGGAGCGCGCGGGGCTGCCGAATTAGGCCTGGGGAGGATGGAAGACGCGGTCTCGCCAGCCCAGGGCGGGGGCGGGGCCAGTGGCGAGGACGAGGCGGCGCAGCCGCCGGGGGAGGACGGCGCCGGATGCGGTGGCGGCTGGGGGCAGGGCGAGCAGCAGGGCGGGCAGGGGGCTGAGCGGCGGGGCCGCCGAGACGCCGCAGCAGGGCATGGGACACCGGGCTGGGGACATCGCGCCCATCGCCCCCATCGCCCCTATCGCCCCCATGGCGCCCATCGCGCCCATGGCGCCCAGGGCGCAATGCGGCTTGGCGGTGGCCGGTTTCCCCGGGGCCATGGGGCAGCTCGCGCCCAGGCAGCAGGCTGGCAGCCCCGCCGCCGCCCAAGGGGCTAGCGGCAGCAGCAGCAAGAGCACCAGGAAGATGGGTTGCGCGCGCTGCACGTCTTGATATTGTGACGCACGAGCGGGCGTGCGGGTGCAGTTTCTGCCGCTAGCGGCGGTTGCCGACACCCATGGATCGGGCGGTGGCGAGCGGGGAGCCGGCGCCGGCGAACTCGGTGCCCAGCACCGGGGCGGCGAGATCGGCGTCCACGCCCTGCCAGAAGGAGCGGAAGGCGGCGTAGTCGGCGGGGGGGACTTGGCGGGAGGTTTGGGCCACGCGCGAGCGCAGTTGGAACCAGCCGTTGGCGCAGGAGGTGGAGATGGAGAGCTGGCCGAAGGGGCCGTCGCGGCGCAGCGGGGGGCGAAGCTGGGCGCAGGCGGCGCGGTCGCCGACTTGCACGGCCCAGGATTCGTCGAGTTGCCAGCGCAGCGGCAGTTCGAGGGCTTGGCGGCGCTCGGCCTGGAGGGCCAGCAGGCGGGCGTAATGGCGGCGCGACCAGGCGGCGCGCAGGGCGGCCGGCAGTCCGGCGGCGGGGATGCGGGCGGCGAACTGCAGATGCACGGTGGAGCGGGAGGGCTCGACCCCGGCGATCGCCACCGAATCCACCTGGGCTTGGGGGAAGATGGAGCGCAGCCAGGCGGCCAACTCGCGGCGGCCGCGGGCGGGGTCGGCGTAGCGCTGGCGCAGCAGTGGGGCGTCGGCGCCGCGCACCTGGATGTCGCCCTCGGCCTGGAGCCAGCCGGCGCCGGCGGGGGTGAAGCGCAGGCTGCGGCGGGTGAGGTTGGCGCTGGCGGCGGCCATGGGCACGCGCACCAGTTGGCTCTGGCCGGCGCGCACGATCAGCGCCAGGCTGTTTTGGTCGGAGGAGGGGAGTTCGGTGGAGAGGAAGTTGGGGGCGGTGGTGTCAATCCATTGTTGGGTGGCGGGGATGTAGACCAGGGCGTGGTCGAAGGCGGCCATGGTGGCGGCCACTTGGCCGTTGGGGCCGGCGGGGGCGATCTGGCCCATGGCGGCGGTGCGCACCAGCGCCAAGTCGGCCTCGACGCCGGCGGCGCGCAGCCAAGCGGTCAACAGCAGGGCGCCGTCCTTGCAGTCGCCTTGGCCGGCGGCCAAGACCGCGCCCACCGGAGCGGGGACATAGGCGTGGATGCCGGTCTCGTCGCCGCGGTAGTCGAGATGGGCGGACAGGTAGCGCCAGACGCGGGCCACGGTGGCGCGAATCTGGGCGGGGGGGCGCGCGCCCAGCCCGGGGGCGGCGGCGGCCAGGCCGGGCAGCGCCACCTGCAAGAGGCGCTGCTGCAAGCCGCCGCCGAGGCGGGCGCGGCGCGCCAGCAGGTTGTTGTACCAATCCGCCATCGCCGCCCAGGAGGAGAAGCCGGAGACCTGGACAAAGGGCGATAGGTCGGTGATGGAGGGGCCGTCCAGGGTGGAGAAGAAGGCGGCTTGCCGCCGCGCCTGCCAGCTCCAGGTGGGCTCGCCGTTGCGGCCGCGTCCGCGCCGGGGTGGGGGCACACCCACTTGGCTGGTGGCGATGGCGGCGGCCTGGGCGGCGGGGGCGGCCAGCACGTAGCGCACCCGCAGGGTGGAGTAGCTGTCGCGGAAGGCGAAGAGGTTGCCGAGGAAGTGGCCGCCGAGCAGCGACCAGTCGTGGCGGGTGTCGGGCAGCAGGAGGTAGACCAGGTTGACGCGGTCGCCCAGGCGCAGCCGCGGCAAGGTCAAGTGCCGGGGCTGGTTGCCGGTGCCGTCCGGGTTCAGGTCGCCACGGTCGGTGCCGTGGAGGATGCGGCCGCGGCGCAACACTTGGGCGCGGACCAGTTGAAAGCGGGAGCGGGAGCGGTCGTACCAGACGTCGTCGGGCACAAAGTCGGCGGCGGCGGCGGCGGTGCGGATCTGGAAGACGCGCTGCACCACCTGGCCGGAGAGGCCGCTGGGCATGACCTGCTCGTAGTCGAGGTGGTAGAGCTCGACCGCGCCCTCGGCGGGAAAGGCGGAGGCCTGGTCGGCGAGGGCGCGGGGCGACTTCAGGTAGGGGGCGGCGGCGCGCAGCAAGCTGCCGGCGCCGGCACCGGCGCCGGCGGCCGGCAAGGCGGCCGGGGGACGGCGCGCCGGCGGGCTGGGCCGGGCCCGTGCCTGGGGCGGGTGGGCGCCGGTGGCGCCCACGCCTGCCGCGAACAGGCAGAGGCCGAGCAGCCCAATTGCGAGAGTGCGACGAAGTGGCAAATCGGCGCGGGCTCCTGAGGCTGTCTCAGTCTGCCGCCGCCGCGCGCGCCTGCCTATCGGCGATATGCCCTAGCCAGGCCTGCCGCGCCACTACGGCGGTGAGCGGCACCACCACGAAAAAGAAGTCCACGCCGTAGACCTGCAGCCAGCGCTGGCGGGCGGCGCCGGGCACCAAGGGCTGCGCCACCGCCGCCGCCACCGCCAGCCAGAACAGGGCGCGGCGCCAGCCGGCGAGGCGGCCCTGCGCCCGCTCGGAGGCCAGCCACAGCGCCGACCACAGCAGGGTCTCGAGGATGAGGCGGTGGACGTGGGGCTCGAACACCACCACGCCGCAGAACAACAGCGCCACCACCCCGTCCTCGCTGCCCTGGGCACGCCACAGCCACCCAAACATCGCCACCAGCAAGACCGCGACCACGGCCCACCACAGGCGCTCGACCGTGGCGGGGGCGCAGTGGGCCCAGGCCACCTGCACGTAGCGGGCGTCGGCGAGGCGGGAGTAGTTCAACACGCCGAGGTAGCGGGCCATGACGTCGTGCAGCGACTGGCCGGGGTACCAGAGCTCGCCGCGGGCGGCGCTGGTGGCGGCGATGGAGCGCTCCTGCGCCAGCCATTGCGCGAGCAGCCGCCCCTGCGCCGTCCAGCCGCGCCAGAGCACCGGCAGCAGCGTCCAGCCCACGCCGCTGGCGACGGCGGCGCCGAGCATGCGCAGGCGCCGGCGCGGGACCAGGCAGGGGAAGAAGAACAGCGGCCAGACCTTGAGGGCGGCGGCGAAGCCCAGCCAGAAGCCGCCCCAGCGCGGATCGTCGGCCAGGAAGGCGAGCACCACCAGGGCAACGATATAGAACTGGGCGTTGCCGTAGCGTAACTCCTGGATGAAGTAAGCGGCCACCAGCAGCAGCGCCGGCCAGAAGGGGAGGATGCTGGCCAGATGCCAGCGGCGGCGCAGGCGCACCGCCAGGGCGCCGCCGAGGGCCAGCTTGCCCACCGCCCAGAGCGCGGCGCCCCACCGCAGCGGCAGCAGCGAGAGCGGGCGGAACAGATCCAAGAAGATGGGGGGATAGCGGTACACCCCGCCCGCCCAGCCGGTGCCGCTGTGGGGGCCGTACATGGCGGCGCCGGCCAGAAAGTAGTGGCGGGCGTTCTCCACGTAGACGTGGAAATCAATCGCCTTGTCGGGGCGCAACAGGGCGAGCGCGGCGGCGGCGGCGGCGAGCAGGGCGAAGAAGGCGGCCTCCCAATGGTTGGCGCGGGCCCCAGCGCGGCTGCGCCGCGCGTCCCGCTTGTGCTCACGCCGGCTTGGGGGCCCCGCGGCCCCAAGCCGGCGCTGCGCTTCGCCGGCGGTGGCGGCGTGGTCGGGCGCGGCGGCGCCGGCCTCAGCCGGCGAGGTAGAGGGCGGGGTCGCGGGCGGTGGCATAGAGGCAATAGGTGGCGGCCAGCACGGTGAGGCGATGCAGGTCTTCGGTGTTGGCGCCCAGCTCCTCGTCGCCGGCGCTGGGGGCGAAAAAAGCCGCGATGGACTCGCCCACGCCGGGCAGGCTGAGCGGGATCTCCAAGGGAATGAAGCCAAACTCGCCGCGCTCGTCGTAGCTGACGATCATCAGGGTGAGCTCGCGGTCGTCGGCGGGGGTGGGGGGGTCCAGGTGGGTGAGGTAGATCTCCTTGGCCCATTGCGGGGCGCCGCCGGCCACCGGGCGCACCGGCTCGGACCAGTCGGCGAGTTGCAGGCAGAGGGCGGGGGCGGGGGAGCGGAACTGGGTGGTGTTCAACCGCAGGTAGCGCGGGTCGGCGAAGGCCTGGGCCAGCGCCGGCGGCAACACCGCGCCCACCGCGCCCCAGCGGCGGAAGCAGGCCCAGGTGTGCAGCATGTGCAAGAAGAGGTTCTGGTCGCGCTCGTCGGGGTGCTCGGCGGCGTAGCCGCGAAACAGCGGCAGGTCGAGATAGCTGAGCAGGTTGATGACGGGTAGGCCGGCGGCTTCGATCCAGGCGATGGTCTCGTCCAGATTGCGGTCGAGGTCGGGGTCGTCGGCGCGCAGCAGGTCGTAGACGGTCTGGGCGGGGATGGGCGGGCGCTGGCGGGCGAGCGCCGCCGGCGCGGGCGGGGCCAGCGCGGCGGCCGCCGCTGGCAGGGCGGCGGCGGAGGCTTCCGGCGCGGGGGCCAGGCCGGAGGCGGGACGCCAGCCTTGGGCGGGCTCGAAGCCCTCGACCAGTTCCATGGCGAGGTTGGCGTCGAGGCAGCGGCTGTGGAGTTCCAGCCAAAAGGCGCGGCCGCGCTCCTCCGCCTCCATCTCGTCGCCGGCAAAATCGGCGCGCAGCACCCAGCCGATGGTTGGCGCGGGCCCCAGCGCGCCTGCGGCGCGCGTCCCGCTTGTGCTTGCGCCGATTTGGGGGCCCCGTGGCCCCAAATCGGCGCTGCGCCCCGCTGGGGCGGGGGCGGCGCTCAGCTCGGCCTGGAAGTCGCGCGCCAGGGTGCCCGCCAAGAGCAGGAAATCGTCGCTCTGCTCGGCCAAAGGAGTGTGGAAGACCCAATGGAAGGGCGCGCCCATGCCACCGCTAGCATAGCGCGGCCGGGGAGGAGGCGCGTTAGACTGGCAGCATGGGCACGCCGCTGCGGCGCTACTTCGACGGCCTGCTGCTGCTGTTGCTGGCGACCGGGTTTTTCACCCTAGCCAGCACCGGGCGGCTGGCCTGGCCGATTGTGGTGGCGGCGGGAAGCGCCTATGCGGTGCGCTGCTATGGGTTTTTGCGGCGGCGCAGCTTGACCGTCCCCAACCGGGTTTGGTTGGCGGGGCTGCTGCTCTACCTTCCGGTCTACGCCGGCGACGCGCTGTTGTGGTCGCACAGCCTGCTGCAGGCCACGCTGCACCTGGTGGTGCTGGCGGGGGCGGGCAAGCTGCTGGCGCCGGAGTCGGGCCGGGACACGCTGTTGCTGGGACTGCTGGCCTTTCTCGAGGTGTTGACGGCAGCGCTGCTGACGGTGTCGGGACTGTTTTTTGTGCTCTTCCTGCTGTTCTTGGTGCTGCTGGTGGCGACGCTGGTGGCGCAGGAAATGGCGCGGGCGGAGGCGCAGCGGGCGGCGCCGGGAGGGGGCTCGCCGCTGCGGCCGCTGTTCCGCTTTTCGCTGCTGCTCAGCCTGGGGGTGGCGCTGAGCAGCGTGGTGATCTTCTTCCTGCTGCCGCGCACGGGGATGGGGGTGTGGGCGGCGCGGCCGGCGGCGCGGGGGCTGACCGGCTTCAGCGACGAGGTGCGGCTGGGGGCGATCGCCAGCCTGGAGCGCAGCGACACGCCGGTGATGCACATCCGGCTGGTGAGCAGCGATCCGCCGCTGACGCCGGCCCAGTTCCAGCAGATCCGGTGGCGGGGGCGGGGACTGACCCACTTCGATGGGCAGCGCTGGACCAGCGACTCCACCCCGGGGCTGTACGGCACCCAGGCGGGGCGGCTGGACGTGAGCCGCTACAGCGCCGGATCGCCGCCCGAGCTGGTGCGCTACCAGGTGACGCTGGAGCCGATGAACAGCCCGGTGCTGTTTTTCCCGGCGCAACTGCTGCGCGCCTCCACCCACTTTCCGGTGCTGGCCTGGGACCGGGCGACGGGGACGCTGGCCAGCCTGGGCGCCGACTTCGCGGGCACCTCCTATGCCGGCGTCTCCGACCTGGCGCAACCCAGCCCGCAGGCGCTGCGCCGCGATCCGCGGGCGCGGGTGCGCTTCCGCTTCGGCTTCCAGGCCTACCTGCAACTGCCGCGGGGGCTGGACCCGCGCATTCCGCTGCTGGCGCGCTCGATCGTGGCCCACGCGCCGGGCGACGACTGGGACCGGATGCAGGCGCTGAGCGGGTATCTGCAGACCCACTACCAGTACACGCTGGAGGACCTGCCGCAGGGGGCGGACCCGCTGGCAGAGTTTCTGTTTGACCAGCAGGCGGGCGACTGCGAGTACTTCGCCTCGGCGCTGGCGGTGATGGCGCGCACGCTGGGGATCCCGACGCGGGTGGTGAACGGGTTTGTGGTGGACGCCTACAACCCGCTGTCGGGCGAGTACGTGGTGCGGGGGCGGGACGCGCACAGTTGGGTGGAGGCGTATTTTCCGGGGGAGCGGCGGGGGCGGGGCTTCCAGCCGGGGACCTGGATGAGCTTCGACGCCACCCCGGCGGGGGCGAGCGCGGCGGCGGCGGGCTGGGGGGGAGGGATGGTGCTGGATGCGCTCTCCAGCCTGTGGCAGGAGTGGATCGTCAATTACGACTGGCTGCGGCAGGCGCGGCTGGCGGAGGGGGTGGAGACGCGGGTGGCGGAGAGCGTGGCGCGGGCCTGGAGCCAAGGCGGGGCGGCGGCCAGCGCGGCCTGGCGGCAGCTCGGCGCCGGCGGCGGCGCGGGCGCGAAGGGCTGGGCGGAGGGGGCGGCGGGGCTGGTGCTTTTGGGCGGGCTGGGGCTGGCGGGCTGGACGGTGCGGCGGCGGGGCTGGTGGCGCGCCGGGCCCGGGGCGGCGGCGGAGGAGGAGGCGGCGGCGCGGCGGGCGCGGCGCGCCTACCGGCGCTTCCAGCGCACGCTGCGGCGGGCGGGCTTCGCGCCCCGGCCGGCGCAGACCAGCGAGGAGCTGCTGGGCGAGGTGGCGGCGGCGCGGCCGCGCTCGCCCCTGCTGGCCGCCGCCACCGCCTTCGTCGCCGCCTACCAAGCGGTGCGCTACGGCGCCGCCTCGCCGCCGGCCACGCACGATCTGGGGCGGCTGCTGGCCCAGGTGCGGCGCTGCCGCTGAGCGGAACCTGCCCTATGCCGC
This sequence comes from Terriglobales bacterium, assembly GCA_035531375.1. Taxonomy (GTDB): domain Bacteria; phylum Acidobacteriota; class Terriglobia; order Terriglobales; family SCQP01; genus SCQP01. The sequence continues at coordinate 40,675 of DATKSZ010000149.1, read as the reverse complement.
GCTGCTGCGTCGTCCTGCCCACCTACTGCGAGGCGCACCATCTGCCCACGCTGGTGCCCGCCATCTTCGCGCAGCAGGCGCGCATCTTGAGCCACGAGCTTTGGCTGGTGGTGGTCAACGACGAGGGCCCGGGCGGGGGCGACGACTCAGCGGCGCTGTTGGAGGGCTTGCAGCGCGAGTTTCCCCGGATGCAGGTGGTGCGCGGGCGCAAGCAGGGGCTGGGGGTGGCCTATCAGCGCGGCTTCGCCCAGGCGCTGGCGACGCTGGCGCCCAGCCTTTTGGTGCAGATGGACGGCGACTGGCAGCACGATCCGGCGATGCTGCCGGCGCTGATCGAGGCCTGCGGGCCGGCGGTGGCGGCGGTGGTGGGCTCGCGCTTCGCGCCCGGGGGGGCGACCCCGGCATTCTCCTGGCGGCGGCGCGCCACCAGCCGGGTGGGCAACTGGCTGATCCACCGCCTCGCCGGCCTGCCCCACCTCTACGACTACACCTCCGGCTTCCGCTGCCTCGACGCGGCGGCGCTGGCGCGCTGCCTGCAAGGGTGCCGGGTGGACAAGCTGGCGACCCGCGGCTACGCCTTCCAGTCGTCGCTGATCACCGAGCTGCTGCTCAGCGGCGCGCCGGTGGTGGAGCTGCCCATTCGCTTTGGGCAGCGGCAGTATGGAAATTCCAAGCTGGGGGGGCGCGACTATCTCGAGTTTGCGCTCAACCTGCGGCGGCTGCGGGCGCGCTGCCGGCGGCGAACGGACCGGGCCGCGCGCGCCGGCGCGTAACCACCGCCGCCCGGCGCGCCGCCGCGGGTGTATACTGCCCGGCAGAGACTCTCTCACGACAAGAGTTACCATGACACACTTGTCCCGGCGTGGGGTGGACGCGAGGGTGATCCGGCTGGTGGGCGCGCTGCTGCTCCTCGCCGCCGCCGCGGGGGCGCAGAACGCGACGCCGCTGCAGTTGGGCGGCGCCGCCGCCTACGAGGCGCCGGCGGGAACCATCCCCAAGGCGGTGGCCACCGGCGTGTTCAACGCCAGCAACGGCCTGCTCGACTTCGCCGTGCTGCTGGAGAACCCCAACGGCGCCGGCGACGAGGTGGATATCTTCCAGGGCCAGGCCGACGGCAGCTTTGCCAGCACGGCGGTGGTGTCGCTGGGAGCGGGGGTGCGGGGCAACGCCATCGCCGGCGGCGGCTTCCGCAGCGCCACCACCTTCGACTTGGCGGTGGCGACCAACAGCGGCATTGTGTATCTGACCAACGACGGCAGCGGCAACTTCAGCCTGAGCGCCAGCGCCATCACGGCGACGGGCGGCTTCGCCGCCCTGGCGGTGGCCGACCTGGACGGCAACGGCTTCAGCGACCTCGCCGCCATTCCCAACGGCGCCGGCGCGTTCACCGTTTTCCTGGCGCCCAACGGCGGCGGCCTGCCCAGCGGGGCGGGCACCGCCTACCCGGCGGCGCAGACGGGCTACCGCTGCAGCGCCATCGTGGGCGGCAGCTTCACCAGCCCCTCCAACGGGCGGGTGGACTTGGCGCTGGTGTGCGGCCCCATCTCCTTCGACGCCCTGTACATCTTCCCCAACCAGGGCAGCGGGACCTTCGGCCCCGCCCCCAGCCAGCAGATCTCGCTGAACGGGACCAGCGGCGGGCTGGCGGCGGGGGAATTCGACAACCTGCCGGCGCTGTTCTGGACCAACACCTCCCAGGCCATCCAGGCCTTCCAGAGCGACGGCAGCGGCACCTTCGCGGCGGTCTCGCTGGTGCCGCAGGGCGGATCGCCGCTGGGCTCGGCGCTGACGGTGCTGAACAGCAGCGGAACCAGCAGCATCGAGTTCGCCTACCTGGACGCGTCCAACAGCCTCGAGGTCAGCTCCTACTCCAACTTCAGCGGCAGCGGGGGCACGTTCAACGGCACCTGGCAGGCGAGCGGGGCGCTGAGCCCGCCGGAGCAGGCGCTGGCCAGCGGTTACTCGCCCAACCTGGCCAGCCCAGGCTACGTGGTCATCGGCGCCGGCGTCCACGCCGGCTCGTTTCCTATTTTCCAAAGCTTCACCGACGAGCGCTCGATTGACGTCTATGTGCTGAACGCGGCGGGGGCGGTGGGCGGCACGGCAACGCTCTATCCCGGCACCGGCCGCAATGGGTACAACTTTCCGCCCGGCTTCGCCACCGGCGACTTCAACGGCGACGGCAAGACCGACTTGGCGGTGCTGGGCGGCGACTTGGCGACGGGCGAGCCCAACTTCACCGTCTACCTGGCCAACGCCAGCGGGGCGCTGCCCACCACCACCACTGTGCCGGTGACCACGGTCGCCAATGCCAGCCTGAGCTACAGCGGCGCCGATGCCGAGGTGGCGGGCAACTTCGGGCCCTCGAGCAACAGCGACTTGGCGCTGTTTGGCGCGGACACGGTGGTGGTGATGGGCGCGAACGGCGACGGGACCTTCACCCCGACCTATAGCTACAACCTCTCCGCGGCCCCCGGCTATCCCGGCTACAACTACCGGCCCAGCACGCCCGGGGCGGGGGCGCAGCCGCAGATGTTCGCCTTCGACGTCAACGGCGATGGCAAGGCCGACCTGGTGCTGGTGCTCCCGGAAAACGGCAACAACTGCAACAACGACGGCACGGGGGATTCGCTGGGGGCGGTGTATGTGTTCCTGGGCAAGGGCGATGGCACCTTCGCCAACCCGGTGTACGTGGCGCCGCCGGTGGTGAACCCGGTGGCGGGGGCGGCCGACTTCTTTTTCCAGGGCAAGCAGCCCGACCTGGCGCTGGTGGATGGCGGCGAGTTGTGCAGCGGCAACACCGCCGCTCAGGGCGGCGCGGCGGTGGGGATTTTGCAAAACAACGGCGGCATGCTGGTGGCGCCGACCAACCCCACGCTGTTGAGCCAGGCGGTGGGAACGCCCTACCCCAACTTCAGCGCGGTGGCCTCGGCCGACATCAACGGCGACGGCCTGCCCGACCTCGTGGTGGCGGGCAGCCAGGGGGTGCAGGTGCTGCTCAACACCGCGGGGCAGGCGGGCAGCTTCACCCCGCAGCCGGCGCAGCCGCTCTACGCCGGCGACAGCATTCCCGGGCCCAACTGCAACGCCGGGGGCAACTACGCCGGCTGCGTCAGCTACGACCCGGTGCTGGCCACCGGCAAGTTCTACGGCTCGGCGCTGCCGGACGTGGTGGCGCTGGCGAATGGCGTCGCCTACGCCTATCAAAACGTGAAGGGACAACTGCTGCCGCCGACGGTGGGGACGGTGGCCGGGGTGGATTCGAACCTGGCGGCGGCGGGAACCGCGCCGGTGGGGGGCAGCCCCGGCGTGCTGGTCTCGACCAGCCAGGGGGCGGCGCTGCTGGTCAACAACGGGGTGGCCTCGAGCAGCGCGACATCGACCACGATCACCGTCACCGGACTGGCGGCGACGGCGGTCTATCCCGGCCCGGGCACGCTGACGGCGGCGGTGACCTGGACGGGGGGATCGGTGGCGGGCGGGTCGGTGACCTTCAGCCTGTGTCCCGCGACCGGGGCCTGTGCCAGCCCGGTGCAACTGATGGCGGCCTCGGTGCAGGGCGGCACGGCCAGCGCCAGCGGCGCCATTCCGGTGGGCAGCTACCTGGTCTCGGCCAGCTACAGCGGCAGCGGCAGCTTCGCCGCCAGCACCACCGCCGGCACCGTGCCGCTGCAGGTGACGGCGGCGCCGACCGCGGTCAGCGCCAGCTTCACCGAGGCGACCAACACCTATCCCGGCCCGGTGAGCTTCAGCGCCACGGTGGCGAACAGCAACAACGCCAGCGCGCCGGTGGCCGAGGGCAGCGTGGGCTTTATCGTGGGGACGGCGGGGGCGGCCTGCTCGGTCTCCGCCTACGTGGCCACGGCCACGGTGCAGAACGGCGCCGCCAGCGTCTCCGGCGTGGTGGTGGGGGCCGGCAGCGGCCTCACCGTCACCGCCTGCTACAGCGACGCCAGCGGCAACTTCCAAAGCAGCCAGGGCGCCGACGCCACTTCCTACACCCTGGGCAAGGCGCCGACCACGCTGACGCTGGCGGTGAGCGGGGGCGTGGCCAGCGGCGCCAGCATCACGCCGCTGGTCTTGACCGGCACGGTCTCGACCACGGCGACGCTGGGGAACGCGCCCAACCCCTCGGGCACGATCACCTTCTACAGCAACGGCATTGCCATCCCCGGCGGCGCGGTGGCGCTGAGCTCCAACGCCGGGGTGCTGTCGCCGGTGCTGGCGCCCAGCGCCACGCCCTACGCCATCACCGCTTCCTACTCGGGCGACAGCAACTTCGAGAGCGCCAACGTCACCACGCCGCAAGACGCCACGGTGCAGTACCTGATCAGCGCCAACCCCTCGTCGCTGACGGCCTCGGGCGGCGAGAGCGTCACCACCACCCTCACCGTGACCACGCCCAACGGCTTCTCCGCGCCCATCACCTTCACCTGCCCCAGCACGCTGCCGGCCTATGTGCACTGCGGCTTCTCGCCCAATCCCATCCCGACAACCTTGGCCGGCGCGGGCGACTCGGCCTCGACCGTGCTCACCATCACGGTGGACGCCACCGTGGCCGGGCTGCCGCCGCCGGGCGGATTCGACCTGGCGATGGCGTGGCCGCTGGCGCTGCTGGGACTGCTGCCGCTGGGGTGGCGCAAGCGCCGCGGGCGGCGCGGCGGCTGGGCCCTGGCGGTGGTGCTGGGCCTCGCCCTGGGCGGCGGACTGGTGGGCTGCGGCTCCAGCGCGGCGCCGAACCTGGGCGGGGGCGGGACGCCGCCGCCGGCGGGGGCAGTGCCCATCGCCATCGGCGCCAACATGACCGGCGGCTCGCTGCCGGCGCTGAACTTGACGCTGACGATTCTGAACTAAGGTGGGCGCGGGCCCCAGCGCGCCTGCCCGGCCCGGCTGGAGCAGCGCCGGGCCGGTGCGCCGCGCGTCCCGCTTGTGTGCCGCCCCGCTGCAACGGCGCGGGGCGGCATGCTCGCGCCGACTCGGGGGCCCCATGGCCCCAAGCCGGCGCTGCGCGGCTTCGCTGCTGGGCTGCTGGGGCCGCCGTTTCCCGGGGGCGCAGACGCGCCACGGGCGCGTCTGCCCCTGCGGAATTTCGGGCTTTCGCGCCGATTTTGCCAGCAGGCAAAGCGGGGCGACCGCCGCGAGCGGCGGGCGGCGGGCGGCGGCGCGGGCCCTGCCGCGCGGTCAGTTGTTGGCGCAATAGGGGACTTTGGCGATGGCGCGGGCGGTGGCGACGAAGGGGTCGCTGTCGTTGAACATCCTGGTGGCGTCGGCGGGGAGGGGGTCGTAGAGGTCGGGGGTGCCGGCGATGTTGGGCTGGGGCGGGGGCGGCGCCAGCGGGTGGGCATCCATATCGAGCTTGGGCACGCTGGCGTTGACGGCGCGCTGGAAGGCCTGGTCGCGGCTGCGGCTCCAGCGCTGCCAGAGGTCGGGCGGCGCCGCGGGCCGCCAGGCCACGCCGCCGTCGGGCAGCAGCGCCAGCGTGCGCGACTTCTTGAGCACGAATTTTTGCTGCTCGGCGGTGACCACGGCGTGGCCGGCAAGCAGCTCGACCGTGGCGGGGGCGTCGTCGGGGGCGGCCACGCGCAGGCTGGCTCCGCCGTTGGGGGTGGAGATCTCGCCCCCCGGCAGCAGCACGTGGAAATCGGGGCTGTCGGCGCGCTGCAGGGTGAAGTAGGCGGTGCCGCGGCGGAGCGTCACCGTGGTGGCGCGGACGCCGCTGTCGAGCAGCGACAGCTTGGAGAAGACGAGTTCGGAGTCCGGCGCCAGGCGCAGCGCCGAGCCGCACTCCAACTGCACCTCGGCCTCGCCGGCGGCGCGGGTGCGCAGCCGCTCGGACTGCACCACGGGGGCGTTGAGCAGGGCGGTGGACCAGCGCCGGGGGCGGGTCGCGCCCGCGGCGGCGGCCGCCGGCCGGCTGACCTCAACCTGGTGGGCCAGAAAGCTGACGCGCACGATGCGCACGTAGGAATCGGCCAAGGCCAGCACCCCTGCCGCCAAGACAGCCGCGAGCAGGAACGTGGCCACCTTCCATCTGCCGGGCATGGGAATCTCCGTTGCCTCCAGTGTGGTCCAAATTTCCCGCATGTCAAGCCGCGCATGGGCGTCCGGCAGGCTAGAGTGAACAGGTGATCCAGACCAAGCCCGACTGGGTGCCCGACGCCATGCCCGCGCTGGACGGGCTGCGGGGGGCGGCCATCGCGCTGGTGCTGGTGCAGCACTGCGCGCCGCGGCTGGCGCCGCTGGGGCTGGGCGGGGCGGCGGAGTGGGGCTGGATCGGGGTGGATCTGTTTTTTGTCCTTTCCGGCTTTTTGATCACCGGCATCGTGCTCGACGGGCGGCGGCGGCAGCGGTTTTTCGCCCGCTTCTACGCCCGCCGCGGGCTGCGCATCCTGCCGGTGCTGGCGCTGGTGGTCGCCGCCTGCGTGCTGCTCTTCGGGGCGGGGGCGGTATGGACCGGGCGGCAGCCGTATTGGCTGATGTTCGCGCTCTTCCTGCAGAACCTGGTTCCGGGGCTGAACGGGGCGTTGTATCCAGCCTGGAGCCTGGCCATCGAGGAGCAGTATTACCTGGTGTGGGCGCCGCTGGCGCGGCGGCTGCCGGCGGCGGCCCTGGCCGGGGTGCTGGGGCTGGTGGTGGCGGCCGAGCCCTGGGTGCGGGCGCATCCGCGCTGGTTTGTCCCGGTGCACACGCTCTACCACTTGGACGGGCTGGCGATCGGCTCGCTGCTCGCGCTGGGGCTGCGCGCCACGCGCTGGCCGCGCCGCACCTGGATGCGGCTGGCCTGGGGCGGCGCCGGAGCCGGGCTGGCGGGCGCGGTGGCCGCGGCGCGCTGGTGGGGGCCCGGGATCAGCTCGGCGGTGGCGCTGGGCTTTGGCGGCCTGCTGCTGCTGGCGGTGGGGGGCGAGGAAACCGGCAGCGCCGTCGCCCGCGGGCTGCGGCTGCGCCCGCTGCGCGGCCTGGGCAGGATCAGCTACGGCCTCTATATGGTCCACATGCCGGTGTTCATGCTGCTGGGCGGGCTGGACGCGCGCATGGACGCCATTCACGCCGGGGCTGCCGGCGACCTGGCCATCGTGGCGGCGCGCTGGACGGCCGCCATCGCGGTGGCCACGGCGCTGTGGTTCGGCTTCGAGCGGCCCCTCCTGGGGCTCAAGCGGAACCTTTCATGAGGCGATGGACGCGGCAGCGAAGGTGGGCGCGGGCCCCTGCGCGGCTGCGCCGCGCGTCCCGCTTGTGCTCACGCCGGCTTGGGGGCCCCGGAGCCCCAAGCCGGCGCTGCGCCTCGCAGGGGCCGCGCCGAAGTCGCTTCCCGGGGGCGGGCCGCCCTGCGGAATTTCGCGGCCTTTCGCGCCGATTTTGCCGACAGGCAAAGCGGCGCGACCCCCGCGAAGGGGACGGTCAACCGCTGTGCCCCTTAGGAACGCTCCATCCTTCCCAGCTGCCACGCCCAGCCGTCTGCGGGTCAGGCCTGTCCTGCGGAAATCCGCTTGAAATGAGCACCTTGTCAGATTTTCGTTCAGAGCCCACTTTTCGTTGGCGCTCAGCCGCCCAAATCATTCCGCGCTTGCCCGCGCCCCGCCCACCAGCGCCCGACCACCAAGGCCAGCAAGGTGCAGAGCACGAGCGAAATAGAAATTCGAAATTGGATATTCCAAAGGGAGCCAAGCGCGCCCAATATGCCGAATTCGAAGAAAAAGAACGCCCAAGCCGCCGTAACGAATCTCTGACGGTGCCCCATGGGCGCCCCTCCATTCACCAGCCGGAAGATTACGTAACAGATCCAAATCGGCCCCAGCGGGATCAGAAAGGGGATTGCGGCATCTACAAGCAAGTCAACTCGCGTCATGTGCGTCGGTCCAATGCTGGCATGTGCCCGCCGCTACAGGCCCCAGGGCGCCAAAACCAGCGACACATAAATTCCAATCGTGATAACCAGAGCAACCCACCGCCAGCCGCGGCTAGTTGCGGTCCGGAAATCCTGCGGCAGCCAGTTCGAACACCTGCCCAAGCCCGACCGCTCAATCCATCTCTCCGCCTTCTCGACAATAGGCGCCCTCGCCAGTACGAGCAGCCAGAAAGAGTACGCCAACAGGACGCCGATCGGCCGGAAAACCTCAAACATTTGCTGCGGGAGCCCTGTCATCACGGCACCCAGGAGCACCCTGGCTCCGTGGTCACGGTGTCGGTCGTGTATGCGGAAAAATCGGCCCCTGGCGGGCCGGCGCCGAGACTAAACGTTGCCATGGCCGTCCAGTGGCGATCAACGGCAAGCTGGAGGCTGCCCTTGATTCCAAAAACCGCAAGATTCGCGCTGAGGGTCAGAAATGGACCCGCGAGTTCGGACACTGACCCCGCATTCGTGAGGAAGACGCCACCGCCAGCGCCGGCGAACGCCCCAAGGATAAGAGCAGTCTTGGGGTATTGCTGCGGCACCCCGGAGACAGCGCCCCCGGCATAGGCCACGGCACCGCCGGCGGCCAGCGCGCCAATGCTAAGGTCATTTTGCGGGTTGAAAAACAGGCCGCCGCCGACAGAGCCCTGTACTCCAGCGCCGGCGGCCCCAGCGCCCGCCTCGGCAGCGCCCCCACTCATTGCGCCTACGCCAATCCCGTGGCTGCACGGCGTGTTGCTTTGCTTTCCTGAAGTCGTCGTCGCAGGGCTAGTTGGCTCGCCACTCCCGCTGCCGGGCACGACAATGGCAGGCTGGGCGCTGCCGGGCCAAAAGAGACTGAGCTCCTGCTGCAGCGCAGCGATGAGCAGGTCGAGGCCGCCGCTGCCCATGCCCGGCGGCGTATTCTGCTGCCCCAGCCCAGGCACCGAGCTCCCGCTAAAGCACCACTGCACGCTGCTCCCCGGCGGGCACGGGTCCAGCCCGAGCGGATCGGTGGCCTCCAGGGGGGTGCCGCCGACATAGGCGTAGCGATTCCAGCTCTGCGGGTCATTGGGGTCCACCGCCGCCAGGCCGGCGGGGTCGGGCGTCCACCAACGGCCTTGGATGGGGTTGTACACCCGCATGAGGAAGTCGTACTGGCCGCCGACGATGTCCTGGTTCTGGCCGGTGAAATTGCGGTCGATCGTCCCGCTCTCCTCGTACGGCTCCCCATACGGCGCGTAGGCGGTGGCCGAATAGAGCGTCCGGCCGGGGGTCGAGGCCAGCCGCGAGCTGCCCAGCCAATCGGCATGCCGGTAGTAGGCCAGCGTCGCACCATGATAGACCGCCGTCCCCCCGCCCGGCAGCGGAATGTAGGCGGCCGCCAGGGTCTGCCCGTTCATCACCGCCAGTTTACCCCCGCCCGGGCCATACAGGAACTCGATCGTCCCGCCCGGCTCCGCCGCCTCCACCGCCCTTCCCAGCGCGTCATACGTCACCCCGATCCCCTCCAGTGTCACCGCGTGCCCCTCGGCGTCGAAGGCGTTGACTCCGGTGGCCGGCGTCACCGGGTCGTCGAGCAAATTGCCGTCGTTGTCGTAGTGGGCCGTGAAGTTGATGTTGGTCGAGATGCGGTTGTTGATCCCATAGTTGGGCTGGAACGATTGCGTCCCGCTCTTCAGTACATTGCCCAGCGAATCGTAGGAAAAGGTCTGGCTCCAGTTGTCCCCGCCGGTGCATGCCGCCGAGGCAATGCGGCCCAGGTCGTCGTGGGTGTAGGTGCAGGACTGGGTGTCGTCGGCGCCCGGGATGTTGTCGGTGATCCCCAGCGTCCCCAGCGAGCCGTTGGCGTTCCAAGTGAGCGTCCCGGTGTCGGTCGCGCCGCCCACCGTGAACTGGTACTGCTCCATGCGGCCGGTACTGGCGTCGTACTGGTAGCCGTCGCTGTCGTTGGAGCCCAGGGTCAGGCTGGTCAGCCCCTCGGGCGAGTAGACGCCGTTCTTCGCCAGCGTCGCGGTGCCCGCCATGGCGCCGACCGGGCGGCCCTCGCCGTCCAGGCTGTAGGTGATGGCCGGCACGCCCGTGGGCAAGGTCAGCGTCGAAACCGCGCCGTTGGCGTAATGCTGGGCGATGGCGATGGTCCAGCCGCCGGAGTTGGGCGAGGACTGGTAGACGTCCTCTTCGTCCGCGCCCGGATTGGGGTAGCTGAAGCCCAGGTCGGTGATCTTGGCCGTCGGCGTGCCGGTGTAGGCCTCGGCCAGCCTGCCCGCCACGTTGGCCATGCTGGTGTTGTCCAGGCTGGCGCCGTCGTAGGCAAAATACTTGTCCGGCGTGGGGTTCGGATCGCCGCTCGGATAGCGGATCTGCGTTACCCGGTGGAGCAAATCGTAGGCGTAGCAGGTGGTGTTGCCGTTGGCGTCCACGCGCTTCACCAAGTCGCCTCCCGAGATCCCGCAGGTCGCATCGCTGTCGAAGGTGTAGGCGGTGGTCCCGCTCTCCGGGTTGGCCTCCGCCGTCAGCCGGCCGAGCTGGTCAAAGCTGAAAGTCCGCGTCTGGGTGGGCGTGGTCTGCGCGTTCTGGGTGACCTGGGTGATTTGGCCCAGGGCGTTGCGGGCATAGACCGTAAGATACCCGCTCTGCGCCACCGTCTGTCCGCAGGGCCCGTCGCCCCCCAGCGTGTTGATCTCGCACACCGACTGCAGCCTTCCCAAGCCGTCGAACTGCTCCTGCTTGCTCTTGGTGTTCTCCCCGCTCGGCGCCGGCCCGGCCGTGATCAGGGTGTCGTTCTGGCTGTAGGCATAGCTCACCTTTCCCCCGCCGCCGTCGATCACCACCAGCGGACGCGAGAACTCGTCGTAGGTGGTGGTGGTGAAGGCGGCGCCACCGCCGACGCCGGCGGTCGAGGTGAAGGGCATGCTCGCCTGGACCGGCCTGTCCATGGCGTCGTACCAAGTCTCGACCGTATCAAAGCTCCCGCTGACGGGCGATTGCCGGCGCTGGCTGAGGACGGGACGCCCCAGAGCGTCGAGCGTGGTCAGCACATCGTCGGTGGAGTGGCCGGAATTGTAGGTTTGCGCCCGCTCCACCTGGTTGGGCGAGATGTAGCTGATCGTGGTCTGGCTGCCGTCGGGCGCGGTGATCGAGGTCGGCCGCCACATGTGCGTTGGATCGTCGTAGGCGGTGGTGGTGGTTTGGCCGTTGGGGTCGGTGGAGGTTAGCTGCACGCCGCCGGCGCAGTCCCAAGTGGCGCTGGTGGCCACCGGGGCGATGGCGCTCTGCACGCTGCTGGGGTAAAACCCGCTGCCGCAGGTGTAGCTGTAGGTGGTCACCCCCCCGTTGGCGTCGGTCGCGGTGTGCACCGTGCCGTTGCTGTTGTAGGCGTAGCTTTTGGTGAGGTATGTGCTGCCGGTGACGTAATCGCTCTCGCTCAGCAGATTGGCGTGGCTGTCGTAGGAGAATGTGGACTTTGACACTTCGTTGCCGGAGCCGTCGCTCACCGTCCGGCTGGCGAGCACCTCCGCCTCGCCGCTGGTGCCGTAGACCGCCGTCGTCTGGCGCAGGATGGCGCCCCCAGGCGAGGTTGTGCCCCAGTCGGTGTCGCTGCTGGCGGTGAGGTTGTCGAAGGGGTCGAACGTCTGTTGGTGCTGGGAGTAGAGCGGAGTTGGGCCGAACAGCTCGGTCACCGCCGTCTTGGTGGTGCCGCCGCTGTAGCCGGTGGCGATGGTGGTCTCGCTCTCTATGGTCCCGGTCGACGGCCCGCTGTAGGCGTCGGTCTCGGTCAGCGCGCCGGTGGCGTCGAAGTCAAAGACGGAAAGGTTGTTGTCCGGACTGGTCTGGGTGGTCTGCCCGCTGGAGGAGCCGCTGGAATTCCACCAGAGCCATTCCTTGCCGGAATCCAGCGACTCCGAGCGGGTGAGGGTGCTGGTGGTGTAGGAGCAGTTGTTCGAAAGCGATTGGCTGTAGCTGATCACCCCGCCCGTGGGGAGCGTGAGCGTGGCCAGTCTGCCGGCCGAGTCGTAGCTGAAGACGTACTCGGAGCTGTCGGGATAGGTGATGGATTCCGGCAGGTTCAGGTACCCGCTCCAGCCGGGGTAGCAGCCGAAGCTGCCGGTGGCATACACCGACTCGAAGTTCTCGGTGACGCTCACCGGGGTGGCGCCCGTGCCGGTGTAGGTGTAGACGATGGGCGAGCTGGGGGTTCCCGAGCCGCTGACGGTGAGCGCCGTTCCCAGCGGGTCGTTCAGGGCCCCGGCGGAGACGGTGACGGAGTTGCCGTTGGGATCGGTGAGGCCGTCGGTCAGGTTGTCGCCGTCGCCGTCCCAGGCCGTTCCCGCGCCCGAGCTGTCAATCACCACGCGGTAGCCCTTGCCGTCGCCGATGAAGGTCGTGATGGGCAGTGTGTCCGAGGGCGGGCAGTCGTTGTAGTAGCCCTCGGGATGGATCCTGTTGGGCGCATAGACCGAGATGTAGCTGCCCGCGGGCGCCACCGTGCCATCGGGCTCGGTGAAGGCAAAGGCGTGGTTGGTGATGGTGCCGCTGCCGTCGTCGGTGCCGCTGCCGTCGGTCCAGCCGCAGGCACCGCTGTCCACCGTGGTCGTCTCGCTCAGATGCCCAGCGGCGGTGCGCAGCCACCAGCCTCCGCCCGTCTCGGGCGCCCAGGCGCCGTTCACCGGCTGCCAAAACTGGCTGTCGTAGACCAGCACCGCCTTCACCTGCGCCCGCCCTACGGTGGCCCGATTGAAGATCGGGAACTCGAGGTGCAGGTCGAGGTCGCCGCGGTCCACGCGGCCCTCGGGCAGCGACTGGAAGCTGCCCCAGCCCGAGGTGTTGACCTGCGCCGCCGCCGGAAGCGCCGCGAGTGCCAGAAGCAAGAGGCCAGCAAGTACCCGCGCCTTCATAGCCCACCTCCCGTGGTCCGGGTGGGAAAGCCCTTCGGCGGCGGCGGCAGCGCGAAGTCGCTCTCGGCGAGGCTATGGGTTTCAATCGAGGTGAAGCGGATGGCAAGCCGCGTCTGGCCAGCCACGCTCTCGGTGACCGTGGCTGGGTAGCTCAGCCCTCCGGAAACCTGGTAGTTCCCGTAGGCCAGCGTTGCGGCTTCGCCGCCGCCGGGCGCAAGGGCCGTCCAAACCAGCGCCAGCGGCCGCCCCGTCGCTGGATCCGCAGTGAGGCTGGCCGCGCCGCCCGCGGCCAGTTTGTCGTAGGCCAGCCCCTGCGGCAGCAGCGCACAGCCGACGGGCGGGCCGAGCGGCAGCGGCGCCGCCGCCGCCATTCCCGCCGGGGCCGAGATGCTGGCGTGGTTGCCGTTGGCGATGGCCGTGTACTGGCGCCGCGCCCCCGGCCCCCCCAGGGCGATCGTGACCTTGCAGTGGCCCTCGCCCCAGGCCGCGACCGTGATCGCACCGCTCTCGCTGCCGCGCGGGCCGATGACCGTGGCTGTGCCGCGGGCAATGTAGCCCGTCGCCGCAAGAACCTGCGCCTGCGCGGCGCTAGCGAGAACTAGGAGAGAGAGAGAGAGAGAGAGAGCAAGTCTTTTGCCATCCGCATTGCCGTCACCCTGTGAGCCACACCGCGCGGTCAGGCTAACCGAACCGGGGCGGCGGGTGTCAAGAGAAAAATGCGGGGCGGAGGCGAAAGGTCATACTTTGCTACAAGTTAGTGGGCGCGGACTCCAGCGCGCCTGCCCGGCCCGGCTGTAGCAGCGCCGGGCCGGTGCGGCGCGCGTCCCGCTTGTGAGCCGCCCCGCTGTAACGGCGCGGGGCGGCATGCTCACGCCGGCTTGGGGGCCCCTGGCCCCAAGTCGGCGCTGCGCGGTTTTGTTAATGGATTGCTGGGGCCGCGCCGCATTCGTTTCCCGGGGGCGCAGACGCGCCACTGGCGCGCCCCTGCGGAATTACACGCAGCCTTGCGCGCCGCTTTTGCCAGCAGGCAAAGCGGCGCGGCCCCCGCCAGGGGTTCAGCGGATCTGTGGGCGGGCAGCGCGGGCGGCGGCGTAGCAGGCCAGGGTTTGCTGGGCGGCGCGGCGCCAGGTGTAGGGGCGCACGGTTTGGTGGCCGTGCTCGGCCAGGGCGCGGCGGCGCTCGGGGTCTTGCCAGAGCCGGGCGATGGCGCCGGCCAGGGCTTCGGGGTCGCGGGGCGGGACGATGCAGAGATCTTCGTCCGGGCGGAGATAGTCGGCGGCGCCGACGGCGCTGCTGGCGACCACCGGCAGGCGCTGGCTGAGCGCCTCGAACACCACCATGCCAAAGCCCTCGGCGGTGGAGGGGCAGACCAGCAGGTCGTGGCGGCGGTAGTGCGCGTCCACCGCGGCGGGCGAGGCGAGGCGGGGCAGGATGGTGAGATAGGGCTGGGAGGCGGAGGCGAAGCTGGCGCGGACGTGGCGCTCGACCTCGGCCGGCGGATGGCCGATGCCGGGGCCGAGCAGGGTGAGTGGCAGCGGCAGGCCGCGCTGGACCAGCAGCGCGTGGGCGCGGGCGAGGTAGATATTGCCCTTGCCGGTGTACCAGGCGCCGCTGAAGAGCAGGCCGGCGCCGCGGGGGGCGTCGGGCGGGGGCGCGGCGGCGAGGCGGGCGTCGTCGAGGCCGTGGGGAATGAGGTCGAGGCGTTGCGGGGGCTGCCAGTGGCGCGCCAGCGCCTCCGCGCGCTCGCGGCGGTTGAGCAGGATGGCGCGGTCGGCGCGGCGGAAGCCGGCGGCGGCGGGACGCAGGCGCACCAGCGGGTAGTAGCCGCGCCGCCACCAGGGCTTGCGCAGCAGGCCTGCGCGGTGGTCGGCGAGCAGCTCGCGGTAATAGAAGTGCTCGAGGCCGTGGCTGCGGGCGATGAGGACGGCGCAGGGGATCCGCGCGCGCCCCCGGGCGAGGCGCGAAGCCTCGGCGGCGACCGCGTCCACCACGTCGTAGGGGCCGTTGCGGCGCCAAGCGCGCTCGACTGCGCGCTGGGCCAGCCGGGGCGAGAGGGCGAAGCGCAGGCGCTCGTTCGCCGGCCAGCCGCCCAGGTCGTGGCTGAAGAGCAGGTCGCAGCGGTGGCCCAGCTCGGTGAACGCCCGCTGCAGTTGGCGGGGGACGATCGCGGCGCCCACGGTGGGGTCGTCGGGATCGTCGCTGACCATCAGGATTTTCAGGGACCGATCAATGGTGGGCGCGGGCCCCTGCGCGGCTGCGCCGCGCGTCCCGCGAGAGGGCGGGCCACTGGCGGCGCAGGGCGGCGAGCTTGGGCAGGTCGTTGATGCGGATGTAGAGGTCATCCGGATTGTGCGCGGCGTAGTCCTGATGATACGCCTCGGCCGGATAGAAGCCGCGCTGGGCGGTGAGCGGCGTCAGCCCGGTGACGACGGGCCGGCGGAAGGCGCGCGCTTGCTGCAGTTGGGCGATGTAGGCGCGGGCGATGCGGTATTGCCCGGGGTTGGCGTAGAAGATGGCGGAGCGGTACTGCGTGCCCTGGTCGGGGCCCTGGTAGTCGAGCTCGGTGGGGTCGTGGGCGACGGAGAAGAACACGCGCAGCAGCGTGCCCAGCGAGACCCGGGCGGGATCGTAGACGATGCGCACCGACTCGGCGTGGCCGGTGGCGCCGGTGCTCACCCTGTCGTAGTGGGCGGTCGCGGCCAGGCCGCCGGCGTAGCCCGCGGTGACGGCGTCCACGCCGCGCACGTGCTCGAAGACCAATTGCATGCCCCAGAAGCAGCCGCCGGCCAGCACCACCGATTCCCGGGTGGGCGCGGAGCCATGCAGCGGGCGGGGCTCGTCGAGCCGGGCGGCGGGCAGGCGGGCGAGGGTGCGGACGGGGGAGACGCCGCTGGTCGAGACCAGCGCGGCCAAGGCCGCCAGCGCGGCCAGCGCCGCCAGCGACCAGAGCGCGATCTTGGCGGGTGCGGTCATAGTGGGTAGGATTCCCCAAGGCGGCGGAAGTTGCAGGGGCTGACCGGGGCGTCATTTTGCAGAATGCCTGCCGGGGAACCAGCGCAGATGTGATACATTGCCCCTGTTTCACCCGAGAGGGAGCCCCATGCCGAACCGCACCGCCTTCCGCCGCATTGCCGCATCCACCGCCCTGCTGCTGGCCAGCAGCGGGCTGGCGCTGGCGCAGGGCCGCGCCCAGCAGCCGCCGCCGAAGCCGATCAACATCTCCAGCAACCCGCTGCTGGCGCCGTTCACCTTCCGCTCGATCGGGCCGGCGACGATGATGGGGCGGCTGGACGACATCGAGGGCTCGCCGCAGGATCCGATGACCCTGTACATCGGCTTCGCCACCGGCGGGCTGTGGAAGTCCACCGACGGGGGCAACCACTGGACCTCGCTCTGGGACCAGATGCCGGACGAGTCGGTGGGGGCGATTGGGATCGCACCCTCGAACAAGGAGATCGTGTATGTGGGCTCGGGCGAGGCCAACAACCGGCAGAGCTCGACCATCGGCGACGGGGTGTGGGGGACGCGCGACGGGGGCAAGACCTGGACCCACCTGGGGCTGGCCAACACCCAGTCCATCGGGCGCATCGCGGTGGATCCGACCAACCCGGACGTGGTCTACGTGGCGGCGGCGGGGCACCTGTTCGGGCCCAACCCCGACCGCGGGCTCTACAAGAGCACGGACGGGGGCAAGACCTGGATCAAGGCCAAGTACCTGGACGAGAACACCGGCTTTGAGGACGTGGCGATTGACCCGGCGAACCCGAAGGTGGTCTACGCCAGCAGCTACGAGCACCGCCGCACCTGGTGGGGCTACAACGGGGGCGGGCCCAACAGCGGGCTGTGGAAGTCCACCGACGCGGGCGCGAGTTGGACGCGGCTGGACGGGGCGGGCTGGCCGAAGCCCCAGGACGGCATCTACGGGCGCATCGCCATCGCCATCTTCCCGCGCAACCCCAACATCGTTTATGCGCAGGTGGAGGCGGGGGCGAGCGCGGGCGTGGGCGGGGGCACCGCCGCCAGCGGCGGGCCCCTGCCGCCGGGACGGGGCGGCTTCGGCGGGCGCGGGCGCGGGGCGGCGCCGCCGCCCGACCCCAACAAGAGCGGCGTGTTCCGCTCCGCCGACGCCGGCAAGACCTGGACCTTCATGAGCAACCAGGACCAGCGCCCGGTCTATTTCAGCCAGATCCGGGTGGATCCGGTGGACTCCAACAAGCTGTTCGTGGGGGGCACGCCGGGGCAGATCTCGATGGACGGGGGCAAGACCTGGCGGCCGATGACGGGCTCGCACACCGACTACCACGCCATCTGGATTGATCCCCAGGACCCGCGCATCGTCGCCATCGGCCACGACGGCGGGCTGGACATCAGCCACGACGGCGGCATGAGCTGGACCTACGAGAACAAGATGGCGGTGGGGCAGTTCTACCAGGTCTCCAGCGACATGCGCCACCCCTACTACGTCTGCGGCGGGCTGCAGGACAACAACGCCTGGTGCGGGCCGAGCGCGGTGCGCAACGCCAACGGCATCGTCAACACCGACTGGTACACGGTGGCGGGCGGGGACGGCTTCTACACGCGGCAGGACCCGGGCAACTTCGCCATCGTCTACGGCGAGTCGCAGGACGGCGGCATGGTGCGGCACGACCTGCGCGCGGGCACGCAGGTGAGCATCCGGCCGCGGGCCACCGCGCCGGCGGCGCCGGCGGGCGGCTTTGGCGGCCGCGGCGGCCCGGGCAACATCATCAACCAGCCCGCCGACCCGCCGCCGTTCCGCTTCTATTGGAACGCCCCGTTTGAGATCTCGCCCTTCAACCCGCGCAAGGTCTACATGGCGGCGCAGTACTTCTTCAAGTCCGACAACCGCGGCGACACCTGGACCATGAACCCCACCGACCTGACCAAGAACGTGGACCGGTGGTCGCCGCAAATGGCGATCATGGGCGTGGCCGGCAACCTGCCGATGGCGGAGAAGCACGACGGCTACTCCGCCAGCTCGCTGGCGACGCAGGTGCGCGAGTCGCCTTCGCGCCCGGGCGAGATCTGGGTGGGCACCGACGATGGCAACCTGCAGCTCAGCCTCGACGACGGCGCCACCTTCACCAACGTCATGCCCAACCTCGACGCCAGCGTGCCGGGCGCGCCCAAGGGCTACGTGCAGGTGAACCGCATCGAGCCCTCGCACTTCAACGGCGCCACCACCTACGTCGCCCTCGACAACCACCGCAACGACGACTACCACCCCTACCTCTTCAAGACCACCGACTACGGCAAGACCTGGACCGACGTCACCGCCAACCTGCCCGCCCAGGGCGAGATCCAGGCGCTGCGCGAGGACGACCGCAACCCCAACCTGCTGTTCGTGGGCACCGAGTTCGGGCTGTTCGTCTCCACCGACGGCGCCCAGAGCTGGCACAAGTTCATGAACGACCTGCCCGAGGTGCCGGTGGACGACATCCTGATCCAGCCGCGCGACCGCGACCTGATCCTGGCCACCC
Source organism: Terriglobales bacterium (assembly GCA_035531375.1). Classification (GTDB taxonomy): domain Bacteria; phylum Acidobacteriota; class Terriglobia; order Terriglobales; family SCQP01; genus SCQP01. Next base: position 22,409 of record DATKSZ010000149.1, on the reverse strand, counting down.
ACGGGCGCTCCATCTGGATCGCCGACGACATCACCCCGCTGGAGCAGTTGGGCCAGATCGGCGATGCCGACGTGCACCTGTTCACGCCGCGCCCGGCGGTGGAGTGGAGGAACGACATCGAGGAGCAGAACCCGGTCTTCCAGAACGCCTTCCGCGGCGCCAACCCGCAGGGCGGCACCGCCATCAGCATCTGGGCCAAGGCGGACATGGGGCCGGCCACGATTGACTTCCTGCAGGAGGGCAAGGTGGTCAGCAGCATGAAGGCGAAGGACATCAAGGCGGGCATGAACCGCTTCCAGTGGGATATGCGCGGCGCGGCGCCGCCGGCGGCGCGCGGCGGGGAGAACGCCGGCGGCCGCGGCGGACGCGGCGGGCGCGGCGCCGCCGGGCGCGGCGGCCCGCAGCCGGTGCCGTTCGTGGCCAATGGCGGCCGTGGCGGCTTCTTCGGCCGCGGCGCGGTGCAGGGGCCGCTGCTGGCGCCGGGCACCTATATGGTGCGGGTCACGGTCGGCGGGCAGACGCTCAACAGCTCGGTCCAGGTGTTGGACGACATCTGGATGCGGCCGTAAATCCAGCTCAGCGATGTTGGGCGCGGGCCCGCTGCGGCGGGCCCGTTTTTTTTGAGGCAGGGCCGATATGGTAATATGGCCATATTTATGAAGACGACCGTCGAGATCGAAGAGGACCTGCTGCGCGCGGCCAAGCGGGCCGCGATCGACCGGAAATGCACGCTGCGGGAAATGATTGAGCGAGGGCTGCGGCGCGAGTTGGCGGCGGGAGCCAAGCCGTCGGCGGGCATTGCCTGGGTCACGGCGAGTGGCGAGTTGCCGCGTGGTTTGGACCTCTCCAGCCGCGAGGCGATGTGGGAGTGGCTGGAAAATCGCGCCAAGAACGCCCAGTGATCGCGGTGGATACCAACCTCCTGCTCTATGCGTTCTTCCCGCAGGAGGCGGAGCACGCCTCCGCGCGGGCAGCCTTGTTGCGGGCGCAGGCGGACGGCCGGGGCTGGGGCTTTACCGTCGCCAACGCGTCGGAGTTTTGGAGCGTGGCCACGCGGGCGGGTGGGGAGCGGGCGCAAGCTGCCACAACGACCGAAGCCGTTGCCTTCTTGGCTTCGCTGATCCACGCGGGGGCGCAACTATGGCAAGGCCAGGCCGACTTTGGCCTGCGGCTGTTGGCGATTGCCAGCCAGGGAGAGATCCTGGGACGGCGGATTTTCGATCTGCAGATCGCGCTGGCGGCGCGCGACGACGGCGCCACCGAGATTTGGACGCACGACCGCGATTTTGTCGCCGTGGCCGGGCTGCGGGTGTTCGACCCGCTGGGCTGAGGGGCTGGCGGGCGCGGCAGGATTCGAACCTGCGACCGTCGGCTTAGAAGGCCGATGCTCTGGTCCAACTGAGCTACGCGCCCGGCCCCTTCATTATACGGAGGGCATGCGGCGGGCAATTCCGCTACCATACGCGGTATGGCGAGCCTTTGGTACACGTCGGCGGAGCGGCGCGACTTGGGCGGTTTGCGGGCGGGCTGGCGCTTCGCGCTGTTTGTGCTGATGGTGGCGGGTCCGCTGCTGGGCTATGGACTGGCGATGAGCAGCGCCGCCGGGGCGGGGTGGGCGCGGGCGCTCCCGCACTGGGTGGGCGATGGGGTGCCGCTGCTGTGGGTGGGGCTGGTGACGCTGATCCTGGCGCGGCTGGAGCAGCGGCCTTTCGGCGACTTCGGCCTGCCCGGGCGCGCCGCCTTCCGGGGCGAGTTTTGGCGGGGAGCGCTCTGGGGGTTCGTGGCGCTGAGCCTGTTGCTGGGGCTGATCGCGGCCAGCGGCGGCCTGCGCTTCGCCCCCTTGACCGCCAGCGCGGGCACAGTGCGGTCGGCGCTGGAGTGGGCGGTGGCGTTTGTCAGCGTGGGCCTGTTCGAGGAGTTCTGCTTCCGCGGCTACGCGCTGGTGACGCTGGCCAGCGGGCTGGACTTCTGGCCGGCGGCGGTGGGATTGTCGGCGCTGTTTGGCGCGCTGCACCTGGGCAACAGCGGCGAGAGCATCCTGGGCGCGCTCGCGGCGGCGGGGATTGGGCTGTTTTTCTGTTTGACCGTGCGCCGCACCGGCAACCTCTGGTTTGCGGTGGGGCTGCATGCCGCCTGGGACTATAGCGAGAGCTTTCTGTTCGGCGTGCCCGACAGCGGCTCGACCCTGCCCGGCAGCCTGATGCACCCCAGCTTCCGCGGCTCGCACTGGATCACCGGCGGCAGCGTGGGGCCCGAGGGCAGCGTGTATGTCTTCCTGGTGATTGCCGCGCTGTTCGTGCTGTTCGCCCGGCGCCACCCGGCGGCACAAGCGGCGGCGGCGCCCACGCCATGAGCCTTTGGTTCTCTTCGCCCGAGCAGCGCGACTTCGCCGGGCTGCGGGCGGGCTGGCGGCTGGCGGTGTTCGGGTTCATCCTGGTGGGCATTCCCGACCTGCTCAGCGGCGGGGTGGGCAAGCTGGCGCCGAGCTCGCCCGCCCTCCTGGTGATCACGCCGGGCGCGGTGGCGATGGGCGAGGGATTCGCCCTGCTGTGGGTGGCGATCGCCACGCTGGCGATGACCTTGCTGGAGCAGCGCCCGCTGGGAACCTACGGGCTGCCGGCGCGGGGCGCCTTGCGCCGGAACTTCTGGGAGGGGGCGCTGTGGGGGGCGGGATCGCTCACGGCGCTGCTGCTGCTGATCGGGGCCAGCGGCGACCTGCGCCTGGGGCTGGGGGCGCGGCCGGGGATGGAGACGCTGCGCTACGGGCTGGAGTGGGGGCTGGCGTTTTTGCTGGTGGCGCTGTTCGAGGAGTTCCGCTACCGCGGCTATGCGCTGTTCACGCTGCGGGCCGGGGTGGGCTTTTGGCCGGCGGCGATGCTGCTCTCGTTGGCGTTTGGGGCGGTCCACCTGCGCAACCCCGGGGAAACCCCCTTGGGCGTGACCTCGGCGGGGCTGCTGGGCTTTTTCTTCTGTTTCACCTGGTGGCGCACCGGCGACCTGTGGTTTGCGGTGGGCATGCACGCCGCCTGGGACTTCTGCCAGAGCTTTGTCTACGGCGTGCCCGACAGCGGGCTGCTCAGCCACGGGCGGCTGCTGCAGCCGCACTTTCAGGGCTCGAGCTGGATCACCGGCGGCACGGTGGGGCCGGAGGGCAGCGTCTGGGTGCTGGTGGTGGTGGCCATGCTGTGGGCGCTGTTCGCCAAGCTGCATCCCCAGGCGCCGGCCTCGGCCGCCATGCCCAGCCAGCGCAGCACCGCGTCTTCGGCGGCGTAGTCGGCGGCGGCGTAGTCGGCGGCGTCGCCGGGCTGGGCGGGCTGCTGTCGCTCCCAGGCGAGGGAGGCGGCGAGCGCCGCGGGCAGGGGGACGCGCTCGCGGTAGCCGAGCTCGCGGCGGATGCGGGTGGTGTCGGCCAGCCAAGGCTGGGCGGTGTTGGCATAGACGCGTAGGTGGGGCGGGGTGTGGGCCGGGGAGGTGACCACCAGGCGCCCGGGCCAGGCGCAGGCGGCGGCGAGGTGCTGCGCCCACTCCGCCTCGGAGTGGTTGCCGGCGTCGGCGAGGTTGTAGGTGCGTCCGGCGGCGCGGGGATGGAGGGCCGCCAGGGCGAGGCCCTCGGCCACGTTCTCGACGTAGCCGCGCGGGCTGCGCCACTCCGCCCAGCCGCGCGGCAGCAGCAGGGCGCGCCGCCGGTCGCGCATCGGCCGCCACAGCGGCAGCAGCCGCCGCTGCCGGTCGCCGGGGCCGTAGACCGGCGCTAGGCGCACCACCACCACCTCCACGCCCGGGCAGGCGGCCGCCGCCTGCTCCATGCCCAACTTGTCGTAGCCCTCTTCCAGCCAGCCGCAGAGCTGGCGCATGCGCTGCAGGGTGGAGGCGGGGTAGAGGCCGGGGCGCTGGCGCAGCGGCGCCGACTCGTCCAGCACCCCCAGCTCGGGCCCGCCGTCTTCGGTGCCGTGGAAGATGCCGCAGGCGCGGTAGACATCCATGCTGCCCACCAGCACCACGCGCCGCGCCCAGGCGGCGAACAGCCGCAGCGTGCGCCGCGCCGGCGCGGCCGCGGCGGCGATGGCGTCCACCACCACCTCGGGCGCGAACAGGGCGAAGGCGGCCGCGAACGCCTCGAGCTGGCGGCGGTCGCCGTGGATGCACAGCGGCGGCGGATGCGGGCCCACGGCGAGGGAGTGGCAAGGCCGGCCGATGGCGCCGCGGTGGAAGACGGCGACGCTGTGGCCCTCGGCCAGCAACCTCTTCACCAGGGCGGAGCCCACAAACCCGGTTCCGCCCAGCACCAGCACCCGCATCGAAGGTGCGATGCGCACTGCCGCCTTTAGGGCCACTCGCCGAAATCCGGAAGCGAACGGCCGGCGCTGGGCGTGCGGCCGCCAGGCTTTCTTCGCCTTTTCTTCGCGTAACAGGGCAGATACCGGAAAAAATGTGCAATTCCGGACTTGACTTCGGGCTCCCAGCCACTAATATGTGGGCAGAAGTGGTGAGAAGTGGTAAATTGTGGTGGGAAGAAAATGCTGCGGGGCAACTATCCAGCGCGGGTGGACGAAAAGGGGCGGCTCAAGCTGCCCACCGAGTTCCGCGCCCACCTGGACCAGGCGAACCCCAACCACCAGTTCTATATCACCAGCTTCGACGGGGTGAACGCGCGGGTGTACCCGCTGCGGGAGTGGGAGCGGATCGAGGAGCGGCTGGCGGCGTTGCCTTCGATGCACCCGACCAAGCAGAAGCTGCTGAGCCGGACGAACTACTTTGGCCAGGTGGTGGAGATGGATGCGCAGGGGCGGGTGCTAATCCCGGCGGTGCTGCGCGAGGCGGCGCAGATGCGGGGCGATGTGGCGGTGCTGGGGTACCTGCAGTACCTGGAAGTCTGGAACGAAGAGCGGCTGCTGTCGGAGATGAAGGCGAAGGAGTTCACCGACGCCGACAAGCAGACGCTGGCCGACCTGGGGATATAGGGCGGCGTGGCCGGGGCGGAACATGTCGCGGTCATGGCCGACGAGGTGGTGGAGTATTTGGCGCCGCGGGCGGGGGGGGTGTATGTGGACTGCACGCTGGGAGCGGGCGGCCACAGCCTGCGGATCGCGGCGGCGATGGGGCGGGGGAAGTTGATCGGGTTCGACCGCGACCCGGAGGCGCTGGCGCTGGCGGAGAAGGCGCTGGCGGGGCGGGGGGAGCGGGAGGTGGAGTTCGAGGCCCGGCAGCAGGACTTTGCCGCAGGGGCGAGGGCGCTGCGGGCGGAGGGGATGGACCAGGTGGACGGCGTGGTGGCCGACCTGGGGGTGAGCTCGATGCAGCTCGGCCGTCCCGAACGGGGATTTAGCTTTGCCGCCGCGGGGCCGCTGGACATGAGGATGGATCCTCGCCAGCCGCTGACGGCGGAACAGGTGGTGAATCAGTTCGACGAGCGCGAGCTGGCCGATCTGATTTTCCAATTCGGAGAGGAAAGGAGGTCGCGGAGAATTGCCAGAGCCATTGTCCGGTCGCGGCCGCTGCGCAGCACCGCCCAGTTGGCGGAGTTGGTGGCGGCCGTGAACCGGCCAATGAAACGCAGCCGGGGGCCGCATCCGGCGACGCGGACGTTTCAGGCGCTGCGCATCTACGTGAACTCCGAGTTGCAGGCCCTTGCCGAGTTGCTGGAGATATTGCCGAGCTGGCTGCGTCCGGGCGGCCGGGCGGTGATCATCAGTTTTCATTCGTTGGAGGACCGTCCGGTGAAGCAGAGCTTCCGGGCGGGGGCGCAGGCGGGCTGGTACCGGATTTTGACGCCGCGGCCGTTGCGGCCGAGCGCGGCGGAGGCGGCGCGGAACCCGCGTTCGCGCAGCGCCAAGCTGCGGGCGGTGGAGCGGTTGGGGGCGGAGGGCTGAGATGGAGATCTACTTCGTACAACAAATTGACAACTCGCGCGTGGTCCGCGTCGCCGACCCGCAGCGGCGGCGGGAGCAGCGGGTGTACCTGGCGGCGGTGATGGTGGTGTTCGCGCTGGGCTTCGGCTACGCCTGGCAGCGCTTCGAGATGGTGCGGCTGGGCTACCAGTTGGAGGCGGCGCGGCAGCAGGCGGCCAGCCTGGAGCAGTGGAACCGCGGGCTGGAACTGCAGCAGGCGGCGCTGCGCAGCCCGGACCGAATTTATACCCTGGCGCAGGCGCAGTTGGGCATGCAGACGGCGCAGCCGGGGCAGATCCTGGCGCTGGCGACGGCGCCGAGCAACGGGGTGGCGCCGGCCTTGGCGGCGAACACCGCGCCGGCGCCGATGGCGGCCGGCAATCGCTAGCGGCGCGGGGCGGCGCGCCACCCGCTGGGGGCCTGTACCATGCCGAACGTCGAGCGCCAGTCCACCCCCCGCTACCGCCTGCTCAGCCTGCAGGCGGGCTTGACGCTTTGGGCGCTGCTGGTGGTGGCGCGGCTGTTCTGGCTGCAGGTGGTGGACCACGCCTGGCTGGCGCGGCGGGCGCAACTGCAGCAGCAGCGCACGGTGACGGTGGAGGCGCAGCGCGGCGCCATCTATGATCGCCACCTGACGCCGCTGGCGATGAGCCTGCCGGTGCAGTCGCTGTTCGCCAACCCCCGCCAGGTGGGGGACGCGGGGGCGGCGGCGCGGGCGCTGGCGCCCATCCTGGGGCTGGACCGGAGCGAGTTGGCGCGCACCCTGCGCGAGCGGCGCGGCTTTGTCTGGATCGCGCGCCAGGTGACCGCCGACCAGGCGCAGGCGGTGGCGGCGCTGCACCTGGCCGGGGTATTCGCCCAGCCCGACACGCGGCGCTTCTATCCCAAGGGCCAACTGGCGGCGAGCGTGCTGGGCTACGTTGGGATGGACGGGCACGGCCTGGGCGGCATCGAGCACTCCTTCGACCCGGTGCTGCACGGCCGCAACGGGCGGGCGGTGCTGGAGGTGGACGCCCACGGGCAGAGCTACAGCCAGGTCGAGCGCCCCCCGGTGGAGGGCAAGAACCTGGTGCTCAGCCTCGACCAGAACATCCAGTTCATCGCCCAGCAGGCGCTCGACCGGGCGGTGGCCGCCCACCACGCGCTGCGCGGCGTGGCCGTGGTGGAGGATCCCCACAACGGGCAGATCCTGGCGCTGGCCAACTCGCCCAGCTTCGATCCCAACGATTTCGAGAACGCCCCCGCCGCCGCTCTGGGCGATGCCGCGGTGAGCGATCCCTACGAGCCGGGCTCGGTGTTCAAGCTGGTGACGCTGTCGGCGGCGCTGCAGCAGCACCTGATCACCCCGGAGGAGATGATCAACTGCCAGATGGGCTCGATCTTTCTGGGCGGGCGCATCATCCACGACCACGCCAAGTTCGGGGTGATGAGCGTGAGCGATATTTTGCGGCACTCCAGCGACGTGGGGGCGATCAAGATCGGGCTCAAGCTCGGCGATGACGAGTTTTACCACTACATCCGGGCCTACGGCTTTGGCGCGCCGACGGGGGTGATGCTGCCGGGCGAGTCGCGCGGGATCGTGTGGCCGGTGGCGCGCTGGACGCCGATGTCCATCGGGGCGGTGAGCATGGGGCAGGAGGTGGCGGTAACGCCGCTGCAGGTGATCGCCATGATCTCGACCCTGGCGGACGGCGGGGTCTACCACCAGCCGCGGGTGGTGCTGGGCGAGTTCAGCGGGGCGGCGCCGGCGCAGGCGGCGGAGGAGGCGGGGGAGCCGGGGCGGCGGGTGGTGAGCGAGCGGGTGGCGAACGAGATGAAGCAGATGATGGCGCAGGTGGTGCTGGCGGGCACGGCGCAGCAGGCGCAGCTCAACGGCTACACCGCCGCCGGCAAGACCGGCACCGCGCAAAAAGTGGATCCCGGCACCCATCTTTACTCGGCGCGGGACTACGTGGCCTCGTTTGGCGGCTTCGCGCCGATCAACGATCCGGCGGTGACCATCCTGGTGGTGCTGGACTCGCCCCGGGACGGGCACGAGGGCGGAGCGGTGGCGGGTCCGGTGTTCAAGGAGATCGCCGAGCGGGTGCTGCCCTACCTGGGGGTGCCGCACGACATCCCGGTGGTGGCGGAGCCGGCGCCGGTGCATATCGCCGCCGCCGACGCGCAGGAAGAGTCGCAGGAGGTGGCGGAGCTGCCGCTGGCGGCGCCGGCGCAGCCGGCGGCGGGGCCGGCGGTGCCGCCGGCGATGGTGGTGTTGCGCTACGGCGCCGGCGCCGGGGTGGTGGTGCCGGACTTCAGCGGCGAATCGGTGCGGGCGGTGTCGGCCGCCTGCGCGCGCCTGGGTTTGGACCTTGCCTTGCAGGGAAGTGGCGTGGCGCGCGCACAAGCGCCCGCCGCCGGGACGCGGCTGGCGGCGGGCGGACGGGTGATGGTGCGCTTCGCGGCGACGCAGCCCTAGCCCTGGAGGAACCCCCCATGACCCTGGACCAGCTCCTGCGCGACGTTCCGGTGCTGGCCCGGAGCGGGCCCGCGCCCGCCGCCGTGGCCGGGCTGCACTACGACTCGCGCCGGATCGAGCCGGGCTGGGCGTTTGTGGCGATCCGGGGGGAGCAGGCCGACGGCAACGCCTTTGTGCCGCAGGCGCGGCGCCAAGGCGCCACGGTGGTGCTGTCGGAGCAGGCGGCGCCGGCGGGGGAGTTGGGGGTGGCCTGGGTGCAGGTGGGGCAGGCGCGCAGGGCGCTGGCGCAGGCGGCGGCCAATTTTTTCGGCCGCCCGGCGGAGCGCCTGCGCCTAGTGGGCATCACCGGCACCAACGGCAAGACCACCACCGCCTGGCTGGTGGAGGAGCTGCTGCGCGCCGCCGGCATCCGCAGCGGGCTGCTGGGCACGGTGGAGTACCATATCGGCGAAGCGGTTTTGCCCTCGCCCCACACCACGCCCGAGTCCTACGACCTGCAGGCGCTGCTGGCGCGCATGGTGGCGGCGGAGTGCCAGGCGGCGGTGATGGAGGTCTCCTCCCACGCGCTGGCGATGGAGCGGGTGTGGGGCTGCGCCTTCGAGGTGGCGGTGTTCACCAACCTGACCCAGGACCATCTCGACTACCACGGCACCATGGCGGGCTACCAGGAGGCGAAGCGGCGGCTGTTCCGGGGGCTGGGGGCGGCGGCGCCGCGGGCGGCGGTGGTGAACGCCGACGACCCGGCGAGCGTGGCGATGCTGGCGGGCTATGGCGGCGAGGTGGTGCGCTACGGGCTGGGAGAAGGAGCGGAGCTGCGCGCCAGCGGGCTGCGCAACCGGCCGGCGGGGGCGACGTTCACGCTGAGCGGCCCGGGAGGGTACCGCGCCGAGGTGGCGACGCCGCTGGTGGGGCGGGCCAACGTGCTCAACCTGCTGGCGGCGATCGGGACGGGCTGGGCGATGGGGCTGGAGCGGGAGGCGGTGGTGGAGGGGGCGAGCCGGCTGCGGCGGGTGCCGGGGCGGTTTGAGCGCGTCTACGCCGGCCAGCCGTTTGTGGTGCTGGTGGACTACGCCCACACCCCGGACGCGCTGGCCAACGTGCTGGGGCTGGCGCGCGAGCTGGCCAGCGGCGAGGGCGCCACGCCGGGGCGGGTGCTGGTGCTGTTTGGCTGCGGCGGCGACCGCGACCGGGGGAAACGGCCGCTGATGGCGCAGGCGGCGCGGCGGGGGGCGGATTGGGTGGTGCTGACCAGCGACAACCCGCGCTCGGAGGACCCGCTGGCGATCATCCGCGAGGCGCTGGCCGGGGTCGAGCCGGGGGCGGTGCTGGTGGACGCCGACCGCGCCAGCGCCATCCGCCTGGCGCTGCGCACGGCGCGGGCGGGCGACGTGGTGGTGCTGGCCGGCAAGGGGCACGAGGCCTACCAGATCGTGGGCGAGCAGCGCCTGCCCTTCGACGATGCGCAGCAGGCGCGGGCGGCGCTGGCGGAACTGGGCTGGAGCCTATGAGCGGACTGGCGCCGGCGGAGGGCATCAGCATTGACAGCCGCACCCTGCGGCCGGGCGAGGTCTACTACGCCCTGCGGGGCGAGCGGCTGGACGGGCACGACTTCGTGGAGGCGGCGCTGGCGGCGGGGGCGGGGGCGGCGGTGGTGGCGGCGGAGCAGGCGGGGCGCTGGCCGCAATGGGCGGAGCGGCTGCGCCCGGTGCCCGATCCGCTGGCGGCGCTGCAGCAGCAGGCGCGGGCGCGGCGGCTGGCCTGGGGCGGGCCGCTGGTGGCGGTGACCGGCTCGGCCGGCAAGACCACCACCAAGGAGATGATCGCGGCGGTGCTGGGGACGCGGCTGCGGGTGCTGAAGAGCGAGGGCAACCGCAACAACCACATCGGCCTGCCGCTGACGCTGCTGCGGCTGCAGGCCGAGCACCAGGTGGCGGTGGTGGAGATGGGCATGAACCACGCCGGCGAGATCGCGCGCCTGGCCGCCATCGCGAGTCCCGAGACCGGGGTGTTCACCAACGTGGCCGAGGCGCATCTGGGCAACTTCGCCTCCCTCGAGGCGATTGCCGAGGCCAAGCGCGAGCTGGCGCGCGGCATCGCCCCGGGGGGGCGGCTGGTGCTCAACCGCGACGACGCGCGGGTGGCGCGCTTCGGCGAGGGCTTCGCGGGCACGGTGGTGTTCTACTCCGGCAGCGACCATGCCGCGCCGCTGCGCTATCCGGGGCGGCACAACCGCGCCAATGCCGCCGCGGCGGTGGCCACGGGAGGGTTGTTCGGGGTGGAGCGGGCGGCGGCGGAGGCGGCGCTGGCGGAGTTGGAGCCCCCGCCGGGGCGGGGGCAGCAGTTGCGGCGCGGGGGCATGACCCTGATCCACGACTGCTACAACGCCAACCCGGCGGCGATGGCGGCGATGCTGGGGGTGCTGGCCGAGACCCCGGGAACGCGCCGGGTGGCGGTGCTGGGGGAGATGCGCGAGCTGGGCGCGGCCTCGGCGGCGCTGCACCGGCAAGTGGGCGAGGCGGCGGCGCGCAGCGGGGTGAACGCGCTGCTGGCGGTGGGGGGCGACGCCCAATGGATTTTGGAGGGGGCGCGGGCGGCGGGCTTCGCCGGTCCGGCGCTGTTCTGCGAATCGGCGGCGGCGGCGGCCGCGGCCCTGCCCGGCTGGCTGCGCCCGGGCGATACGGTGCTGTTCAAGGCCTCGCGCGGCCTTCACCTGGAGGAGGCACTGGCGCCGTTGCTGCATCTGCCCTAGGACCCCATGCTCTACTGGCTCTTCTACCGCAAGCTGTTTCCCTACTACCGGCCGCTGCGGCTGTTCCGCTTCCTCACCTTCCGCACCGCCTTCGCCGGGCTGACGGCGCTGGCGATCGCGCTGGTGCTGGGGCCGTGGCTGATCCGGCGGCTGCAGGCCTTCCAGATCGGCCAGTACATCCGCGAGGACGGGCCGCGCTCGCACCACGCCAAGGCGGGCACGCCCACCATGGGCGGGCTGCTCATCAACATCGCCATCCTGGTGCCAACGCTGTTGTGGGCCGACCTGGCCAACCCCTTCATCTGGATCGCGATTTTGGCGGTGGTGGCGTTTGGCGCGATCGGGCTGGCGGACGATTTGGCCAAGGTGCGGCGGCAGCGCAACCTGGGCCTGACCTCGCGCCAGAAGCTGCTGGCGCAGGTGCTGGCGGCGGTGGCGATCGCGCTCATCCTGGTGTGGCTGAACCACGCCGGGCGCTACTCCACCCGGCTGGTGGTGCCGTTTTTCAAGGCCTACCGCCCCAACCTGGCCTTCAACGGGCTGCTGGGGCACCCGGGCTGGTACCTGGTGGCGTTCCTGCCCTTCATCCTGTTCGTGGTGCTGGTGGTGGTGGGCTCGAGCAACGCGGTCAACCTCACCGACGGGCTGGACGGGCTGGCGATCGGCTGCACCATCATCTCCGCCGGGGCGCTGACGGTGCTGACCTACGTCTCCGGGCACGCGGTGTTTGCCACCTACCTGGAGATCGAGCGCATGCCGCAGGTGGGCGAGCTCACCATCTTCGGGGGGGCGATGGTGGGGGCGAGCATCGGCTTCCTCTGGTACAACGCCCATCCGGCGGAGATCTTCATGGGGGACGTGGGCTCGCTGGCGCTGGGGGGGGCGATCGGGACGGTGGCGGTGCTGATCAAGCAGGAGCTGCTGCTGCCGTTCCTGGGCGGCATTTTTGTGATCGAGGCGCTGTCGGTGATCCTGCAGGTGGGCAGCTACAAGCTGCGGGGCAAGCGCATCTTCAAGATGGCGCCGCTGCACCACCACTTCGAGCATTTGGGCTGGAGCGAGTCGAAGGTGATCATCCGTTTTTGGATCATCGCCGCGGTCTGCGCATTGTTCGCGCTGACCACGCTGAAGTTGCGCTAACCTGAAAACCGCATGGAACTCAACGGCAAGCGCGTGTTGGTTGTGGGCATGGCCGCCAGCGGCATGGCGGCGGCGGAGTTTTTGCGGCGGCGGGGGGCGCGGGTGGTGATCTCGGAGATGCGGCCGGCGGCGGAGCTGCGGGCGGAGATCTTCCAACTGCTGCAGACCGGGGTGGCGGTGGAGACGGGCGGGCACCGCGAGCGCAGCTTCCTGGACGCCGACCTGATCGTGGTGAGCCCGGGGGTGCCGGCCGACCTGCCGCTGCTGAAGCGGGCGCGGGCGCAGGCGATCCCGGTATGGGGGGAGATCGAGCTGGCCTCGCGCCACCTGCGCGGCATGGTGGTGGCGATCACCGGGGCCAACGGCAAGACCACCACCACCAGCCTGACGGGCGAGCTGCTGGCGGCGAGCGGGCGGCGGGTGCAGGTGGGGGGCAATATCGGCACCCCGCTGATCTCGCTGGTGGACAGCTCCAGCGACGACTGCGTCAACGTGATCGAGGTGTCGAGCTTCCAGTTGGAGACGGTGGAGAGCTTCCACGCCCACATCGCGGCGGTGCTGAACCTCTCGCCCGACCACCTCGACCGGCACGGCAGCATGGAGGCCTACGCGGCGGCCAAGCAGCGCATCTTCCGCAACCAGACCGCGGCCGACTACGCCGTGCTCAACCCCAACGACGCCTGGTGCCGGCAGTTCGCCGCCAACCTGGCCAGCCAGCCGGTGTGGTTCGCGCCCTTCGCGCTGGAGCGGCAGACGGGGGCGTGCGTGCGCGGGGGCGAGGTGGTGTGGATGCGCGGCGGCCAGGCGACGCCCATCCTGCCGGTGGCGGAGATCCCGCTGCGCGGGGCGCACAACCTGGAGAACGTGCTGGCGGCGGTGGCGATGGCCTGCCTGGTGGCGGGGGAAGAGGCGGCGCCGGCGCTGGCGCAGACGGTGCGGAGCTTCCGGGCGGTGGAGCACCGGCTGGAGTTCGTGGCCCAGGTGGGGGGGGTGGACTACTACAACGACTCCAAGGCCACCAACGTGGACGCGGCGATCAAGGCGCTGGAGGCGTTTGGGCAGGGGGTGTGGATCATCTTGGGGGGCAAGGACAAGGGCAGCGACTACAGCGCGCTGGCGCCGCTGTTGGAAGCGCGGGCGCGCGGGGTGCTGCTGATCGGCGCCGCCACCGAGAAGATCGCGGCGCAACTGGGCCCGGCGGGGCTGGCGCTCACCCGCTGCGGCACGCTCGACCAGGCGGTGGCGACGGCGGCGGAGCGGGCGCAGCCGGGCGACACGGTGCTGCTGGCGCCGGCCTGCGCCAGCTTCGACCAGTTCCAGAACTACGGCCACCGCGGCCAGGTGTTCAAGCAGTTGGTGGCGGGACTGGCCGCCGCGCGCTAGCGCCATGCCCAAGCGCCTCGCCTACGACCGCGTGCTCTTCCTCACCACCCTGGGCCTGGTGACGTTCGGGCTGGTGATGGTGTTCTCCGCCTCGGCGCTGATGGCGGCCGAGCGCACCCAGTCGCCCTACAGCTTTGTGCTGCGCCAGGCGGTGGGGGCGGGGCTGGGGCTGGCGGCGCTGGTGCTGATCATGCGCTTCGACTACCGCCGGCTGAAGGACCCCGGGGTGGTCTACCTGCTGCTGTGCGTCACCCTCTTCCTGCTGGGGCTGGTGTTCCTGCTCGACCGCTCGCACAACACCCACCGCTGGATCCGGCTGGGGCCGCTGTCGCTGCAGCCGTCGGAGCTGGCCAAGCCGACGCTGATCCTGTTCCTCGCCTTCTACCTGGAGACGCGGCTGCGGCAGGTGAACGAGTGGAGCACGCTGGGACCCATCCTGTTCTACCTGGCGATGGTGTGCGGGCTGGTGGTGGCCGAGCCCGACCTGGGGACCACGGTGGCGCTGGTGCTGATCGCCGCCACCATGCTCTACGCCGCCGGGCTGCGCTGGCGGCTGCTGGGCCTGGGCGTGGTGGCGAGCCTGCCGGCGCTGTACCTGCTCATCTTCCACGTCGCCTACCGGCGCGAGCGCATCCTGGCGTTCCTGCATCCCTGGGCGGAGGCGCGCGGGGCGGCCTTCCAGATCGTGCAGTCGCTGATCGCGGTGGGCTCGGGGGGCTGGACCGGGGTGGGGCTGATGAACGGGCGGCAGAAGCTGTTTTTCCTGCCGGAGGCGCACACCGACTTCATCTTCGCGGTGGTGGGCGAGGAGCTGGGCTGGGTGGGCTGCACCCTGGTGGTGGCGGCGTTTCTGGTGTTCCTGTGGCGGGGGATGCGGATCGCGCGCCGGGCCCCCGACGCCTTCGCCAAGCTGCTGGCCATCGGGGTGACGGCGATGGTGGTGATCCAGGCGCTGATCAACTTCAGCGTGGTCACCAGCCTGGTGCCCAACAAGGGGATCCCGCTGCCGTTCATCAGCTACGGGGGCTCGTCGCTAATCTTCTCGCTGGCGGCGGTGGGGGTGCTGCTGAACGTGTCGCAGCACACCGGCTGAGCATGGCCGCCCGCATCGTCATCGCCGGCGGCGGCACCGGCGGGCACCTGATGCCCGGACTGGCGGTGGCGCGGGCGCTGCGCGCGGCGGGGGCGGAGCCGGCCGCCTTCGTGGGCACGGCGCGGGGGCTGGAGGCGAAGCTGGTGCCGGCGGCCGGCTTCCGGCTGGAGACGATCCGGATCGGGGGGCTGAAGACGGGGGGGGCGGGGCGGCGGCTGGCGACGCTGGCGCAGTTGCCGCGGGCGGTCGCCCACAGTGTCGGGCTGCTGCGGCGGCTGCGGGCGCAGGCGGTGCTGGGCATCGGCGGCTACGCCTCCGGGCCGGTGCTGGCCGCCGCCGCGCTGCTGCGGGTGCCGGTGGTGGTGCTCGAGGTCAACGCCAAGACCGGGCTGGCCAACCGCTGGGCGGCGCCCTGGGTGGCGACCGCGGCGGTCAATTTTCCCGAGACCGCGCGCGACTTCCGGCGGGCGGTGGTGACCGGGATTCCGGTGCGGCCGGAGTTCTTCCGCGCCGCCGCCGCGGCGGCGGCGGCGTCCGGGCCGCCGCTGGTATTGGTCACTGGCGGCAGCCAGGGCGCCCACGCCCTCAATCAAGTGGTGCGGGAGATGGCGCCGCAGGTCGCCTTCCGCCTGCTGCACCAGACCGGGGCCGCCGACCTCGGGGCCTGCCAAGCCGCCTACGCCGGGCTGGGGGGGCGGGCGCGGGCGGTGGCGTTTGTGGACGACATGGCGGCGGCCATGGCGGAGGCGGCGCTGGTGGTGGGCCGCGCCGGGGCCAGCACGCTGGGCGAGCTGGCGGCGGCGCGGCGGCCGGCCATCCTGGTTCCCTTCCCCGGCGCCGCCGACCAGCACCAGTTGCGCAACGCCCAGGCCTACGCCCGGGCGGGCGCGGCGGAGGTGATGGAGCAGGCCAGGCTCAGCCCGGCCGGGCTGGGGGCGCGCATCGAGCAGTTGCTCGCCGCCCCGGCGCGGCTCGAGGCCATGCGGCAGGCGGTCGGGGGCTTCGCCCATCCCCGCGCCGCCGAGGAGATCGCCGCGCTGGTGTTGGCGGCGGCCGCCGCGAGCCGAATGGTAGACTGAAAACCGTGGCAGGCAGCGCATTGAACTTGGTCTTGGCGGTGTGGTTGAGCCTGGGCGCCATGCTGGCGGGGTGTCCCTGCTGCGCCGCCGGAGCCACCCAGTCGGGTCCCATGGCCGGCTGCAGCCAGAAGGCCGCGCCCGATTGCTGCGCGGTGTGCCGGACGCAGCAGCCCAGCCTGAGCCGGAGCGAGCGCGCCACGCCGCCATCGGCGGCGCCCCGGAGGGCTCCCGCCGCGCCCGCCCGCCCCGCGCTGACGGCGCACTTCCTCGAGCGGCAGCCACCCCGCTCCGCCTCGCCGCCCGGCGCGGCGACGACCGCGCCCCTGCGCCTCTAGACCTCCGCCCGCCATCTCACCGCCGAGGGCATTCGCCCCCCGTCGTCGGGAGGCCGCGCCCCGCTCCTTTTCCACTCCGATTCCCGCCGGCGCCGCGCGCTGGCGGATGGGCAATGAGGTTCCCATGAGCAACCGCAGGAGCTTTCTGCAACAGGCCCTGGCGCTGGGCGCCGGCGGCCTGGCGCTGGGGCGCCGCGCCGCGGCGGCGCCGCCCCCGCTTCCCTTCCCCGCCCCCGGGGCGCCGGGGCCGGTCGCGGTGCAAACCCCCGATCTGGCCAAGCTGCCCTGGACGCTCGACCACGGCGTCAAGGTCTTTCGCCTGCGCGCCGAGCCGGTGCGGCAAGAACTCATCCCGGGCAAGACGCTGGACCTGTGGGGATTCAACGGCAGCTCGCCCGGACCGCTGATCGAGGCCAACCAGGGCGACCGGGTTCGGATCGTCTTCGACAACCATTTGCCCGAGCCCATCTCCATCCACTGGCACGGATTGGAGGTGCCCAACGCCATGGACGGGGTGACCAGCATCACCCAACCGCCGGTGCTGCCCGGGGGACGCTTCGTCTATGAATTCACCCTGCATCAGGAGGGCACCTACTTCTACCACTCGCACATGGCGATGCAGGAGATGCTCGGCCTGATCGGGCCGCTGGTGCTGCAGCCGCGCCAGCCCTACTCGACGCAGGTGGACAAGGATTTCCTGATCGTCATGCAGGAGTTCGCCGCCCTGCCCAACAACCCGGTGCCCAACACCATGAGCATGGAGTTCAACTGGCTGACCTTCAACGGCAAATCCGGGCCCGCCACCACGCCGCTGATCGTCCGCCACAACGAGAAGGTCAAGATTCGGCTGATCAACATGGGCATGGACCACCATCCCATCCATCTGCACGGCTTCCAGTTCTGGATCACCGGCACCGAGGGGGGGCGGCAGCCGGAGTCGAACTGGATCCGGCGCAATACCGTGCTGGTGGGGGTGGCGCAGGCCTACGACGTGGAGTTCGACGCGGTTCACCTGGGGGAGTGGATGCTGCACTGCCACTTGCCGCACCACATGATGAACCAGATGGCCTCGACGGTGGGGCCGATGACGCGCACCCCGGGGATGCCGGCGGCGGGCAGCATGGAGAGCGGCATGGGCATGGTGCAGGAAGGCGCCGCCGCGCTCTCGGACCAGTTCGGCGCCAGCCTGGGGCGCGGCATGGGCTTGCCGGGGCGCGAACACCCGGTGACCAACGGGCCACAGGGCGGCCAGGCGACGAGCCCGAGCATGCCGGGCATGCAGATGCCGGACAGCATCGCCGCCCACGCCAACCAAGTGCCGGGCTTTCCCCAGGACGCCTACATGGAGGGTCCGGCGATGGCCATGGACGCAGCCGTGGCCAAACCGGAGACCTACGGGCTGCAGCCGGGCTGGAGTGGCAGCATCCAGGGCATGATGACCATCGTGCGGGTGCTGCGCCCGGAGATATACGACAAGATCCAGCAACTCCGCGCCCAAGCGGGAAAGGCAGACCAGCAATGAAACGACTCCATCTTCCTTTGATTGCGGTGCTGTTCGCCGCGCTCGGCGGCGGAGGGATGGCGGGGCGGGCGGCGGCGCAAACCGCTGCGGCGCCGCTCACCTTGGCGGCGCTGGAGCAGCTCGCGCTGGCGCACAACCCGACCCTGCGCCAGGCCCGCGACAACGTGGCGGCGGCGGCCGGGCGCACCCGCCAAGCGGGGCTGTGGCCCAACCCGACGGTGGGCTACGAGGGCGCCCAGATCCGCGGCGGCTCGTTCCGCGGCGGCGAGCAGGGCGCGTTCGTGCAGCAGGATATTGTGCTGGGCGGCAAGCTGGGGGCGGCGCGCCAGGAGGCGGCGGCGGCCCAGCGGCAGCAGCAGGCGCGCGCCGCCGGCCAGGGCCAAGCGGTTGGCACCGCGGTGCAGTTGGCCTTCTACGAGGCCCTGCGCGCGCAGCAGGAGGTGGCGCTGCGCCAGCACCTGCTCGCCATCGCCCAGGACGCGGTGCGCACCACGGCGCAACTGGCCAACGTGGGCCAGGCCGACCAGCCCGACCAGCTCGAGGCGCAGGTGGAGGCGGGGCAGGCGCAACTGGACCTGAACCAAGCCCAACAGATGCGGACCCAGGACTGGGCGCAACTGGCCGCGACGGTGGGCCAGCCCAGCCTGCAACCGCAGCCGCTGGCGGGCGACTTGGCGACGCCGCCCGCCCCGATCCTACCGCAGCCCTACGTGCAGCGGCTGCTGACCGAGAGCCCGGCGGTACGCATCGCCGAGGCGGCAGTGGCGCAGGCGCAGGCCGCCCTGCGCCGCGCCCGCAAGCAGCCCATCCCCGACCTGCAACTGCGGGGCGGGGTGGAGGCGAACCGCGAGCTCGACCAGCTCGGCCAGCGCCCGGTGGGCTGGCAGGGCTTCGCCTCGGTGGGGGTGCAGTTGCCGCTCTTCAACCGCAACCAAGGCAATGTCGAGGCCGCGGTGGCCGAGCTCGACCGGGCGCAACAGGAGCTGGAGCGGGTGCGCTTGAGCCTGCGCGCCCAAGCCGCTCCCCAGCTCGCCGCCTACCAGGCGGCGTCCCTGGCGGTGGCGCAGTACCGCGACCACATGTTGCCGCAGGCGCGGCAGGCCTATGCGTTGTATCTGAACAACTACCACCACATGGCGGCTGCCTACCCGCAGGTGCTGGTGGCGCAGCGCAATTGGTTCCAGGAGCAGACCGGCTATCTGGCGGCGGAGGCGGAACTGTGGCGCAGCGCGGTGACGCTGCGCGGCTATTTGGCGACGCAGGGCCTGGACCGCATGGGGGCGGCGCCGGCGGCGCTGTCCATGGGCACGATGGGAGGCGGGCAATGAGCCAGCAGAACTCCGGGTTGATCCGCCGGCGCCTGGGCTGGCTGTTGGCGCTGACTCTGGCCATCCTGGCGGTGGTGGTGGTTGGCGCTGGCCTGCTGTGGGTAAAGTCGGCGCAGGGCTTCAGCGCCACCGCCCCGCCCACCGCCATGGAGGCGATGATGGCCGACATGGCGCGCCGCATGGCCATGCCCAGCCAGGCGGCGGCGATGCGGAATCCGCTCCCCACCACGCCGGCCAATTTGACCATGGCCAGCCAGCACTTCGCCGCCCACTGCGCCCTGTGCCACAACAACAACGGGGACGGGCTGACCGACCTGGGGCGCGATCTCTATCCCAAGCCGCCCGACCTGCGGGCGCCGCTCACCCAGGACAAGAGCGACGGGGAGCTGTTCTACACCATCCGCAACGGCATCCGGCTGAGCGGCATGCCGGCCTGGCCCGACGACGAGAACGACGAGATCTGGATGCTGGTGTCGCTGATCCGACATCTGCCGCAGCAAACCCCGGCCGAGGTGGAGGCGATGAAGGCCTACAACCCCAAGAGCATCTTCCCGGAGCCCATCATGTGAGGGCTTGCGGGCTCAGCGGTGCTGCCGCCCCGGGGCCGGCGGGGGCGGCATCATCGCCCGCATCTGCTGCATTTCTTCGAAGGCCCGGGTGATCAGTTCGAACTGCTGGCGCACGGCGGGCGGAGCTTGGGCGAGCTCGGCCATGTGGGCGCGCATTTGGGTGGTGAGCTGCTGCAGGCGCTGGCGGTGGAGCTGCATGCGGCGGCGCTGCTCCGGAGTCATGTGCTGCATCATGCCCTGCCCCATGCCGGCTTGCATGCCGGGGCCGGGCGGCTGGGCCGCGGCCTGGAGCGGAGGCGCGGCGCGGCCGGCGCCCGGCTGGCCCAGGGAGACGATGCCGGCCGCCGCCAGGAGGAGGGCGGCGAGCGCGGCGGGGAAGGCAATACGTTTCGACATGGCGGCCGCCTCTCGGTCTGCTAGGACCGATGCCGGGCCGCGCGCCGAAAGTTGCCTGCGGCGGGCGATGGTGGGCGCGGGCCCCCGCGCGCCTGCGGCGCGCGTCCCGCTTGTGAGCCGCCCCGCTGGGGCCGCGCCGCATTCGCTTCCCGGGGGCGGGCGGGTGCCACTGGCACCCGCCCCTCCTGCGGAATTTCGCAGGCTTTCGCGCCGATTTTGCCAGCAGGCAAAGCGGCGCGACCCCCGCGAGACGCAAAAAAGCGGGGTGGACCGGAAGGTCCACCCCGCCTGGCACCGCCGGGCGGCGCTTACTTGCCCATCTTCATGCCCGCGGGCATCACCTTGGCCGAGGCCACGGTGATCGAGCCGTCGGCCACGTTGCCCTGGAGGGTGACGTGCTTGCCGATGACCGCCTTGACGGCGTCTTGGTTGGCGATCTTCAGCACCGTGCCGGCCGCGCCATCCTCCACCAGGACGGCGGCGCTGCCGCGCTTGATGCAACTGGTGGCGCAGCCGACATTGCCCTTCATCTTCTGCACCTTGGCGCCGTGGGCGCAGTTGGAATCCATAATGTAGCCCCGCACGGTGGTGGGAGCCGCGAACGCGAACATCGTCAGGCCAAAGGCCGCGACCAGGGTCGCGACGCCGAGAGTCTTTTTCATACGAGATTTCTCCTTGTGAATCGGATTCGTTTCACCAAAGTGGAGCAGCGAGCTTAAAAGCCATGATAATACGGAAATCCAACCCGGCCGGGCCCGGCCCGCCGCGCACCTGGCGTCCCCCGATTGGATGTGCCAGGGGGGGGAAGGTCACACAATTTTGGCCCCGGCGGGCTGCTCCTCGGCCTCGGCCTCGCGCTCATAGCCGCAGCCCTCGTTGGGGCAGACCAGCTTGGGGCCAGCCTTGAGGAACTTCTTCACCAGGTAGGGGAAGCGGCAGTTGGGGCAGGCCTCGGGCACGGGGCGCTGCCACAAGCTGAAGTCGCAGTCGGGATAGCGGGTGCAGCTATAGAAGGTCTTGCCGCGCTTGGAGCGCTTCTCGGCCACGTCGCCGATCTTGCACTTGGGGCACTTGAAGCCCTCCACCAGGTTCTGCTTGATGTACTTGCACTCGGGATAGCCGCTGCAGGCGGTGAACTCGCCGAAGCGGCCGTGCTTGACCACCAGGTTTTTGCCGCACTGCGGGCAGGCCTCCTCCAGCTTGCGCTCGGGCTGCTTCTGCTGGGCGTCGAGGCGGCGGGTGGTCTTGCAGTCGGGATAGCCAGTGCAGGCCCAGAACTGGCCAAAGCGGCCGCGCTTGAGCACCATGGGGCGGCCGCAGTTTTCGCAGAACTCCTCTTTCTCCTGGCTGGTGTCGGCCGAATCGAGGTCGGGCAGGTCGAGGGCCACCTCGCGGGTGTTGGTGCACTCGGGATAGCCGCTGCAGGCCAGGAAGGAGCCGTGCTTGCCCCAGCGGATCACCATGGGCTTGCCGCACTTCTCGCACACATGCTCGGTGGGCGTCTCCATGCGCTTGTAATCCTGCATGTGCTTTTCGGCATATTCCAGGTTGGCGGAGAAGCGCTTGTAGAAGTCGGCGAGGGTGTCGGTCCACTTCTCCCGGCCCTCTTCGATCTCGTCGAGCTTCTCCTCCATGCGGGCGGTGTACTGCAGTTCGAAGATGTCCTTGAAATTCTTGGTCAACAGCTCGTTGACCACGGTGCCGAGCTCGGTGGGATGGAACTTGCCCCCGACCTTGGTGACGTAGCCGCGGTCCTGGATGGTGGAGAGGATGGTGGCGTAGGTGGAGGGGCGGCCGATGCCCTTCTCCTCCAGCTCCTTGACCAGGGAGGCCTCGGTGTAGCGGGGGGGCGGCTCGGTGAAGTGCTGTTCGCTCTTGACCGAGAGCAGCTTGAGGGCTTGGCCGGGGGCAAGCGGGGGCAGCTTGTGCTTGAGCGCCTCGTCCTCCTCGTCCTCCTTGTCCTTGCTCTCCTCGTAGAGCTTGAGGAAGCCGTCGAACTTGAGCACCGAGCCGGTGGTGCGGAGCTGGTAGCGGGCGGCGTCGGGGGCGGTGGCCTGGATGTCAATGGCGGTCTGGTCGAAGACGGCGGGCGGCATCTGGGAGGCGACGAAGCGCTGCCAGATGAGGCGGTAGACCTTCTGTTCGTCCTCGTTCAGGTACTTCTTCACCGACTCGGGGTCGCGCAGGGCGGAGGTGGGGCGGATGGCCTCGTGGGCGTCCTGGGCGCCCTTCTTGCTGGCGAAGCGGTTGGGCTGGGCGGGCAGGTAGCCGGCGCCGAACTGGTCGCCGATGAAGCGCCGCGCCTCCACCAGGGCGTCCTCGGAGACGCGGGTGGAGTCGGTGCGCATGTAGGTGATGAGGCCGACCTGGCCCTCGGGGCCGAGCTCGACGCCCTCGTAGAGGCGCTGGGCGATCATCATGGTGCGCTTGACGCTGAAGCGCAGCTTGCGGCCGGCGTCCTGCTGCAGC
>DATKSZ010000148.1:0-5767 GCA_035531375.1 Terriglobales bacterium | reverse complement strand
GTTGCAGGCGCCGATTTTCCAGACGCGGTGGCGGTGGACGGTGGGGCGGGCGCTGGCGCTGCTGCGGTTTTCCGGGGGGCGGAAGCTGGCGCCGCAACTGCAGCGGATGCGGGCCGAGGACCTGCTGGCGGCGGCGTTTCCGATGCAGGTGGGCTGCCAGGACAACCACGGGGGCGAAGACCTGGAGATTCCCAACCATCCTTATGTACAAGAGACGATGCGGGATTGCCTGCACGAGTTTTTGGACCTGGAGGGGTTGCAGCGGGTGCTGGAGGGACTGGAGACGGGGGCGATCACGTTTGCGGCGGTGGACACGCCGGCGCCGTCGGGGCTGGCGCAGGAGATCCTGAACGTCGGGGCATTTGGCTTCTTGGACGATGCGCCGCTGGAGGAACGGCGCTCGCGGACGGTGGATCTGCGGGCGCAGGGGACGTCGGCTGGGCCGGGGGTGCTGGACGAGGCGGCGGTGGAGGCGGTGCGGGCGGAGGCTTGGCCGCAACCGGAGTCGGCGGAGGAGTTGCACGATCTGCTGCTGACGTTGCTGTGGATGCCGAGGGCTGAAGTGGCGCCGGAGTGGGAGGGATGGCTGCGGGAGCTGGTGGCGCACGGGCGGGTGGTGGAACATCAAAGGGGATGGGCGGCGGCGGAGCGGGCGGAACTGCTACGCGGGGGCGGCGGGGGCGAACTCGCCGGGGCGGTGTGGCCGGGGGTGGAGTTTGCCGGAGCGACACCGACCGCGGACGAGGCGGCGGCGGCGCGCATGGTGGGCGGGTGGATGGAGATCCTGGGGCCGGTGAAGGAGGCCGAGTTGGCGGAGCGGCTGCATTTGAGTCCGGTGGCGGTGGAGACGGCGCTGCTGGCGCTGGAGGGGCAGGGGCGGGTGCTGCGCGGCGGGTTTGGGTGGTGCGAGCGCGGGCTGCTGGCGCGCATTCACCGGCGCATGGTGCGGCGGCTGCGGGCCGAGATCGAGCCAGTGTCGCCGGCGGTGTACGAGCGCTTTTTGCGGCGCTGGCAACACCTGGAGACGGGCACGCGGCTGCACGGGCTGACGGGGTTGGCGGCGGTGATCGAGCAGATGCAGGGCTACGAGGCGGCGGCGAGCGCGTGGGAAGAGACGCTGCTGCCGGCGCGGGTGGCGGACTATACGCCGCAGCTCTTGGACCAGCTTTGCCTCTCGGGCGAGGTGGGATGGGCGCGGCTGACGCCGATGGCGGCGTTGTCGGCGGCGGCGGCGGGGCGGCGGCGGGTGACGCCGAGCCGGAACTCTCCGATCACCTTTTTCAAGCGGCGCGATGCGGGGTGGCTGCTGCCGGCGGCGGGCTGGGGCAAGGCGAAGAATGGACGCAAGCTGAGCGCGGCGGCGGAGCAGGTGCTGGCCACGCTGGAGCGGCGGGGGGCGTGCTTCTTCAATGATTTGGTGGGACCGGGGCTGGTGAAGAGCCAGGTCGAGGACGCGCTGTGGGAGCTGGTGGCGGCGGGGGTGGCGACGGCGGACGGGTTCGACAATTTGCGGGCGTTTTTGGATCCCAAGCGGCGGGCGGGGGAGGGGCGGGGGCAGACGGCGCGTCCGCGGCATGCTGCGGGGAGGTGGGCACTGGTGCGGGAACTGATGCCGACGGCGGCGAGCGAGGACAGACACGCCGGTGAGATCGAGCTGGCGCAGGCGGAGCTGGCGGAGCGGCAGGCGTGGCAGTGGCTGCGGCGCTACGGGGTGATCTTCAAGGCCGGGCTGGAGGAGGAGTCGAGCGCGGTGGGGTGGTACGAGGTGCTGCTGGCGTGCCGGCGGCTGGAGGCGCGGGGCGAGATCCGGGGGGGGCGGTTTGTGACCGGCTTCGCGGGCGAGCAGTACGCGCTGCCGCAGGCGGTGGAGGCGCTGCGGGCAGTGAGGAAGTTGGCGCCGGCGGCGGCGGCGGGATAGGGGGGGCGGGCGGTTGCTAGTTGCTAGTTGCTGGTTGCTAGTTGCTAGTTGGGGGCGCGGGGGCTAGGCGTGGGGCGAAGATGGGTCCACGACGCGCAGGCGGGCGAAGTAGCGGCGGTAGAAGCCGCGGTCGCGGGTGAGGAGCGCGTCGGCATGGAGCAGGGCGTGAGCACCGACGAGGAAGTCGGCGATGATGCGGTGGCGACCCTGATGGGAGCGGCGGTGGGCGCGCCAGAGCGCGCCGGCGCGGGCGGCGGCCGCGGCCGAGGGCGGCTCGAACAGCACGCCCTGGTCGGCGAGGAAGCGGGCGTGCTGCGCGTCGTTGGAAAAGAAGGCGCGGGTCTCGGCCCAGACGACGTCGCCGACGATGAGCTGACCCAAGCGCTCGGCCTGGCGCAAGGCCTGCTGCGAGGCTGGGCGATGCACGGGATCGTCGGTGGCCAGGTCGAGCAGCACCGACGCGTCCACAGCCAACTTCACCGCGCCGCCGCCTGACGTTTGCGGACGGGGGCGGGGCCGCGCAGCTCTTCCAGCAACTGATCCACGGTGGTGCCGGCGGGCAGAGTCACGGTGCCGATCCAGGCGTCGCCGGGGTGGCGGGCGGGAACGTGCTTGCGCAGCGTGGCGCCGCCGGAAGCGAGAGCGAACTCGATCCGCGTTCCCGGGCGCAGGCCGAGCGCACGGCGGATGGCGATGGGGACGGTGATCTGGCCCTTGGCGGAGATCTTGCCGGTCATGGCCCGATCATCGCATTCTTTACTTTTGGTGTAAAGCGGCAGCGCGGGGCGCCGCCGCACGGACGGCCTACGGCCGCTGCATTCAGCCATCAGGCGGGCGGTGGCATTGGGGAGCACCGGGTGGCGCGGAGTGCGCACAGCCAAGATTGGCTGTGCCACCGTGGCCAGAAGGGCCAGGCGGTCTCGGCCCAGACCACGTCGCCGACTTCGAGACGGTAGAGGTGGCTCGGGAGAAGGGGCTGCCGATTTTGCCAGCGGGCAAAGCGGCGCGACCCCCGCGAGGGGAGCACCGGGTGGCGCGGAGTGCGCACAGCCAAGATTGGCTGTGCCACCGTGGCCAGAAGGGCCATTGGTTGGCGCGGGCCCCAGCGCGCCTGCCCGGCCCGGCTGTAGCAGCGCCAGGCCGGTGCGGCGCGCGACCCGCGCGAGAGGGCGGGGTGGGTTAGCGGGCGAGCCAGGCGTTGACTTCGGCGTAGGGGACGTTGCCGGCGGCGATGGTGGAGAAGGTGCCGGGGCCGCGGAGTTCTTCGGCGAGGCGGCGGAGGGTGCCGAGAGCGGCGCGGTAGGGGCCGGAGCCAAGAGAGATGCGGCGGACGCCGGCGCGGGCGAGCTCGGGGACGGAGGGGACGCCGGGGCCTCCGAGGATGTTGAGTGGGCCGGGGGAGGACTGGAGCAGGCGCGCGATCACGGCGAGGTCGCGGAGGCCGGGGACGAAGATGCAGTCGGCGCCGGCGGCGCGGTAGGCGACCGCGCGGCGGACGGCCTCGGCGAAGGGATCGAAGGCGGCGGGGAGGTGGAGGAAGAAAGCGTCAGTGCGGGCGTTGATCACCAGCGGGACGCCTTGGGAGGTGGCGGCGGCGCGGAGGGCGGCGATGCGGGCGACCTGGAGATCGAGCGGGAAGAGGGCGGAGCCGTCGGGCAGGGCGTCCTCGAAATTGAGGCCGACGGCGCCGGCGGCGAGGAGGGCTTGGGCGAAGGCGGGCATGGCGGCGGCGGTTGCGCCGTAGGCGGCCTCGAGGTCGGCGGTGACCGGGACGTGGACGGCGGCGGCGGTGCGGGCGACGGCGGCGAGCATTTCTTGCTGGGAGATGCGCTCGCCGTCGGGGTAGCCGAGGCCGTTGGCGATGGCGGCGCTGGAGGTGGCGACTGCGGGGAAGCCCATCTCTTCGAGGGCGCGGGCGCTGGCCACGTCCCAGGCGTTGGGGAGCAGCAGGGGGGCTGGGCCGTGGTGGAGGGCGAGCAGGCGGGCGGCCTTCTCCGCGGAGGTCATGGAGGTAGTGTATGCCGCCGGGAGAGTTGACGGAACTGACAACCTGTCCGTGTGGGTGAAAACACGCCAAGGAGGCGCGAAATGGGGTAATTTAGTCCATGCGTTTCACAACCCTGCGTTATTTGGCTCCGGCGGCGGCGCTGCTGGCGCTGCCCCTGATGCTCGCGGCCCAAGCGACGCCCGGCGAGAAGACCGCCGAACAGGTGTTCAAGAACATTCAGGTGTTCCAGGGCAAACCGGCGAACGAGCTGCGGCCGACGATGAGCTTCATCGCCAGCTCGCTGGGGGTGCGATGCAACTTTTGCCACACGCAGCCGTTCAGCGCCGACACGCGGGCGAAGACGACGGCGCGGATGATGATCAAGATGGTGTTCGCCATCAACGCCGAGAATTTTCATGGGCGGCCGGCGATCAACTGCTTCACCTGCCACCAGGGGCACAACGAGCCGACCAGCGCGCTGAGCATCGCGGCGGACGCGCCGGCGGGCGAGGGCATGGCGGGCGGAGGAATGATGATGGGCGGGGGGCCGGGCGGACGCGGGCGCGGCGGACCGGGCGGGCCGGGCGGACCGGGCGCCCAAGCCGGGCGGGGGGCGCGGCCAGCGATGCCGCCGGCGCAGCAGATTCTGGACAAGTACGTGGCGGCAATGGGCGGGGCGAGCGCGCTGGCGGGAATTCACAGCGAGAGCGTGACGGCGGAACGCACGATGATGGGGCGCTCGGCGGCGGAGACGGTGGTGCGGGCGGACGGCAAGATGCTGATCACCGACGGAGCGATGAAGGCGGGCTACGACGGCAGCCAGTTCTGGGCGGCGAGCCCGCGCGGGGTGCAGACCGACCTGGGCACGGACGCGATGGGGCAGTTGCAGACCGACGTGGACCTTTACCCTGGCGCCGGCCTGAAGGCGGATGGGGCGCGCGTATTCGCCAAGGTGCCGCTGAACGGCGGGACCGCATATTTGATGGCGGTGCGCACGCCCAACGGGTTCTCGCGCTACTACTTTGACGCTGACAGCGGGCTGCTGGTGCGGACGATTACCATGACGCCGACGTATTTGGGCGGGCTGCCGCTGCAGGTGGACTACTCCGATTACCGGGCGGTGGAGGGCGGGGCGAAGCTGCCGTTCGATGTGAAGTGGAGCACGCACGAGCGGACGTGGGAGCGGAAGGTGAGCGCCATCGCGATCAACGGGAAGGTGGACGCGGCGGGGTTCAGCGTTCCGGGGAAATAGCGTGCGCATTCGGGCGCGGGATTGTAGTCGCGGAGCGGCGCGACCAAGCGATCAATTGCCGCCACGCTGGGCCGGGGTCACAAAATCGTCCCTCATGCGGAATGCCGCTGATGATCCTGTTTCGACGAGGTTGTCTAGGATAGAAAGCACGGCATCGCGCATGCTTGCATCGCATTTGAGTTCTGCGGGTCGGCCGTAAACGTGGCGTTGGAGCAGAACCTCGAGCCGGAACACGGTATCCGTCTTTTCGAGCATCCTTTGCGCGTCGCCGCCTCGCAGGGCCCTCGCGATGTGGATGAAAGCTCCCGGTAGGGACTGGCCGCCTATGTGGTAGAGGAAGGTGACATAGTGTTCGAGGACGGCTGACGACTGCGGTAGTGCTTGGAATAGTTCGTCCAGCAGGCGTGCGTAGCCGTCTAAAAACGGCCAATGCCGGATGTTTTCCTTCCAGTTCGCCGTCAGGAAGAGCGTAAGCGTCAAAGCAACCCACGGGTCCGGGTGGCGGGGAGCGCTTTGAGGGCGAGGTTTAGGAGCGCGCGGCCCGCCAGTTGGCGGGCGTGAGTTGGGCGAGCGCGGCCAGGGGCCGCGCGGCGAGGCCGGGCAGCACCTC
>DATKSZ010000147.1:0-5770 GCA_035531375.1 Terriglobales bacterium | reverse complement strand
AAGTAGCTGGCGTCACACTGCACCTCTTTCGATTGGATCCGAAGGTCTTGATTCTTTCCCTGCTTTGATGGCCGCCGCTCGATCCGAGAGCCGGTCCCACCGACTGCAGTGTTTGGCCGGGGGAGAGGGAGGCAACTCGTAAAGATATCCGTGCGCCTTGTAGGCGTGCCTTGCGATCATGCCATATTGCGCCCAGTGCACAATCGTCGCTTCATGGACGCCGAGACGGGTTGCCGCATCCCTTGCCAGCAGCATACCGCGGTCGCGAAGCCGGTCGTAGCGAGGGCGCAGCGCGTATTGATGGACGAGGTAGGCGACGCGCAGTGGGGTG
Source organism: Terriglobales bacterium (assembly GCA_035531375.1). GTDB lineage: Bacteria > Acidobacteriota > Terriglobia > Terriglobales > SCQP01 > SCQP01. The sequence continues at coordinate 5,439 of DATKSZ010000147.1, read as the reverse complement.
AAACGGGTTTGGCTACGTCCCGGCCGGGCCGATCCGCCGGGACGAAACCCCCGCTGGTTGAGGATATCGGCGATTCCGGCGTAGATGTGGTCGTCGAGGAGCTTGTCCACGAGATCGACGATCATGGGCGGCGTCTTTACCTGCTGGGCGGAGGTCTTGGGATTCAACACCGTCAGCGTTTCGGTCTTGCCGCCCTTGAAGCGGATGTGGATCCTCGTGGCGCCTTGTGCGGGCAGTTTGATAAGCGTGGCATCCTCGACGATATGGGCGAGTAGCCGTTTGCGCTCCCGGTTCGGCGTAGCCGGATCATTCCAGAGCTTTTTGAAGTCCGTCGTCATGGTGACCAGCCGCTGGCGGATCGCGTCGTCCAGCAGGAGTTGATTCTGTTGGCGCGCGCGTTCACGTTCTTCCCCCGCCCGGGCCAGCGTGCGCAGTTTGTCGTTCCATTGCGCCTCGAGGGTGTCGGCAACCAGTCGATTGCCCGGATCGACCAGCATGAATCGGCGTTGCGCCAGATCGGCTTCGAACTGCGCCCGCTCCATGGCGCGGCCGCGCAACCGGTCGGCCTCCTCCCGCCGGGCTTCGATCTCCCGCCCGATCTCGAGCGCCATCTCGGCGGCGGCGGGTGTCATCGTTTCGGCAATCAGGGCTCCAATGGCCTCGTCAACGGGTGGCCCCGCGATCGACTGGCAGTCCCGCTCACCAAGTTTGCTGTGCCCAGTGTCGCAGACATACCAGGCCTCTTGCTTGCCCCGGGTGGAGCGGTACCGGACGCGGCAATGGCTGCCGCAGCGGCCGCACACGGCGCGCCCCTGCAGCAGCGCCGCACCCTCGCGCGGCGGCGACGCGCGCGCCAACTCGTATCCCCGGCCATTGGCCGCAAGCAGTTTGAGATTCTGCCTGTATTGCTCCTCATTGATGTAGCCGGGGTGGGCGTTGGCGATGCAGGCGAGCCAGTCGCTGGAATCGTGGTTGCGCTGAACCTTTTTCTGGCCGTCCGCGGCTCGCCGGTACCGGCGGCGCCCGTAAGCGTAGACGCCGGCGTATCGTGGGTTGCTCAAAACGCGCATCGCCGTCGACGCCGTCAGTGGCCGGAACACGGTGGCGCCGCCGCTACGCCGGGACGGAAAGTGGAGGCCCTCGCTGCGAAACACCTTCACGGTCTGACACGCCGAGCCGACGCGCCAAAACGTGTCGAAAAAGTGAGTGATCGAGTCCCGGATCTGCGCGTCGGGATCGAGCGCCACATTGCCGGCCTCGTCATAAACGAAGCCCGTGGGCAGCGGACAACGGTACTCGCCGCGCCGCACCTTATTCACTATCCCTCCCCGCAGCCTGGCTTTCAGGACGTGAAGCTCCGCCTCGCTCATGGTCCCTTTTAGACCAAGCAGCAAGCGGTCGTTGAAGTTCGTCGGTTCGTACACCCCGTCCTCGTCGAGGATCAGCGTGTCGGCCAGCGCGCAGATCTCCAGCAAACGATGCCAGTCGGCATTGTTCCTCGCCAAGCGCGAGACCTCCAGTCCCATAACGATGCCCGCGCGGCCCATGCTCACCTCGGCAACCAGGCGCTGGAAGCCCTCCCGCCAGGCAGCCGAGGCGCCCGATTCGCCCTGATCGCAATCCACCACGACGATCCGATCCTCCCGCCAGCCAAGCGCAATGGCCCGGCCTCGCAATGCATATTGCCGCTTCGTGCTCTCCACGTTCTCCATGACCTGCCGCATCGAGGATTGCCGAATGTACAGGTACGCGCCGCGTTCGAGATGATGAGGCTGCACTTTCAAGGACTCGCTCATTGCCTTGCTCCTCCCCGCCCGGCAGGCATTGCCATGGCCGCGAAAATATGAATCACGGTGCCGGATTCTTGCGCGGCGGGGAGGCCCGGCCACGCGCCGCATTCCTCCCGCCGCGGCGCCCTCGCGCCGCGCGCAGCCATCGCCCGTGCCCAGCACCACATGCCGCGACGCAGAAAAAGCGGCAGCCCCGAGCGGGCCTCGGGCGACGACGGGTTGCCGAGTGCGGCCTGGCGCAGGGCTTCGTATTGGGGCGCGAGGCCCGCCAGCCGCTCCCCGCCCGGCCCACCGGCCGCGCTTAGCGCGCCGTTTTTTTTACCTCCACCGCGCGCTCGATTGTCCTGGGATGCACATCGAGATGGAATTGGCTCCGGATCCGCTGGGCCAGTTGGCGCGCTCGCAGGGGCTCGCCCTCGACCACCTGTTCCTGGACAAAGGCCAACACCGCCCCCCGTACCTTGTGCGGGCCGCGGGGACCGCGCTTCCTCGGCGCCAAGCCGGCGATCCCCGCTTGCTCGAAGCCGGCTTTGGTCTGATAGTAGGTGGGCCTGGACACGCCGTATTCGTCCGCCGCGCTGGTCACCGGCGCGTTCTCCACCGAGACCCGGCGCAGCATCTCGTACTTGACCTGCACGATGTCGCGCGGATCGAAAAACTCGCTCCCGTGGAACTTCGGATCCCGCACCTTTCCGGGCGCCGGATTCAACGTGCCGTCCTCGCGCAGGGCTCGGACCTTGGGGTGCTTGTTGTCGTTCTTGGCGGGCATCGCCACCTCCCTCGATCGGCCGACCGTTCGTATACATCTTTATGCCGCTTTCGCGGCGCGCGTCAAGAACCTTATGCATTGACGATCTTGATTCATAACGCACGCATCCCGATAGCGTCGCGCCTCCCTTGCCAACTGGCGGCGTCTTTCCATTTACAGTTGCGGCAGAGTTTACCTTACGCGCCATTGCCGTCCTCCCCAGAGCCGCGTCCGCCGAGCCGATCCACCAGACGGGCCAGTTCCAGCAGGTCCGCGACGCGCAACAGCCCCCGTTGCCCGCCCAGGACGACCTCGGGATCGGTCGCGATCACGTCCGTCCATTGCGGCCGAACCGCGCAGACCGCCCCGTCCCCGGTCTCCAGCAGCAGGGTCATCCCATAGCGGCTGTACCGTTCGCCCACGCAGGGCAGCTCCCGTCCGCTGAGCGGGTGAAAAGGATGCGTCACGCGCACAAGACGTGGGGCCGTGATGGCGACCGGCGCATTCTTCGTTGAGCTACAAGCGGCTGGAGAAGGGCCGGTTTCGCTGGCCGGAGGCGGACGGGGACGGGCGGCGGGTGCAGCTGGGCGCGCATGAGCTGGCGCTGCTGCTGGGGGGCATGGATCTGGCCCAGGTGCGGATGCGGCGCTGGCACCGTGGCGAGATCGGCGCCGCGTGAAACTATATCTCCTCAGACTGCAACCTGGGTGGCGGGATGCCGTCTCATAGCTATCGTGAGCGCACCTCCCACCGACAGCGAGTTGATCGAGGAGCTGGGCCGGCGCCTGCCGCGGCGGCTGGCGAGCGCGGTCGAGCTGCGGTGGGCCGACGCGGTGTCGAAGCTGCAGGGCGCGGAATCGAAGGCGCGGGAGATCGAGGCGAGGCTGCGGTGGGCGGAGATGAAGGTGCAGCTGCTGGAGGAGAAGCTGCGGCTGCGCCGAATCGAGAAGTACGGGCCCGGCAGCGAGAAGCTGAACGCGCAGCAACTGGAGCTGCTGGAGCTGGAGCCGGGGGTGAGCGCGGCGGAGGTCGAAGCCGAGGGCGGGCGGCCACCGCTGCCGCCGCCGGGCGGCGGCGCGGCGGCGGAGATCAACCCGCAGCGCCCGCCGGCGGGGCGGCCATCGCTGCCCGCACACCTGGAGCGGCGGGTGGGGACGATCACGTGCGTGGCCGGGGCGGAGACCTGCGCCGGCTGCGGCGGCGCCACCGCGGTCATCGGGCACGACGTCAGCGAGCGGCTGGAGGTGAAGCCGGCCGAGTACTTCGTCGCGGTCACGCGGCGGGAGAAGCGGGCGTGCCCGCGCTGCCCGCAGCGGGGTGTGGCGATGGCGCCGCTGCCGCTGGCGATCATCGCGAAGGGCTTGGCGAGCGATGCGGTCGTTATTGACGTGGTGATGCGGAAGTATGTCGACCATCTGCCCTTGTACCGGCAGAGCACGGGCCTGAAGCGGGAGGCGGGGGTGGACATCGGCCGCGCCACGCTGGACGGCTGGGTGATGCGGGTGGGCGAGCTGCTGGAGCCGGTGGCGCGGGCGATGGCGGACCAGATCCGCGCCGGCGCCTATATTCAAGCAGACGAAACCCCGGTCGGGGTGCAGACGCATGCTGGCCGCGGCAAGAACCACCAAGCCTACCTCTGGCAGTATGGCGAGCCCGGGGGACAGGTGGTCTTCGACTTCCGCATGGGGCGGTCGCGGGCGGGGCCGGCCCGGTTTTTGCGCGACTTCGCCGGCCTGCTGCAAACCGACGGCTACGCCGCCTATGCGGGCGTGGGTGGCGCGGGCATGGTCCACGCCGGCTGTCTGGCACATGCGCGCCGGAAGTTTTTCGAGGCGGTGAAGGTGAACCCCGGGGAGGCGCTGGCGCTGCTGGCGGTCGCCGGCTTCGACGCTGTGTTCGCGGTCGACGCGGCCGCGCGCCGCGCCGGGCTGGGCGTGGCCGAGCGCCACCAGCTGCGCCAGCGCGAGGTGCCGGCGCTGCTGGCCGCGCTGCGCGACACGGTCGAGCGGGCGCGCCGCGCCGCCTTGCCGGCGAGTCTGCTGGGCAAGGCCGCTGGCTACGCGCTGGCGCAGTGGCCGAAGCTCACCCGGTTCCTTGACCACCCCGCGCTCGAACTCAGCAACAACCTGGCCGAAAACTCGATGCGCCCGTTGGCGCTCGGCCGTAAAAACTGGATCCACCTCGGCAGCGAACGCGCCGCGCCCCGCGTCGCCGCCATCGTGTCGGTCATCGAAAGCTGCCGCAGGCTGCGCCTTCCCACGCGCGATTATCTGGCCGCGATCCTGCCCGGCCTCGCCGACCAGCCCCACGCCGCCCTGCCCAAGCTTACCCCCGCCGCCTGGGCCGCCTCCCGGCGGCCATCCCAGGCGCCGCCCCCTGGGATGGATTGACGCTTACTGTGCTGGCTTACTGGAGGCGCGGGCGGGGCCGCGGGCGCAACTCACCTTTTGCGGGCGCTCCTGGAAGCGGAGCCGGCCATCACGGCTGGGGATTTCGCGCGCCGACTCGGCGTTTCGCCTCGCGCCCTGACGGCGCAGTTGCGCAGGTCGGGAGCGCGGAATTTCCGGGCGGTAAGAGAGGAAGAGATTCTCGGGCGCGCCAAGCTGCTGCTTGGCGATGATTGCCGGGTGTATTTGTTTACCGCCTTGGCACATGGGAGTAGAAAAGGCTTGATGGGAGCGGTGTCGGCGGTATTCTGACGGCGTGGACCTGGACGCGCTGCTGAAAAGAATCGAAGGGCTGGAGCGCGAAAACGCGGCGTTGAAGGCCGAGAACGAGCGCCTGCGGCGGGCGTTGGAGGAAGCGCAGCGCTCGGGCAAGCGGCAGGCGGCGCCGTTCTCGCGGCAAGCGCCCAAAGCGAATCCGGAAAGGCCGGGGCGCAAGGCGGGAGCCGGCTATGGC
>DATKSZ010000146.1:0-51564 GCA_035531375.1 Terriglobales bacterium | reverse complement strand
ACGGACCCAGCGAGCCGTTGGGCGCGACGTTGTCGGCGCGGCTGATGCTGAGGCGGGGGATGCCGTAGCTCCAGCCGTTCTCGGCGAGGGCGCCGGATTGGGTGTTCCAGACGATGTTGCCGGGGCCCGCGTTCGAGACGTTTGGTGGGCGCGGGCCCCAGCGCGCCTGCGGCGCGCGTCCCGCTTGTGCTCGCGCCGACTTGGGGGCCCCGTGGCCCCAAGCCGGCGCTGCGCGTCGCTGGGGCCGCGCCGAATTCGTTCCCCGGGGGCGGGCCGCCCTGCGGAATTTCGCAGCCTTTCGCGCCGATTTTGCCGGCAGGCAAAGCGGCGCGACCCCCGCGAAGCGCTGGCCGTTGCTGCTGTAGAAGAAGCTGAACGGCAGCGTCCATTGGCGCCCGGGGGGCATGGCCACCGGGAAGGTGAGGGCCACCGAACCGTTGGCCGGGTTGACCACCTCGTGCGGGCCGGCGATGAGGGCGTGGCCGGGAAGGTTGGGCGGCGGCGCGGTGGTGTCGCCGACGCTGGGGATCCCCTGCGCCAGCGCAGCCGCGCCCAACCCCAGCACCAGAATTAGGCTAAGCCTGCCTGCCTGCCTGCCTGCCTGCCTATGATTCCTTGTTGCCGTCATTCTTCGCCTCGGAGACACCCGGACTGGGGGGAGTGTCCCAAGCGAGAGAGCGGGAGTCAATGAAAAAGCACTGCGGGAGTTAACAAAATCCCAACCGCCGGGAAAGCCACCGCGAGTGAAAACAAACGAGTTGCGGGGGCGGAGGGCCCGGGAGCCGGCTTGCGGCCGGTAATTCGCAACAATTTTGTAGATATTGCGGGCGCGGCGGCCGCGAGCGCACCTCGAACGCACCTCAGGCGAAGTGTCCGGGCCGCGGGCAGGCGGGTGGGCTGTCGGGAGGCTAGACCTGGAACGACGAGCCGCAGCCGCAGGTGTGCTTCACGTTGGGGTTGTTGAACTTGAAGCCGCTGCCCTCCAGCGTCTCCAAAAAGTCCACCTCGACCCCGTCCAGGTACATCAGGCTCATGGGGTCCACGAAGACCTTCAAGTCGGTGAACTCAAAGGTCTTGTCCTGGGCCGAGCCGCTGTCGAACTGCATCGAGTAGCTGAAGCCGCTGCAGCCGCCGCCCACCACGGCGACGCGCAAGCCGCCGGGCGCGGGCTCCTGCTGGCCCATGATCTCCTTGACCTTCTCGATCGCCTTGGGTGTGAGACTAATCATAATTGCCCGTTCTCCTCGCCAAGCCAGTTTACCATGGGGGCGATGGAGAAAACAGGGGCGGTTCGCAGGGAGCGGGACTCGCTGGGCGAGCACGCCGTGCCGCGGCGGGCGCTCTATGGCATCCAGACGCAGCGCGCGGTGGAGAACTACCCCATCAGCGGGCAGCGGGCGGCGCCGGCGCTGATCGCCGCCTACGGCTATGTGAAGTGGGCCATGGCGGCGGCCAACCGCCAGTTGGGGCGGCTGCCGGCGGCGCAGGCGCGGGCCATCCAGCGGGCGGCGCTGGAGGTGGCCGAGCACCAGCACGACGAGCAGTTTGTCGTGGACGTGTTCCAGGCCGGCGCGGGCGTCTCCTTCCACATGAACGTCAACGAGGTCGTGGCCAACCGCGCCGCCGAACTGCTGGGCGGCGCGCGCGGCCGCTACGACCGCGTCCACCCCAACGACCACGTCAACCTGGGGCAATCCACCAACGACACCTACCCGGCCGCGGCGCGCATCGCCCTGCGGCTGGAGTTCGACGAACTGCTGGCGGCGGTGGAGGATTGCCAGCGCGCCTTCGCCGCCAAGGGGCGGGCGTTCCGCGGCATCGTCAAGGCCGGCCGCACGCACCTGCAGGACGCGGTGCCGATCCGGCTGGGGCGCGAGTTCACCGCCTACGCCGCCGCCCTCGGCGCCGGCGCGCGCGGCCTGCGCCAGGCGGGCGACGATCTGCTGGAGCTGGGGCTGGGCGGCAGCGCCGCCGGCACCGGGCTCAACGTGCCCCCGCGCGCCGCCGCGCTCGCGCTCCAACATTTGCGCCAGCGCACCCGCCATCGCTGGCGCCAGGCCCCGGACCTGGTCGCCGCCATGCAAAGCCAACTGGCGCTGGCGGCCGCCTCGGCGGCCATGCGCAACCTGGCGCTGGAGCTGATCCGCATCGGCAACGACCTGCGCCTGCTCTCCAGCGGGCCCAGGACCGGACTCCAGGAGATCGAGCTGCCCGCGCTGCAGCCCGGTTCTTCCATCATGCCCGGCAAGGTCAACCCGGTGATGCCGGAGATGCTGGCCATGGTGGCTTTCCAGGTGGTGGGCAACGACACCGCCACGGCGCTGGCGGCGCAGGCGGGCCAGCTCGAGCTCAACGTCATGATGCCCGCCATGGCCCACGCCACCCTGCAGTCGGCCGCGATCCTGGCCCGCGCGCTCCGCGCCTTCACCACGAAATGCGTGGCCGGGATCCGCGCCGACCGCCAGCGCTGCGAGGCCTATGCCCACGCCACGCTGGCGCTGGCCACCGGACTGAATCCCTATGTGGGCTACGCGCGCACGGCCAAGCTGGTGCAGGAGGCGCTGCGCAGCGGCCGCGGGCTGTTGGAGCTGGCGCGCGAGCAGCGGCTGCTGCCGGAGGCCGATCTGCGCCGCCTCCTCGACCCGGCGCTCGCCGCCGACGGCGGCCAAGCCACGCCCCGCCGCTCGAGGACTAGCCCGCATTTCTCACCACCTCCGTCGCGAAATGCGCGAGAAGCCGCGCCGGCAAGGCGCGTGCCGTTCAGCGCGCGGAGGCGTACTTGAACAGTACGTCGAGCACGCTGGACGGCGCGCAACGCAGCCGGAGCGTGCTGATCGCGCATTGCAGCAGGAGGCTGGTGAGAAATGCGGGCTAGTAGACCTTCTTGGCGAGCAGCAGGTCGTTGAGGTTGACGTTTTTCCACTCGCCCCGCTCGATGGCGGCGCGGATCTGGCCCGGGGTCTTGCCCGCCTTGGTCTCGCGGTAGGCGTAGACGCCCTCCATCATGCAGGTCTCGCAGATGGAGGCGTGGTCGCCGGCGAAACAGTCGAGCAGGCTGTGGTGGCCGAGCTCCTGGTCGCAGTGGCAGTAGCAGGGCTGCTGGTAGAGCACCCCGCGCACCTTGGCGGCCATGGCGTAGGCGGCCTGCACGCGCGGATCGCGGAACTGGCTGGGCGGCAGCGTGGGCGGCAGCGGGCCCCTGGGCAGGCGGTTGTGGTGGGCGGGCACACCCACCTCGTGGATCACCGGGGCTTCCCCCGCGGCCTGCACCTTCCGGACGCGGGCGGCTTGGGCGGCGGCGCCGCAGGCCAGCAGGCCAGCCGCCAGGATCAGCGTGAGGGTGCGCATAGCGCCATTGTATTCTAATTTGACGCTTGTCTATCCGCGAACAACTGGAGTACGCGCCGGTGCGGCTGGCGCTGGCGGCGATGGGGCATCTGCCCCGGCCGTGGGCGCGCCCGTTGGGCGCGGGCATCGCCAGCGGGTTTTATTACGCCCACCGCCGGCTGGTGCGGGTGGGGCGGCGCAACCTCGCGCTCGCCCTGCCCGACCTTCCGGAGGCGGAGCGGCGGCGCATCCTCCGCCGGCTCTACACCCATCTGGGCCGGCAGATGGCCGAGTTCTGTTTGCTTCCCCGCCTCCGCCCCGAGCAGTTGCCGGAGTTGATGGCGACCGAGGGGCTGGAGCATTATCGCGCCGCCCAGGCCCAGGGCAAGGGCGTGCTGGTGTTGACCGCGCACCTGGGGGCGTGGGAACTGTCGAGCTTTGGCCACAGCCTGCAGGGCTACCCCATGAAGTTCGTGGTCCGCCCGCTGGACAACGCCCCGCTCAACCGCCTGGTGAACCACTACCGCGGCCTGCACGGCAACCAGCCCATCGCCAAGGGCGATTTCGCCCGCGGCCTGCTGCAGGCGATGGCGGCCAACCAGACGGTGGGCATCCTGCTGGACCAGAACTCCTCGCCGCCCCAGGGGGTGTTCGTGCCCTTCTTTGGCAGGCTGGCCTGCACCGCGCTCGGCCCCGCCAAGATCGCCCTGCGCACCGGCGCCGCCGTGGTGCCGGGCTTCACCGTGTGGGAGGCCGAGCAGCGCCGCTACGTGCTCTACTTCGAGCCGGCGCTGGAGTTGGTGCGCAGCGGCGACGAGGAGGCCGACATCGCGGCCAACACCGCCCGCTTCACCGGCGTGATCGAGCGCTGGGTGCGGCGCTATCCCGAGCAGTGGCTGTGGGTGCATCGGCGCTGGAAGACGCGCCCGGCGGGGGAGGCGCCGCTCTATTGAAGCGCGCGGCGCTGTTGCTGGGTTGGTGCGGCCTGGCCTGGGCGACGCTGCTGCAGGGGCTGGGCGGGGTGGGGCTGCTGGGCCCGGACGAGCCCCGCTACGCCGAGATCGCCGCCGAGATGGTGCGCCGCCACGGCTACATCACCCCCCGCCTGTGGGGCGCGGTGTGGCTGGAGAAGCCCATCCTCTACTACTGGCAGGCGGCGCTGAGCTTCTCCCTGCTGGGCATCTCGACCGCGGCCGCACGCCTGCCCAACGCGCTCTGGGCGGTGGGGCTGAGCGCGGCGCTGTGGGCCTTCCTGCGCCGCGTGCACAGCCCGCGCGCCGGCGTGCTGGCCGCCTTCCTGAGCCTCAGCACCGCCTTCCTCTTCATCTTCGGGCGCGCCGCCTCGACCGACATGGCGATCTCGGCGCCGCTGGCGCTGGCGCTGATGGCGGCCTACCTCTGGCTCGACGGGCGGCGCCTCGGCTGGCTGTGCGCCGCGGCGGTGGGGCTGGGGCTGGCGGTGCTGGCCAAGGGCCCGGTGGCGGGGGTGCTGGCGGCGCTCACGCTCGCCGGCTTTGCCTTCTCGCAGCGCCGCTGGCGGCTCTTCCCCGCCCTGCTGCGCCCGCTCCCGCTCGCGCTCTTCGCCCTGACCGCCGCCCCCTGGTATCTCGCCGCCGAGTGGAAGAACCCCCAGTTCTTCCACGTTTTTTTCTGGGAGCACAACCTGCAGCGCTTCGCCACCAACCGCTTCGAGCACCCCCAGCCCTTCTGGTTCTACCTGCCGGTGCTGGCGCTGGCGCTGGCGCCCTGGTCGGGCTGGCTGGGGCTGCCGCTGGCGGCGGCGGCGCGGCGGCTGCGGCGGCGCGGCTGGCGCGGCTTCTGGCGGGGCGGGGACCAGCCGCTGAAGTTCTACCTGGGCTGGTGGGTGGCGGCGCCGGTGGTGTTTTTCTCGCTCTCGCACTCCAAGCTGCCGGGCTACATTCTGCCCGCGGTGCCGGCGGCGGTGGCGCTGATCGCTGTATACGCCGCCGAGCGCTGGGAGAAGCTGCCGCGCTGGCCGCTGGCGCTCAGCGCGGCGCTGGCGGGGCTGCTGCCGGCGGCCCTCTACGCCGCGCCCTGGTGGCTGGCGCCGCGCGCCCTGCGCCCGCCCGCGGCGGCGCTGGCGCACGACCCCATGCTGCTCTTGCTGGCCGGCGGCACCACGCTGCTGCTGTTGCTGTTGGCGGCGCGGCGGCGCGGCGCGGCGCTCCTGGCCGCCACCTGCGCGCTGGTGGCGGCGGTGGTGGTGGGGCTCACCCATGCGCCGCTCAACCGCAGCCTCGACGTGGCCCTGGGCGGCCGCCCGCTGGCGCGCCAGCTCGAGGCGCAGTGCTACCAAGGGCTGCCGCGCGCCTGCGGCGACGTCCCCCTCTACGCCTGGAACCTCAACCGCGACCGCCGCTACGGGGCCCAGTTTTACCTGCACGCCCCGCTCGCCGAGTGGCCCCCCGACCAGCCCGCCGCCGGCGCCCCCGCCAACGCCGTCGTCCTGTTGGACCGCAGCGCCCTGCCCGCCTTCATCGCCCGCTACGGCGGCGCGCGCCGCCTGGCGCGGATGTCGCGCTTCGACCCCGCCGGCAGCGCCCTGCCCGCCCCTTGGCTGGCCGTCCGGGTGGCGCCGCCGGCGCCCGCGCCTCAGCCGGCGCGTTCGAGCAGGTAGGCCATGGGCTCGGTGCGGTTGACGCCGTCATGGACGGCGAAGGGGCCGCCGCCGCCCTGCTTGCGGCCCCACAGCGAGGCGGCGCCGTAGAGGCCGTCCACCCGCAGGGCGTAGAACTGGATGTCCACCAGCGGCAGGCGCGCGGGGTAGGCCCGGAAGAGGTGGGCGATGCGGCGGCAGGCCTCCAGGCACGCCTCCTGCGGGGTCTTGCCCAGCCGCATCTGCTCCACGATGGTGTGGCCGCCGCAGACGCGGATATCCTCCTCGCCGCGCCCGGTCGAGCCCGCCCCGCCCACCTCGCCGTCCACATAGCAGCCGGCGCCGATGATGGGCGAGTCGCCCACCCGGCCGCGGATCTTGAAGGCGCGCCCGGCGGTGGTGGTGACGCCCGAGATCTCGCGCCGCCGGTTGACCGCCAGGCAGTTGATGGTGCCGTGGGGGGGGTGCAGCACCTGCTCGGTCGCCTCCGCCAACTGGTCCTCCGGGATGCCGATTTGGCGGGCGAGCTGCTCCAGCGCGCGCAGCGGGGCATCGCCGCCGCGCTTGTAGGCCTGCCACTGCTCGAAGCGCGGGCTGTCCAGCCCCGGGCCCCAGGCGTCGCGCAGGCTGCGCGACTCCTTCCACAGCAGCCAGCGCTGGCGGGCGGCGGTGGTCAGCCCCGGCGGCGCCTTGCGGCAGCCCACCATGGCGCCGAAGCGCGCCGCCCCCTCGCCCACCAGGAAGATCTGGTCGGTGTTGTTCATCACCGCCTGCGCCACCCGCGAACTGTGCAGGAAGCCGGCGAGGTTGCCCACCACGCCCATCTCCATGCTGGGGCCGTGGATGCAGCAGGCGTCGTTGGTGACCACCCCGTCCTCGTCCGGCAGCGCGCCGTAGCCCACGCTCATGTCGAGCGGGTTCTCCTCGTTTTTGTTGACGCCGGCGAGCACCGCCTCCAGCGTGTCGGCGCCGGCCTGCAGCTCGGCGTAGGCCGCCGCGGTGGCGCCGAAGTGGTAGCCGTTGGCGCTGGCCACCACCACCGGCAGCTTGGGAACGGGCGCCGGGGCGGCGCCCTGCAACTCGGTGGGCAGCTTGGAGGCCGCGCCGACCGCGGGCAGCGCCCGCAGCCAGGCGGGGGCGGAGCCGAGGCCGGCCGCGAGCGCGGCGGCAAAATTGCGGCGGCTGATGGTGGCCATGATGGGGCCTAGTGTAGCCCCGGCCGCCGCCGCGGCCAAGCCCCAGGACCCGGGCGGCGCCCAGGCTGCTCGGGTCCTAACCCTGCAGGAAGGGATTGCTGCGGCGCTCGCGCCCGATGGTGGTCTCCGGGCCGTGGCCGGGGATCACCACGGTGGCGTCGGGCAACGCCATCAGCGGCCCCCGCAGCGAGCGCTGGATGGCCTCGGAGTCGCCGCCGGGCAGATCGGTGCGGCCGATGGAACCGGCAAAAAGCGTGTCGCCGGCGAAGAGCTTGTGCTCCTCCGGCAGGTAGAGGCAGACGCTGCCGGGGGTGTGGCCGGGGGTCTCCAGGATCTGCAGCCGCTGCCCGCCCAGTTCCAGCCGCGCGGCCTCGTCCAGCTCGGCGTCAATGGCGGTGGGTTCCGGCGGCGGCATGCCCAGCCACTGCGCCTGCGCCTCCACGCTGGCGTAGAGCGGCAAGTCGCGCGGGTGCAGCCACACCGGCGCGCCGGTGCGGCGCTTGAGCTCGCCGGCGCCGCCGATGTGGTCCACGTGGGCGTGGGTGACGACGATGGCGGCCAGGCGCCAGTGGTGGGCGGCGAGCTGGGCGACGATGCCCTCCACCTGCGCGCCCGGATCGATCACCAGGGCGGAGTGGCTGTCCTCGTCGCCCAGGATGGTGCAGTTGCAGGCCAGCGGACCGACGGGAAAGGTGATTTGGCGCAGCACGGCGCGGTCGGCTACTTGGCCGGCGGCTTGGGGGCGGTGGGCCGGGTGGCCGTGGCAGGCGTGGCCGCGCCCAGGATGGAGCTGGCGTTGGGCTTGGCCCCCGCCGAGAGGATGGCCAGCGTGATGCTGGTCAGCATGAACAACACCGCGCACACGATGGTGGCCTTGCCCAGCGCGGTCTGGGCGCCGCGCGGACCAAACGCGGTCTGGCTGCCCATGCCCCCGAAGGCGGAGGCGATGTCGCCCGCCTTGCCGCTCTGCAGCAGAATGACGGCGATCAGAAACAGGCAGACCATGATGTGCAGCAGGGTGATGAGAATAGCCACGAATCGTCCTTTGGAAATAAATGGTGCGGAAGGCGGGACTCGAACCCGCATGCCTTGCGGCGCCACCCCCTCAAGATGGTGTGTCTGCCAGTTTCACCACTTCCGCGCGACAGTTTAGTATACAACGCCGGCCAAGCGCCGGAGGCGAAGCGGCTAGGGAATGGCGCGCACCAGGGCGGCGAAGGAGTCGGGGTCGAGCGAGGCGCCGCCGACCAGGCCGCCGTCCAGGTCGGGCTGTTCCAGCAGGGCGCGAACGTTGGCCGGGGTGATGCTGCCGCCGTAGAGGATGCTGACGCCGGCGGCGGCCTCGGCCCCGAAGACCTCGAGCACGCAGCGGCGCAGGAAGCGGTGGGCGCCCTCGGCGATGGCGGGGGTGGCGGTGTTGCCGGTGCCGATGGCCCACACCGGCTCGTAGGCGAGCACGCAACTGCGCAGCTCCTCCGCCCCCATGCCCCAGAAGGCGCCTTCGAGCTGGTGGCGCAGGATCAGCTCGGTCTCGTTGTCGGTGCGCTGCTGCTGGGTCTCGCCCACGCAGACAATGGGGGTGAGGCCGGCGGCGAGGGCGGCGCCCACCTTGCGGTGCACGGTCTCGTCGGTGTCGCCAAACAGGCGGCGGCGCTCGGAATGCCCCACGATGACGTAGGTGCAGCCGGCGGCGGCCAGCATGGGGCCACTGACCTCGCCGGTGAAGGCGCCTTCGGCCTCCCAGTGCAGGTTCTGGCCGGCGATGGCGATGTCCTGGCCACGGGCGGCCTCGACCGCGGCGGGCAGGCTGGGGAAGGGCGGCGCCACCACCACAAAGCCGTGGCGGGAATCGGGCAGGAGCTCGCGCAGGCGGGCGAAGAAGGCGGCGGCCTCGGCCGCGGTCTTGTGCATCTTCCAGTTGGCCACCATCAGGGCGCGGCGGGGCTCGCCCCTCATGCCGGCACCTCGGTGAGGGCGGCCACCCCGGGCAGCACCTCGCCCGCCAGGAACTCGAGCGAGGCGCCCCCGCCGGTGGAGATGTGGCTGATGCGGTCCTGCAGGCCGGAGGCGCGCAGCGCCGCCACCGAGTCGCCTCCGCCCACCACCGTGGTGCCGGCGCAGTCGGCCACGGCGCGGGCCACGGCGCGGGTGCCGGCATCGAGCGGCGGGCGTTCGAACACCCCCATGGGACCGTTCCAAAACACGATGCGGGCGCGCGCAATCGGGTCGGCGAACAGGGCGCGGGTGGCCGGGCCGATGTCCATCGCCTTGCCCCCCGGAGGGATCGCCGCCACCACCTCGCCCGACTCCAGCACATGGTCCACCGGCAGCAGGATCTGCCCGGGGCGGGCCTCGGCCAGCAGCCGGCCGGCGGCCTCGACGAACTCGGGCTGCACCAGCGAATCCCCCACCGCCTGGCCCAGCGCGCGCAGGAAGGTATAGGCCATGCCCCCGCCAATCAAGAGCTGGTCGGCGCGCCGCGCCAGGTGCGCCAGCAGCGGCAGCTTGTCCGACGCCTTGGCCCCGCCCAGCAGCACCACCACCGGATGCTCGCGCGCCGCCAGCACCCGCCCCAGGTAGTCCAGCTCGCGTTCCATCAGCAGGCCCGCCGCCGCCTGGGGAAAGTATTTCACCACCCCCACGGTGGAGGCGTGCGCGCGGTGGGCGGCGCCAAAGGCGTCGTTGACGTAGACCTCGCCCAGCTCGGCGAGCTGGCGGGCGAAGGCGTCGTCGTTGGCCTCCTCGCCCGCCTGGAAGCGCAGGTTCTCCACCAGCAGCAGGCCGCCGGGCTCGAGCCGCGACGCCATCTCCACCGCCCGCGGGCCCACCGTGTCCGGGCAGAAGCCGACGTTGCGGTCGAGCAGCCGCTCCAGCCGCTCCGCCACCGGCCTCAGGCTGTAGCGCGCGTCCACTTTGCCCTTGGGCCGCCCCAGGTGCGAGCACATCACCACCCGCGCCTGCTGGGCGACGAGGTGGCGCAGGGTGGGCAGCGTCGCCAGCAGCCGGAAGTCGTCGCCCACGGTGTGCCCCTGCAGCGGCACGTTGTAGTCCATGCGCGCCAGCACCAGCCGCCCGCGCACATCCACGCCGGAGAGGGCCAGCTTGGCCATGGCCTATACCCCTTGGCGCGCCATCAGCGCCAGCAGGTCGCGCATGCGGCAGCAGTAGCCCCACTCGTTGTCGTACCAGGCCACCACCTTCACGCACCGCCCGCCGATGACGCGCGTGAGCGGCGCATCCACGATGGCGGAGCGCTCGTCGCCCCGGAAGTCGGAGGAGACCAGCTCCTCGGTCTCGTAGCCCAGGATGCCGCGCATGGGGCCCGCCGCCGCCGCGGCCTCCAGCGCCTGGTTCACCGCCTCCACCGTGGTCGCCTGCTCCACAAACACCACCAGGTCCACCACCGAGACGTTGGGGGTGGGCACGCGCAGCGAGAAGCCGTCGAGCTTGCCCTTCAACTCCGGAATCACCAGGTGCAGCGCCTTGGCGGCGCCGGTGGAGGTGGGGATGAGGTTGACCGCGGCGGCGCGGGCGCGGCGCTTGTCCTTGTGGGGCAGGTCGAGGATGCGCTGATCGTTGGTGTAGGAGTGCACCGTGGTCATCGAGCCCGCCACGATGCCAAAGTGGTCGTGCAGCACCTTGGCCACCGGCGCCAGGCAGTTGGTGGTGCAACTGGCGTTGGAGACGATGCGGTGGCGGGCGGGGTCGTAGGCGGCGGTGTTCACCCCCAGCACCAGCGTGACGTCGGCGTCGCTGGCGGGGGCGGAGATGACCACTTTCTTCACCGTGCCGCGCAGGTGCTGGGCGGCGCCCTCGGCGGTGCTGAACTTGCCGCTGCACTCCGCCACCACCTCCGCCCCCACCCCGCTCCAGTCGAGCTTTCCCGGGTCGGGCTGGGACCACACCGGCACCCGCCGGCCGTTGACGCGGATGGCGTCCGCCTCGGCCTCGACCTGGGCGGCGAATTTGCCCAGGATGGAGTCGTGCTGCAGCAGGTGGGCGAGCATCGCCGGGGCGGTGATGTCGTTGACGGCGACGATCTCGAAGTCGGGATGGTCGAGGGCGGCCCGGAAAAAATTGCGCCCGATGCGTCCAAAGCCGTTGATGCCTACCCGCAAAGACATGCTCATCCTCCCGAAAGTTTATGGTACCGGAAAAGCGGGGGAGAGGGCGGCAGGCGGCGCGACTTTTCCGCCGCCGCCGCTCCCCGTCCAGCCGCCCGCCTCCGGCTTTGGGCTATGCTTCGGCTAGGCCGCCGCGCCCAACCGCATCATGCCCCGCCCTGCCCCCGCCGCCGCCCCGACCGCGCCGCTGGTTGCCTACCAGCAGGCGCTGCGGGCGCATTTCGCGCCGCAGCTCGACTTGGAGGGCTGGTGGCCGGGGCGCAGCCGCTTCGAGGTGATCGCCGGGGCGATCCTGGTGCAGAACACCGCCTGGACCAACGCCGCCCAGGCGCTGGCGGCGCTGCGGCGGGCGCGGCGGCTGTCGCTGGCGGGGGTGCGCGGGCTGGACGAGGCCGCGTTGGGCGCGCTCATCCGCAGCGCCGGCTTCTGGCGGCAAAAGGCCCGCTGCCTGCGCGGCTTCGTCGCCTGGCTGGACGCCGCCCACGGCGGCAGCCTGGCCCGCCTGTTCGCCCAGCCCACCGCCGCGCTGCGCCTCCAACTGCTGGAGCTGCGCGGCATCGGCGAGGAGACCGCCGACGCCATCCTGCTGTTCGCCGGCGGCCACCCCAGCTTCGTGCTGGACGCCTACGCGCGCCGCATCCTGGGCCGGCACCGGCTGCCCGCCAGCAAGGCCTGGGTCGAGGCCCAGCTCGGCCCCGACCCCCGCCGCTACCGCCATCTCCACGCCCTGCTGGTGGAGACGGCCAAACGCTTCTGCCACAAGCAGGTGCCGGCCTGCGCCGCCTGTCCCCTGGAGGCGTGGCTGCCCGGATGAACGCCCCCGCCAAGCCGGCCCCGCCGCGCCGCCGCCGTCGCGTGGTGGCCTTGGCCATCGCCTTCCTGCTGTTGGTGGTGGTGCTGTTTGTGCCCCAAGCCTTCAGCCTGCGCTTCCAGCCCAGCCAGCAGAACACCTGGCTGCTCTTCCTGGTCTCGGCGCTGAGCTTCCTGGGCACGGTCATCCTGGCCATTGTGCTGATGCGCCAGATCGTCAAGCTCTATGCCGAGCGGCGCGCGCGCGTGCTGGGGGCGCGCTTCAAGACCAAGCTGGTGATCGGGGCGCTGGCGCTGAGCCTGACCCCGGTGGTGTGCATGTTCCTGTTCACCTACGGGCTCATCAACCGCACCCTGGACAAATGGTTCAGCCAGCCGGTGGTGACGGTGCGCGACGACAACCAGGGGGTGCTCGACCTGCTCACCTCCTTCGTCGCCGACAACGCCCAGAGCGAGGCCCTCTCCATCGCCCAGAGCCCGCAGGTGGCGGCGGCGATGCGCAGCGGCAACTGGAGCCAGGTGAGCCAGGCGCTGGGGCGGCACCGCACCACGCTGGAGGGCGGATTTGCCTCGGTGCTCGACCCCGGCGGCATGACCCTGGCGGGCTACCACTTGCCGCCCGGCTACCGGCCCCTGGCCCAGCCCCCGGCCAACCCCGTCGGCGCCGCCCGGCTGGAGCTGGCCGGGCACACCTACGTGGTGGCGCGGGCGCGGCTGGCGGGCACCGGCCAGGTCGAGGTGGGCATGCCCGTGCCGGCGGCGCTGAGCGCGCAGATCGCGCAATTGGCCCGCGACCGCGACCGCTACGACCGGCTGGCGCAGGAGCGCCGCTCCCTCCGCCTGCTCTACACCAGCTATCTGTTGCTGCTCACCCTCGCCATCCTGTTCGCCGCCACCTGGATGGCGCTCTACCTCTCCAAGCTGGTCACCGTGCCCATGGGCGAGCTGGCGGCCGCCACCCAGGAGATCAGCAAGGGCAACCTCGCCTACCGCGTGCGCTCGGGGGCGCAGGACGAGATCGGCATGCTGGTGGACTCCTTCAACCGCATGGCGGCCGAGCTGGAGACCAACCGCGGCCAGATCGAGGCCTCGCGCCAGCAGTTGCAGACCGCCAACCAGGAGTTGGAGGCGCGCCGGCGCTACACCGAGACCCTGCTGGAGAACACCCCCTCGGCGGTGATCTCGCTCGACCGCGAGCACCACATCGAGCGGGTCAACCCGGCGGTGCAGCGCCTGTTCGGCGCGCCCTTGGGCCAGCAGCGGCGGCTGGAGGACCTGTTCGACACCGCCAGCCTGCGCGAGATCCACCATCTGCTGCGCAAGTCGGAGCGCTGGCCGGCGGCGACCGGGCAGTTGGAGGTGGCCAGCGGGGGGCGGCAATTGACCCTGGCCGCTACCGTGGCGGCGCTGCCGGCGCCCGCCAGCGGCGGCCGCCGCCGGCAGTGGGCCGGCTACGTGCTGGTGCTGGAGGACCTCACCGACCTGCTGCGCATCCAAAAGACCGCCGCCTGGCGCGAGGTGGCGCAGCGCATCGCCCACGAAATCAAGAACCCGCTCACCCCCATCGCCCTCTCCGCCCAGCGCATCCGCCGCCGCCTGGCCGCGGTCCCGGCCGCCGTGGCCGAGGGCGCCGTGATCGCCGAGTGCGCCGCCACCATCGAGGCCGAGGTCCACTCGCTGCAGCGCCTGGTGGACGAGTTCAGCTCCTTCGCCCGCTTCCCCCACGCCCAGCCGGTGCCCTGCGACCTCAACGAGATCATCGAGCGCGCCCTGCGCGCCTTCGATGGCCGCCTGGAGGGGATCGAGATCCGCACCCGCTTCGATCCCCTGCCGCCGCTCCGCCTCGACCCGGAGGACATGAAGCGCGTCTTCATCAACCTGATCGACAACGCCGCCGAGGCCATGCACCAGTCCCCCTACCGCCAGATCACCCTCGCCACCCAGCACCTGGAGGGCACGGTGGAGGCCGTCGTCGCCGACACCGGCCAGGGGCTGCCGCCCGGCGACAAGCAGCGCCTCTTCCTGCCCTACTACTCCACCAAGGAGCGCGGCAGCGGCCTGGGACTGGCCATCGTGCTCCGCATCGTGGAGGAGAACGGCGGGGCGCTGCGGGTGGAAGACAACGCCCCGCTGGGGGCCCGCTTCATCGTCGAGTTGCCTGTGGAATAGGCCCACCCCGCGCCCAAGCCTGTATCCTGGAAGCTATGGCGCAGCCCAAGATCCTCATCGTGGACGACGAGCAGGGCATCCGCCAGTCGCTGGTGGGCGTGCTCGCCGACGAGGGCTACCAGGCGCGGGCGGTGGGCGATGCCGCCGCCTGCCAGCGCGCCCTGCGCGAGGAGAGTTTCGAGCTGCTGCTGCTCGACATCTGGCTCCCCGACCAGGACGGGCTGGAGCTGCTGGCCCAGATCCAGCAGCAGGCGGCGCCGCCGGCGGTGGTGATGATCAGCGGCCACGGCAACGTCGAGAGCGCGGTGCGCGCCACCAAGCTGGGCGCCTTCGACTTCCTGGAAAAGCCGCTCACCATCGACAAGACCCTGCTGGCGGTGCGCCACGCCCTGGAGCAGCGCCAACTGCGGCGCGAGAACCGCCACCTGCGCCAGCACTTCGCCGCCGCCTCCGCCCTGATCGGCGACAGCGTGCCGCTGCGCGCCCTGCGCCAGCAAATCGCCATCATGGCGCCCACCAACGGGCGCGTGCTCATCTTCGGCGAGAGCGGCACCGGCAAGGAGCTGGTGGCGCGCGCCCTGCACGCCCAGAGCGAGCGCCACCAGGGCCTGTTCGTCGAGCTCAACTGCGCCGCCATCCCCGAGGAACTGATCGAGAGCGAGCTCTTCGGCCACCTCCCCGGCGCCTTCCCCGGCGCCCAGGAGGCCAAGGAGGGCAAGTTCAGCCGCGCCGACCTGGGCACCCTCTTCCTGGACGAGGTCGGCGACATGAGCCTCAAGACCCAGGCCAAGGTGCTGCGCACCCTGGACGAGGGCCGCTTCGAGGTGCTGGGCTCCAGCACCCCCGCCGCCACCGACGTGCGCATCATCGCCGCCACCAACAAGAACCTGGAGGAGGAGATCGCCCGCGGCAACTTCCGCGAGGACCTCTTCTACCGCCTCAACGTCATCCCCTTCTACGTCCCCCCGCTGCGCGAGCGCAAGGAGGACATCCCCATGCTCGCCCGCCACTTCCTGGCCGAGTTCGCCAGCGCCTACGGGCGCAAGTGCCGCGAGTTCAGCCCCGAGGCGCTGGCCGGCCTGGCCGCCTACCCCTGGCCCGGCAACGTGCGCGAACTGCGCAACCTGGTCGAGCGCATCGCCATCCTCAACCCCAACGCCCTCACCATCGAGCGCCGCCACCTGCCGCCGCTGCTGCGCGGCCGCCGCGCCCCGGCGGAGACCGATTTCACCTCCCTGCACGAGGCCCGCGCCGCCTACGAGCGCGACTACATCCTCAAGAAGCTGGAGGAGAACGGCGGCAACATGACCCGCACCGCCGAGGTGCTGGGGCTGGAGCGCAGCCATCTCTACCGCAAGATGAAGAGCCTGGGCATGACCGACCACGACGGCTCAGCCGCCCGCGCGGAGGAGTAGGGGCGCCAGCTGGGCGCGCAGCGCGGCGCGGAAGGCGGGAATCTGGCCCGCCAGGAAGTGGTCGCCGCCGGCGATCCACTGCCGCGCCTTGGGCTCGGGCAGTTGGCCGTAATAGGCCTCCAGCGATGCCCGGCTGGCGAACTCGTCCTGGTCGCCGGAGATCATCAGCTTGGGCCCCCGCCAGCCCCAGGCGTGCGGCACCGCTCCCCGGTCCACCGGCAGCCCCAGCAGCACCGCCTGCGCCACCTCCGGCCGCGGCCCCGCCGCCAGCAGCTTGGCCACCATGGTGGCGCCGAAGGAAAACCCGGCCAGCACCAGCGGCAGGCGGTGGACCTGGCGCAGGAAGGCGATCGCCGCCTCCAGGTCCTGCTGCTCGCCCACCCCGTGGTCGTAGCTGCCGGCGCTCTTGCCCACCCCGCGGAAATGGAAGCGCAGCACCGGCGCCCCCAGCTCGTTCAGCCCCTGCGCGGTCTGGAACACGATGCGGGTGTGCATGGTGCCGCCGTGGAGCGGATGGGGATGGCACACCACCGCCGCGTGGGTGGGGGCGGCGCCGGGCAGGTCGTTTAAGATGTACTCCAACTGCCCGGCCGGGCCGGGAAAGACACCGGTGGTGATGAGCGCCATGATCGAAGATCAATTGTACGGGTTTACCCGCGCCCTGATCGATATCGACTCGACCAGCGGGCGCGAGGCCGCGGCCGCCGAGTTCGTGGCGGCCCACCTGCGCCGGCTGGGCGGGCTGGAGGTCGAGCTGTGGCAGGTCGAGCCCGGCCGGCTCAACCTCTTCGCCCGCCGCGGCACCCCCCGCGTCGTGCTCAGCACCCACCTCGACACCGTGCCCCCCTTCCTCCCCAGCCGTGAGGACGAGGCCGCCATCCACGGCCGCGGCGCTTGTGACGCCAAGGGCATCTGCGCCGCCCAAGTCTTCGCCGCCGCCGAGCTGCTGCGCGCCGGCGCCGGCGACTTCGGCCTGCTCTTCGTGGTGGGGGAGGAGCGCAACAGCGCTGGCGCGCTCGACGCCGACCGCCGCCGCCGCGCCCACGACTGGGGCTCCCGCTTCCTGGTCAACGGCGAGCCCACCGAGAGCAAGATGATCCGCGCCGGCAAGGGCGTGCTGCGGGTGGACGTCCGCGCCCACGGCCGCTGCGCCCACTCCGCCTACCCCGAGCTGGGCGAGTCGGCGATCGCCAAGCTGCTGCTGGCGCTGGCCCGCCTGCAGGCCCTGCCGCTGCCCCGGCACCCGCTGCTCGGCCCCGGCACGCTCAACATCGGCACCCTCAGCGGCGGACGCGCCCCCAACGTCGTCCCCGACCAGGCCCGCGCCGAGCTCATGTTCCGCCTAGTCGAGGACGCCGCCCCGCTGCGCGCCCAAATCGCCGCCGCCGTGGCCGGCCTGGCCGAGGCCGAGTTCATCCTGGAGATTCCGCCGATCGAACTCGACGTGGTGCCGGGCTTCCCCACCGGAATCGTCGCCTTCGCCACCGACATTCCCCAACTCAGCGCCTGGGGCCGGCCGCTGTTGTTCGGGCCCGGCTCCATCCAGGTGGCCCACACCCCCCACGAGTTCATCGCCAAGGCCGAGCTGCGCGCCGCGGTGGACGCCTACGCCGCCATCGTGCGCCACCTGCAAGCCCTTTAAATCCAGCGTTGGGGCCCCGGGGAGAGGTGTCTCGCCCGCAGTTGGACACCCAATTTCGACAAAATTGTTACAAAATCGGCCGAAACATTAGAATTTCCTCAAGATTCGTGTTTCAAGCCGTATTTTCTGCGCTATTTTCCTGTTGAGGCTTTAGGTTCCGGGTGATTCTCGAACCATCGCGAGAGCCTGACTGGCCTGCGAAATACGCTGTCTTTAGGAGAATAGTCATGAAAAATTCCGTGCAGATTCTGACCATCGCCCTGGCCCTGCTCGCCGGCACCATCGGCATGCGCAATCTCGTGGTCTCCGCCGCCCCCGCCCCCGCCCAAGGCGTGGTTTTGGCCAACGGCATCGGCGATCCCATGCCCCCGGCCAGCATCGCCAAGAACGGCATCGGCGACCCCATGCCCCCTGCCACCATCGCCGAGAACGGCATCGGCGACCCCATGCCCCCGGCCGGCATTGCCAAGAACGGGATCGGCGACCCCATGCCTCCCTTTACTGCCGCTAAGAATGGGATCGGCGACCCCATGCCCCCCGCCACCATCGCAATGAACGGCATCGGCGACCCCATGCCCCCCGCCACCATCGCCAAGAACGGGATCGGTGATCCCATGCCCCCCGCCACCATCGCGATGAACGGCATCGGCGACCCCATGCCCCCGGCGTCGGTCTACATGAATGGGATTGGCGATCCCATGCCCCCGGCTTCCAACTGATCCGCCCGCCAAATATTTTTGTTGCACACGCCCCCAGTCAGAAGTAGACTGTGCGGGTGAGTGTGAGCCTTGCCATTTGGATCACCGTCTGTCTCGCCAACGGCGTAGCCTTCCTGGCTACCTTCCGGCGCGGCCTGGACAGGGGTTTGATCTGGCTGCGCTGGTACTTTGCGCTGGCCATTTTCGGCAACCTCTGCACCCACTTCAGCCTGCTCCACTACGGCTACCGCTCCGCGCAATATAAGTACGCCTACTACGGCGCCGACTTGGCGATCGTGGTTCTGGGCTACTTCGTGCTGGCCCGCCTGGTCGAGCTGGCGTTTGAAAAATCCTCGCTCAAGCTGCCCGGCCTGCGCACCGGCGCCATCCTGCTGTTCACCGGCCTGGCGGCCTGCAGCGTGGCGTTGGTCTATATGCTGCGCGGCGGTTTCGCAACCAGCTACCTGGGCCTGGAGATGGAGCAAAACTTCTCCTTCCTGGGCATGCTGCTGGCGATCCTCCTGTTCGTCGGCATGAACCTCATGCAGGTGCCGGGCGTGCGCTTCCGGCGCGTGGTGCTTTCCTTCAGCCTGCTCTACAGCTCGGGCGCCATTGCCTACTCCCTGGCGGCCATCCTGCCGGTTCTGGGCGTGGCGATCCGCTACTACGCCGTCCCCCTCACCAGCCTGGCGGGCATGGGCCTGATCGCCTACTCGCTGTGGGTGCCGGAGCCGGAGCGCCAGCCCCGCGTGGCCCGCGCCGCCGAGCGCGGCCTGCAGCCGGCCCAGGAGGCCACATGGTAGGCGGCAGCCTGTTCCTCTCCATCCTGGTGCTGCTGATCTCCTTCTCGGTGCTGGCCTACGCCATCCTGGCCTTCGCCCATGTGCGCATCACCGACGCCGACATGTCCGAGCTGGAGCGCCTGCGCCAAGAGGGCGTGCTGCCCACCGAGGCGCGCCTGGTGGAGGACTTCCGCCTGGTGCACGAGAAGCTCTCCGAGATCGCCCCGGCGGTGTACCTGCGGCAGGAGTTCTGGCTGCAGATCTACTTCCACCTGCTGCGCCTGGCGCGCTGGGCGCGCCGCGGCACCGCGGTGGCGGAGATGCTCGACCGCGAGCTGCTGCGGCTGAGCGCCTACCAGGCCCAGCACTACCGCGTCGCCCTGACCCGGCTGGAAGCGCTGCGCAACCCCTCGTTCTAGGCTCCGCCCAGGCTGGATTCGCCCCCGTCCGCGGGCTTCCCCGCCCCCGGCCCCACCGCGCCCGGCTTCAGGCTTGGTTCTTGGCGGCGATCGCCTTGACGTCGATGCCGTGGCGTTTGATCTTCTGGTTGAGGGTGGAGACCGGAATCTGGAAGCGCTCCGCCGCCTCGGTCTGGCGGCCGTGGGTCTGCTCCAGCATGTCCACGATCAGCCGGCGCTCAAACTCGTCCACCACGGCAAACAGCGAGGCCGCGATGCGCTCGCCGCTGGCAGGCCCATGGCGCCAGGCGCGGCCGCCGCTGACCGCGTCGGGCAGCAGCTCCACCCCGATGCTGGGCGCGTTGGACAGCACCACCGCGCGCTCGATCACGTTCTCCAGCTCGCGCACGTGCCCGGGCCAGGCGTGGTCCAGCAGGCAGCGCAGCGCGTCGGGGGTGAGCTTGCGCGGCTCGACCCGGTTTTCAGCGGCGTACTTGAGCAGGAAATAGTCGGCCAGCAGGGGGATGTCCTCGCGCCGCTCCCGCAGCGGGGGCAGGGTCAGGCTGAGCACGTTGAGGCGGTAGAACAGATCCTCGCGGAACTTGCCCTCGGCCACCAGGGTCTGCAGGTTGACGTTGGTGGCGGCGATGACGCGCACATCCACCTGCACCTCCTCCACCGATCCCAGCCGCATGAAGCGCCGGTCCTGCAGCACGCGCAGGATCTTGGCCTGCGTCTCCAGGCTCATGTTGCCGATCTCGTCGAGGAAGATGGTGCCGCGGTCGGCGACCTCGAACAGGCCCTTCTTGGGGGCGATGGCGCCGGTGAAGGCGCCGCGCACATGGCCGAACAGGGTGGACTCGAGCAGGTCGGTGGCCATGCTGCCGCTGTTGACCGGCACAAAGGGGAACTCGGCGCGGGGGGAGTGGGCGTGCACCGCCTTGGCGATCAGCTCCTTGCCGGTGCCGCTCTCGCCCTGCAGCAGCACGGTGGAGCGGCTGGGGGCGACCTGTTCCACCCAATCGAAGACGCGCAGCATCGCCTCGCTCTTGCCCACGATGTTCTCGAAGCTGTAGCGCTGCTTGAGGGCGCGCTTGAGCTGGACGTTTTCTTGCCGGACGCGGGCGGCGGCGATGGCGGCGCGCACGTCGGCGAGCAGCTTCTCGTTGCTCCAGGGCTTCTGCAGGAAGGTCTGGGCGCCGGCCTGCATCGCCTGCACCGCCATCTCGACGGTGGCGTAGGCGGAGATCATGATCACCGGCACGGCGGAGACCGCGCGCAGGCGGGCGAGCAGGTCCATGCCGCTCCAGCCCGGGCCGCCGGGAAGCGCGACGTCGAGCAGCACCAGGTCGTAGACCTGGGCCTGGAAGCGCTCCCAGCCCTGGGGGCCGTCGGCGGCGGCGGCCACCTCGAACCCCTCCAACTGGAACAGGGTGGCGAGGCTGTCGCGGATGGCGGCCTCGTCGTCCACGATGAGCAGGCGGCCGCCGGCGGCGGCGACGGCGGGTTCGGATTCGGCGAGTGCGGGCATGGGGGGAACGGCGCCAGCGCGGCGGCGGCTAGGCCACCACCGGCGCCTCGCGCGGGGCCAGCAGCGGCAGCTCGACGCGGAACTCGGCCCCGCGCTCGGGCTCGCTCTGCACCCGGATGCTGCCACCGTGCTCTTGCACGATGCCATAGGTCACCGCCAAGCCGAGGCCGGTGCCCGTGCTCAGGGTAGCACCCTCCTGCCCCCAGCCGGAGGCCCGCACTCCGGCCTTGGTGGTGAAGAAGGGGTCGAAGATGCGGTGGTGCAATTCCACCGGAATGCCCACCCCGCTGTCGGAGACCACCACCCAGGCCTGGCCCTCGGCCTCGCGGCCGGTGCGCACATGCAGGGTGCCGCCGCGCGGCATGGCGTCGCGGGCGTTGAGGATGAGGTTGAGGAATACCTGCTGCAGCTTGCCGGCGTCGCCCAGCACCTCCACCGCCTCGGGGTGGAGGGCGGCGAGGACGTGGATGCCGGCGCTGCGCAGGGGATGCTCCACCAGCCCCAGCGTGTCGCGCACCACGGCATTGAGCTCCACCCGCTGGAAGCGGGCGGCGCCGGTGCGGGAAAAGTTGAGCAGGTTGGCGATGATCTCCGCGGCGCGGAAGGTCTGGCGGGTGATGGTGTCGAGCACGGCGGCGCGCGGATCGCCCGGCGGGGTCTGTTTCGACAGCATCTGGGTGTGGCTGGAGATCACCGCCAGCGGGGTGTTGACCTCGTGCGCCACCCCGGCGGCGAGCAGGCCCACCGAGCGCAGCCGGTCGGCCTGGATCAGGCGCTGCTCCATCTCCACCTCGGCGGTGACGTCGCTGAGCAGCACAATCTGCCCCACCCGCTCGAAGCGGGCGGTGACCAGCGGAGCGATGGCGAGGTTGACGATCTGGTCGGGCAGTTCCGGGCTGGAGGCCGCCATGCGGAATTTGGGATAGCTGCGGATGCCGCCGTCGCTGGCGGCGCGGGCGAACTCGCGGGCAAACTCCGGGCCCAGCAGCTCGCCCAGCGGCCGCCCCAGCGCCGCCTGCCGGGGCCGGGCGGAGAGCACCTCCATCTGCGCGTTCCAGCTCTCCACCTGCCCCTCCAGGTTGGTGGCGATGACCCCCACCTGAATGCTCTCCACGATGTTCTCGTTGAAGTCCTTGAGCCGCTGGTACTGGTCGGCCTTCTGGCGCAGGGTGGCGTAGAGGCGGGCGTTCTCCAGGGCAATGGCGAGATAGCCCGCCAGGGTCTCCACCAGCGCCAAATCCTCGCCGGTCAGGTATTCCCCGCGCGTGGTCTTGCCCAGCCCCAGCACGGCCACGGTGCGGCCCTGCAGTTGGCAGGGAAGGAAGTAGTGCAGCTCCAGCCGGCGGGCGGCGCCGGGGGCGGCCTCGGCGAACAGGCGCGGGGCGGCGGGGGCGAGAAAGTGGCGGTCGAGGAAGTCCAGCGCCAGCGGCTGCGGCAGCGCGCCCAGGTTGCGCCCCCGCGCCAGCCGGAAGCCCCCCTCCTCCTGGAAGAAGATCGCTACCCGCGCCAGCGACAGCGTCTGCACCAGCCGCTCCAGCACCAGCTCCAGCAGACGCTCCAGGTCGGGCTGGGCGCTCATCTGCCGCCCAAACTCGCTCAGCGTGCGGCGGTAGTCGTAGCGCTCGCGGTAGAAGAGCCGGTCCAGCCGGTCCTGCAGCCAGGCCTTCACCGGCTCGAACACCAGCGCCGTCACCAAAATGGCCAGCAGCCAGCCGCTCCATCCCCAGGCCGGCAGGCGGCTGTGGATGAGCACCCCCGCCAGCCCGATGACGCTCAGATAGATCGCCACCACGGCGGCGGTGGCCAAGGTGTAGACCACCCCGCGGCGGAAGACGATCTCGGCCTCCAGCAACTGGTGCCGCCAGATGGCGAAGCCAAAGGCCACCGGCACCAGCACCAGCGAGAGCACCGAGAGGCTGGCCAAGCGCGGCAGGTCCGAGCCCGCCAAATAGGGGACGATGTAAAACGCCAGGAACGGAACCAGCGCCGCCCCCGTGCCCCAGGCCATCACCCGCGCCTGGCGGGCGGCGGCGCCTTGCAGGCGCTTGCGCGCAAACAGGATGGTGGCGGCGGCGAAGTTGGCGGCGAACAGGCCGTAGCTGAAGCGGTCGAGCACGTCCAGGCTGGCGCTGAGCGAGGTCGGCAGCCAGAGCGCCCCGGTGGCCAGCGCCACCTGCAGCAGCCCCACCGCCAGCGCCGGGGCAAAGACCAAGGCGCCTAGCAGCCGCCGCAGGCGGCTGGCTGGGCCCGAGCGCAGCGGAAAGCGCAGCGCGAAATAGACCAGCAGGCAGGGGGCGAGCAGCAGCGCCACCTCGTTGCCCCAGTAGATGATCCGGTCAAAGGCGTTGAGCTTGCCGGTGAAGTGGAAGGTGTAGAGGACGAAGGAGGCGAGGCAGAACAGGAAAAAGCCCAGCGCCTGCGGCGCGTTGCGGCGACGGTAGCCCACGAACAGGGCAATGGCGAGGTAGAGCAGGCCCACCGCCTCGAGATAGGCGTAGCGCGGCAGCGCCGGCCGGCTGGGGACCACCGGCACCTCCCACTCGGCCAACTGGCCGTGGCGCACCAGGGTATAGCGCAAGCGCCCGCCGATGCCGGCCGCGGCCAAGCGCCGCGCTACCCCCTCGGGGGAGGAGACCGGCTGGCCGTTGATGGCCACCAGCAGGTCGCCGACGCGCAGCGGGCTGCCCGCTTGCGAGCGGTCGCGCGCCGCCGCCTCCAAACCCAGCGTGGTGCGCCGCCACAGCGCGGCGTCGGTGGGCTGGCGGTAGACCCAGAGTTGGCGCAGGTTGAGCAGCGCCAGCACCACCAAAAGCAGCGTGGCCACCCCCAGGACCACGGCCCGGAAGCCCAGCCGTTCGGATTGGATTGCCCGCTCCACCACTTGCCCACTCAAAGCGGCCCGCCGCGGCGGGCCTAAAAGTTGATGGTGACTCCGCCGCGCAGCGAACGCGCCGTCTGCACCAAGTACAGCGTATGCCCGTCGCTTCCCAGCATGGGAATGTAGCCCTGGGCCAAGAGGTTGTGAATTTCAATCAGCGCCGCCACCCGGCCATTGCCGCCGCCGAAGAAGCTCGGCAGGGGTTGGCGCAGGTAGAGGTTGGCGTAGGAATCGCTTTGCCCGGAGCCGTCGTCATAGGGGTCGAGCGCGGTGGCGGCGGGACGGCTCAGGGCGCGGTAGCTGCACACCAGGTTGGTGTGGGTGAGCGGGGTGACGCCAGCCAGCTTGATGGTCCAGGCGTGGGCGCGGGCCGGCCCCAGGCTGGCCGCCAGATCGCCGCTCCAGCTGGCGCCCCGGGGCGCCAGCACGCTGCCCTCGGCGTAGCCGAAGTCGGCCTTCCAGTGGTCGCCCAGGCGGCGGTCGAAGACGATGCGGTAGCCCCAGCCCCCGTAGTTGCCGCCGTTGGCGATGAACATGTTGTTGAGCAGGTCGGGCAGCAGGGTGCCGTTCTGGCTCACGTCGGCCGCGGCCGGGGCCTGGCCATTGAGCGAGTAGGCGCCATTGATGGCGGTGCGCTGGAACTGGTCGTCGAACACCGCCACGCTGACCGAGTCGTTGGCGGTGAGGCTGTCGCTGTAGCGCAGCTCTTGGTGGCGGGCGTGCTCCAGCCGGGCGCGGTTGTGGTCGAGGCTGACCTGCGGGACCGGATCGGGCATGTCGGCGTAGTCGCGGTTGAAGTGCAGCGGCGGCACCGCCGAAGCCACGCGGTACTCCAGCGACGACTGCGGCCCCAGCTCGAAGCGGGCGCGCAGGTAGGGGTCGAAGCTGGCCACGGTGTCGGTCATGGTCAGGGCGTTGACCATGGAGCCGTACTGGATGCGCAGCCGGTGGCCCCAGTTGATCGCGTTGGCGTAGTTGAGCGAGGCCACGCGCAAGGAGGGCAGCGCCGGCAGGCCGGGGATCGAGACCTGGCGCATGGCCAGCATCAGCCGCCCGGCGTTGGCCGGGTCGGCGGAGTGGAAACTGGCCTGCAGGCGGGTGTCGCCCCCGCCGCCCAGCAGACCGTTGGTGCCCAACTCGCCGGTGACGGCCATGCGCTCGCCCCCGAACACGGTGGAATCCAGCCCGAAGGCGGTGGCCAGGTCGGGGCCGGCAAAGGCGCCGGTGCCGGCCCCGGCGGTGAGGGCGACGTAGCCCTCCACCGGCGGCCCCGCCTCCCGCTCCGCCTCCGCCGCCCTGTCCAGCCGCAGCACCGGCCGCCAGATGGTGGCTTGGCGCAGCGCCCAGGCGAAGGCCTGGTCGGGCTGCACTCCCGCCGGCGGCCCGAAGCGCACGCTGGAAAGCAGTTGGGGCAGGTTCACCAGCAGCAGCGCCCGCTCGGAGGCGTGCACCACCACCCGCCGCCGCTCCGCCACCCGCGCCCCCTTGCCCACCTGCACGTAGTAGGTGCCCGGCTTCAAGCCGGCCAAGGTAAAGATGCCCTGCGCCGAGGTCAGGCGCCGCAGCGCCGCCCCGTGCAGCCCCTGCCCCCGCACCTCCACCAGCGCCCCCGCCTCGCGCCGCCCGGCGGCATCGGTCACCAATCCGAAAATCTCTCCCGTGGCCCGCACCGCCGTCGCCGCCGCCGCCCGCGGCGCCTGCGCCCAGGCCGCCGGCAGCGCCAGCAGCGTGGCGAGAAGGACCGAGCCGGCGCGGGGGCTTCGCATAGGACCTCAGCTTACTGCAAAATGATGAAGGTTGCCTGCGGCATGATGTGCTGCTTGTCCAGGTTGTCGGTGACGGTGATGGTCAACCGGTAGGTGCTGGGCGGCAGGCTGGCCAGCGGCAGCGTCTTTTCCACCGTCATCTGATCGGCGGCGTTGCTCATGTTCGAGGAGTTCTCGGTGTGGTCCAGCACCGGCTTCAGCGTCGCCAGGTTCTCGATCACGTAGTGCAGCGTGGCCGAGGGCTTGTGCGTCGCCTGGTTGGTCTTCAAGTTGTAGATCTGCAGCCAAATCCCCAGCGACTGCGAGCGCTTGAACTGCGCCGGCGCCCCGATCCCGCCCATCACCGGCACCACCTTGCTGTCGCCCAGGATGAACTGCCCGGTGCCGACATTCTTGTCCGGCACCTTCTGGATGTCGTCGGCCAGGATGATGCTGCTGGAGGCGAGCTGGTCGTCGCGGTACTCCGGCACCACGATGGAGTACGCCTTGGTGCCCAGCTTGTCCGGATTGTTGACGTCCTTCAGCACCAGGTTCACCTTGTAGCGCCCCGGCTTGAGCAGCGCCCCGTGCCAGTAGCGCGCGCTGCTGTTGGCGTAGTTGGGCAGCAGCTCCGCCGGAATGTCCACGTTGGCGGTCTGATCCCACTGGTCCACCAGCCGCCCGGTGATGGTGGTGATGCGGCCGTAGACGTCCACCTTGCCCTGGTCCACGTCGTTGGACTGCTTCATGGTCATGTTGCGGTAGGCGATCTGCAACGTGATCGGCACCAGCACGGTGTCGTCGGTGATCTTGACGAAGTCGGTGCGGTACTGGAACGGCAACAGGCTGTAGTTGATGTTGTGGTCCACCACGGCGGCCAGGTCGGCGAACTTCACCTTGGGAGGGGCGAAGATCTTGGCGTAGGTCTCGATGCGGTTGAACTCGTTCTCCGACTCCGGCATATAGGCGTCGGTGCCCAGCGTGGTGCCGTCGGTGCGGGTGAAGCGGTCGGCCTTGTTGGCCGTCCCCATCATCTCGCCCATGGTCAGCCCGGCCCCGGGCACGTGCAGCAGCGCGTCCTTCTCGCCCGGATCGGTGGTCAGGTGGAACTCCCCGCACCAGCAGGTGTCCACGAACTCCAGCTTGACGTTGGTGCCGATGCCGGGCAGGTAGTTGTAGGTCCAATCCTCGAAGGGATAGGTGGAGG
Organism: Terriglobales bacterium; assembly: GCA_035531375.1. Lineage (GTDB taxonomy): Bacteria > Acidobacteriota > Terriglobia > Terriglobales > SCQP01 > SCQP01. The sequence goes on along the minus strand of DATKSZ010000146.1, from coordinate 25,025 downwards.
TCGAACCGCCACCCTCTTGCGGGGAGCGGTCGTAGGCACCGCCGGAATCGTGGTCTTCCTGGTCGTTGGGCTTGCCCCAGGTGATGTACACCCGGCCGCGATCCGTCTTCCACCCCGGCTCGCCCGCGGCGAAGTGCTGGTTGGCGTAGGCGAAGCGCTCGTAGTAATCCTCTTTGTAGGAGTTGTAGGTGGACTCCGGATCGGGATTGCGCCGCTGCCAGAAGGCCTCGATGAAGGCCTCGCGCTCGTCCTCGTTCTGCAACTGCAGGAAGGACTGCCGCTCTTGCGGGGTGATGATGTAGGCCACATCCTCGTTGAGCCACTTCTTGTCTTCCGGGCTCAGCTCTTTTTCCAGCAATTTCTGCTGGCGCCGGCGCTCCTTGGGGGTGAGGGCGTGCTGCGGCGGCGGCAGCGCCTGCTGCTGGGCTTTGTCCTGGCTCTTGGCCTGGGCCTGCAGGTGCGGCGCGCCCCACCCCAGGGCGACGGCAGCGGCGGCCAGGCCCAACCAACGACTCAAGTGGCGGCTGGGGCTCAGAGGCATAGGCAAACTGGGGGCACCCCCCAGGGGAATTCTCTGCCTCCATGGTAGTCGCCCCCCCCGGGCCCGGTCAAGCGCTTTTCCACCCTCCGACGCCGGGAACCGGGGCTGGCCGCGCTGCGTATCCCCGGCTGAAAGTCACAAGCCGGACCGCGCTGGCGTTATCCAGTAAGCTGGTAAACGGGAACCATGACGACAGGCAAGAAGCTCTTCATCTTCATCGCGGTGGCGCTGGCGCTGGGCGGCGTGGTGGCGGTCTCGCTCACCCAGCAGGGCAAGGGCACGGTGACGGTGCAAACCGTGCGCGCCGCCACCGAAAACATCACCGCCATCGTCACCGCCTCCGGCGAGATCACCCCCAAAACCTACGCCGACATCAGCCCCAACAACGTCGGCCAGATCACCAACCTCTACGTCAAGGAGGGCGACCACGTCCGCGCCGGCCAACTTCTGGCCAAGCTCTGGAACGTCCAGCAGGCCGCCCAGGTGGCCGGCATGCAGGCCTCGCTCAAGACCAGCGAGGCCAACCTGGCGGCGCAGCAGGCCGGGCTGGGCACCGCCCAGGCCGACGTCGAGCGCGACACCGCCCAGCTCGCCCAGGTCACCCAGGACTGGCGCCGCACCGAGGCCCTCTACGAGGACCAGTTGCTCGCCCGCTCCGACTACGAGACCAAGCAGGCCGCCTACAAAACCGCCGAGGCGCAGTTGAAGGTCTCCCAGGCGCTGCTCAAGCAGAACCGAGCCCAAGTGGCGGCGCTGCGGGCCGGCATCAACCAGGCCCAGGCCAACCTCCGCGCCGCCAGCGACGTGCTCAGCCGCACCGAGTTCCGCAGCCCGCTCAACGGCATCGTCACCTACCTGCCGGTGCACGTCGGCGACACCGTGGTCATGGGCATCCAGAACTCCCCCGGCAGCACCCTGATGCGCGTCGCCGACATGTCGGTGGTCACCGCCAAGGTGCAGGTGGACGAGACCGATATCGCCAACGTCAAGCCCGGCCAGGCGGCCGTGGTCACCATTGACGCCTTTGGCGACCGCAAGTTCCCCGCCCGCGTCACCCAAGTCGGCGACACCGCCATCCTCCGCTCCACCGGCGCCGCCGCCACCAGCTCCACCGGCACCGACGCCCAGCAGGCCAAGGACTTCCAGGTGGTGGTGCAGCTCGACTCGCCCCCGCCCGACATCCGCCCCGGGCTGAGCTGCACCGCCGAGATCACCACCGCCACCGCCGCCCACGCCGTCAGCGTGCCCCTGCAGGCCGTGGTGGAGCGCGACCCCAGCCAGCTCAACCCGCCCCAGCCCGGCCATGCGCCCGCCATCCCCAGCGCCGTCAGCCCCAAGCAGCAACCGGTGCAGGGTATCTTTGTGGTCAACCCCAAGACCCAGACCGCCAACTTCGTTCCCGCCGCCACCGGCATCTCCGGGGTGGACCATATCCAGGTGCTGAGCGGGGTGCATACCGGCGACGAGGTGGTCACCGGGCCCTACAGCGCCTTGCGCGGCTTGGCCAACCACGCCAAAATCAAAGTGGATAACTCGCTGCAGGCGCAAGCCGCCGCCGCCGCCGCCGCGTCCAACAACTAGGCCCATGTCTCCGCCCCTCCCCACCTCCGGCCTCGACCCCGTGCCGGCCGCCACCCCTCCCGCCGACGACGTCGTCATCCAGACGGTGGACCTGTGGAAGGTCTACCAGATGGGCAGCGAACAGGTGGCGGCGCTGCGCGGCGTCTCCATCCAGATCCACCGCAACGAATACGTCGCCATCATGGGCCCTTCGGGCTCGGGCAAAAGCACCCTGATGAACCTCATCGGCTGCCTCGACTCGCCCACCAAGGGACAGTATTGGCTCAACCACCAACTGGTGAGCGAGCTCGACGACGACGAGCTCGCCCGCATCCGCAACCACGAGATCGGCTTCGTCTTCCAGACCTTCAACCTGCTCGCCCGCGCCACCGCGCTGCACAATGTCGAGCTGCCGCTGATCTACGCCGGCGCCCCGGCGGCGCAGCGCGCCGAGCGCGCCCTGGAGGCGCTGCGCAAGGTGGACCTGGTGGACCGCCGCCTGCACCGCCCCAACGAGCTGAGCGGCGGACAGCGCCAGCGCGTGGCCATCGCCCGCGCCCTGATCAACAACCCCAGCATCCTGCTCGCCGACGAGCCCACCGGCAACCTCGACTCCACCACCAGCAACGAGATCATGGCCCTTATGGACCGGCTCTGGGATTTGGGCAACACCATCGTGGTGGTGACCCACGAGCCCGACATCGCCGAGTACGCCCACCGCGTCATCTACATCCGCGACGGCCAGGTGGCGCGCGACGAGCCCACCAAGCGCGGGCGCGAGCGCGCCGCCCGCACCGCCCCGGCCTAGCCCCGCCCCCGCGTGCACCTGCAGGAATCCATCTACGTCGCCCTCGACACCTTGTGGTCGCACAAGCTGCGCAGCTTCCTCACCCTGCTCGGCATCATCATCTCCATCTGGACGCTGGTGGCGGTGGTCTCGCTGGTGCAGGGGGTGAACCAGTACGTGGGCGACAAGATCGCCCGCCTGGGCTCCAACGTGGTCTCCGTCACCCAGTTCAGCCTGCAGGAGATGACCGACCAGAAGCTGTTCCGCCAGGCGCAGAAGCGCAACACCCGCATCACCCTGGCCGAGTACCAGTACCTGCACGACCACCTCCAGCTCGCCAGCGAGGTGGCGGCCAGTTCGCGCCGCACGCTGGGCACCAACCTCAAGGCCGGCAACCATTCCATGACCGACGTCACCGTCGCCGGGGTGACCTCCAACAGCATCAAGCTGGCCAGCTTCGACGTGCTCGCCGGGCGCTTCCTCACCCCCACCGACGAGAGCCACAGCAACCCGGTGGCCTTCATCGGCGCCGACCTCGCCACCCAGCTCTATCCCGGCGTGGACCCCATTGGCCAGACCCTCAACGTGGACGGCCACAACTTCCTGGTGGTGGGGCAGGCGAGCGTGCAGGGCAACGTCTTCGGCCAGTCCCAGGACAGCTTCGTCGAGATCCCGCTGGGCATCTACCGCAGCCTGTACGGCACCAGCGATTCGCTCAACGTGCAGGTGCAGGCGCCTTCGGCGGCGCTGATGCCCGCCGTCACCGATGAGGTGCGGGTGCTGCTGCGCAGCATCCGCCACCTGCGCTACCAGGACCCCGACACCTTCGGCATCATCGGCGCCGACTCGCTCATGTCGCTCTGGCACCAGCTCACCGGCGTGATCGCCGGGGTGATGGTGGGGGTGAGCTTCGTCTTCCTGGTGGTCGGGGGCATCGTGATCATGAACATCATGTTGGCGGCGGTGACCGAGCGCACCCGCGAGGTGGGCATCCGCAAGGCGCTGGGGGCGCGCCGCGCCGACATCCTCTCCCAGTTCCTGGTGGAGTCGGCGGTGCTCTCCAGCGTGGGCGGCGCGCTGGGCATCGCCCTGGCCTATGGCTTCACCCTGCTGGCCGGGGCCCTCACCCCGCTGCCCTTCTCCCTGCCCTGGCTGGCGGTGCTGCTCGCCTTCGCCATCTCCACCTCGGTGGGGCTGTTCTTCGGCATCTACCCGGCGCAAAAGGCGGCCAAGCTCGACCCCATCGCCGCCCTGCGCGCGGAGGCCTGAACCATGGCCTCGAACCTGCAGGAAAACCTCAGCCTCGCCTACGACACCGTGCGCTCGCACAAGCTGCGCTCGGCGCTGACCATCCTGGGGGTGTTCGTGGGCACGGTGACGCTGATGGCCATCGGCAGCATCCTCACCGGCATGAACAAGACCGTGGTGGACCAGCTCGAGAGCTTCGGCACCAACACCATCTTCATCTACAAGTTCGCCCCCGGCATCCACATCGGCCGGCTGACGCGCGAGGAGCGCATGCGCCCCCCGCTCAGCGACCGCGACGTGGAAGCGGTGCGGCGCGACTGCGGCGCCTGTTCCGCCATCAGCGCCCAGGTCATGCCCAACAACAATTTCGGCCCCGGCAGCGGCAGCATCAACGCCCGCTACCGCAGCCACGAGGTGGACGGGCTCGACTTCACCGGCACCGAACCCAACTTCCCCCAGGCCACCAACCAGGCCATCCAGGCGGGGCGTTTCTTCACCCAGGCCGAGGATGACCACCGCAGCAACGTGGTGGTGGTGGGCAAGTCCGTCGCCGATGCCCTCTTCCCCGACCAGGATCCCCTCGACCGCGACTTCCAGATCGACGGAACCAGCTTCCGCCTGATCGGCGTCTTCGCCCCGCGCAAGGGGGCCGGCCCCGACCAGCAGGATCTCTCCGCCCGCGTCCCCTACAAGACCTTCGAAAAGCTCTATCCGGCGGCGCAGGAGCACGCCATCGAGGCGCTCGCCCGCCCCGGCCTGCTCAGCGTCGCCCAGGACCAGATCGAGGTGGCGCTGCGCCGCTCCCGCGGCGACAAGTGGGGCAAGCCCGACAGCTTCGGCATGGCCACCGCCGACAGCATCATCGGCCAGTTCCACGACATCACCGGCCAGGTCGCCCTGGTCATCGTCGCCATCGCCTCCATCGGCATGCTCATCGGCGGCGTCGGGGTGATGAACATCATGCTGGTCTCGGTCACCGAGCGCACCCGCGAGATCGGCATCCGCAAGGCCATCGGCGCCCGCCGCAGCGACATCAGCCAGCAGTTCCTGGCCGAGGCGGTCTTTCTCACCGGCATCGGCGGCCTGCTCGGCATCCTCGGAGGCTGGCTCATCAGCGAGCTGATCAAGGTGCTCATTCCTTCCCTGCCCAGCTCGGTGCCGCTCTGGTCGGTGGGCCTCGGCTTCGGCATCTCGGTCGCCATCGGCGTCTTCTTCGGCCTCTTCCCTGCCATGAAGGCCGCCAAGCTCGACCCGGTCGAAGCCCTGCGCTACGAGTAGCCCCCGCACACCGGCTATACTGGCGCCATGCCAGCAAGCCGGCAAACCGGCATGTTGTCGGTGCGGCTGCCTCGCGCCGATCTGCGGCGGCTGAAATCCCGGGCGGCGGCCCGCGGCGTCAGCCTGCAGGCCGCGGTCCAGCAAGCCTTGCGCGCCTGGCTCGACCGGGCCCCGTCTCCCGCCTCGTCCGGCAACGATGCCTTCGAGGCGCAGCTCGATCATTTCCAGGGCTCGTTGGCCGGCACCAATGTGCTCGAGGACCTCCGCCAGGACCGCGCCGACGAGTTGGCGCGCGATCGCCGCCGCATGGGACAGTGAGCGCGCTGATGCTCGACACCTGGGTTGTGGCGGCTTGGCTGAAGAACCAGCCTGCCGCCGCCGCCACCCGCGATCTGTTGTGGCGCAACCGCCGCGGCGAGATCTCCCTGGCCATGAACGTCGTCCATTGGGGAGAGACCTTTTACGTGGCCGCCCAATACCGCGGCCTGCAATATGCGGCGCGCCTGCTGGACTTTTTGCGCCCGCAACTCGCCCTGATTCCCGCGCCTGAGGAACTGGTTTTCAGGCCGCTGTCCTGAAAGCCCTGCATCCCATCTCCTACGCCGACGCCTTCGCCGCCGCAACCGCGCTGGCGCTCGCCGCCCGCGAGCCGCGCCTGCGGCTGGAGTGGGTCGGAGCCTGAGCCGGCTCAGCGCACCGCCAAGGTGATCCATTGGCCGGCGCGGGCGCGCTGGAATCGGGTCTGCATGTGCCAGCGCTCCACCCAGGCGGCCGGCGGCGCCGGCTCCTCGTAATCAAAATAGCGCCGCGCCCAGTCGTTCCAGAACGGCAGCGCGCTGGCCAGATCCAGCCGGGGCTGGTACGTCAGGCTGTAGAGCAACAACGCCGGCGGGGCGGCGCGCAGCCCCGCCAGGCTGGCCGCGCTGAAATCCTGCAACGCGGCGACCGGCAGCGGGCGGGTGACGTAGCCCAATTCCGGGCGGCTGAGCTCGTCGGTAGCGGGCCAGGCCGTCCACACCGGGCCCGACGGGGGGTGCTGCTCCAAGTACTGCGCCGCCGCCTGGTGCAGCCGAATGAACTGCACGTACGCGAGGTTGTCTTCGTAGGGGAACGGATAGGGCGGGTTCCAGAACCAGCCCACCACCAGGAAGGCGGCGCAGCCCGCCACCCACCCGCCCGCCCGCGGCAGCCGCTGGATCTGCTCCGCCAGCCAGATGAAGTACAGCGCCTGCGCCGGCAGCAGGTAGCGCGCCAGCACCGCCCCGCCGATGGCGGCGTGGAACAAGAGATAGGCCGCCACCAGCGCCAGCCAGGCGCGCGGCGCGGCGCTGGCGCCGGCACCCCGCCGCCCCCGCCACACCGCCAGCAGCGCCAGCAGGCTCAACAGCCAGGTGCCGTTGTAGCCCACCAGTTGCCAGCAGCGGCGCAGCAGCGCCAGCCCGATGCGCGGCAGCGACAGCGCCGCCTGGCTGACGTTGTAGGCGAAGTACTGCGGATTGCCGAACCAGTAGCCGGTGAGGTGGTGGTACCAGACGTACCACAGCCCCAGCACCGCCATGGGCAATAGCAGCCAGCGCCGGGTGCGGGGCGGGACCACCGGCAGCAGCGCCAGCGGCGCGATCACCGCCGTCTCTTTCATCAGGCAGGCGGCGGCCAGCAAGACGGCGGCGAGGGCGTCCCGCTCCCGCTCCAGCGCCACCAGCGCCCACACCACCAGCGCCGCCACCGCCACCTCGAGCTGGGCCAGCGTCGCCTGGGCAAACACCAGGGGCGAGAGCCCCAGCAGCAGCGCCGCCGCCGCCGCCCCGCCGCCGCCCAGCCGCGGCCGCGCCAGCGCGTGGACGCCGCACAGCAGCCCCGCCGCCCACACCAGCATGGCGGCGCGCGTGACCAGCGGATGGAAGCCCGCCACCGCCCAGGCGCCGGCCAGGTAGAACGACAACAGCGGCGGATGCCCGTTGGCCAGGGTCGAGCGCGGCGCCAGCCAGCCGTGGCGGAAGAAATCCAGCGCGGCGAAGATGTAGTAGCCCGCCTCGTCCCAGTAGTAGGGCAGCTGGAGCAGCGGCGCGTGTGCCACCAGCAGGGCCAGGTACACCCCCACCGGCAGCCGCCACTTGGCCACCGTCTACTGCACCGCACCGGGCGCGGGCAGCGGTTGCAACTGCACCTCGCCGAAGGCCTTCTCGTAGTTTTCCATGTGGCTGCGCAGCAGGTGCAACACCGCCTTGGCCTGCTGCGGGCTCAGGTAGATGCCCTGGAACATGTGCAGCTCCACCTCGTCGGGCTGCTTCTGCTCCATGGTGCCGAACTGCAGGAAAAAGTCCCAGGTGCTGGGCCGGATCTGCACCGAGTTGGCGTAGCTCTCGCGGTAGTCGGGCCGCTGCAGCAGCTTGACCCGGGTCGGGTTGTTGGACGGGTTCATATGGCTTACACCCCCAGGCGCTTGAGCTCGTCCTGGTAGTACTTGCGGTAGAGGATGTCCCACTCGCCGGAGCCTTCCAGGATGCCCTTCTTCTGCGAGCTGATCTTCAGCCGCACCACCTCGTCCATGCGCGCCTCGGCGGCGAACATTTGCTCCAGCAGGCGGCGGATCTCCAGCCGCAGCGTGTTGCGGTCCTCCAGGAAGCTGATCTCGGCCCGTTGCGCCAGCGCCTGCGCCACCACGTGCGAGAGCTGGTTGATCTTTTCGCGCGACACCCGCATCACAGCACCACCTTGTGCTTGCGCACCAGCTCGGCCTTGATCTTCTTGAAGGAGTCGCTGTAGGCCGCGCCCAGCCGCTGCATCTCCTCGGCGTGGGTGGCCAGGATGGCGCGCGCCTCCTCGTTGATGCGGTCCTCGACCCCGAACTCCTCCTCCAGGGCGTGGTGGATGGTGTCCACCAGGAGGTGGGGATCGGCAGAGGCGAGCAGCTTCTCCGCCGTCAGCCGCTCCGCCAGGGCGCGCGAGAGGTAGGTGATGTATTCGCGGGCGATGCGCATGGAACCGTGCCTAGTCTAGCATTCCCGCAGCAATTCCAGCACGGGACGATCGGCGGCGAGAAAATCGTAGCTCTCGAACGCGGCCGGCTCGACCCAGGCGATGGCCTCGAACACCCGGTTCTGGGGCTCGCCGGCGAAGGCGGCGATCTCGTAGAAGGCCAGCTCCAGCTCGCCCGTTTCGGCATAGCGGTGGCGCACCCGCGCCCGCAGCCGCCCGACCTCGGCCTCGATGCCCAATTCCTCGCGCAGCTCGCGCGCCAGGGCGGCGCCCTCCTCCTCGCCCGGCTCGAGCTTGCCTCCGGGAAATTCCCACTGCCCGCCCTGCACCCCGCCGCGGCGGCGCTGGCAGATCAGCACCTGGGCCCCGCGGCGCAGGATGCCGGCCACGATCCGCCTCATCGGCTTCCCGGCTCGAGGCGGTAGTCCATGGTCTCGGTGCCGCGCACGCGGCGGAACAGTTCCCTGCCCCGCACCTCGACCACCACCCGCCGCAGCACCCAAGCCGGCCCCGCCGGCTGCATGGAGAAGTGCCCGGAAAACTCGGTGAAGCGGGCCAGCAGACCGCCGACATAATCCACCGCCCCCACATTGTGGAACTCGCCCCCCAGGATCTGGCCGCTGGCCGGATCCACCCGCAGCGTGCCGGCGGTGCGGCGCAGCAGGCGCTCCAGGCGCGAGCGCGGACGCCCGCCCGGGGCCGGCACAAAGCGCAGTTCCAGCCCGGCCGGCATCGCCTCCGCCGTCCAGGAGAACAGCGCCTCGAAGCGGGCCAACGGCCAGATCTCGCCCCCGAGGTTCAGCCACCGGCCCGCGCCCTCGGCCGGCGCCGCCGCCTGGGCGCGGTCAATGCGCGCCCGCAGCCGCGCCGCCTGCCGCTGCTGCCGCTGTTGCGCCGCGGCCGGCAGCGCCCGCTGGTTGTGGGTCTGCTCCAGTTCGAGCGGCACCGAGCGGTAGAACACCACCTCGTCGGTTTGCTGGTCGGCGGGCAGGGCGCGCCCCGGCACGGTCCAACTCTCCTGGGCGCGCAGGCGGAGCCGTGCCATGGCGCCGGGGTCGCCCCCGAAGCGCAGCCGGCGCAGCAGACGTGCCGTCGCCGCCGGGCCCAGCCCGGGGCGCGGCGTCGCCCCCGCCGCCGCCGCACACAGCGCCGCCACCGCCAATGACCGCTTCCACATGGCCGCCGACCCTGTTCCCCCTCGGAGGTTTCCTGTATCCTGTGCTGCGAGGTTCCCTATGCGACGCCTTCCCGCCGTCCTGACTGGCACCATTCTACCCTTCGGGCTGGTCTTTGCCCTGGCCGCGGTCGCCCCCGCGCCCGCCAAGAAGAAGGTCAAGCCGCCCAGCTTTGGCAACGCCAACGCCATCACCCAGGCCGAGCTGAAGGACTACGACTACTTCCTCGCCTCCGACCAGCTCGAGGGGCGCAACATGCCCTCGCGTGGCTACGACGTGGCCGCCCTGTATGTGGCCAGCCATCTCAACGAATGGGGCCTGCTGCCAGGAGGCAGCACCTCGGGCACCAACGGCCCGCTGCAGCCCTACTTCATGCCCATTGACCTGGTCACCACCAACCCTGACCCGGCGGCGATGACCATGACCATCACCATCCCGGCGAGCCGTGGGGGACGGGGCTCTTTCTTCGGCTTTGGTCCGCCGCAACTGGCCCCGGGCCCGCACGCGCTGCCCTACGGCCCGGCCTGGATTGTGGAGACCGCTCGCGGGCGCAACCCCACCCCCTTGGTGGGCGGCGCGATCGCCAACGCCAGCCTGGTCTTCGCCGGCAACGGCTACGTGATCGGGGCGACCAACCCCTACCAGGGGCTGGATGTGCGCGGCAAGGTGGTGGTGGTGGCGGGGGTGCCGCCGGCGGTGGCCAAGTACCAGGCGGCGCTGCAGGCGGCTCGCTTTGGCCGCGGGCCGGTCCCGGTCAACCCCATGGGCCCCAACGATCTCACCCCGCAGCAGTACGCCGCCCGGAACGGCGCGCTGGCGCTGATCACGGCCCCCACCTTCCAGCAACTTGCCGCCATGGCCGCCCCCGACGCCGGTGCGTTGCGCTTCGGCCCCAACGGCCCCAACTACGCCGTCGCCAAGTTCCTGCCGCCGCCGCAGGCGGCCGTGCCGCAGGTGGTGGCGGGCCTCGAGACCATGAACGCCCTGTTCCAGGGAGAGCGCCTGAGCGCCAGCCAGGTGATGGACCGGGCCGCCGCCGGCGACGCCCTGCCCAGCTTCGCCCTCAACCCTGCCAAGACCCTCTCCGCCCGCATCGCCGTCACCACCGTCCACAACCACGGCGAGGATGTGATCGGCATCCTGCAGGGCAGCGATCCGGTGCTCCAGCACGAGTACGTCATCATGAGCGCCCACCTCGACCACATCGGCCTCAGCCCCACCCCCAACTGCACCCAGCAGAGCCCGGTGGCGGCGGCGGGCGACTCCACCGACTTCGGCCTCACCCTGGCCCCGGACCAGAAGAACTGCGACGGCATTAACAACGGCGCCGACGACGACGGCTCCGGCTCGACCGGGCTGCTCGGCATCGCCCACGCCTTCGCCACCGGCGCGGCCAAGGGCCTGCGTCCCAAGCGCACCATGATGTTCATCTGGAACGCGGGCGAGGAGAAGGGGCTCTGGGGCTCGCAGTACTTCAACCAGTTCCCTCCCATTGACATCCACAAGGTGGTGGTGGACCTGAACATGGACATGATCGGCCGCACCAAGAACCCCGACTCCGTGGACCCCGACCCCACCCACTATCTGGTCAACCCGGGCGCGGTGCTGGTGGTCGGGCCCAACATCAGCAGCAACGATCTCGAACAGACCCTGGAGGCGGTCAACAACCGCTTCCAGAAGCTCAAACTGGACCACTTCTACGACGTCACCGCCCCCGACGCCACCCACGACAACCTGGGGCCGGGCGCGCGCGGCCAGCGCATTTTCTACCGCAGCGACCACTACAACTTCGCCAAGTCGGGCATCCCCATCGCCTTCTTCACGGTGGGCCTGCACAAGGACTACCACCGCGTCACCGACAGCCCGGAGAAGATTGACTTCACCGAGATCCAGCAGGTGGCCAAGACGGTGGCCGCCACCGCCTGGACCATCGGCAACGAGTCCGAGGGGGCAACGCCCCAGCTCAACCCCACCCTGCCGCCGCTGCTGGTGCACGACATGGCGGCGGCCAAGGCGGCGGGCTGGGGCCAGTTCACGCCGGTGCTGCCCCCGCTGCCGGGCGAGCCGTTTTAACTTTTATCGGCGTGGGGACGCAGACGGAGCGGGGGTGAAGCTGCCCAGCACCACGGCGCGGGCAGCCCCGGTGACGCTGGGCAGGTTGCCGGGCTCGCCGCGCAGGTGGGCCTCGCCCAGCAGGGCGAAGGCGATCGCCTCCTTGGCCTGCGCCGGCACGCCCACTTGGTCCGACGTCAGCCAGCGGCAGCCGGGGGCGGCGGCCTGCAGCGCGGCCATCAGGGCGCGATTGTGGACCCCGCCGCCGGAGACGATCACCTCCCCGGCCAGCGCCTCGGGGCCGGCCCCGCGCAGCCCTGCCGCCACTGTCTCGGCGGTCAGCGCCACCAGCGTGGCCATGACGTCGGCCCCCGCCAGCCGCGGCGCCTGGCCCACCACCTCGGCCACGTAGGCGGCGCCGAACTGCTCCCGCCCGGCCGACTTGGGCGGCCGCCGGCGGAAAAACGGATGCCGCAGCAGCCGCCGCAGCAGCGCCGCGTTGGCCCGGCCGGAACTGGCCAGCCCGCCCCAGGCGTCGAACGGGCGGCGCCCGCCGCTGAACTGCTGCATGCAGGCATCGAGCGCCATGTTGCCCGGCCCGGTGTCGAAGCCCAGCACCTGCGCCGGCTGGGCCCGCGGCGGCAACAGGGTGAGGTTGGCGATCCCGCCCAGGTTGAGCGCCACCCGGTAGCGGCGGCGGTGGGTGAGCAGGCGCCAGTCCGCCCACGGCACCAGCGGCGCCCCCTCGCCCCCGGCGGCGATGTCGGCCGAGCGGAAATCGCTGACCACGGGCACCCCCGCCACCGCGGCGATGGTGGCGGCGTCGCCCACCTGCAGCGTCGCCACCCGCCCCTGGTGGAACACCGTCTGGCCGTGCGAGGCGATGACGTCCGGACGCGCCGGGCACAGGCCGGCGAGCCGGGCGGCCTCGAGCACCGCCTCCCCGATGCGCCGCCCCAGCCACACGTCCAGCCGCGCCAGCTCGGCCACCGTGGCCTTGCCCTCCGCCACCGCCAGGATCGCCCGGCGGTCGCGCGCGGCGTAGCGGGCGTGATGAAAGCCCAGCAGTTGCCAGCCCCAGCCCGGCGCGGCGATGCGCACCAGCGCCACATCCAGGCCGTCCGCCGAGGTGCCGCTCATCACCCCCGCCACCACGCGCTCCCGCGCCGCTCGCGGGGGTCGCGCCGCTTTGCCTGCTGGCAAAATCGGCGCGAAAGGCTGCGAAATTCCGCAGGGCGGCCCGCCCCCGGGAAACGAATTCGGCGCGGCCCCAGCGAAGCGCAGCGCCGACTTGGGGCCACGGGGCCCCCAAGTCCGCGCGAGCACAAGCGGGACGCGCGCCGCAGGCGCGCTGGGGCCCGCGCCCATCATCGTCCTCATTCCCCGCCCCGCAAGCTCTTCTGCAGCTCGGCCAGCAGGTTCAGCGCCTCCAACGGGGTCAGCCGCTCCAACTCGGCGGCGGCCACCCGGTCGGCCACCTGCTGGCTGAGCGGGGTGAACAGCGCCAACTGCAGCCGCGCCTCCGCCGGCGCCTCCAATTGCGAGCTGGTGCGCGTCTCCGCCTGCTCGTGCTGGCGCAGCACTTCGCGCGCCCGCTGCAGCACCTCGCGCGGCAGCCCCGCCAGCCGCGCCACCTCGATGCCATAGCTGCGGCTGGCCTCGCCCGCCTCCACCTTGCGCAGGAACACGATCCCCTGGGGCGACTCCTGCGCCGCCACGTGCACGTTCTGCACCGCCTCCAGGTGCCGCGCCAGCTCGGTGAGCTCGTGGTAGTGGGTGGCGAACAGGGTGAAGGCGCCGCTGCGCTGGTGCAGGTACTCCACCATCGCCCAGGCCAGCGCCAGCCCGTCGTAGGTGGCCGTGCCCCGCCCGATCTCGTCCAGGATCACCAGGCTGCGCGGCCCCGACTGGTTGAGGATGACCGCCGCCTCGGTCATCTCCACCATGAACGTCGAGCGCCCGCGCGCCAGGTTGTCGCTGGCCCCGATGCGGGTGAAGATGCGGTCCAGCAGCGGCACCCGCGCGCTGCGCGCCGGCACAAAGCTGCCCATCTGCGCCAGGATGGCGATCAGCGCCGCCTGCCGCAGGTAGGTGCTCTTGCCCCCCATGTTGGGCCCGGTGATGAGCAGCACGCGCTGGCGCTCCCGGTCGAGGTAGAGGTCGTTGGGCACGAACCGGTCGGCGCTGGCCTCCCAGCCCAGGCGCTCGACCACCGGGTGGCGCCCGTCGCGGATGTCGAAGCCCTCCGCCCCCACCTCCGGGCGGCAATAGTTCTGCTCGGCGGCGAGGTGAGCGAAGTTGGCCAGCAGGTCGAGCTCGGCCAGGGCCTCGGCATTGCGCCGGATGGGCCCCGCCTGCTCCCCCGCCCGCGCCCGCAGCGCCAAAAACAGGCTCTGCTCCAGCTCCCGGCTGCGCTCGTCGGCGCTCAGGATCTTGGCCTCCAGCTCCTTCAACTCGGGCGTGGTGAAGCGCTCGGCGTTGGCCAGCGTCTGCTTGCGCTCGTAGTCGGCGGGCACGTGGCGCAGGTTGGCCTTGGAAACCTCCAGGTAGTAGCCGAACACCTGGTTGAAGCGCACCTTGAGCGAGCCGATGCCGGTGCGGGCGCGCTCCCGCGCCTCGATCGCCGCCACCGCCCCCTTGGCGTTGTGGCTGAGCGAGCGCAACTCGTCCAGCTCGGCCGAGACGCCGGGGCGGATGTAGCCGCCCTCGGCCAGCGTCGCCGGCGGCGACTCGACCAGGTGGGCGCCGATCGCCTGGCGCAGCTCGTCGCAGGGATCCAGCCGGGCGGCGATCTCGCCCCAGCGCCCCGCCGCCGCCCCGCCCAGCAGCCCCCCCAGCTCGGGCACCCGGTCGAGCGAGGCGGCCAGCGCCAGCAGGTCGCGCGGCAGCGCCGTGGCCAGCGCCACCCGCCCCAGCAGCCGCTCCAAGTCCTGCACCCCCGCCGCCGCCGCCCGCAGCTTCTGCCGCAGCCCCCAATCCTCCACCAGCGCCGCCACCGCCTCCTGCCGCGCCTGGATCTCCGCCAGCTCGCCGCTCGGCCGCAGCAGCCACTGCCGCAGCAGGCGCTTGCCCATCGGCGTCACCGTGGCATCCAGCACCGCCCGCACCGTGGCCGCCTCCGCCCCCTGGAACAGCGGCTCGACCAGCTCCAGGTTGCGCGCCGTCACCGCGTCCAGCACCAGCCCCTGCTGGCGCTCGTAATAGCCCAGCCGGTCCACGTGCGCCAGTTGGCTGCGCTGGGTTTCCTTGACGTAGTGCACGATCGCGCCGGCCGCCGCCTGCGCCCAGGGCTTGCCCGCCAAGCCAAAGCCCTCCAGCGAGAGCACCCCGAAGTGGCTCTCCAGCACCCCCTGGGCGAAGCCCGGCTCCAGCATCCAGGCCTCTAGCGGGGTCAGCACCGCCGTGGCCAACTCCTCCGGCCGCGGCCCGCGGAACAGCGGCGCGTCGCCCGCGGCGGCGGCGTAGAGCAGTTCGCGCGGCCGCCAGCGCGCCAGCTCCTCGGCCAAGCGCGCCTCCGCCGCTTCGCCGCTGAACTCGGTGGCGCGGAACTCGCCGGTGGAGACGTCCAGCACCGCCAGCCCCAGCCCCCCTCCCGCGCCCTTGCCCTCCGCCCGCGCCACCGCCGCCAGGTAGGTGTTCTCCCCCGCCGCCTGCGCCAGCGCCGCCGTGCCCGGCGTCAGCACCCGCGTCACCTCCCGCCGCACCAGCGTCTTGGCTTGGCGCGGATCCTCCATCTGGTCGCACAGCGCCACCTTGTAGCCTTGCTGGATGAGCTTGGCGATGTAGCCCTCGGCGGCGTGGTAGGGCACGCCGCACATGGGGATGGGAGCCCCCCGCTCCTTGTTGCGGCTGGTGAGGGTGATCTGCAGCGCCCGCGCCGCCGTCACCGCGTCCTCGTAGAACAGCTCGTAGAAATCCCCCAGCCGAAACAGCAGCAGCGCCTCCGGATGCTGGCGCTTGGCCTCGCTGTATTGCCGCATCAGCGGGGTTTGGACACTGGGCGGCTCGGCGGGCATCGTTCCTGCATTGTAGCCTGCGCCCCCCGCCGCCCCAAGCCGCGCGGCGCCTACTGCGGGCCGAAGGCCACCTGGGCCATGGTCACCCACCTCCTCGGGTCCAGCCTCACCGCCGTGGGGGCCTGCGCCAGCGGGATGGAAAGGGTGTTGTGCGCCGCCCGCAGCATCAGCACCGGCAGCGGCGGCGCGCCCGCCTCCGCCCCCCTCCGCCCGCCGCGTCCCCGTCCGCCCCGCCCCCCCGCCGCCGCCGGCAGCGTGATGCCGATTTGGAACGGCATCTGGTAGAGCTGGCCCGGGTTGCCGGTTTGATCCAGAGTGACCTCGAGCTGCTTATGCACGGCGTCATAGCGCCAGCCCCCTTGCGCCCGCAGCAGCCCGCCCCGGTGCAGCCACTCGTTGAAGAACCAACTCAGGTCGCGGCCGTAGCGGGGACAGGTGGCCGAGGCGGCGCAGGCCTCTTCCATGGCGTGCTGGAAGTCGAGGCTGTTGGCGTTGGCGTTGCGGTAGCGGCGGTAGTAGAGGCGGATGCCCGCCCAAAAATTGGCCGTGCCCAATACCCCGCGCAGCATGTGCAGCACCTGCGCCCCCTCCTGATAAATCTGGGCGTTGTTGGCGATCACCTGGCTGATGTCGCTGAGGTTGTGGTGCACCAGGGTCGAGTCGGGATGCTGCTCCACAAACCGCTGCGCCGCGGCCGCGCTGGACTGGACCCCGGCCAGGAAGGCGTCGCGGCCGTCCCGATGCTCGGTGTAGAGCAGCGCGAAATAGGTGGCGAAGCCCTCGCTCAGCCAGACGTCGTCCCAGTCCTTCTCGGTGACCGAGTCGCCGAACCACTGGTGCGCCATCTCGTGCGCCAGCAACTGCCGGCTGGGCCCGCTGGGCGGATAGCCGTAGTAGATATCCGAGGCCAGTTCCATGCCGCCCCCGGTCCCGTTGGCCTCCACCTGCGCCAGCTTTTCGTACGAATACGGCCCGATGTGGTCCACGTAGAACTCCAGGATCGGCTCCGTCCAGCGCTGGAAGTCGGCAAAGCCCGTCTTCCGCTCCTGGGGAAACACCCAGGCCGAGAGCGGAATGCCGTGGAACTCGCCAAAGTTGCTCACCGCCATCGGCGCCACCCCCAGCGAGAACTGCCAGGTGCAGATGGGCACCTCCTCGCGCCAGACGGTGCGGCGCAGGTCGCCGGGCAGGTCGGTCTCTTCCGTCATGGTGCCGTTGGAGATCACCTGGTAATGCCGCGGCGCCACCACCCGGATGGTCTTGGTCGCCTTCATCGAAGGGTGGTCCACCACCGCCAGCCAGTTGCGCGCCAGGTCGGGCCACTCGTTGGTGAAGAACTCGCGGTCGCCGTAGCGGTTGGGCTCGATCAGCAGGCCGTTGGCGGGCACGCCGTGGTAGGCGGCGGTGAAGGCGTAGCTCTGGCCGCGGCGGCCGGGCCGGGCCAACTCCACCAGCAGGCGGTCGTGGTCTTGGCGGAAGCGCAGCGCCGCCCCGTGCTCGTCCGTCACCGCCGTCACCACCATGCCCCGGCCGGCCGAGCTGGGGGCGCCGGGGGAGCGGCCGCGCAGCCCGTAGGGGGTGCGCACCAGGCAGGGGTTGCCGCGCTCGGCGGGCGGATTGGCGGTGCGCAACTGGCACAGGTCCAGCGCCACCTGCCCCACCCCGTCCTGGGTGAATCGCAGCGACACGGTGTCGCGCACCGCCACCTGGTTGTTGGCGTCCGACAGGGCGACGTCGAAGTTGTAATGGGTGACGACAAAGCCGACCGGGCGGGGATAGGTGTCGGCCCACAGCGGCAGCGCCGCCAGCAGGAACAGCCCAAGGAGCTTGCGCATGTAGCGAACTGTAAGCCGCCCCCGGGGTCGGGGTCAATCGCTCCCGACCCCCGCCCCCGCCCCGCGCCCGCCAAAGTGCTAAAATTGAGCGTTCCCACCTGAATTATGCCTTCCATCGTCGCCAAGGTTTTCGGCACCAAGAACGACCGCGAGGTCGCCCGGCTGCGCCCCAACGTCCAGGCCATCAACGACTTGGAGCCGGCCATGCAGGCCCTCTCGGCCGAGCAGATGCGCGCTCGGACGGCCGAGTTCCAGCAGCTCGTGCGCGAACGCAGCGCCGCCGCCGAAACCGAGGACGACAAGCGCGCCGCGGAAAAGGCCGCCCTGGACGAGATCTTGGTCCCCGCCTTCGCCCTGGTGCGCGAGGCCGGCCGCCGCGCCCTGCAAATGCGCCACTTCGACGTCCAGCTCATCGGCGGCATGGTGCTGCACCAGGGCCGCATCGCCGAGATGAAGACGGGCGAGGGCAAAACCCTGGTCGCCACCCTGCCCGTCTACCTCAACGCCCTCGCCGGCCGCGGCGTGCACGTCATCACCGTCAACGACTACCTCGCCCGCCGCGACTCGGAATGGATGGGGCGGCTCTACAAGTTCCTCGGCCTCTCCGTCGGCGTCATTGTCCACGACCTCGGCGACCAGGAGCGCAAGGCCGCCTACGCCTGCGACATCACCTACGGCACCAACAACGAGTTCGGCTTCGACTACCTGCGCGACAACATGAAGTTCGACCTGGCCGACTGCTGCCAGCGCAGCCACCACTTCGCCATCGTGGACGAGGTCGACTCCATCCTTATCGACGAGGCCCGCACCCCGCTCATCATCTCCGGCCCCTCGGAGGAGTCCACCGACAAGTACTACCGCATTGACCGCGTCATCCCCCGCCTCCAGCGCGGCGATCCCCCCGAGGGCGACGAGAAGGCCGCCACCGGCGACTATTACCTCGACGAGAAGCAGCGCACCGCCACCCTCACCGAGGAGGGCGTGGCCAAGTGCGAAGAGGCGCTGGGGGTGGAGAACCTCTACGACATCGCCAACATGGAGCTCATCCACCATGTCTACCAGGCACTGCGCGCCCACACCCTCTACAAGCGCGACGTGGACTATGTCGTCAAGGAGGAGCACGACCCCCAGGCCGGGCGGGTGGAAAAGAAGGTCCTGATCGTGGACGAGTTCACCGGCCGCCTTATGCCCGGCCGGCGCTGGTCCGACGGCCTCCACCAGGCGGTCGAGGCCAAGGAGGGGGTCAAGATCGAGCGCGAGAACCAGACCCTGGCCACCATCACCTTCCAAAACTACTTCCGCATGTACAAGAAGTTGGCGGGCATGACCGGCACCGCCGAGACCGAGGCCAACGAGTTCCACTCCACCTACAAGCTCGACGTGGTGGTCATCCCCACCAACCGCCCCCTGCTGCGCCGCGAGAACCCCGATGTGGTCTACCGCACCGAGCGGGAGAAGTTCACCGCCGTGGTGGAGGAGATCAAGGACTGCGCCCAGCGCGGCCAGCCGGTGCTGGTCGGCACCATCTCGGTGGAAAAATCCGAGCGCGTCGCCGCCATGCTGCAAAAGGCGCGCATCCCCCACGTGGTGCTCAACGCCAAGTTCCACGAGAAGGAGGCCGAGATCGTCGCCCAGGCCGGCCGCAAGGGCGCCGTCACCATCGCCACCAACATGGCCGGCCGCGGCACCGACATCCTGCTGGGCGGCAACCCCGAGCAGATGGCCCGCGTCGCCTTGGCCCGCAAGGGCATCCACTGGGACGAGTTGCCGGGAGACGAGCGCCTGGCCGGGCTCGCCCCCTACAAGGCCGAGACCGACCGCGAGCACGACGAGGTGGTCGCGCTCGGCGGCCTGCATATCATCGGCACCGAGCGCCACGAGTCCCGCCGCATCGACAACCAGCTCCGCGGCCGCGCCGGCCGCCAGGGCGACCCCGGCGCCTCCCGCTTCTACCTCTCCCTCGAGGACGACCTGCTGCGCATCTTCGGCGGCGAGAAGATCTCCGGCCTCATGCTCCGCCTCGGCATGGAGGAGGGCCAGCCCATCGAGAGCAAGCTCATCAGCCGCCGCATCGCCGCCGCCCAGGAGCAGGTCGAGGGCCAGCACTTCGAGAGCCGCAAGCACCTGCTCGAGTACGACGACGTCATGAACAAGCAGCGCGAGGCCATCTACGGCATGCGCCACGACCTGCTCGCCGGCCTCGACCAGAAGGAGTTCCTCATGGGCGTGGCCGAGGGCTTTGTCGAGGCCGACCTCGACACCTTCTGCGGCCGCGACGTCCATCCCGACAAGTGGAACCTCGCCGGCCTGCGCCCCTCGATCAAGGAGCGCTTCGGCGTGGACTTCCAGGGCGCCGTCGCCGCCGACACCCTCAGTTTCGAGGAGCTGGGCCATGCCCTCATGGACCTGCTCCACCAGAAGTACGACGAGAAGGAGGCCCTCATCGGCGCCCCCCAGTTGCGCCACTTCGAGCGCCTGGTCATGCTGCAGATCGTGGACAATCTGTGGAAGGACCACCTGCTGGCCATGGACCACCTCAAGGAGGGCATCGGCCTGCGCGGCTACGGCCAGCGCGACCCCCTCATCGAGTACAAAAAAGAGTCCTTCGACATGTTCCAGGATTTGATGGACCGCATCGAGGCCGACAGCGTCCGCACCGTATTCCTGGCCCGCATCCAGACCCGCGAGGAGCAGGAGCAGGAACTCGCCGCCCGCCGCGACGCCGAGTCCCAGGCGCTGCGCGACTACGAGCGCGAGATGGAGCGCCGCAAGCAGAAGCAGGCGCGCGAGCTGCGCTTCTCCGGCCCCGCCGAGCCCACCCCGGTCGCCACCGTGGTGCGCAACGAGGACAAGGTCGGCCGCAACGATCCCTGCCCCTGCGGCAGCGGCAAGAAGTACAAGAAGTGCCACGGCGCGGTCGAGGTCGCCTAGGCCCCGCACCCGCCGGATGAACTCAGAAAGGAACCGCGAGCATGCCCATCCACGAACTGCTCATCGCCGAGGCCGAGGCCGAGGCCCAAAAGACCCGCGCCGCGCTGCAGCGCGTCCCCGCCGCCCAGGCCGACTTTAAGCCCCACGGCAAATCCATGCCGCTGGGCAAGCTCGCCGCCCACCTCGCCCAGCTCAACGGCTTCGGCGTGGCCATCCTCAGCGGCCCCGGCCTCGACTTCGCCACCGCCAACATGAAGCCGCTGGCGTTCGAGTCCCCGGCCCAGTTGGTCGCGGCCGCCGACCAGGGCTTGGCCGCGGTCAAGGCCGCCCTGCAGGCCACCCCCGACACCGCCTGGAGCGATCCCTGGAAGCTCTCCCACGGCGAGACCGTGTTCTTCAGCGGCAGCCGCTTCGCCGCCTACCGCGCCATGTACCTCAACCACGTGGTGCACCACCGCGCCCAGCTCGGCGTCTACCTCCGCCTGCTGGACCTGCCGGTGCCCTCCACCTACGGGCCCTCCGCCGACGAGCACTAGCTAGTTCTTCGGGCAGCCTGCGCCCCCCACATCAGCGTGCCGTCGCTGGTCAGGGTATGGCCCTGGGCCTGGACAATCTTCGCCGCGCTGCTGCTGGAGCGCAGCACTGTCACGCTGCAATGCTTCCCGTCGCCGCCGGCATGACGCCACCCGGTTGCCGGTCCCTCCCGATCGGCTAGTCTTGCCTAGCCGCCGGCGGCGTAGATCTCGGGATAGGAACGGGGCTCGGCCTGTTCCACCCTCAGCCCCAGTTCGCGCGCCGTGCGCCGCACCCACGCCGCGCTGCCTTCGATCTCCAGGTAGACGCCAAACCGGGTCTCGTCCCAGGCCACCTCGCCGGCCTCGCCCGGCCGCTGCCATAACGTGCGCCAGCGCGCATACGCCAGCGTGGGGCGGTACCCCAGCAAGGCCAACAGCCCCCGGCAGCCCGCCCCGTCCGCCACCGCCGTTTCCCACTCCGCCCGGCGCTTGAGCGGGCCCGGGCGGCGCTTCCCCTTGGCCGTCAGCAGCCAGGCGTCGCCGGAGCGGCGCAGCCGCAACAGCCGGCCGCCGGCCCGCAGCCGGCCTTGGGCATCGTCGAACATCCAGTTGGTTTCCCGCCGCCGCCCCGCCGCCACCCGGAAGCCCATGTGCCGCAGCCGCGCGCGCAGCGCCGGCGCCGCCGCCACTCGGAACTTGAGCTCGATCTCCTCGCGCGCCATGGGGTGCGGCCTGCCGGCTATTGGCTGCGTTCGACCACCAGCGCCGGCAGCCGCGCCAAGGCCTCGCGCTCGGGCGAGGCGGGCAGCGCCTGCAGCGCCGCCAGCGCCAGCGCCGCCTGCTGCCGGCTCTCTTGCCGCGCCTGCTCCAGCCCCCCGGTCGAGGCCACCAGCGCCTGCACCTGCTCGAAGCCCACCTGGGCGTAGCCGCCCTCGCGCATCACCTGTTCCAGCAGCGCCCGTCCGGCGGCGTCGCTGGCCTGGTGGGCGTAGATGGCGGGCAGGGTCATCTTGCCCTCGCGCAGGTCGTTGCCCACCGGCTTGCCCAGCGCCGCCTCCGCCGCGGTGAAGTCCAGCAGGTCGTCCACCATCTGGAACGCCCGCCCCAAATGGCGGCCAAATTCGCCCAGCGCCGCGATCGCCGCCGGCGGCTGGCCCGCCGCCATCGCCCCCAACTGTGCCGACACCTCGAACAGCCGCGCCGTCTTGCGCTCCACCAGTTCCAGGTGCTCGGCCGCCGTCACCACCCGCTGCTGCATCTCCAACTGCAGCAGCTCGCCCTCCACCATGTCCTGGGTCAGGACAATGAGCGCGTCCAGCACGCCGAAGTGGCGCTCGCCCAGCGCCAGGCGGAAGGCCTGCATGTAGAGCCAGTCGCCCGCCAGCACGCACATGGGGTTGCCCCAGCGCGCATTGGCCGAGGGCCGCCCCCGGCGCGTGGGCGCCTCGTCAATGATGTCGTCGTGGATCAGGGTGGCGGCGTGGATCATCTCCACAATCGCCGCCAGCCGCACCCGCGCCCCCGGCTCGCAGCCCGCCAGCCGGCCCGCCAGCAGCACCAGCGCCGCCCGGATGCGCTTGCCCCCGCTCTGCTGCAAATGGCGCCCGATCAGCGTGATCGCCGCCATCCGGCTCTTCCCCCCGGCCAGCAGCTCCGCCTCCACCTGCTCCAGCTCCCCCCGCACCAGGCGGAACGGCGCCAGCAGGTCGGCGTCCAGGTCGGCGAGCGTGGGCGCGGCGGGGTTCATTGGCTGCGGTAGTTGGTGAACTGCAGGTCTATGCCAAAATCGTGGGCGCGCAGCAGGGCCATCACTTCCTGTAGTGTATCCCGATCCTTGCCCGCCACCCGCACCACCTCGCCCTGGATCGAGGCCTGCACCTTCTTCTTCGACTCCTTGATCAACTGCACAATCGCCCGCGCCTTCTCGCTGCTGATGCCGTTTTGCAGGGTGACGGTCTGGCGCACCGTGCCGCCCGCGGCCGGCTCCACCGCGCCGTAGCTGAGCGCCCGCAGCGAGACCCCGCGCTTGAACAGCTTCTGCTGCAGGATCTCGGTCACCGCCTTGAGCTTATAGTCGTCGGCGGTGGCCAGCGCGATGGTCGCCTGCTTGGCGTCCAGCTCGATGATGGTGTGCGAGCCCTTGAGGTCGTAGCGGGTGGTGACCTCCTTCAGGGCCTGCTGCAACGCGTTGGCCACCTCCTGCAGGTTGACCTCGCTGGCGACGTCGAAGGAATTTTCGTTGGCGGCCATGACCCATTATCCCGCAAGCGCGCGCGGAAACAGCCGGAAGAAATTGGCCCGGACCTGCGCCGCCAGCGCCTCCGCCGCCACCCCCCGCGCCCGCGCCAGCGCCGCCGCCGTCTCCCCCACCCAGGCCGGCTCGTTGCGGCGCCCGCGGTGCGGCACCGGGGCGAGATAGGGGGCGTCGGTCTCCACCAGCAGCCGCTCCGCCGGCGCCCACGCCGCCACCTGGCGCAGCCCCTCCAGCTTGGGAAAGGTCAGCAGGCCCGAGAACGACAGGTACCAGCCCAGTTGCAGCGCCGCCTCCGCCTCTGCCCGCGTGCCGGCGAAGCAGTGCAAGACGCCGCGCCCGGGCGGATTGTGGGCCGCGATCAATGCCAGGCAGTCGGCAAACGCCTCGCGGCAGTGCACCGCCACCGGCAGCCCCCAGCCGGCCGCCAGTTCCAACTGGCGCTGGAACACCGCCTGCTGCAGCCCGCGCGGGGCATGGTCATAGTGGTAATCCAATCCCACCTCGCCCACCCCGATCACCTCCGGCGCCCCCGACCAGGCCTGTAGTTCCTCCCAGGTGGCGGCCGTGGCCTGCCCCGCCTCGTGCGGGTGCACCCCGATCGTCGCCCACACCCGCAGCCCCGGCATCCCTTGGTGGTCGCGCGCGAACTGCGGCGCGTGGATCGCCACCAGCCCCTCCACCCCGGCCGCGCGCGCGCGCTCCAGCACCGCCTCGCGCTCGCCCGCAAAGGCCTCGTCGTCCGGATGGCAGTGGGAGTCTATGAGCACAAAAAGCTAGCGCAGCCGCGCGCCGTTGGGGGTGTCGGCCGGCACGCCCACCAGTTGCGGCGTCCCCGCCTCGCCCACCGCCGCCGCCACGATCATCCCGTTCGATTCCACCCCGCGCAGCTTGCGCGGCGCCAAATTCGCCACGATCACCACCTTGCGCCCCGGCAACGTGGCCGGATCGTAGGCGGCGGCGATGCCGGCCACGATCTGCCGCACCTCCGTGCCGATGTCCACCGTCAACTTGAGCAGCTTGTCCGCCCCCTTGATGCGCTCGGCGGTCAACACCTCGCCCACCCGCAGGTCCACCTTGGCAAAGTCCTCGATGCCAATCTTCTCCGGCTGCGCCACCACCGCCGCCGCCGGTGCTTCTTCCAGTTTGCGTAGTTCTTCCACCGTCTTCTCCTTGTCGCGGCGCGGAAACAGCCCCTCCACCACGCCGATCTTCTGCCCGGGGCGAATTTCGTCCCAGTCCAGCTTGTCGAACGGTAAATTGGGGCCGCCGGATAGCCCCAACTGCGCCCAAAGCTTGGCGGCACTCTCTGGCATTGCCGAGGACAGCATCACCGCCGACCAACGCAATACTTCATAGCCATCGCGCAATACATCGTCCAAACGCTCGCTGGCACCCGCCTCGGAACTCTCCGCCAGCGCCCAGGGCTTCATGCCCGACAAGTAACGGTCAGTCAGCGTGATCAACTCCCAGACTGCTTCCAACGCCCGGGAGAACTGCCAATCGTCGAAGCATTTCTTGAACTCCTCGAAGATCGGCCCCGCTGGCGGCCGAGCCCCGCCCGTGGCACGACGCGCTGGCACCACGCCGGCGCGGTACTTGCCGATCATGGTCAGGGTCCGGCTGGCGAGGTTGCCCCAGCCGTTGGCCAAGTCGGAGTTGTAGCGCGCCACCAGCGCGGCAAAGCTGAAATTCCCGTCCTGCCCGAAGCTGACTTCGCGCAGCAGGAAGTAGCGCAGCGCGTCCGCCCCCAGCACCTGCTGGATCCCCGCCGGGCGCACCACGTTGCCCACCGACTTCGACATCTTCTCCTGGTCGAACAGCAGCCAGCCGTGGGCCACGATGCCGCGCGGCAGC
>DATKSZ010000145.1:0-4308 GCA_035531375.1 Terriglobales bacterium | reverse complement strand
GTTGGCGCGGGCCCCAGCGCGCCTGCGGCGCGCGTCCCGCTTGTGCTCGCTCCGACTTGGGGGCCCGGAGGCCCCAAGTCGGAGCTGCGCCTCGCTGGGGCCGCGCCGTATTCGCTTCCCGGGGGCGGGCCGCCCTGCGGATTTTCGCAGCCTTTCGCGCCGATTTTGCCAGCAGGCAAAGCGGCGCGACCCCCGCGACCGGTTCAGCCTGCTCTTGCCCGCCAGCGGCTTCTCCAGCCCGCGCCGCCCCGCCAACATCGTCCACACCGGATCGCGCCGCAGTTGCTCGTGGTCGTTGAGGTCTTCATAGCCCAGCGCCAGCCCGTACACCCGCTGCGCCACCATCTCGCTGATCGCGTGGGTCGTGCGCTCCGGGGCGCGGCCGTCCCGGAAACACCCCGCAAATCGCCGCAGCAGCCCGATCCGGCCCTCCACCGCGCGCAGTAGCATGGGCTGTGAACTCGAACGATTCCTGGCTACACTCTGTCATAGAAAAAGGCCGTTCCTTTCCGGGTTGGACTCCGATTCGACAACGCAGTTTCGCCCGAAAACACGGCCTTTTTCCACTCGAAAATGCACCTCGCCCCGCTTTTCTGGAGAGAAATGCGGGTTAGCCAGTAACAGCGAGCATGCTTCACCAGCCGCCCGCCCGTTTTCACCAGCCGCTGCTGCAAGCTGATGAGCGACCAGTTGGCGATCTTCGTCGGCAGCACCAGCTGCCGCCACAGAGTGCCAAGGTTTGTAGGCGATCAGACTGAGGTTGAGCCTGACCTCGTTGACGCGGAGCCGATGGCAGCTTAGCCACGTGGAGGAGGGAACCGGGTACACTTGCGGATTAGTGGAGGAGGGAGGCGGCGGCGGCGCCGCGGGGGGCGGGGGCGACGGGGTAGGTGTAGACGACCTCGCCGGGGCGGGTGAGGTGGAGCTGCTGGCGGGCGATGCCCTCGATGGCGGCGGGGTCGGTGGTGAGGGAGTGCACCGACTGATTGAGTTGGCGGTTGTGCGCTTCCAGGGCCTGGATACGGGCCATTTCCTGCTGTAGTTGTTGCTGTTTGTGGCGCAAGGCCAAGTATCCGCTGGGCCCCAGCACGGCGTGCTGCACCAGCCAGAGGACGGGGACGGCGACGGCGGCGAGGCGGAGCACGTGAAGGGCGCGGCGGAGCATGGGCTGGTTCCACTGTAGGGGGCGGGGCGTGGGCTCGCAAGGGGGGAATCTTGCGAGTGAACAGGGAACGGTGAACAGTGAACAGTGGACAGGGAACAGTGGACAGTGGCGAGCGCGGAGGAGGGAGGTGGCGATGGGGATGGTGATGGTGCAGGTGATGTGTGCGGGGGTGGAAGAGGCGGAGGCGATCGGGAGGGGACTCTTGGAGGCGCGGCTGGTGGCTTGCGCCAGCGTGGGGCCGGGGTGGCGCTCGAGGTATTGGTGGCGGGGGAAGTTGGAGAGCAGCGAGGAGGTGATGCTGCTGTTGAAGACAACGCGGGAGCGGTTTGGGGAGGTGGAGGCGGCGGTGCGGAAGCTGCACGCGTATGAGACGCCGGAGATTGTGGCGATCGAGGTGGTGGAGGGGAGTGCGGACTATTTGAGGTGGGTGGAGGGCGAGGTGGGGAAGCGGTAGCGGAGCTGGTAGCGCTGGGCGGGAGGGGCGTCGGGGAGGGTGTGGTAGAGGCCGAAGTGGTCGGCTGGGAGCTCGCCCCAGTGGGGGCGGTGGGGATCGAAGCGCAGGGAATGGGCGTGGCTGGCGGCGGTTAGGCGGGCCAGGCTGATGTGGGGGGTGAAGGGGCGGGGCTCGCGCTGGATGCCCAGGGGCTGGAGGCGGGCGGCGATGGCGGCGACCCAGGCGGCGAGGGGAAAATGGGGAACGACGCCGGCCCAGACGATGCGGGGCTGCCGGGGGTTGGGGAAGGCGCCGAGGCCGGCGAGGCGAAGGGAGAGCGGATCCAAGCGTAGGTCGGCGAGGGCGGCGATCAGCTCGGACTCGCGGGCCTGGGGCCAGGGGCCGATGAACTGCAGGGTGAGGTGGAGGGCCTCGGGGGCTTCCCAGCGGGCGTTCAGGAGTTGGCGGCGCCAGCGGAGGAGGGACTGGGTGAGGGCTAGGTGGGCGGGGCCTTGGAGCGGGATGGCTAGGAAGAGGCGCACGGCGGGGGCTGCCAGCGCAGGACGGGGTTGCGGGCGGCGGCGACCTCGTCGAGGCGGCGGATCTTGGTGGTGTGGGGGGCGGAGGTGACCAGCTCGGGGGTGGCCTGGGCCTCTTGGGCGATGGCGCGCATGGCGCCGATGAACTGGTCGAGTTCGGCGAGGTTGGCGCTCTCGGTGGGCTCGATCATGAGGGCGCCGCGGACGACGAGGGGGAACGAGACGGTGTAGGGGTGGAAGCCGTAGTCAATCAGGCGCTTGGCGATGTCGCCGGTGTGGACGCCGCGGGCGGCTTGGAGGGAGTCGCTGAAGACGACCTCGTGCATGGAGGGGGTGGGGTAGGGGAGGGCGAAGACGTCCTCGAGCTTTTTGCGGAGGTAGTTGGCGTTGAGCACGGCGTCTTCGGTGGTTTGCAGCAGGCCGTCGCAGCCGTTGGCCATGATGTAGGCGAGGGCGCGGGTGAACATGCCGAAGTTGCCGTAGAAGGCGCGGACGCGGCCGATGGAGCGGGGGCGGTCGAAGTCGAGGCGGGGCGAGCCGTCGGGGCGGGTGGCGAGAACGGGGATGGGGAGGAAGGGCGAGAGCTCGCGCTGGACGGCGACCGGGCCGGCGCCGGGGCCGCCGCCGCCGTGGGGGGTGGAGAAGGTCTTGTGGAGGTTGAGGTGCATGACGTCCACGCCGAAGTCGCCGGGGCGGGAGCGGCCGACCAGGGCGTTCATGTTGGCGCCATCCATGTAGAGCATGCCGCCGCGCTGGTGCACCAAGTCGGCGATGCGGTGGATGTCCTCCTCGAAGATGCCCAAGGTGTTGGGGTTGGTGAGCATGAGGGCGGCGACGTCGCCGGTCATTTGGCGCTCGAGGCTGGACATGTCCACGGTGCCGCCGGGGTTGGACTTGAGGTTCTCGACCTGGTAGCCGGCGATGGCGGCGGTGGCGGGGTTGGTGCCGTGGGCGGAGTCGGGGATGAGGACCTTGCGGCGGGCGTCGCCGCGGGCGGCGAGGGCGGCGCGGACGAGGAGGATGCCGGTGAGCTCGCCCTGGGCGCCGGCGGCGGGCTGCAGGGTGATGGCGTCCATGCCGGTGATCTCGAGCAAGTACTGGGAGAGCAACTGCATGATGCGGAGGGCGCCCTGGGAGAGGGCCTCGGACTGCAGGGGGTGGCCGTCGCCGAGGCCGTCGAGGCGGGTGACGAGCTCGTTGATGCGGGCGTTGTACTTCATGGTGCAGGAGCCGAGGGGGTAGATGCCGGTGTCCACGCCGTAGTTCCAGGTGCTGAGGCGGGTGAAGTGGCGGATCACCTCCAGCTCGCTAAGTTCTGGGAAATATTGGATTTCTTGCCTGGTGTGGGCGAGCTCGGCGGCGGGGACGTCGAGGGCGGGGAGCTGGTAGCCGCACTTGCCGGGGGAGGAGATCTCGAACAGCAAGTCTTCGTTCTGGACCTGGTGGCGGGCGGCGCGGGAACCGGCGGGCTGGGAGAGGTCAGGCATAGGGCAATCAGCGCTGGGCGAGGAGGGCGGCCAGGGAATCTATGGCGGCGCGGGGAACGATCTCGGTGCAGCAGACCAGCAGGGCGTGGCCGAGTTCGGGGTAGTCGGGGTGGAGGGAGAGGCCGGGGATGAGCTTGGCTTGGGTGAGCGAGGGTTCGAGGTCGGCCAGCGGGCGGTGGAGGCGGACGACGAACTCGTGGAAGCGCGGGGAGGGGAAGAGGACTTCGAGGCCGGCGTTATGGCAGGCTTGGGCGGCGTAGGCGGCCTTGGCGAGGTTGTGCTGGGCGAGCTCGCGCAGGCCCTGCTTGCCGTAGGTGGCCATGAAGATGCTGGCCATGAGGGCGCAGAGGGCTTGATTGGTGCAGATGTTGGAGGTGGCCTTCTCGCGGCGAATGTGCTGTTCGCGGGTGGAGAGGGTGAGGACGAAGCCGCGGCGGCCGTCGCTGTCGCGGGCCTCGCCGACCAGGCGGCCGGGGAGGCTGCGGACAAACTTCTGGCGGCTGGCGAGGATGCCGGCATAGGGACCGCCGAAGCCGACCGGGATGCCGAAGCCCTGCAGCTCCATGGCGACGATGTCGGCAGCGGCGGGCGGGGGCAATAGGCCGAGCGAGACCGGGTCGGTGATGACGGCGACGAGCAGGGCGCCGCGGGCATGGGCGATCTCGGCGGCGGTTTCCCAGTCCT
>DATKSZ010000144.1:0-29763 GCA_035531375.1 Terriglobales bacterium | reverse complement strand
GCCGCTCAGCCCTGATGCTGGTCGCAGCCCGCCTCCGCCACGTCGCGGCGAGCACATGGGGGAAGCGCCGGTACCTGGATATGAGCCGGCTCAAGGAGGTGGCAGCAGGCGCGGCGTGAAGCCCAAGCTGCGAACACAAACAGCCCCCAAAAAGGTAAACGCAATGGAATCTGACCAGCCTCAGGCTAAACCAAAGTGCGAAAGATTCTGGACACTACCCACCGCCGACCCCGACCGCGCGCAGCAGTTCTACCACGCCCTCTTCGGCTGGGACCTGACCCTCTCCCCGCGCGACGCCTCCGGCTACCTCCACATCCGCAACGCCGGGCAGTGGATCGGGGGCATCCCCCCCGCCGTCGACCGCCATCCCCCCACCCCGCCCCACTGGATGGTGTGGTTCCAGGTCCCCGACTGCGACGCCGCCGTGGCCGCCGCCGCCGGCGCCCACATCCTCAGCCCGCCGCGCTCAATGGAGCGCGTCGGGCGCATCGCCGTGCTCGCCGACCCCCAGGGCGCCGACTTTGGCCTGATCACGCCCCCGGCTTGAAGGTCTGCTCCCAAACCGAGAGCTTGTTCACCAGCTCCCGCTTCACCTGGAAGCCCAAGCCGGGGGCGCTGGGCGCGCGAATCGTCCCCTGGGCGCTCACCACCACCTCCGGCTCGATGATGTCCTCGCGCCAATAGCGCCGGCTCGCCGACACATCCCCCGGCAGCGAGAAGTTCGCCAAGGTCGAGAGCGCGATGTTGTGCGCCCGCCCCACCCCCGACTCCAGCATGCCGCCGCACCACACCGGCATCCCCGCCCGCGCGGTCGCCGCGTGCACCGCCAGCGCCGAGGTGAAGCCCCCCACCCGCCCCAGCTTGATGTTGATGATGCGGCACGCCCCCGCCTCGATCGCCTGCTCGGCGTCGCGCGCATGGTGGATGGACTCGTCCAAACAGAGTGGGGTGCGCAGCGCCCGCTGCAGCCGCGCGTGCAGGTGGATGTCGTCGTGCCAGAGCGGCTGCTCCAGCATCATGAGCTGGAAGGCGTCGAAGCCGCGCAGATGCTCCAGGTCCTCCAGGGTGTAGTCGGAGTTGGCGTCGGCCGTCAGCGCAATCCCGGGAAAGCGGCGCCGCACCGCCTCCAGCACCCGCACGTCCCAGCCGTGCTTGATCTTGATCTTGATGCGCTGGTAGCCCGCCGCCAGTTCGCGCTCGATCGCCTCCAGCAAGTCCTCGAGCGTGTCCTTGATGCCGATCGAGACGCCGCAGGCGATCTCGGCGCGGCTGCCCCCCACCAACTGCCACAGCGGCCGCCCCTGCTGCTCGGCCAGCGCCGCCCACACGGCGTTCTCCACCGCCGCCTTGGCCATGGCGTGGCCGCGGATGCGCGCCATCGCCTCCCCCACCGCCCCCGGCCGCTCGAACTCCTTGCCCACCACCAGCGGCAGGGCGAAGTCGCGCAGCACCACCGCGGCGGTGTCGGTGCTCTCGGAGCTGTAGTAGGGGGCCTCGCCGCAGGTGACCTCGCCCCAGCCCTCCACCCCGTCCACCAGCGCCTGCACCAGCAGGATGCGGCGGCGCTCCATGCGGGCGAAGCTGGTCTCGAAGAACGACACCAGCGGCATCTGGATCTCGCGCAGCGTGACCTGTTCGATCTTCATGCCTTCTCCTCCGGCGCCAGCAGAAACGCCCCGCCCGCGGCGGAGCGGGCGTAGCCCACCGCCGCCTGGCCGGCGGCGAAGGCGGCGAGCAGGGCCTCGCGGTTGCGGCGCTGCAGTTCGGCGGCGCGCGGGTCGCCGGCGTTCTTCCAGGCGTGGATGTCGGCCGGCACCTCCACCCGCGCCGCCGCCGCCGGGGGCTCCAGCCTTCGGCCCGCGGCCACCGCCTCCACCTGCGGCGCCCGCAGCCACCACTCCGCCACCAGGCGGTCGGTGGGCAGCCCCGCCTGCAGCAAGCTGCTCGTCTGCCCGTAGAGGTTGGGTTCGTAGCGGCGCGCGATGGCCCCCAGCACCGCCAGGTTGAAGTAGCCGTTCTTGATCTCCAGCGGGTCGAAGGTCCACTCCATGCACTCGATCCCCTGCGCCAGCGCCGCCTGGCGCTGGCGCAGCTTGAGCTGCTTGCCCACGCCGCGGTCGCGGTAGTTGGCGCCCACCGCCACCATGTGCGAATGCCAATAGAGCCGCCCGTGGCGATGGCCGGGGAGGGCGAGGGCAAAGCCCGCCAGCAGCCTGCCGTCCCAGGCGCCCAGCACCAGCCCGCCGATCTTGTTGGCCACCACCAGCATGCGCCGCGGGATCAAGTCGCGGTCGCCGAAGCCCCAGACCGCGCTCTGCATCTCGACGCAGGCCTCCAGCTCGTCCACCGCCGTGATCGGCCGCATTGCCAACTCCGCGCTCACGCCAGATCCCCGTTCGGCGGCTGCGCCCGCTTGGCCCGCTGCCACAGCTCCTCCCACGCCTCCGCCGTCAGCGCGCGCAGCGCGCGCCCCTCCGCCATCCGCTCCATCGCCTCAAAGCGCCGCTGGAATTTGCGGTTGGCCCGCTTCAGCGCCGACTCCGGCTCCAGGCCGAGGTGGCGCGCCAGGTTGGCGGCGGTGAAGAGCAGATCGCCCAGCTCCTCCTCCAGGCGGCGGCGGTCGCCGCCCGCCATCTCGGCATCGAGCTCGGCCATCTCCTCCCGCAACTTGGCCACCACGCCCTGCGCCTGCGGCCAATCGAAGCCGACGCCGGCGGCGCGCTGTCCCCGCTTCACCGCCTCCGCCAGCGCCGGCAGCCCGGGCGGAATGCCCGCCATCAGCGAGGCCCGCTCCTCGTCCGCGCCGGCCGCCGCCCGCTCGGCCGCCTTGACCGCGTTCCACCGCCCCAGCGCCTCCTCCGGGCTCAGCCCCTCGGCCGCCGCCTCGCCAAACACGTGCGGATGCCGCCGCACCAATTTCTCCGCCAGCTCGCGCAGCACCTCCTCCAGGGTGAAGTGGCCCGCCTCCTCCGCCATCTCGGCGTAGAAGACCACTTGCAGCAGCAAGTCGCCCAGCTCCTCGCGCAGCCCCGGCCAGTTGCGCTCCCCGATCGCCTCCAGCACCTCGTAGGCCTCCTCCAGCGTGTGCGCGCGAATGCTGTCGAAGGTCTGCTTCCGGTCCCAGGGGCAGCCGCCCGGAGCGCGCAGCCGGCGCATGATCTCCACCACGCGGGCAAAGCCAGCATCTATATTGGAATCTGTATGCAAGCTTGGATCTTGCCACATCCCCAGCCGGTGGACCAGCAGCCGCTGCAGCGGGTGGAGTTGCCCACGCCCGTTCCCGGTGCTGGCGAAGTCTTGGTGCGCATGCGCGCCTGCGGCATTTGCCGCACCGATCTGCATGTGGTCGAGGGCGAACTTTTGGTTGGCGCGGGCTCCAGCGCGCCTGCGGCGCGCGTCCCGCTTGTGAGCCGCCCCGCTGTAACGGCGCGGGGCGGCATGCTCGCGCCGACTCGGGGCCCCCGTGGCCCCAAGTCGGCGCTGTGCCTCGCTGGGGCCGCGCCGAATTCGTTTCCCGGGGGCGGGCCGCCCTGCGGGATTACGACCACCCCAGAGCCCGAGGCGGGCTCTGGGGACCCCGGTTCGCAGCCTTTCGCGCCGATTTTGCCGGCAGGCGCAGCGGCGCGACCCCCGCGACCGGTCCGGCGCCCGCCCATCACCCCCGGCCACCAGGTGGTGGGCGAGATCGCCGCCCTCGGCCCCGGCCCCGCCGCCGGGCTCGCGCTCGGCCAGCGCGTCGGCGTGGCCTGGCTGCACCACACCTGCGGCGCCTGCCGCTTCTGCCAGAGCGGCCGCGAAAACCTCTGCGAGCGCGCCGCCTTCACCGGCTGGACCGTCCCCGGCGGCTTCGCCGAGTTCCTGCTGGCGGCGTCGGAGTTCGTCTATCCCCTGCCCGACGCCCTGGGCGACGCCGAGGCCGCCCCGCTGCTGTGCGCCGGCATCATCGGCTACCGCGCCCTCCGCCTCGCCGGCCTTGAGGGCCGCTGGCCCGGCGCCCGCCTGGGCATCTATGGCTTTGGCGCCGCCGGCCACCTCGCCATCCAGATCGCCCGCGCCCGCGGCGCCGAGGTCTACGTCTGCACCCGCGACCACGAACGCCACCAGCGCCTGGCCCGCGAGCTGGGCGCCGCCTGGGTCGGCGACGCCGCCGCCCCGCCGCCGGTTCCCCTGGACGCCGCCCTGATGTTCGCTCCCGCCGGCGAGCTGGTGCCGCCGGCGCTGCGCGCCCTCGACCGCGGCGGCGTGCTGGTGCTGGGCGGCATCCACATGAGCGCCATCCCCGCGCTCGACTACGATTGGCTCTATGGCGAGCGCGTCGTCCGCAGCGTCGCCAACAACACCCGTGCCGACGGCCGCGAGTTCCTGGCCGAGGCGGCGCGCGTGGGGGTGCGCACCCGGGTGCGCGAGTTCCCCTTCGAGGAACTCAACCAGGCCCTGCTCGCCCTCAAGCAGGACGCCATCGCCGGCGCCGCCGTGCTGCTCCCGCCCAGATGAGCGCTGACCCGACTGCCTGCCATGCGCTAAGGTAGGGATACATGACGCCCCAGGAGCTGCAGCCGCTGCTCAGCCTCTTCGTCCTCTTCGTCGCCGCCAAGCTCGGCGAGGAGCTGTTCGAGCGCCTGGGCCAGCCCGGCCTCATCGGCCAGATCCTGGCCGGCTTCCTGGTCGGCCCCGGGGTGCTGCGCTGGGTGGCGCCCTCGCCCATCCTCGCCTTTATGGCCGAGGTCGGCGTCATCTTCCTGCTGTTCGAGACCGGCCTCAACACCCAGCCCGAGGACATGGCCGAGCACGGCTACGTCAGCCTCGCGGTCGGCTTCTTCGGCGTGCTCACCCCGCTGGCCGCCGGCTGGGGCTTCGCCCGGCTCATCGGCGAAAACGCCGTCACCGCCCGCTTCGTCGGCACCCTGCTGGTGGCCACCAGCATCGGCATCACGGCCAAGATCCTGGCCGACTTCGGCGCCACCGAGACCAACTTCGGCCGCGTCATCCTGGGCGCCGCCGTGCTCGACGACATTCTGGGCCTGCTCGCGCTCTCCATGCTCTCCAGCTTCGCCCAAACCCGGTCGCACTGGGCCAACCTGCTGCTGACCGTGGTCTTCGTCTCGCTCTTCTTCGTGCTGGTCCTGTTCCTGCGCCGGACCGCCTTCCCGCGCGTCCGCGACCGCCTCAACCGGCTGCGCATCTCCGCCCCGCAGTGGTCGTTCGCGCT
Organism: Terriglobales bacterium; assembly: GCA_035531375.1. Lineage (GTDB taxonomy): Bacteria > Acidobacteriota > Terriglobia > Terriglobales > SCQP01 > SCQP01. The sequence goes on along the minus strand of DATKSZ010000144.1, from coordinate 24,554 downwards.
GGTGGTGCTGCTCGGCTTCTCCGCCATGTCGGCCTATATCGGCCTGGCCGCCATCATCGGCTCCTTCCTCGCCGGCATGTTCGTCAGCGAGTCGGAAGAGGTGGCGGCGGCGCTGCGCCTGCGCGCCGAATCGGTGAGCAGCTTCGTGGTGCCCTTCTTCCTGGCCACCATCGGCCTCCGCCTCAGCCCCCAGGTGCTGGGCCAAGCCCATGCCCTCTATCTCATCGGCGCGCTCACGCTCATCGCGGTGGTGACCAAGCTCGCCGCCTGCGGCCTGGCCGCGCTCCCGCTCGGCCGCCGCTCGGCGCTGCTGGTCGGCCTGGGCATGATCCCCCGCGGCGAGGTCGGCATCGTCGTCGCCGACCAGAGCCTGCGCATCGCCGCCATCCCCAACGCCTACTACTCCATCGGCATCGCCATGGCGGTGCTCACCAGCATCCTGGGCCCGATGCTGCTCCGCCTGGTCATCCGCCCCGCCCGCGGCGCCCGCCCTCAGGCCGAGGCCGCGAACGGCCAGCTCTGATCCCGCCGCGCCCGCAGCAGGAACATCCCCACCCCGGCCGCCACCACCACCCCGCCCAAGGCCAGTTCGCGCAGCGCCCCCACCGGCGCCAGCAGCAGGAACAGGAAGCCGGCGATCGCCGCCAGCACCGGCAGCGGGTACAGCCACATGCGGAAGGGCCGCGCCAGCTCCGGCCGCCGCCGCCGCAGCAGCAGCAGCCCCACCGCCTGCAGCAGGTATTGCAGCAGCACCCGGATCACCACCAGCGCCGCGATCACCTCGTCCAGCCGGAACACGCAGAAGGCGGTCGCGACCAAGCCCAGCACCAGCAGCGCCACGCTGGGGAAGCGGTGGCGGGGGTGCAGGCGGGCGAAGCTGCGGAAGAAATTGCCGTCCGCCGCCGCCGCATAGAGAATCCGCGAGCAGCTCACCAGCAGCCCGAACACCGAGGCGAACGCCGTCCACAGGATCAGCCCGGTGACCACCCGCGCCGCCCCGACGCCATACACCCGCTGCATCATCAGCGAGATCACATGGCCCTGGCCCGCTCCGCCCAGCATCTCCCGCCACGGCACCACGCCCAGCACGCTGACGTTCATCACCAGATAAAGCAGCCCCACCAGCGCGATCGAGATCAGGATGGCGCGCGGCAGCGTGCGCTCCGGCCGCACCACCTCGTCCGCCAGGTAATTGGCGTTCTCATAGCCCTCGTAGTCGTAGAAGGCGATCAGCATGGCCGAGCCCAGCCCCAGAAAGAATCCCGAGCCGAGGCGGAACGCCCCCGGCGGAAAGCTCAGGGCGCGCGCGGCGTGGAAATGGGTGACGCCGGCGAAGATCACCCAGGCCATGGTGAACAGCACCCCGCCCCACAGCCACTGCGACAGCCGCCCGATCCAGCGGATCTGGCGGTAGGCCAAGAACAGCGCCAGCAGGCAGCAGCCCATCGCCACCAAGGTGGCGCGGCTCACCGCCAGGTGGGCGTTCAGGCGCAACAGGGGATGGTCGAGCGAGGGCCAGAGATAGGTGGCATACAGCGCCAGGCCGATGCAACCGCTGGCGATGGTCAGCGGGGCGCTGAAGATGTTTTGCCAGATGAAGAGGAAGGAAAACAGCCGCCCCCACTTCTGGGGCCCGTAGATCTCGCTCAAATAATGGTAGGAGCCGCCCTCGCCCGGCAGCGCCGCGCCCAGCTCCGCCCAGATCAGCCCGTCGCAGAGCGCGAAGCCCGCCCCCAGCAACCACCCCAGCATCGCCTGCGGGCCGCCCATGGCCTGGAGGATGAGCGGGATGGTGATGAAGGGCCCCACCCCGATCATGTTGATCATGTTGAGCGCGACCGCCGAGCGCAGCCCCAGCGCGCGGGGCAGCCGCTCAGCCGGCGCTGCGGGTGCGGATTTGGCGGATTGCATAGACCATCATCCCCAGCGCCAGCACCACCCCGGCATAGCCCAACTGCCGCCAGGACTGGGTGCGCGCGAACAGCACATAGACAAAGCCCAGGATCGCCGCCACCACCGGCGCCGGATAGGCCCACATGCGGAACGGCCGCGGCAGCTCCGGCCGCCGCCGCCGCAGCAGCAGCAGCCCCACCGCCTGCAGCAGGAACTGCAGCGCGATGCGGATTACCACCAGCGCCGCGATCACCTCGGGCAGGCTGAAGAAGCAGAACAGCGCCGCCGCCCCGCCCAGCCAGAGCAGCGCCACGGTGGGAAAGCGCCCGCTGCGGTGCAGGCGGGCGAAGCTGGGGAAGTAGTTGCCGTCCAGCGCCGCCGCGTACGGGACCCGCGAGTAGCCCAGCAGCAGCGAAAACACCGAGGCGAACGCCGTCGCCATGACCAGCCCGGTGGCCAGCCGCGCCGCCCAGCCGCCATAGACACGCTGCATGAAGACCGCGATCAGGTAGGACTGCGCCGGCCCCTGCCCGAGCTCGCGCCAGGGCAAAACGCCCAGCACGCCGATGTTCATGGCGATGTAGATCGCACTCACCAGCGCGATGGACCAAACGATGGCGCGCGGAATGGTTCGCTCCGGCCGTTCCACCTCCCCGCCCAGGAAGCCGACGTTGTAGTAGCCCCAGTAGTCGTAGGTGGCGATCAGCATGGCCGAGCCCAGGCCGAGGAAAAATCCGGCGCTGGGGGCGAAGGCGCGGGGCGGGAAGCTGAAGGCGCGGGCGGGGTGGAAGTGGGTGAAAGCGGCGAAGATCACCCACGCCGTGGTGGCGACCACCACCAGCCAGAGCAGTTGCGCCAGCCGCCCCACCCGCCCAATCTGGCGGTAGGCCAGCCCTACCGCCAGCAGGCACGCCCCCACCGCCACCAGCGTGGTGCCGCTGAGGGCGAGGCCGGCCAGCAAGGGCCGGCCCAGTCCCGGGAAGAAATAGGTCGTGTACAGCGCCAGCCCGATGCAGCCCGAGGCCACCGAGAGCGGCGCGCTGAAGCTGAGCTGCCAGACGAAGAGGAATGACAGCAGCCGCCCCCAGCGCGGTCCGTAGCACTCCGCCAGATAGCGGTAGCTGCCCCCGGCGGCGGGGAAGGTGGCGCCCAGCTCGGCCCAGATGAGACCGTCGCACATGGCGAAGGCGGCGCCCAGCACCCAGCCCAGCATCGCCTGCGGCCCGCCCATGGCGCCCACGATCAGCGGCAGGGTGATGAACGGCCCCACCCCGATCATGTCGATCATGTTGACCGCGATCGCCGACCGCAGCGACATGCCGCGCACCAGCTCGGTCGCCGACCCGGGAGGCCTGCCCACAAGTTCGCGCTGCTTCGCCATGCGGATGCCGCATTGTGACACAGCCGATGGTGGGCGCGGGCCCCTAGCCCGAGCGGCCCGCGGCCCGTTGACTATTTTTTTTGACCACTATACCCTGGAGCCATGGAAACCATCGCCATCTCCAAATTCAAGGCGACCTGCCTCGCCGTGGTGGAGGAGGTGCGCCGCACCAAGCGGCCCGTGGTCATCACCCGCTTCGGCCGTCCGGTCGCCGAACTGGTGCCGTTGCAGCCGCGGCGCGCCTCCAAGAATTGGCTGGGCGCGATGGCGGGCACCGCCACCCTCCACGGCGATATCGTCGGCCCCATCAGCAGCGCCAACGACTGGGAAGCCGCTCGGCAGTGAAGCTGCTGCTCGATACCCACGTCTGGCTGTGGAGTGTGCTCGAACCGGCCCGCCTCGCGCCCAAGGCGGGGAAAGCCCTGCTCGACCCCGGCTCGGAGCTGTGGCTCTCCCCCATCAGCATCTGGGAGCTGTCGCTGCTCATCGAAAAGCGCCGCTTCCGCACCGACCGCTCTCCGGCCGAGTGGGTCGCCGAGGCGCACAGCCACGTCGCCTGGCGCGACGCCCCGCTCACCGCCGAAGTGGCGATCGAGTGTTCGCGCCTGCGCTTGCCCCACGGCGATCCCGCCGACCGCTTCTTGGTCGCCACCGCCCGCACTTACGCACTGACGCTGGTCACCGCCGACGCCTCCCTGCTCGCCCTTCCCAACCTGGCGCTGCTCCCCGCCCGCTAGCCCATCCAATGGTTGGCGCGGGCCCCAGCGCGCCTGCCCGGCCCGGCTGTAGCAGCGCCAGGCCGGTGCGGCGCGCGTCCCGCTTGTGAGCCGCCCCGCTTTAGCAGCGCGGGGCGGCATGCTCGGGCCGACTTGGGGACCCCATGGCCCCAAGGCGGCGCTGCGCGGCTTTGTAAATGGACCGCTGGGGCCGCGCCGCATTCGTCTCCCGGGGGGGCAGACGCGCCACTGGCGCGTCTGCCCCTGCGGAATTACGACCGCCCCAAAGCCGTTGCGGCTTGGGGGGCCCCGGTTCGCAGCCTTGCGCGCCGATTTTGCCAGCCGGCAAAGCGGCGCGACCCCCGCGATCGGGTCTGCCCCGAGGCCACTCGGTCGTCGCCGCGTGCCGTGGCATGGCCACCATGGCCTGCGCCCGTCCAGCGCCGCGGCGGCATCCGGCGAGATGGTTTTCAGGGGGGGGCTGCGTTCCGCCTACGCCTTCAGCCCGGCGTCGTAGCGGCGGCCGATCTCGTCCCAGTTGACCACGGTCCACCAGGCGGCGAGGTAGTCGCCGCGGCGGTTCTGGTACTTGAGGTAGTAGGCGTGCTCCCAGACGTCGTTGCCCATCACCGGGTAGTAGTCGTCCATGATGGGGCTGTCTTGGTTGGCGGTGGAGATGACCTCGAGCTGCCCGCCCTTGAGCACCAGCCAGGCCCAGCCCGAGCCAAAGCGCTTCAGCCCGGCGTCGTTGAAGCGCGCCTTGAAGGCATCCAAACCGCCCAACTGCTGCTGGATGGCCTGCGCCAGCGCGCCCTGGGGCCCGCCCCCGCCGCCCGGCTTCATGATCTTCCAAAACATGGAGTGGTTGGAATGGCCGCCGGCGTTGTTGCGCACCGCCGCCCGAATCCCCTCCGGCACCCGCGTCGCCACCGCCCGGAGGAGGTCGTCGAGCGACAGCGCCGCCAACTCGGCGTGGTCCTTGAGCGCGGCGTTGAGGTTGCTGACGTAGGCGGCGTGGTGCTTCTCGTGATGCAGGTGCATCGTGGCCTCGTCAATCACGGGCTCCAGGGCGTTGTAGGCGTAGGGCAGCGCGGGCAGTTCAAAAGCCATGTCTTCCTCCAGAACAGAATGGGTCCACTACGAAATAGTGTAGCGCCCTAACCGAGTGCAAAGGGCAGGCAAGCGCGATGTTTCCGGCCAAAAGCGGGCGCGCCGGAGTGGATTTCCACAGGCTTATGCACAATTCTGTGGAAGTTGCCGCCACGCCTGGAACCCGCCCTCCAGGTCGCTCACCGCCGCCACGCCCCAGCTCGCCAGCAGGCTGGCGGCGATCGAGGAGCGGTAGCCGGTCTGGCAATACACCACCAGCCGCCGGTTGGCGGGAATCTCGCCGCGGCGGCTGGGCAACTGGCTGAGCGGGATGTGGGTGCTCGCGGGCAGCGCGCCCGCGGCGACCTCGCCCGGGGTGCGCACATCGAGCAGCAGCGGCACCGCCGCCCCGGAGCGCTCCGCCGCCAGTTCCAGCGAGCTTAGCCGCGGGCGCCCGGCGAGCAGCTCCGGCCGCGCGGCCAGCGCCTCCATCCCGCCCGCCAGGTAGCCAGCCACGCGGTCGAAGCCAATCCGCCCCAGCCGCACCCCCGCCTCCCGCTCCCGCCCCGGCTGCGCCACCACCACCAGCGGCGTCTCTGCCGCCAGCAAGGTGCCGCACCAGGTGGCAAACGAGCCGTCCAGCGGAATGTTGAGCGCCCCCCGCCAATGCGCGTGGGCGTGCTCGTCGGGCGCGCGCGTGTCGAGCACGATCGCCCCGCCCCGCTGCGCCGCCGCCGCCTCGTCCACCGTCAGGGGCCGCAGCGACTGCTCCAGGCTGGCCTCCAGCACCGGATGCTCCCGGGTATTGAGCACCGCGTCATAGGTGAAATACGCCGGCGCATCCGGCTGGTCCGCCAGCACCAGCCGCAGAAACTCCTCCCGGCTCATCGGCTGCAGCGCGTAGTTCAGCCGGCGCTGCTCGCCAATGGTAGTCACCGTGTCCTGGCTGATTTTTTTGCCGCAGAGCGAGCCCGCCCCGTGCGCGGGATAGACCAGGGTCGCGTCCGGCAGCGGCAGCAGCTTCTGCTGCAGCGAATCATAGAGCATCTCGCCCAGCGACTGCGCCGACCACCCCAGCGAGGCGCGCAGGTCGGGCCGCCCCACGTCGCCGGCGAACAGCGTGTCGCCGGTCAGCGCCGCCAGCGGCGCGTCCGCGCCCGGCTCGTAGACCAGCAGCGTGACGCTCTCGAGAGTGTGGCCGGGGGTGTGCAGCACCCGCAGCCGCGCCCCGCCCGGCCCCAGCTCCAGCTCGTCGCCGTCGGCAAAGGCGCGGAAGCGGTACTCCGCCTGCGCCCGCGATCCCAGGCAGATCTCGGCTCCCGCGCGCTGGCGCAGCTCCAGGTGCCCGGCCAGGAAGTCGGCGTGGAAGTGGGTGAGGAACACGTAGCCGATGCGCACCCCCAGCCGCTCCGCCGCCTCCAGATAAATCCCGATGTCGCGCTGCGGGTCCACCACGACGGCGACGCCCGTGGCCGCGTCGGCGATCAGGTACGAGGCATGCGCCAAGCACCCCAGGTAGAACTGCTGCAGCACCATGCCGGCCCTCCCTGACCTATTCTACGGCCCCAGCACCTCGCTCGGGCGGATCGCCCGCAGCTTGCCGGAAGACAGCCGCCCCAGCTCCAGGCTGCCGATCCGCACCCGCACCAGGGCCAGCACCTGGTGCCCGAGCGCCTCCAGCATGCGCCGCACCTGCCGGTTCTTGCCCTCGTGGATCTCGAGCTCGATCCAGTGCTCGCCGGCCGGGCCCGCCCGCCGCGCCGCCCGCGCCGGCCCGCTGCGCTCGCCCCGCCCGATCTCGAGCCCCTGCCGCAGTTGCCCCAGCTCCGCCTCCGTCAGCGCCGCCTCCACCCGCACCTGATAGGTTTTCGCCACCTTCGAGCGCGGGTTGGCGATGCGCTCGGCGAAGACGCTGTCGTTGGTGATCAGCAGCAGGCCACTGGTGTCCTGGTCCAGCCGCCCCACCGAGAACAGCCAGCCCTCGGCGGGCGGCAGCAGGTCGTAGATGGTGGGGCGCCGCTGGGGGTCGCCGTGGCTGGTGATATAGCCCACCGGCTTGTGCAGGGCGTAATACTGCGGGCGCGGGCGCCCCAGGCGCTGGCCGTCCAGCGCGATCGCCTGCCGGGCCGGCGCCACCCACGCCTGCGGATCGCGCACCACCTGCCCCGCCACCCGCACCCGCCCGGCGGCGATCAGCGCCGCCGCCGCGGTGCGCGAGGCCACCCCGGCGCGCGACAGCGCCCGGTCCAGGGTCATCTCCGGCTTGTCGTGGCGCGCCGGCTTCCCCCGCGGCGTGGGCTCGAACTTGCGAATCACGCTCCCAGCATACGGCAGCCCCAGCCGCCCGGGCTCAGCGGTCCAGGCTGCGGCGGATGGCGGAGTTGATCGCCGAATAGGCCTCGGTGGCATTGTGCTGGAACCATTTCACCACCTGCCGTCCCTGCGGGTCGTCGCAGCGGTGGATGGCGTGGTCTTCCGGATGCACGGTCGAGTCCACCACCACCAGCACGTCGCCGGCGCGCAGCCCGGGCGCGTTCTCCACCACTTGGCGCACCGCCACGTTGAAGACAAAGGCGCGGGCGGCCGGGCCGGCGCCGGCAATGGCGGTGTTGCAGAACGGACACTGAAACGATTCCATCGTTGCTTTCCGAATACAGAATACAGGAATCAGGGCTCCTGCCGCTCGCCATAGCGCTCGCGCGCGGCCAGCAACAGCGCCTGCCCCAGCCGTGCCCGCGCGCTGGGCCGATGCCGCCATTCCCGCCAAAGCTGCTGCACCCGGTCGCCCCCATCCGGCGGCGGGGGTTGCGCCAAGGCGTGCGCCAGCAAAGGCAGGTCCCCCGGCAGCGCGCGGCGCGGCGGCGGAGCGGGGGCGGCGGCCATGGTGGGCGCGGGCCCCAGCGCGCCTGCGGCGCGCGTCCCGCTTGTGGGCCGCCCCGCTGTAACAGCGCGGGGCGGCATGCTCGCGCCGACTTGGGGACCCCATGGCCCCAAGTCGGCGCTGCGCCTCGCTGGGGCCGCGCCGCATTCGTCTCCCGGGGGCGGCAAAGCGGCGCGACCCCCGCGATCAGTGGTAGATCGAGACCTGCGAGCGCGGGTACTTGAGCTTGACGTGGACCGCTTCATCGGCGTTCTTCATGATAAACGCCTGGCCGTAGGTCTGGTAGTTGTGGGCGATCACCTGCACCAGCACAATGCCCGGCTGGAAGCCCTGCACCACGATTTTGCCCTTGCTGTCGGTATGCAGCTCGACGTCGAAGGGATGCTTGGGAATGCGCCCGGCGTCCACCGTCTCCTGCTTCAGCACCACCCCGGCGCCGCGCAGCGGCTTGCCCTCCGGATTGAGCACCGTGACCCGCACCCGCACCGTGGTCACCGCCGGCTTCTGCTTCTGCGCCCAAGCGGGAGCCGCGGCGCAAGCCACCCACAGGGCCAATAAAACCAGGGCCACGGGGACCCCGAAACGCGGGAGGCTTTTCGGTTCCATGCTTCAAGATTAGCAGGAAACCCGCCGCCGCGGCGGGGCTGGCTGCACCGCCGCGGCGGCGCGGGCCAAGACCGCCGTGCGCAGCGCCGGATGTCCCTCCAGGCAAGAGGCAAGTGCCATCTCAAGTTCGGGGAAGCGCCGCCGCTCCGCGGCCACCAAGGCGGGCAGATCGCGCCGGACATGAATGCCGGGCGCCAGGAAGTAGGGGACCACGGCCAGGCGGCGCACCCCGGCGGCGACGGCGGCCTCCACCACCTCGCCCAAGCCGGGCTCGACCGGCGGCAAAAACGCCGCCCGGCAGAAGCGCCCCGGCAGCGCCAGCTCCCGCGCCAGCCGGTGCACCCCCCGCTGCCCGCCCGGCAGGGGCGAGCCGTGCGCGAGCAGAATCAGCCCCGCCGGCTCGGCCGCGGCGGGCGCCCGCCGCGCCGCCCGCGCCGGTTTCGCCACCGCGCCCACCATCACCACCGCCGGCGAGCGCAGCTCCGCGCGCCGGGCGGCCGCCGCCAGCCCGCGCAAGGACGCGCCGACCACGCGCTCGCCCGGCAGCGAGGCATTCGCCACCGCGCAGGCGCGGGTGCGCGCCGGCCAGCCCTGCGCCAGCAACGCCGCCGCGATCGCCTCCAATTGCGCCAGTCCCATATAGATCACCAGCGTCTCCGCGGTGGGCGCCGGCGGCGCCGCCAGCACCCCGGCGCCGAACAGCAGCCGTACCCCCGGCGCCACCCCGCGCTGCGTCAGCGCCACCCCCGCCGCGGCCGCCGCCGCCGTCGCCGCCGTCACCCCCGGCACCAGCTCGCAGGCGATCCCCGCCCGCCGCAGCGCCGCCAGCTCCTCGCCCCCGCGGCCAAACACCCCCGGATCGCCCCCCTTCAGCCGCACCACCGCCAGCCCCCGCCGCGCCAGCGCGATCATCCAGCGCCCGATCTCCTCCTGGGTCAGGGCGTGCTGGCCGGCGCGCTTGCCCACGTAGCAACGCTCGGCCGCCGCCGGCGCCAGCTCCAGCAGCCGCGGATCCACCAAGGCGTCGTAGAGCACGGCGTCGGCGGCGGCCAGCAGGCGCTGGCCCTTCACGGTGAGCAGTTCCGGGTCGCCCGGGCCCGCCCCCACCAAATACACCGGCATGGCTAGGCCGACTCCTCCATCGGCGATTCCTCTTCCCGCAGCCGGATCAGCACCTCGGCCTGCGGCAGCGTGCCCAGCACCGCCTCCAGCGCGCTGGCACCCTGGCGCTCGACGAAGTCGCGAAACTCCTCCTCGCCCGCGCGCGCCGCCACATAGTGCCGCAGCAGCGCCTCCAGCCGATCGGGCAATGCGCTGGCTTGCACCCGGCCCAGCGTGCGCCGCGCCAGGCGCGCACCGTCGCCCAGACCGCCGCCGAGGTAGACGTCGAAGCCGTCGGCGGGGCCGGCCGCCGTCTTCACGCGCGTGCCCTGCAGCCCAATGTCGGCGATCCAATGCTGCCCGCAGGAGTTCGGGCAACCGTTGAGGTTGATGCGCAGCGGCACCGGGAAATCCGGCAGCCGCCGCTCCAGCTCCTCGACCAAGGTGGCGGCGAAGGCCTTGGTCTCGGTCACCGCCAGCTTGCAAAACTCCTTGCCGGTGCAGCTCATCACCCCGCGGCGGAACGGCGAGGCCGCCAGCGGCAGGCGCCAGTGCTCGAGATGGGCGGCGAGCGCGGCGCGCTGGGCTGCGAGCACGTGCGGAATGACCAGGTTCTGCATGGCGGTGGCCCGCACCTCGCCCCCGCCCCAGCGGCCGGCGGCCTCGGCCACCGCCTCCAACTGGTCGGCCGAGAGCCGCCCCCGCAGCACGCTCAGCCCGGCGTACCACAGCCCGGCCTGCTTCTGGGGATGCAGCCCGAGATGGTCGCGGAACTCGGCCTCCGGCGCCGCCGGCAACTCGGCGTCGCGCAGGCGGAAGCCGAGCCGGTGCTCCAACTCCTCGCGGAAGCGCTGGTTCGTCCAGCCATGGCGCAAGAACAGAAACTTGAGCCGCGCCCGGCCGCGGTGCTCGCGCAGTTCGGCGCGGTCGCGGAACAGCGAGGCCAGCGCCCGCGCCACCGGCACCACCTCGCTCCACGCCACCCGCACCCCCAGCGGCTGCGCCAGCCGCGGCGCGGTCGAAAGCCCGCCGCCCACCCACAGGCCAAACCCCGCCTCCTCCCCGCCCGCCGGCGGCGGCAGCGCGGTGAAGGCCGCGTCGTTGATCTCCGGATTCGGGCACCACTGCCGGCAGCCGCTGATGCAGAGCTTGAACTTGCGCGGCAGGTTGTAGAAATCGGCCCCCGCGAGCAGCGCCCGGTTGGCCTCGAGCAGCAGCGGGCTGGCGTCGGCAAACTCGGTCGGATCCAGCCCCGCCAGCGGACAGCCGGTGAGGTTGCGCGGGGTATCGCCACAGGCCGCCTGCGAGGTCAGCCCCGCCTGCCCGAGGCGGCGCAGCACGTCCGGCAGGGTCTCGGCCTCCAGCCAATGGAGCTGCAGGTTTTGCCGCACGGTCACGTCCACCACGCCCCGGCCGTAGCGGCGCGCCACCGCCGCCACCGCCGCCGCCTGCGCCGCCGTCAGCATGCCGTTGGGAAGGCGCAGCCGCAGCATGAAATAGGGCGCGGCCCCGCCAAAGGCGCCCTCGCCGTCGCCCTGGGTGTACAGCCCCCACCAGCGCAAGCGGGTGTTGAGGTCGGCGGGTTCGAGCGCGCCGATGCCGGCGCGCAGCGCGGCCAGCAGCCGCGGCAATTCCTCCCAGGGGTTCTGTTCGCGCTTGATGCGCTCGTGCTTTTCGAGTTGGGTTTCAGGCATGGGCAAAGACACATCGGCCCGCGGGAGGAAAACGCCTTCCGGGGTCTGGCTCTCTGTCTGGTTGTGCTGCGTTTAGGAGGGGAGACAGCGGGTCAGTTCACACCGGGTCGGCGCGCCGCTACAACAGCGCATCGCGCTACAACAGCCGACCGTGACTCGCCGAGCGATCATCTGTTTCCAGCATACCTTAACTTTTTGGTGGGCGCGGGCCCCAGCGCGCCTGCCCGGCCCGGCTGTAGCAGCGCCGGGCCGGTGCGGGCCCCGTGGCCCCAAGTCGGCGCTGCGCCTCGCTGGGGCCGCGCCGGATTCGTCTCCCGGGGGCGCAGACGCGCCACTGGCGCGTCTGCGCCTGCGGAATTCCGCAGCCGTTCGCGCCGATTTTGCCAGCAGGCAAAGCGGCGCGACCCCGGCGATCCGCCTCCCGCCCCGCTCACGCGCCGGCGCCCGCCCGCACCTCCCGCACCGCCGCCACCACCAGTTCCGGCTCCTCCAGCGGGATCCAATGTCCGCTGGCGCGGGCGGCGCGGTGCACGCCGCGGCGCGACTGCCCCGCCGCCCGCTCCTGCTCCGCCCGCTGCGCCGGCGGGGTGTCGGCCGCCGACAGCACCACCAGCGGCGTGTCGCCCAGCGGCGGCGCCGCCGCCACCAACCGCGCCGCCTCCGGCAGCGCCTCCATCTGGCTGGCCAGCGCCTGGTAGAAGCGCGCCCGGCTCCAAAACCAGCGCATGGCCGGCTTGTACTCGGCCGGCAGCTTGGTGGCGGGGGTGAAGTTGAACTCGCGCCGCGCCCGCAGCTTGCCGCCGCTGACCAGGGTGGCGCAGGCCGCCGCCAGCCGCAGCGCCCCCACCCCTGCCAGCCACGCCGCCGCCTGCGCCAGCCCCACCCGCCCGGCCCACGCCCCCCGCCGCGCCAGCTTCACCCCCCGCGCCAGGCGCGCGGCGTGCGCCGCGTCCGGGTGCGCCCATTCCTCCAGCGCTGGCGGATCCACCAGCACCAGCCCCGCCACCTGCTCCGGGTGCAGCGCGGCGTAGTGGCGCACGATCAGCGCCCCAAACGAATGCCCCACCAGCACATACGGCCCCGGCCCGCCCGCCGCCACCAGCACCGCCTCCAATTCCGCCACCAGGCGGGCCAAGTCCCGCGGCTGCGGACCCGCCGCGCTCCACCCCAGCCCGGCGCGGTCGTAGCTCAGCGTCGGCGCCTCCCCTGCCAGCGCCCGCTGCACATACACCCAGCTCAGCGACGTCCCCCCCAGCGCCGCCTCCAGCACCACCGTCGGCGCCCCCGCCGGCCCGGGCCGCGCCTGCACGTGCAGCGCGTGCCCGTCCACGTCCAACATTCTTCCCGGCGGTGGATGTCGCTGTCCCATCGTGTTTCATTCTACTGGCGGCCCACGGGCAGGCGCCGGGAGCGGCTCCGCAACTCCACCCCCGCGGCCGGGTTCAAGCCCCGGGGGAGGCGGCCCGCCCCGGGCGGCGTCCCCCGCGCCCGCGCGCCGGGAGGTCGGCGCGGGCCTGCTACCATGGCCTCGTGGCAGACGACCAGGCCAGCTTCAGCTTCCCGCCCGCGCGCAAGATCTGGACCGTCTCCGCCTTGCTCGCCAGCCTGAAACAATCCCTCGACCGCGACTTTTTCGACGTCTGGGTCGAGGGCGAGATCTCCGGCTTCCACCAGGCCGCCTCCCGCCACTGCTACTTCACCCTCAAGGACGGCCACGGCCAGCTGCGCGCCGCCCTCTTCGCCACCCACGCCCGCCTGCTCAAGTTCAAGCCCCGCGACGGCCTGCAGGTGCTCGCCCGCGGCCGGCTCGGGCTGTACGAGGCCCGCGGCGAGCTGCAGTGCTACGTCGAGCACCTCGAACCGCTGGGCCGCGGCAGCCTGCAGCTCGCCTTCGAACAACTCAAGGAAAAGCTCGCCGCCGAGGGCCTGTTCGACGCCGGGCGCAAGCGCCCGCTGCCCGCCCTGCCCCGCCGCATCGGGCTCATCACCTCGCCCCGCGGCGCCGCCATCGCCGACATGGTGCGCATCCTGCAGCGCCGCTACCCCAACCTCCACCTGCTGCTCTATCCGGTGGCGGTGCAGGGGGAGGCGGCGGCGGGCGAGATCTGCCAGGCGCTCGACTACTTCGCCCGCCAGCCCGCCGGCGCGCCCACGGCGGTGGACCTGCTCCTCGTCGGCCGCGGCGGCGGCTCGCCCGAAGACCTCTGGCCCTTCAACGAGGAAGCGGTGGCCCGCGCCCTGGCGCGCTCGCCCATTCCCACCATCTCCGCCGTCGGCCACGAGACCGACTTCACCATTGCCGACTTCGTCGCCGACCTGCGCGCCCCCACCCCCAGCGCCGCCGCCGAGCTCGCCGTCCGCCCCAAGGCCGACCTGTTGCGCGACCAGGCGGGGCTGCGCCGCCATTTGGAGCAAGCCATCCGCTATCGCCTCCTCCATCGCCGCCACCACCTCGCCGACCTCACCCGCCACCGCGCCTTCTACGCCGTGCGCCACCGCCTCGCCCAGCGCGGGCAGCGCCTCGACGAGCTGCAGCACCGCCTGCAGGCCGCCCGCCGCCGCCAGTTCGAGTTCCGCCAGCGCCGCCTGGCCGCCCTCGCCGCCCGCCTGCGCGAGCAGGACGCCCGCGCCCGCCTGGCCCGCACCCGCGCCCGCCTCCAGGCCGCCCAGCAGGCCCTGCTCGCCCGCTGGCGCGCCCCCCTCGCCGCCCGCCGCGCCCGCCTCGACCGCCTCGCCGCCCTGCTCGAGGAGCGCAACCCCTTCGCCTTGCTGCGCCGCGGCTATGCCCTGGTCTACGACCAGCACGGCCAGCTCGCCACCTCGCCCCACGCCTTCGCCGACCGCGATCCCCTCCGCATCCGCTTCGCCTCCGGCCTGCTCGAGGCCGAGGCCAGGAAGAAGCCTTCCTAGCCCGCGCCCGCCCCCGCCGGCGTGCTACGATTTTGAGTCGGCAGCATTTTTCTGGAGGGTTTTGTGGACTTGATCCCCAACGAAACCGAGGTGCGCCAGGTGCTGGAGCGCACCGGCGCCCTGCGCCATGGCCATTTCCGCCATCCCAGCGGCACCCACTCCGACCTCTATCTCCAGATCCCGCTGGCCATGCGCCACTTCTCCGAGTCCAAGATGCTGAGCGTGGCCCTCAGCCGCCTGCTGCGCAAGGATGACAACGTCCGCCGCGCCATCCCCCAGGTCAGCGTGGTGGTGCCCGCCACCGGCGGCCTGCCCATCGCCTTCGGCGTCTCCGAGGCCCTGCGCGCCTCGCAGACCTACTGGGCCGAGAAGAACGATGGGGGCGACCTCGAACTCCGCCAGTTCCTCGAGATCCACCCGGGCGAACGCGTCATCCTGGTGGACGACATCCTGCGCACCGGCCGCAAGCTCACCCAGTTGCGCAAGCTGGTGGAGAGCGCCGGCGCCACGGTGTTGGCGCTGGCGGTGCTGGTGCATCAGCCCTTCGAAAACTGCGCCGATTTCCCCGACCTGCCGCTGTTCAAGCTGCTGACGCTGGAGCCCCACTACTGGCAGGCGGGGCAATGTCCCCTCTGCGCCCAAGGCACGCCCATGGTGGACGTGCGCGTCTAGCGGGCGCTGCGCCCATGGCCTCGCTGGCCGCCCACCTCTTCGGTTCGCTGGTGCGGGCGCGGGACCGCGCCTACCAACAGGGCTGGCTCGGGGTCGCCCGCCTCCCCGCCCCGGTGATCAGCGTCGGCAACCTGGCCGTGGGCGGACGGGGCAAGACCCCCACCGTCATCGCCCTCGGCGCCGCCCTGCGGCAGCGCGGCCTCCGGCTTGACGTGCTCACCCGCGGCTACGGGCGCGCCGCGCGGCGCCTCGAGGTCGCCCAAACCGGCGCCGAAGAGGTCGCCCGGGTGGGCGACGAGCCCCGCCTCATCGCCCAGCGCCTGCAGGTCCCCGTCCTCGTCCACCCCGACCGCTTCCGCGCCGGCCTGGAGGGCGAGCGCCGCTTCCACTCGCAGCTCCACCTGCTCGACGACGGCTTCCAGCACCGCCAGCTCGCCCGCGCCTTCGACCTGGTGCTGCTCGCCCCCCAAGACCTCGACGACCGCCTCCTCCCCGCCGGCCGCCTGCGCGAGCCTCCCACCGCGCTCGCCCGCGCCAGCGCCCTGCTCTGGCTCTCCCCCGACTCCGACCTGGCCGGCGCCCAGCGCCGCCTCGCCGCCTTCTCCTCGGCCCCCGTCTTCCTCGCCCGCAAGCGTCCCGTCCCCCTCCCCCTCGGCCGCCCATTTGCCTTTTGCGGCCTCGCCCAGCCAGAATCGTTCTGGGCCAGCTTGGCGGAGCTGGGCGTGGCCCCGGCCGGACGGCGCGCCTTCGGCGACCACCACCGCTACCGGCACTCCGACCTGCGCGCCCTGCAAGCGGCGGCGCGGGCCGCCGGCGCCGACGGCTTCGTCACCACCGCCAAGGACGCCGCCAACCTGCCCGCTGGGCTGGAGAACCTGCACGTGCTCGAGATTGAGATGGAGATTCCCGAACTGCCGCGCCTGCTGCAGCGCGCGCTCGAGGCCTGCGGCCTATGAACCGCGGCGCGGTGCTCGCGCCCAACTGGCTGGGCGACGCGGTGATGTGCCTGCCCGCGCTCGACGCCCTCCGCCGCGCCACCCCGGGCACCGCCTGGACCGTGCTCGCCCGCCCCGCGGTCGCCCCGGTCTTCGCCCTGGCGCGGCTGGAGATGGAGGTCGCCACCCTGCCGCCGCCGCGCTCCCTGCGCCTCCCCCGCCTGCGCCCGCGCCCCCGCCAAGCGGTGATCTTCCCCAACTCCTTCCACGCCGCCCTGCTCGCCTGCCGCCTGGGCGCCCGCCGCCGCATCGGCTACGCCCGCGACCACCGCGGCTGGCTGCTCGCCCCCGCCATTCCCCCGCCCGCCCCCGGCGCCCTTCCCGGCCACGAGTCGTTCTACTATCTGGAGCTGCTGCGCCGCGCCGGCATCGTTTCCGCCCTGCCGCCCGGGCCGGTGCGCGTCGCCCTGCACCCGGAAGCCGCGGCGGTGGCGCGCTGGCGCGAGCGCCTCGGCCCCCAAACCCAGATCGCCCTCCACATCGGCGCCACCTTCGGCACCGCCAAGCGCTGGCTCCCCGAGCGCTTCGCCGAGCTGGCCGGCGCCCTGGCCGAGCGCGGCGCCGGCGTGCTGCTGGTCGGCGGCACCGCCGAGCGCGACCTCGCCCGCGAGGTGCGCATGCTGGCCCCCCATCCCGAACTTCTCAAGAACCTCGCCGGCGAGACCTCGCTCCCCGAGCTCGTCGCCCTGCTCGCCGCCGTGGACCTGCTGGTGGCCAACGACTCCGGCCCCATGCACCTCGCCGGCGCCGTCGGCACTCCCGTGGTGGCGCTGTTCGGTTCCACCAACGAGCGCGAGACCTATCCGCTCACCCAGCCCGGCAAGCTGCGCCTGCTCAAGGTACCCGGCGTCGCCTGCAGCCCCTGCAAGCTGCGCGCATGTCCGATTGACCACCCCTGCATGACCGGCATCTCAGTTCCCATGGTGCTGGCGGCGATCGAGGAGATGGTATGCATCGCATCTCGGCGCGTCTAAAGGGCATGGGCATCGGCAGCCTGTTCCTCACCCTCTTTGGCGGGTTCTGGATGCTGGAGGGCCTCAACCTCACCTCCTCCTGGCTGTGGCTGCTCGCCTGCCTGGTGGTGCCCACCTCCCTGCTCGCCATGCGCTCGGTCGGCCTCATCCTGGACAGCCGCCGCGTGCGCGCCGCCGAGCCGATGCGCACGCCCGAGGAGGAAGATGCCGCCCGCGCCCTGGGCCGGCGCTTCTCCTGGGTCTTTTTGGCCGAGGTCGGCGCCATCACCCTGGCCGCCAACCTGCTCAACGCCACCGGACGCCAGAACTGGATCGTCTTCGCCATCGCCCTGATCGTGGCAGTGCATTTCTTCCCCTTGGCGCGCCTCTTCCAGTTCCGGCTTTATTATTGGACCGGCGGCGTGGAGATCGCCCTTTGCCTGCTCATCGCCTGGGGCATGCGCGCCCACCGCGAGGCCGCCGACCCGCTCTACGGCCTGGCCATGGGCCTGTCGCTTTGGTTCACCGTGGTCATTTTGCTGGCCCAGGGCTCGCGCCTCGCCGCCGCCGCCCTCCCGCCTAGCCCGCCGGCGGCGCCCAGCGCTGCACCCTGACCGCGCCGGGCGGCGCCGCCAGCACCGCCGCCGCGGCGTAGCCGGGCGCCAGCTCGAGCTCGCACACGAACCACACCTGCTCCGGCGCATCGAGCCGGCGCAGTTCCGCCCCGGCGGCGCCGAAGCTGACCTCGATACTCTGCAGCGACAGCGCCAAGCCGCGCCCGTCGGCCTTCAGCCACGCCTCCTTGCAGGTCCACAGCCGCGCGAAGGCGCGCGGGCGCTGCACCGGCGGCTGCGCCCGCAACCACGCGGTCTCGGCCGGGGTAAAGAAGCGCTGCGCCAGCCCCAGCCCATCCATCGCCGGCCGCTCGCCCTCGATGTCCACACCCAGCTCCTGCTCGGCGTGGATGCCCACCAGCCCCCAGCGGCCGGAGTGCGACAAATTGAAGTGCAGCGCCGCTCCCCGCACCCGCGGCTTGCCCTGCTCCCCCAGCTCGAATGCCAACTCCCCCGGCTCGCATCCCAGCCGCTCCGCCAGCAGCCAGCGCAGTTGCGCGTGCGCCGCGAGGTAGCGCTCCCCGTGCTGCGGCATGAGATAGCGGTCCGCCCGCGCCCGCTCTTCGGGCGAGAGCCATGTCCGCCACGCCGCCCGCAGTTCGGCCGCCACGTCCAGGTCGAACCAATAGAGATCGAGCGCGGCCATGCTTCAATCTACACTGAAGAAACCACCCCGGCCGCCATGTCCCTCACCCGCCGCCAGTTCCTCGCCCAGGCCGCCGCCAGCGCCGCCGCTTGGCGGGCCTTCGCCCAGTCGGCGGGCCCCGCCCCCCGCCCGGACACGCTCGATCCCAACCGCCTGCGCCATTACCTCGAGCCCCTTCCCCGGCCCCCGCTGGCCCAGCCCCTCCACCCCGGCCTGGGCGCTGCCTCACATTACCGCCTGCGCATGCACGCCGCCGACTGCTCCCTCCATCCCGATCTCCCTCCCACCCGCTGCTGGACCTACGGGGGCAGCTTCCCCGGCCCCTTCCTCGAGGCCCGCCGCGGCGAGGCGGTCACGGTCGAGTGGATCAACGCGCTGCCCGCCCAGCACTTCCTCCCGGTGGACCATACCCTGGAGGGCGCCAGCCGCTCACTCCCGCCGGTGCGCGCGGTCGTGCACCTGCACGGCGGCCGGGTCCCTTCCGCCAGCGACGGCTATCCCGAACACTGGTCCGTCCCCGGCCAAAGCCAAACCTTCCACTACCCCAACCTGCAGGACGCGGCGCTGCTCTTCTACCATGACCACGCCATGGGGCTGAACCGGCTCAACATCTACGCCGGCCTATTCGGCCTCTACATCCTGCGCGACCCGGTCGAAGACGCCCTCGGCCTGCCCGGCGGCGACTACGAGATCCCGCTGGCGCTGTGCGACCGCTGGCTCGATCCCCGCGCCCAGCTTTATTACCCCACCAGCGGCATCCCCGGCCATCCCTGGGTGCCCGAGGTCTTCGGCAACGCCATCCTGCTCAACGGCAAGCTCTGGCCCCGGCTCGAGGTCGAGCCCCGCCCCTACCGCTTCCGCATCGCCAACGCCGCCAACAGCCGCTTCTTCCGCCTCGCCCTCGCCCCCGCGATCGACTGGCAGCTCATCGGCACCGACCAGGGCCTGCTCCCCGCCCCGGTGGCGCTGGGCTCGCTGCTGCTCGCCCCCGCCGAGCGCGCCGACCTGATCGTGGACTTCTCCGCCCACGCCGGCCAGACCCTCCACCTGCGCAACGACGAGCAGCCGGTGATGCAGGTGCAAGTCCTCGGCCGCGCCGGGGCCCACACCGGCTGGCGCGCCTCCGCCCCGCTCCGCCCCCTGGCCCGCATCCCCGCCGCCGCCGCCGTGCGCAGCCGCTGGCTCGGCCTGCAGGAGTACGACGACCTCGGCGCCAACCCCATGCTCATGCTGCTCGACGGCAAGCGCTGGAGCGATCCCGTCAGCGAAACCCCCACTCTGGACTCGACCGAGATTTGGGCCTTCGCCAACCTCACCGACGACACTCACCCCATCCACCTCCACCTGGTGCGCTTCCAGGTGCTCGACCGCCGCCCCTTCGACGCCGCCCAGTACCGGCGCGACCGCCGCCTGCGCTACCTGGGCCCGGCCCAGCCCCCCGGCCCCGACGAGATGGGCTGGAAAGACACCGTCCGCTGCTACCCCGGCGCCGTCACCCGCATCATCGTCCGCTTCCAGGGCTACGCCGGCCGCTACCTCTGGCACTGCCACCTGCTCGAGCACGAGGCCAACGCCATGATGCGCCCCTATGAGGTTGTCATCAACCCGTCGCCGTCGGCCTAAACCCCCACCGCGTATAATCGCTGGCATGCGCTTCAGACAACGCCTTGGCGCGGCGCTGGGGGCCGCGGCGGCGCTCGCTCTCGCCACTCCTCCGAGCGCGCCTGCCCAGCACCACCCCGGGCGCGGCCCCGCCACCGCGCTCCGCCACATCGTGGTCATCTTTCAGGAAAACGTCTCCTTCGACCATTACTTCGCCACCTATCCCCACGCCGCCAACCCGGTCGGCGAGCCCGCCTTCCATCCGCTGCCCCACACCCCGCCGGTCAACGGCCTCAGCGGCCCCCTCCTCGCCCACAACCCCAACGCCACCAACCCCGGCAACGGCGCCGACGCCTCCAACCCCTTCCGCCTCGACCGCTCCCAGGCCGCCACCGCCGACCAGAGCCACGCCTACACCGACGAGCAGCGCGCCTTCGACCACGGCGCCATGGACCTGTTCCCCCGCTACACCGGCCGCAAGGGACCGCCCCCGGGCTGGCCCTCGCCCCAGGGCGTCCCGGCCAAGTTGCTCAGCAAGGCCCTCGCCATGGGCTACTTCGACGGCAACACCGTCACCGCGCTTTGGAACTACGCCCAGCACTACGCCCTGGAAGACAACTACTTCAACACCACCTTTGGCCCCTCCACCCCCGGCGCCCTCAACCTCATCTCTGGCCAGACGAACGGCGTGATCCAAACCGCCAACGGCCGCTTCGGCATCGAGGATGGCGGCGCCGGCTCGCTCACCGATTACTCCGATTCCGATCCGCTCGGCGACGCCTGCTCCAGCTCCACCCACACCGTCTTCCGCATGGGCGGGAGCAACATCGGCGATCTGCTCAACCAGCACCACATCACTTGGGGATGGTTCCAGGGCGGCTTCGACCTCTCGGCCACCAACCCCAACGGCACCACCGGCTGCGACCGCACTCACCACTCCGCCGTGACCAACCTCATTGAGCGCGACTACGTCCCCCACCACGAGCCCTTCCAGTACTACGCCTCTACCGCCAACCCGCTCCACCGCCGCCCCGGCTCGGTCGCCAGCATCGGCCACACCGACGCCGCCAACCATCAGTACGGCATCCGCGACTTCTTCGCCGCCGTCCGCGCCGGCCACTTCCCCGCGGTCAGCTACCTCAAGGCCCCCGCCTACGAGAACGGCCACGCCGGCAACTCCGATCCCCTCGACGAACAGCGCTTCCTGGTGCAAGTGGTCAATTTTCTGGAGCAGCGCCCGGAGTGGAAAAGCACCGCCGTCATCATCACCTACGACGACTCCGACGGCTGGTACGACCACGTCGCCAGCCCGCAGGTGAACGGCTCCAGCAGCCCCGCCGATGCCCTGGCCGCGCCCGGCGTGTGCGGCAGCGGCACCCCCGCGCTCGCCGGCTACGCCGCCAACAACCCCCATGCCCAAGGGCGCTGCGGCTACGGCCCCCGCCTGCCGCTGCTGCTCATCTCCCCCTGGGCCCGCCCCAACTTCGTCGGCGCCAACGTCACCGACCAAACCTCCATCCTCCGCCTCATCGAAGACACCTTCCTCCACGGCCAGCGCCTCGGCCACGGCTCCTACGACGCCTTCTCCGGCTCGCTCGATCCGCTCTTCGACTTCTCCCGCCCGCAGCCGCAAAACACCCGCCCCCTCTGGCTCGACGAATCCACCGGCGAGGTGGCCAAACCCAACGCGAGCCGACCCCTCCACTAGCCCGCACCCTTCCTGCGCAGGCCGGCGCGAGGCTGGATCGGCGGCTAGGTGCGGTAGCTGCCGTTGATCTTGATATAGCCCTCGGTCAGGTCGCAGGTCCACATCCAGGTCTTGGCCGTGCCGGCATGCAGATGAATGCGCACCTCGACCTCGGCCTGCTCCAGCCGGCGCTTGGCCTCGGCCTCGTCGAAGGGCAAGGCCCGGCCGCGGCGGTAGACCGGCAGTCCGCTGAACCAGATCTCGGCGCGCTCGGGGTCGAAGACGGCCCCGGAGCAGCCGGCGGCGGAGAGTACGCGCCCCCAGTTGGCGTCGGCTCCGGCCAGCGCCGTCTTCACCAGCGGCGAGTGCGCGATCGCCCGCGCCGCCCGGTCGGCGTCGGCGAAGGAGCGCGCCCCCTCCACCTTCACGGTGACGAAGTGGCTGGCGCCCTCCCCGTCGAGCACGATCTGCCGCGCCAGCGACTGCGCCACCGCCTCCAGCGCGGCCTGGAATTTCCGCCGCCCGGCGGCGCCCAGCGGCCCCGCGGCCCCGCTGGCGAACAGCGCCGCGGTGTCGTTGGTCGAGGTGTCGCCGTCCACGGTGATGCGGTGAAACGAGTTCTCCACCGCCGGCAGCAGCGCCGCCCGCGCCTGCGCCGGGGTGAGCTGCGCATCGGTGAAGACAAACCCCAGCATGGTCGCCATGCGGGGATGGATCATGCCCGAGCCCTTGGCGAAACCCGCCACCCGGTACTCGCGCCCGTCGGCGCGGAAGCGCACCGCCGCCAGCTTGGCGCAGGTGTCGGTGGTCAAGATGGCCTGGGCGGCCGCCACCGGCCCGTCATCGCGCCGCGCCCACTCCGGCAGCGCCGCCACGATCTTTTCATAGGCCAGCGGCTTGCCAATCACTCCGGTCGAGCACACCAGCACCTGCTCCGCCGGGCAGGCCAGCGCCCGCGCCACCGCCTGCGCCATGGCGCGGGCCGCCCGCACCCCCAGCGGCCCGGTGGCGCAATTGGCGTTGCCGCTGTTCACCACCAGCGCCCGCATCCTCCCCCCCGTCGCCGCCAAGTGCGCGCGCGACAGCCGCACCGGCGGCGCCTGCAGCCGGTTGGTGGTGAACACGGCCGCGCAGCTCGCCGCCGCCCCCAGCGTCACCAGCGCCAAGTCGGGCGACTTGCGCTTGATGCCGCAGTGCCCGGCGGCAAAGCGGAAGCCCGCCGGCCAGGCATCCTCGTCCAGTTCGGCCTGCACCAGCAGTTTGGCCAAGGCAGCATTCGCATCGGTTTTCATAGCGCTCACGCCAACACCCGCGTGCCGGGACAATCCGCCCCGGCCAGAATTTGGTCCAGCCGCATCGCCGCCTCCGGGCCCAGGATCTCGACCCGGGTTGCGGCCGCCGCCCGCAGCGCGAGGCGGCAGGCATCGGCCTTGGGCAGCATGCCGCCCGAGATCGCCCGCCCCGCCGCCATCGCCTCCAGCTCCGCCAGCGTCACCTGCGCCAGCGGCGCCCCCGCCCCGTCCAGCACCCCGGCCACGTCGGTGGCGAACAACAGCCGCTCCGCCCCCCAGGCCGCGGCCACCGCCGCGGCAAACTGGTCGGCGTTGACGTTGAGCGCCCCGCCCGCGCCGTCGCTGGCCAGCGGCGCCAGCACCGGGGTGTAGCCCGCCCCCAGCAGCGTCCGCAGCAGCCCCGCCTGCACCGCCGTCACCGTGCCCACCGCCCCCAACTCGGGCTGCTCCGCCCGCGCCCGCACGCACTCCCCGTCCAGCCCGGTCAGCCCCACCGCCCGCACCCCGGCCGCGTTCAGCCCCCCCACCAGTTGCGTGTTCACCTCGCCGGCAAACGCCATCACCGCCGCCCGCAGCGTCGCCGCGCTGGTCACCCGCAGCCCCTGGCGGAACTCGCTCTCCACCCCCAGCCGCGCCAGCAGGCCGTTGAGCGCCTTGCCCCCGCCGTGCACCAGCACCAGCTCCGCGCCCGCCGCCCGTGCGCGCGCCAGCGCCGCCAGCAGCCCCGCCGCCGGCGCCGGTTCCAGGATGCTGCCGCCGAGCTTGACCACCGCCCTCACCGCAGCGCCGTCTCCTCCGGCCAGCCCGTCATCAGGTTGAAGTTCTGCACCGCCTGCCCCGCCGCCCCCTTCATCAAATTGTCCAGGCAACTGACGATCACCGCCTGCCGCCCGTCCCCCCGCACCGTCCACCCCAGGTCGCAATAGTTGGTGTGCGCCACGTCGTTCAGCTCCGGCAGCCGCTCCCCCCGCAGCCGCACAAACGGATGCCCGGCGTAGGCGCGCTCGTACGCCTCCCCGATCTTGTCCTCCCGCAGCCGCACATAGCAGGTCGCCAGGATGCCGCGGGTGGTCGGCAGCAGGTGCGGGGTGAAGGCGAAGCTGGCCGCCTCCAGCCCCGCCTGCGCGGCGATCTCGGGCACGTGGCGGTGGGTGTAGACCTGGTAGGCCTTGCAGTTGCTCTCCAGCTCGCAGAAGTGCAGGTCTGGCCGCAGCCCCTTGCCCGCGCCGCTGGCCCCGCTCTTGGCGTCGCAGATGATCTCGCCCGGCTCGATCACCCCCGCCGCCAGCAGCGGCCACAGCGCCGTCAGCGCCGCAGTGGCGTAGCAGCCGGGGTTGGCCACCAGCCCCGCCCCCCGGATGGCCTGGCGGTGCTTCTCCGGCCAGCCGTAGACCGCCTGCGGCGACAGCCGGAAGGCCTGGCTCAGGTCCACGATGCGGGGCCCCGGCGCCCGCCCCCCGCCCAGCGCCTCCACCCACTCCACCGACACCTCCGGCGGGGTCGCCAGGAACACCACCTGTGGCGCCGCCCGCCGCATCTCCTCCACCGCCCCCGTCGCCGCCGCCAACTCCACCCCGGGGTGCCGCCCCAGCAGGCGCAGCAGTTCGCGCCCGGCGTAGCCGCCGGCCCCCGCCACCCCCGCCCGCACCGTAGAATAATTATTCACAACAAGTATAATTATTCATTTGGCGCCGGCTGTCAAGGGCTTGGCGGGCGCCGCTTGGGAGCCGCCCCGCTGTAGATGCGCGGGGCGGCATGCTCGCGCCGACTTCGTTTCCCGAGGGCGCAGACGCGTCACCGGCGCGTCTGCCCCTGCGGAATT
>DATKSZ010000143.1:0-18444 GCA_035531375.1 Terriglobales bacterium | reverse complement strand
GGTCCTGGCTCTCCAGCCCCATGAAGATGTTGTAAAAACCCGCCTCCTCCAGCAGCGCCAGCGCCTCCTTGTCCTTGAAGACGTTGATCGTCATCTGCGAGCCGAACACCGGCTTGAACTTGGGGTAGCGGGCGCGCAGCTGGATGATCGCCCGCAACAGCTCCTTGAGCGTGCGCGGGTGGCCGAAGATGTTGTCGTCCACGAAGAAGATGGGGCGGTAGAACAGGCGGCCCATGATGTCGTGCTTGAAGATCACCTCGAGCTCGCGGCACAGGTTCTCGGGCGTCTTGTAGCGCATGTCGTGCCCCAGCATCTGCACGATCGAGCAGAAGTCGCAACTGAAGGGGCAGCCGCGGCTGGCCTGCAGCGTCAGCGAGACCTGGTGCAGCCACTCCCAGCGCCGCACCCGCGGCAGGTGCAGCGCCTTGCTCATGTCGGTCTTTTGCTGCTGCTCGTAGAGCGGCTTCAAACGGCCGTGGCGGCAATCGTTGAGCAGCTCCTCCCACACGTACTCGGCCTCGGTGGTGCAGATGGCGTCGGCGTGGGCCAGGCTGTTCTGGGGAATCATGAAGGGGTGATAGCCCCCCATCGCCACCTTGATCCCGCGCTTGCGAAAATGGTCGGCGATCTGGTAGGCACGGGTGGCGTTGGTCACCATCACGGTGATCGCCACCAAGTCCACCTCGGCCTCGAGGTCGATCTCGCGCAGGTTCTCGTTGACCACGGTGAGATCCACCCAGTCGGGGGTCAACGCCGCCAATGCCTCCAGGCCGTTGAACTGCAGCCCGTAGCTCTTGCCGCGCAGCGGCCAAAAGGTGAGCTCATGCACCCGCTCCATGCTGAACTGGGTGCGGACCTGGGATTGCGGATCGCGTTTGGGATAAACGAGCAGAACTCGCATGAGAAGAGGTTCCCCTGCCTCCTATACCAGCACCCTAAGCCTACGGCGGAACCGTGTCAAAAGGCACATTTTTCTTTTTTTCCAGCGGGCGCAGCCGCTCAATGGCCTCTAGCGCGGCCTGGACGGCCAAGGGCGAGGTTAAGCGGAAATCGGCGGCGGAGGCGGCCGGGGCCTCGTCATGCTCGACCTTGACCCCAATAATATTGGGGTCGCGCAAGCGGAAGACATCCTCGTCGGTGGCGTCGTCGCCGAAATAGAAGGCCAAATCGCAGCCCAAGCGGGTGCGCAGCCGTTGCACCGCCTGTCCCTTGGTGAGCGCGCCCTGGGGCAGCAACTCCACCACCTGGCGCCCGAGCAACACGCGAAAGCCGCCGCTGGCGGCCAAGGCGGAAAAGGCCTGGCGGATGGACTCGGCCCACTGCGGCGCCTGGCGGAAATGCACCGCCAGCGAGTAGGGCTTGGCCTCCAGCCGGGCGCCGGGCCAGTGGGGCATCCGCTGGCGCAGTTCCTCGGCGCGCTGGGCCAACTCGCGGCGGAGTTGGGGATCGCGCGGGCCGGGGGCGGCCTCGCTGGCCTCGCCCTCGCCGCCGGCGCTGGTCTCGTTGCCGTGGCCGCCGACGTACCAGCAGCCCGGCACCGGACAGCGGGCGCGCAAGTCGCTCAGGGCGCGGCCGCTGACCACCGCCACGCGCAGGTCGCGCCGCTGCGCCAGCGCGGTCAGCGCCGCCACCGCCCCCGGCAGCGGCACCGCGTCCTCCGGCCGGGCGACGATGGGCGCCAGCGTGCCGTCGAAATCAGTGGCGACGAGCACGCGCGAGGCGAGGCGCAGCCGCCTCCGCCAATCGCGGTTCGCCTCCGGGCTGGGCATCGCCGCGGCGGCGCCCCCCGCCGCCGCCGCGGGCGGGAGCGTCGGCAAGAGAAAGTCGGGGGTCCTGGACATCGAACTCGCGTTGCTGGATGGCGCGCAGGATTTCCCGCGCCCACACTCCAATATCATAATGCGCCACCCGCCAGCGCAGCCGCCGCATGCGGTCCCGCCGCTCCGCCTCCGGCATCGCCAGCGCGTGGGCGATGGCGTCGGCGAAGCTGTCGGTGGCGTAGGGGTTGATCAGCACCGCCTCCCGCAGCGCCCGCGCCGCCCCGGTGAACTCGCTCAGCAGCAGCACCGCATCCTCGCGGCCGGCGGCGACAAACTCCTTGCTCACCAAATTCATGCCATCGTGCAGGGACGAAACGATGACGGCGTCGGCGGCCTGATACCAATTCCACACCTTTTCGGGTTCGACGTAGATGTGCAGCGCCCGGATCGGCGTCCACTCCGGGGTGCCGTGGGCGGCGTTGACCCGCGCCACGGTGCGGTCCACCGCTTGCGCGTAGTCCCGGTAGGCGCGCACCGTGGTGCGGCTGGGGGTGGCGATGTGGACGAACTCGACCTTCCCCCTCCACTGCGGATGGCGCTCGAACAGGCGCTGGATGGCCTCCAGCCGCTCCAGGATGCCTTTGGAGTAGTCCAGCCGTTCCACGCTGATCACCAGCTTGCGCGTGGATCCGTTGTTCTGGCACCCGGCCGCCTGGCCGTGGGTGTACAGGTGGCGAAGCTGCATCGCCTCCGCCTGGGCCTCGGGCTGGCGCGCCGCCTGTTGGATGCGCTGATAATCCACACTCATGGGAAAGGCGGCCACGCTGGTACGGCTGTGCGTGCCCACCACGGCGTTGGATTCCCGATCCACCCGCACCTGCAGCTCGCGGTCCACCGTCTCCATGAAATTGTTGCAGTGGTAGGGGAGATGGAATCCCAGCAGATCGTTGCCCAGCAGCCCGCGCAGCAGCTCCTTGCGCCAGGGGCAGATGCGGAAGGCCTCGGGGTTGGGCCAGGGGATATGCCAGAACTGCGCGATCACCGCGTTGGGGCAGCGCTCGCGCAGCAGCGCCGGCAGCATGGCGAGGTGGAAATCCTGGACGAAGATCACCGCCGGCTCGCCATCCACCTCGTCGGCGACCGTGTCGGCAAAGATCTGGTTGGCCTGCAGGTAGGCCTTCCACCAGCGCTCCTCGAAGCGGGGCTGGTGGTAGGCGATGTGGCAGAGCGGCCACAGGGTGGAGTTGGCGAAGCCGGTGTAGAAATCCTGCTGCAGCTTGGGCGGGAGGAAAATGCGGCGCAGGCGGTAGCCCATGCCCGGCTGGGGTTCGACCCGGCCGGCCGCGTCCACCCTTTCGCCGTCGGCATTGCCGCTGGAGGCGGCGATCCAGGTGCCGCGGGTGGCCTGTACAATCGGCTCCAAGGCCAGGGTCAAGCCGCTGGGCGGCTTTTCCACCCGCACCACCTCGCCGCGGCGCACGTGGGCAAAGGGCTGGCGGTTGGAGACCACGATGAAGCGCCGCCCCTCCAGCGAGGTGACTTCCTGCAGGATTTGTTGCACACCCAGCATCAAGCGTCCGATACTGACTATTCCCATGATACGACGCCACTTCCCCAATTCCCAAGGCGGGGGCCCGCAATGAGCGCCGCGCGCCGGCGTCCGCCGCCGCCGGGTTCCGCGGCGATGGTAATGGAATGCGTGGCACCGCAAGTGGACGATGGCAGCTTCGCCGTCAAGCGGGAGCTGGGCGACCGCGTGCGGATCGAGGCCGACATCTACCAGCATGGCCACGAGATCCTGGCCGCGGCGGTGCGGTTCCGCCATCGCGGCGGCGAAGACTGGAGCGAGGCGCCCCTGTCGGAATTGGGCAACGACCGCTGGCAGGGCAGCTTCGAGTTGACGGCGCTGGGCGAGTACGAGTTCGCGCTGGTGGCCTGGGTGGAGGCCTTTGAGAGTTGGCGGCGCGACACCGAGCGCAAGCAGGCCGCCGGGCACGATCTCGCCAGCGACCTGGTGGAGGGGGCGGGGCTGGTGCGGCAGGCGGCGCGCCGCGCCGCCGCCGGCGGCGATCCGCGGGCGGAGGACCTGCGCCAAGCGGCGCGGGCGGGAACCGCCGAGGCGCTGATGCGCCCGGCGCTGGCCGAGGCGATGCGCCGTTGGCCCGACCCCCGCCGCCGCCAGCGCTCCGCGCGCGCCTGGCGCGTGCTGTGCGAACGGCCGCGGGCGCGCTATGGCGCCTGGTACGAGATGTTTCCGCGCTCGCAGGGCACCGTCGCCGGGCGCAGCGCCACCTTCGCCGAGTGCGAGGCCCGGCTGCCGGAGATCGCCGCCCTGGGCTTCGATGTGGTCTATCTCCCGCCCGTTCACCCCATCGGCCGCACCCACCGCAAGGGCCGCAACAACAGCCTCAGCGCCGGCCCGGACGACCCGGGCAGCCCCTACGCCATCGGCTCCGAGGCCGGCGGCCACGACGCCCTCGAGCCCGGCCTGGGCACGCTCGCGGACTTCGACCACTTCGTCGCCGCCGCGCAGGGCCTGGGCATGGAGATAGCCCTGGACGTGGCCCTCAACTGCTCGCCCGACCATCCCTACGTGCGCCAGCATCCGGAGTGGTTCTACCACCGTCCCGACGGCAGCATCAAATACGCCGAGAACCCGCCCAAGCGCTACGAGGACATTTATCCGCTCAACTTCGACGGCCCCGCCGCCGCCTCGCTGGCGCACGAGTTGCGCCGCGTGCTGCTGTTTTGGGCGGGCCACGGCGTGCGCATCTTCCGCGTGGACAACCCCCACACCAAGCCCATGCCGTTCTGGGAGTGGCTGCTGCGCGAGACCCGCGCCGAGTTCCCTGACCTGATCTTCCTCTCCGAGGCCTTCACCCGCCCCAAGCCGATGAAGCGGCTGGCCAAGCTCGGCTTCTCGCAGTCCTACACCTACTTCACGTGGCGCAACAGCAAGCGCGAACTCACCGACTACGTCGGCGAGCTGGCGCTGGGCCCGGCGCGGGAGTACTTCCGCCCCAACTTCTTCGCCAACACCCCCGACATCCTGCCCGAGATCCTGCAGAGCGGCGGCCGCCCGGCCTTCCTCATGCGCCTGGTGCTGGCGGCCACGCTGGCGCCCTCCTACGGCATCTACAGCGGCTTCGAGCTGTGCGAAAACCGGGCGGTGCCGGGCACGGAGGAGTATTTGGACTCGGAAAAATACGAGTTCAAGGTCTGGGACTGGGACCGGCCCGGCCACATCAAGGAGTGGGTGGCGCGGGTGAACCAGATCCGCCGCGACCACCCGGCGCTGCAGCGCCTGGCGGGCGTGCGCTTCCTGCGGGCAGCCAACGAGCAGATGCTGCTCTACGCCCGCTTCACCCCCGATTACGGAGACCTGCTGGTGGTGGCGGTCAACCTCGATCCCCACCAGGTGCAGGAGGGGCCGATCGAGATTCCCGGCGACGAACTCGGCCTGGGCGAGGCCTTCAGCGTGGACGACCTGTTGGGCGAGCCGCGCGGCCTCTGGCGCGGCCGCGACCACTACCTGCGCCTCGACCCGGCGGCGATGCCGGCCGCCATCCTGCGCCTGCGCCGCGCCTGAGCGCGGCTACTTGCTGACGCTGAGCGGCTTGGGCGGCGCGGTCAGGTTGGTGATATCGGTGACCAGGTAGTCGCTCAGGGTGAAGATCGCCGGGCTGGAATTGCTGCGGGCGTAGTACTCGTCCGAGCCGTTTTTGTTGCCCAGGTCGAGTTCGGCCGAGCCGCCGTTCCAGGTGAGCCGCAGGGTGATGGGGGGATGGCCGAGGCCGTCGGCGGCGGCGTCCTTGCCGTCGGGATCGGGCATGGTGGCCATCTGGCCGTCCTGCAGGGCATCGAGCAGCGACTGCACGTTGGCCTGCTGGGCCTTGGGCCAGGCGCCCTTGACGCAATCCAGGTGCAGCGTTTTGCCGTGGTCGGTGACATCGAGCGCGGTCAGCTGGCCACTGGGAAAGTGCAGGACGGTCTTGTCTTGCAGCAGGAAGGCGGACTTGAGGGCGCTCTGCTTGACATCGCTGGGGACGATCTGGATGGCGCCGGCGCCGCCCAGCCGCAGGTAGCTGTTGCCCCCGGTGGGGGTGTCGGCGCCGAACTCAAAGTCCAGCGCCTTGCCGTTGGCAAGGCCGAGCTCGACCGTGCTGGGCTTGTCCAAGCCAAAGGCGGCCGGGTTGTTGGTGGCGCCGACCTCCTTGGCGCCGGTGATGCCGCCCAGCGCGTCCAACAGGCTGGCCACGGTGGGCCCGTCGGCGGGGTAGGCGTAGGGCTGATCCAGGTTCCAGTTGGCGCCGGACCGGGTGAGCACGGTGTCGGGGTGGCCGGGGCGGGTGACGGCGATGCGCTGCACTTGGCTGGCGTCCACCGCCACCAAGGGCGCCGCCGCTGCCGGCGCGGGCTTCTTCGGCCAGTACAACACCCCGATCACCGCCGCCAACAGCGCCACCGCGATCAACAAGCGAAGCCAGGTTTTCACAGCGTCCTCCTGCGCCACCACACTCCGCAGCCGATGATCACCACCGCCAGCGGCAGCCCCACCAGGAAGGTGAGGAGGATGTAGCGCATCTGCATGGCCGAGAGGTTGACGGGCGCGTTGGTGGGCGTCTGCGGGCGGATGGAGATAAAGTTTTGCTGGGCCGCCAGCCAGTCCATGGTGTTGAGGAATAGATCCTGGTTGCCCTGGAAGGAGAGTATCGAGTTGGAGACGAAGTCGGGGCTGCCGTAAACGACAAAGCGCGCCTCGGTGCTGTCGCCCACGTTCTGCAGGCCGGCGCCGGCCACCGTCGCCAGCGTGCCGGCGACGCCCAGGGTGAGGGGGCCATGCTGGTCCTTGGCCGGATCCACGCGCACGTTGTTGTTGGCGAAATCGGTGGCGGCATAGCTCTGCGGAGTGGTCTCCAGCAGTGGGCTGACCACCGCCTTGGCAGCGGGGAAGGAACCGGGCTCGACCGTGCGCGCGTAGGGGAACAGGGTCGCGGTGTCGTGCATTTGCGCGGTGATGGGGTGCTGGTCGTACTGGGCAACGATGGGCATGAGCTGGCTGGCGCCAAACAGCCGTCCGATGCCGCTGGCGTCCACCACGACGTCGGGGGTGAGCTTGACGTTGAGCCCGGTCTCCAGGTAGTCCACCAGCGGGCCGGTGGCCTCGACGTTGAGCAGGAACAGGGCGTGGCCGCCGCCGTTGATGTACTGCTGGATGGCGTCCACTTCGGGCGGCAGCATGGGGTGGGTGGGCCCCGCCACCACCAGCACGGCACAGTCGCTGGGCACGGCCGGGGTCTGCGCCAGCACCAGCTTCTTGACCGTGAAGTTTTCCGCCTCCAGCGCCGCCTTGATCGAACTGTAGCCGTCGCGCCCGGGGTCGTCGGGATCGCGCTCGCCGTCGCCCTCGGCAAAATAGACCGTCTTCTTGGAGCCCTTGAGCACGCGCACGATGGCGTTGGTCATGTCCTGCTCGGCCAGGTCGGCGACGATCTCCTGGTGGTCGCCGCTCTTGACCACGGTGGAGCCGTAGCTGGTGATCTTGTAGAGCTTGGCCTGGTCGGGATGGCGGTCGGGGTCGATGTACTGCACCTCGACTTGGTTGGATTGGCGCTGGTAGCGGCCGAAGAACATCTGCGCGGAGGCGAAGTTGGCGCTGCGGTCGAAGTAGATCAAGTGCAGGGGCCGGTGCAACTGCCGCACCACCGTGACCGACTCCGGGCTGAGGCTGTTGAGATGGTTCTTGGTCAGGTCCCAGCTCTTGTCGTGGCGGGAGGCGACCACGTTGACGGCCACCAGCACCGCCACCACCACCAGCAGGTAGACCACCAGCGAGCCGCGCTGCACCAGGGTGTTGGGCTTCACGCCCGGGGTATCGGGATCTTTTCCCTTCATGGCGGTTCCTGAACTATTCGGCCAGCTCCATGCGCCGGGCGGTGAGGAACAGGCCGGCGACGATCAGGCTGAGGTAGAAGACCACGTCCTTGAGGTCAATGATGCCCTGGGTGAAGTTCTGCAGATGGGCGGTGACCGACAGGTAGGAGATCACGTGGGCGATGGCTCCGTTGCCGTAGGCGGTGACCCAATCGGAGACCCAGAGCAGCAGAAAGAGCACGAAGGTGATGACCCCGGCGACGATCTGGTTTTTGGTGAAGCTGGAGATGAGCAGGCCGATGGAGAGGAAGGCGCCGCCCAACAGGGCCAGCCCCAGGAAGCTGGCGGCGGCCGAGCGCAGGTCGGGCTGGCCGTAGTGCGCCACCACGGCGACGTAGAGGGCGGCGATGAACAGCAGCACCAGCAGCAAGCCGAAGGCGGCGAAGAACTTGCCCAAGATGATGTCCATGCGGCGGATGGGCGAGGTTTTGAGCAATTCCATGGTGCCGCCCCGCATCTCCTCGGCGTAGAGCCGCATGGTGATCATGGGCAGCAGGAACAGCAGGGTGATGCCGATGTCGAAGGTGAGCGGCTGCAGCACCTGGGCGTTGACGTTGAGGTTGCCGCCGCCGCCGAACTCGCCCCCCAGGCTCTGCACCACGAACACCGCCAGCATGCTGTAGAAAAAGAAGGCGCTGACCAGCGCGAACAGCGCCATCACCACGTAGGCGGCGGGGGTGATGAAATAAGTCTTCCACTCCTTGCGCATTACCGCAAACATTCCGCTCATGCGATCGCTCCGGTGTCGTTTTGCCCCGGCGGCAGCGCCAGCGGCGCCGGGGGCTGTTCCTGGTTGGCGGTGAGGGAGAGGAAGATCTCTTCCAGGCTCAGCTCCAGCGGCCGCATCTCCTGCAGGCCCCAGCCGTTTTCGACCATGCGGCGGGCGATGGCCTCGCGCACCGCCGGCTCCCGGGCCTCGACCTGCCAGGCGCCCACCCCCTGCTGCGCCTGCTGGAAGGCGACCTGGAGCACGCCGTCCATGCGCTCCAGCGTGGGCGTGACCAGCGCCTCCGGGCCGCGCACCTGCAGCAGCAGGGTCTCGGTGCGCTTCAGCCGGTGGGTGAGGTTGTCGGGGGTGTCCACCGCCACCAGCTCGCCCTTGTTGATGATGACCACGCGCTGGCAGGTGGTGGCCACCTCCGACAGGATGTGGGTGCTGAGGATGATGGTGTGGTTGCCGGCCAGCTCGCGGATCAGTTGCCGGGTCTCGAGGATCTGGCGGGGATCGAGCCCGGCGGTGGGCTCGTCCAGGATGAGCAGCGGCGGGTCGTGCAGGATGGCCTGGGCGATGCCCACCCGCTGGCGGTAGCCCTTGGAGAGGTGGCCGAGCACGCGGTGGCGCACGTCGCTGAGGGCGGTGCGCTGGCAGGCCCGCTCCACCGCCTGCTGGCGCTGGCGCGCGGGCAGCCGCCGCAGCCGGCCCACGAAGTGCAGGTACTCGTTGACCGTCAGCTCGGGGTAGATGGGCGGCAGCTCGGGCAGGTAGCCGATGCGGCGCTTGGCCTCGAGCGCGTTGGTGCGCACCGTCAGGCCGTCCACCTTCACCTCGCCCGCGCTGGGCGGCAGGTAGCCGGTGATCAGGCGCATGGTGGTGGTCTTGCCCGCCCCGTTGGGGCCCAGGAAGCCCACCACCTCGCCCGGGTTGGCGGTGAAGCTGATGTCCTTGACCGCGTGGAATGGACCGTAGTCCTTGCTCAGATGGCAGACTTCGAGCACGCCGCGTCTCCTCCGGAAACCCAGTATAGACGAATCCGCCCGCCAAAAGGTTTCAGATGGTCACGCCGGGATAGGACGCGGGCCGCCCCCCCCCGTCCGCCGGGCCGGACCGCCCCCGGGGCGGGGTCACGCCAGCCGCGGGGCGAACGACTGCAGGGTGCGGCGCAGCCCCTCCTCCAGCCCGATGCGCGGCTCCCAGCCCAGAAGCTGGCGGGCGCGGGCGATATCGGGGCAGCGGCGCCTGGGGTCGTCCTGCGGCAGGGGCCGGAACTCGAGCCGCCCGGGCACGCCGGCGAGCGCCGCCACCACGCGGGCAAACTCGAGGATGCTGGTCTCCTGCGGGTTGCCGATGTTCACCGGATAGGGGTCGGGGCAGTCCATCAGCCGGCGCAGGCCCTCGACCTGGTCGTCCACGTAGCAGAAGCTGCGGGTCTGCGAGCCATCGCCAAACACGGTCAGCGGCTCGCCCTGGAGCGCCTGCGCGATCAGCGCCGGCACCACGCGGCCGTCGTCGAGCCGCATGCGCGGCCCGTAGGTGTTGAAGATGCGCGCGATGCGCGTGGCCAGGCCATACTTGCGGTGGTAGGCCATGGTCAGCGCCTCGGCGAAGCGCTTGCTCTCGTCGTAGCAGGAGCGCGGACCGACCGGGTTGACGTTGCCCCAGTAGTCCTCGCGCTGCGGGTGCACCAGCGGGTCGCCATAGGCCTCCGAGGTGCAGGTGATGAGAAAGCCGGCGCCCTTGGCCCGCGCCAGTTCCAGGCAGTTCCAGGTGCCGACGCTGCCGACGCGCATAATGTCGAGGCTCAGGCGGGCGAAGTCCACCGGGCTGGCCGGGGAGGCGAAGTTGCAGACCACGTCCACCGGCCCGGGCACGGTGAAGGGCTCGCAGACGTCCTGCAGCTCGAAGTGGAAGCGCGCCTGGCCGGCGAGGTGCTCGATATTGGCGCGGCTGCCGGTGACCAGGTTGTCGAGGCAGACCACCTCGTGGCCCTCGGCCAGGAGGCGGTCGCAGAAGTGGGAGCCCAGGAAGCCGGCGCCGCCGGCCATCGCGATGCGCATGCTTGCATGGTAGCGCCTTGCGCCGCTTGGTAAAATAGCAGTTTGGCCTTTATGCCCACCGACCGCATCACCATCACGGGCGCGCGCCAGCACAATCTGAAGAACCTCTCGGCCGAGATCCCGCGCCAGTCGTTCACGGTGATCACCGGGCTGAGCGGCTCGGGCAAGAGCAGCCTGGCGTTTGACACCCTCTACGCCGAGGGGCAGCGGCGCTACGTGGAGACGCTGTCGGCCTACGCCCGCCAGTTCCTCGACCAGATGGAGCGGCCGGACGTGGACGCGATCGACGGCCTCAGCCCGGCCATCGCCATCGAGCAAAAGACCACCAGCCGCAGCCCGCGCTCGACCGTGGGCACCATCACCGAGATCTACGACTACCTGCGGCTGCTGTGGTCTTCCATCGGGGCGCCGCACTGCCCGCGCTGCGGCCAGCCCATCGTGCGCCAGTCGGCGGAGCAGATCGTGCAGACGGTGATGGGCTGGGGCGGGGGCGGCGAGGCGCCGCGCATCATGGTGCTGGCGCCCTTGGTGCGGGGGCGCAAGGGGGAGTTCAAGGCCGAGCTGGAGGCGCTGCCGCGGCAGGGCTTCTCGCGGGTGCGGATCGACGGCGCCATGCGCCACCTGGAGGACTCGCCCCTGGGCGCCGAGCGGCTGGACAAGCGCAAGGCGCACACCATCGAGGCCGTGGTGGACCGCCTGTTCGTCCGCCCCGGCATCGCCACCCGCCTGGAGAACTCGATCGCCACCGCGCTCAAGCTGGCCGACGGCTTGGTGGTGGTGTCGCGGCTCAAGGACGGGGACCGGGGCGAGGAGCGGCTGTTTTCCGAGAAGCTGGCCTGCCCGGACTGCGGCGTGGGACTGGCGCAACTGGAGCCGCGGTCCTTCAGCTTCAACAGCCGCTACGGCGCCTGCGAGACCTGCGAGGGCCTGGGCTACCGCTACGAGTTCGACCCGGCCAAGTTCATCGCCGAGCCCAACAAGCCGCTGCTCGAGGGCGGGCTGGGGCCGGGCTCGAGCTCGCGGCCATGGCAGCGGCAAATCGAGGCCTTCGCCCAGAGCCGCAAGATTCCGCTGCGCAAGCCCTTCGCCGAGCTCACCGCCCGGCACAAGCAGGAGCTGCTCTACGGCGCCGGGGAGTTTGCCGGCGTGGTGGGGCACTTGCGCGGGATGCTGGAGGACGCCAGCTTCGACTTGGCGCGCGACTGGCTATTGGGCTTCACCTCGCCCGAGCCCTGCGCCGCCTGCCACGGCCAGCGCCTGCGGCCCGAGAGCCTGGCGGTGAAGGTGGGCGGGCGCTCGATCGCCGAGTTCACCGCCCTGGCCATCTCCGCGGCGGCCGAGGCGATGGCGGCCATGGCGGAGGAGATCGAGCGCCATCCCCGCCACCGCCTGATCGCCGGCCGGCTGGTGGGCGAGGTGCGCGAGCGGCTGGGCTTTCTGCTGGAGGTGGGGCTGGGGTATCTGAGCCTGGAGCGGCCGGCGGCGACGCTGTCGGGCGGGGAGGCGCAGCGCATCCGCTTGGCCAGCCAGATCGGCTCGCGCCTGCGGGGCGTGCTCTACGTGCTGGACGAGCCCTCGATCGGCCTGCACCCGCGCGACAACGGACGGCTGCTGCAGTCGCTGCTGCGGCTGCGCGATCTGGGCAACACCGTGCTGGTGGTGGAGCACGACCGCGAGACCATCGAACGCGCCGACCATGTGCTCGACCTGGGGCCGGGGGCGGGGCGCTACGGCGGCGAGCTGGTGGCGCAGGGCACGCCGGCGCAGGTGGCGGCCACCCCGGGCTCGCTCACCGGGGCCTACCTGGCCGGCCGGGCGATGGTCGCGGTGCCGGCGGTGCGGCGGGCGCCGCGGCCCGGGCGGGGGCTCACCATCGTCGGCGCCCGCGCCCACAACCTGCGCAACATCGATGTGTTTCTCCCCGCCGGCCTGCTGACGGTGCTCACCGGCGTCTCGGGCGCGGGCAAAAGCACGCTGGTCAACGACATCCTCTATCCCGCGCTGGCGGCGCGCTACTACCGCTCGCTGCAGAAGCCGGCCGAGCACGAGCGCCTGGAGGGGGTGGACAGCTTCGACAAGGTCATCCGCATCGACCAGGACCCCATCGGGCGCACGCCCCGCTCCAACCCGGCCACCTACACCGGGCTGTTCACCCCCATCCGCGACCTGTTCGCGCAATTGCCGGAGGCGCGGGCGCGGGGCTACGCCACCGGGCGCTTCAGCTTCAACGTGCGCGGCGGGCGCTGCGAGGCCTGCCAGGGCGACGGCCAGCGCCGCATCGCCATGAACTTCCTGCCCGACGTCTACGTCCACTGCGACGTCTGCCGCGGCCGCCGCTACAACCAGGAGACGCTGGCGGTGCAGTTCAAGGGCCGCTCCATCGCCGACGTGCTCGAGGCCTCGGTGGAAGAGGCGCGCGAGCTGTTCGAGAACGTGCCCGCGGTGCGCCGCAAGCTCGACACCCTGAGCGAGGTCGGCCTCGGCTACCTGCACCTGGGGCAGAGCGCCACCACGCTCTCCGGCGGCGAGGCGCAGCGCATCAAGCTGGCGCGGGAGCTCAGCCGCCGCCAGACCGGCAAGACCCTCTACCTGCTGGACGAGCCCACCACCGGGCTGCACTTCGAGGACGTCAAGCACCTGCTGCGGGTGCTGCAGGCGCTGGTGGATTTGGGCAACACCGTGCTCATCATCGAGCACAACCTCGACGTCATCAAGACCGCCGACTGGGTGATTGACCTGGGGCCGGAGGGGGGCGCCGCCGGCGGCCGCCTGGTGGTCGAGGGCACCCCCGAACAGGTGGCCGCCGAACCCGCCAGTTTGACCGGCCAAGCGCTCAAATCGGCACTTTTTACCTGAGCGCGGGGGCGGCATTTTTTCCAAGTCTCTGAAAATCCAGTCAGTTGTGGGTTGGCCCCCGAGATGCTCCGAAACTCGTAGTGGCGAGGAGTGTGCCCTATGAGCCTGACGACGGTGGTGGTGTTTGTCTTGATCGCCGGGGGATGCGGCGCGGTGGGCTCCAGCCTCGGCGGCTATTCCGACGCCGGATTCTTCAGCTCGGTGGCGCTGGGCCTGGTGGGCGCCATTCTGGGACTGTGGCTGGCGCAGGCCCTGTCGCTGCCCACCCTGTTCAGCCTCAACCTCGGCGGCACCAGTTTCCCGGTGGTCTGGTCGGTGGCGGGAGCGGCTTTGTTTGTGGCGTTGTTGGGAGCGCTGCGGCGCTTGGCGCGGTAGCCGGCGCGGCGGGCGGGCATCCTGGGCGGCCAGGCGGCTCTCCAAGTGCAGGTGAAAACGGCCTTGGTGACGGGCTCGGGGGGCCTGATCGGCTCGCAGTGCGTGGCCCGGCTGTGCGCCCAGGGCTGGGCGGTCACCGGGGTGGACAACGACCTGCGCGCCTGGTTCTTTGGGCCCGGCGGCAGCACCGCCCCGGTGGTACGTGCCCTCAGCGCAGCGTGGCCGCGCTACCAGCACGTCGCGCTCGACCTGCGCGACCGGGCCGGGGTGAACGCCCTGCTGCGCCGGCTGCGGCCGCAGTTCATCATCCACACCGCCGCCCAGCCCTCCCACGACCGCGCCGCCGCGCTGCCGTTGGAGGACTTCGACGTCAACGCCGGTGCCACGGTCAACCTGCTGGTGGCGGCGCGGGCGCACGCGCCGGAGGCGCCGTTCTGCTTCACCAGCACCAACAAGGTCTATGGCGACCGCCCCAACGCGCTGCCCCTGGCCGAACGGCCCAGCCGCTGGGACTATGCCGACGGCCGCGACGGCATTGACGAGACCATGGCGGTGGACCAGTGCCTGCACTCGCTGTTTGGCGCCTCCAAGCTGGCGGCCGACCTGGTGTGCCAGGAGTACGGCCGCTACTTTGGCATGCCAGTGGGCATTTTTCGCGGCGGCTGCCTCACCGGCCCGCAGCAGGCGGGGGTGGAGCTGCATGGCTATTTGAACTACATCGTGCGCTGCGCGGTGCGGGGCGAGCCCTACGCCATCTACGGCTACCAGGGCAAGCAGGTGCGCGATCAGCTCCACGCCGCCGACGTGGCCGAGCTGTTTCTGCACTTCTACGGGGCGCCGCGCGCGGGCGAAGTCTACAACCTGGGAGGCGGGCGGGCCAACAGTCTCTCCATCGTGGAGACCATAGCCGCGCTGGAATCGCGCGGCCTGCGCCTGCGCCACCACTACCACGAGCCGCCGCGGCGGGGCGACCACATCTGCTACATCACCGATCTGGGCAAGCTGCGGGCGCATTTTCCGCAGTGGCGGCCGGGCTACGACCTGGCCCGCATCTTCGACGAGATCATCGCCCGCTACCAGGCGGCGGGCGCGGCGGCCTAGGCGCCCATCCAGCGCCGCTGCGGGGGCTACGCCCAGGCTGAATTGCCTCTCAGCCCGGCCGCGCCGCCCGCTTATACTGAAAGCTTGGACGCCGAGTTTCCCGCTCCCTACCAGCCCTGGCCTCCGCCGGAGGATTTGACGCCCCCGGCGGCCGCCCCGGCGCGCGAGCCCGCCTGGAGCGGGCTCGAGGTGGTGGTCATCATCCTGTTCTCGCTGCTGGCGATCGTCTTCTTCACCTTCGTGGCGGTGGCGGGGTTGGCGCTGGCGGCGCACTGGTCGAGCTGGCGGGTGGCGCTGGGCACGGAGCTGTCGCTGGTGGCGATCACGCTGCTGGGCCAAACCGGAGGCTTCGCCGCCGGGTTTGCCTTTGCCTGGCTCTGGATCTCCGACCTGCACGCGGTGCGCTTCTGGCGGGCCATCCATTGGCGCGGGCTGCGCCCGGGGCAGGTGGCGGCGGTGCTGCTGGGGGGAACGGCGACCATGGTCGCGGTGCAGCTGCTGGGGCACCTGCTGCCCATGCCCTCGGAGCTGCCCATGGACCAGCTCTTCACCCCGCGCACGGCTTGGCTGCTGGCCATCTATGGCGTCGCCATCGCCCCGTTCTTCGAGGAGTTCATCTTTCGCGGCCTGATCTACCCCACCCTGCGCTCGACCTTCCAGGAGGGCGTGGCCAGCGGGGAGCTGCGGGCGTGGCGGCCGCTGGTGCGGCTGCTGGGGGTGCTGGGCCTGGTCGGCATCGCCTACTGGCTGCTGCGGATCCACATCCTGGCGCTGCCCGTGGGCCGCGTGGGCGAAGTGGGCGGGACGCTGGCGGTCGGGGCCTGCCTGATGGCGCTGGCGCTGCCGGGATTGCCGCTGGCCGCGGCGGGCTGGGGCGTGAACCGCATGGCGGGGTGGCGGCGGCCGGAACTGCTGGCGATCTCGGTTACCGGCCTGCTGTTTGGCCTGCTGCACGCCTCCCAGCTCGGCTGGGCCTGGGCGGCGGTGCTCATCCTGGTGCTGGTGGGCGTGGCACTGACCGCGGTGCGCGCCGCCACCGGCTCGCTGATGGCCAGTTGGCTGTTTCATTGCGCGTACAATGGATCGTTGTTTGCGGCGCAGTTCGTCGCCACCCAGGGCTTCCACCACTTTCCCCCAGGCCATTGAAATGGACGACCGTCTTCAACTCCTCGACCTGCTGGCGCGCGATTCGTTTCGCTTGGGCGAGTTCCGCCTCTCCAGCGGCGGCACCAGCGACTACTATGTGGACTGCCGCACCACCACGCTCTCGCCGCTGGGCGGGTTGCTCACGGCGCGGCTGATGTTCGACGACCTGCGGCAGGTGGAGCCGCGGCCGCAGGCGGTGGGCGGGCTGACGCTGGGCGCCGACCCCATCGTGGTGGGGGTGATGATCGAGAGCGCCCGCACCGCGACGCCGATGAGCGGCTTTTTGGTGCGCAAGGCGGAGAAGGCGCACGGCGCCGGCAAGCGCATCGAGGGCACGGTGCACAAGGGCATGCCGGTGGCGATCGTCGACGACGTCTGCACCACGGCGGCCTCGACCATCCAGGCCATCGAGGCCGCCTGGGAAGCCGAGCTGGAGATCGTGGCGGTGCGCTGCCTGGTGGAGCGCGAAGAGGCGGGCGGGCGCAACCACTTGAACCAGCTCTGGCGCGCCCACCGCGGGCGCAACTGCCCCTTCCAGGCGTTGTTTGGCGCGCAGGAGGTGCGGGCGGCGCACAAGGAACTGCTGCGCGGCGGCAACGCCATCGCCGAGGCCTCGCAAACATGATCCCGACGCTGGAATGGACCGAGGCCGGGGTGCGGCTGCTGGACCAGTCGGCGCTGCCGGGCAGGGTGGAATACCGCCTGTGCCGCGACCACCACGAGGTGGCCACCGGGATCCGCGAGATGGTGGTGCGCGGGGCGCCGGCGATCGGGGTGGCGGCGGCGCTGGGGGTGGCGCTGGGGGTGAAGCGCTCGGCGGCGCGGACGATGGCCGAGCTGGCGCCGGAGTTCGAGGCCATCAGCGCGGAGTTGGGCGCGACCCGCCCCACCGCGGTCAACCTGTTTTGGGCGATCGAGCGCATGCGCGCCTGCTTCGCCGCCCACGCCGGGGGCACGGTGGCCGGGGTGAAACAGGCGCTGGAGGCCGAGGCGCGCCGCATCTACGACGACGACATCGCCATCAACCGGGCGATGGGGCGGCACGGGGCGGCGCTGCTGCCGGCGGCGGGGCGGGTGCTGACCCACTGCAACGCCGGGGCGCTGGCCACGGCCGGCTATGGCACCGCGCTGGGCGTCATCCGCGCGGCGGTCGAGGCCGGCAAGCAGATCGAGGTCTTCGCCGACGAGACCCGCCCCTACCTGCAGGGCGCGCGGCTCACCGCCTGGGAGCTGCAGCAGGACCAGATCCCGGTCACGGTGATCACCGACAACATGGCCGGGCATTTTCTGCGCACCGGCAACTTCGCCGCCGTGATCGTGGGCGCCGATCGGATCGCCGCCAACGGGGACGTGGCCAACAAGATCGGCACCTATGGCGTCGCGGTGCTGGCCAAGGAGAACGGCGTCCCTTTCTATGTGGCCGCGCCGCGCTCGACGCTCGACCTCAGCCTGGCTTCGGGCGAGGCCATCCCGATCGAGCAGCGCAGCGCCGCCGAGGTGACCCACCTGCAGGGGGTGCGCATCACACCCGAAGGAGTGCCGGTCGCCCATCCCGCCTTCGACGTGACCCCGCACCGCTACGTCACCGCCATCATCACCGAGGCGGGCGTGGCCCGGCCGCCCTACGAGGCCAGCCTGGCCCGCCTGATGCACCATGCCGACGCTGCGCCAGCTTCTGGTCCAGGCCGCCGCGGCGCTTGAGCGCGCCGGGGTGGCGGAGCCGCGGCTCACCGCCGCGGTGCTGCTGGCGCACCGCCTGGGGCGCGACCGCGCCTATTTGTACGCCCACTCCGAGGCCGAGCTGCCGGCCGAGGAGCAGGCGGCGTGGGAGCGGCTCATCGCCCGCCGCGCCGCCGGGGCGCCGCTGCAATACCTGACCGGCGAGCAGGAGTTCTACGGGCGACGCTTCCAGGTCAGCCCGGCGGTGCTGATTCCCCGCCCGGAGACCGAGCTGGTGGTGGAGGCGGCGCTGGAGCGGCTGCCCCCGGACGCGCCGGCGCGCATCGTGGATGTCGGCACCGGTTCCGGCTGCATCGCCGTGACGCTGGCGCTGGAGCGCCCGCAGGCGGAAGTGGTCGCCACCGACCGATCGTCCGCGGCCCTGGCAGTGGCGCGCGCCAACGCCGCGGCGCTGGGCGCCCGCGTAGCGTTCGTCGAGACCGACCTGCTGGCCGGGTTGGCCGGCCCCTTTGACCTGATCGTCTCCAACCCGCCCTACGTGGCGGAGGCGGAGCTGGCCACGCTGCAGCCCGAGGTGCGCGAGCACGAGCCGCGCGCCGCGCTAGTCGCCGGCCCGCTCGGCACCGAGATTTACGCCCGGCTCATTCCGCAGGCGCAGGCGGCGCTGCGCCCCGGCGGCTGGCTGGTGCTGGAGCTCGGCTACGAGTCGGCGGCGGCGGTGCGGGAGCTGCTGGGCGCGGGCTGGGGCGAGGTCGAGACCCGCCGCGACCTGCAGGGCTGGGAGCGGGTGCTGGTGGCGCAAGTCATCGGAGCCTAG
>DATKSZ010000142.1:0-36676 GCA_035531375.1 Terriglobales bacterium | reverse complement strand
GAGGTGCTGCCCGGCCTCGCCGCGCGGCCCCTGGCCGCGCTCGCCCAACTCACGCCCGCCAACTGGCAGGCCGCGCGCTCCTAAACCTCGCCCTCAAAGCGCTCCCCGCCACCCGGACCCGTGGGTTGCTTTGACGCTTACGATTGGGCGCCGGAAAAGGGGCGGGATGGCGCGGCGCATGCACAGCCAAGAGTGGCTGTGCCACCGTGGCCGGAAGGGGGCCGCGCGTGCC
This sequence comes from Terriglobales bacterium, assembly GCA_035531375.1. Lineage (GTDB taxonomy): Bacteria > Acidobacteriota > Terriglobia > Terriglobales > SCQP01 > SCQP01. The sequence goes on along the minus strand of DATKSZ010000142.1, from coordinate 36,444 downwards.
ACGGTGGCGGGAAGGGGCTGGCACCGAGCCACCAATTGGCCACAGTGGCCAGGGGGGCTGGGGGCGGGATGGCGCGGCGGGCAGCCTTAGAGCAGGAGCCAGCCGCCGTCGAGGTTGAGGTTGACGCCGTTGACGGAGCGGTTATCGAGCAAGAAGAGGACAGCGCCGGTGATGTCGGCCATGGCGGGGAGGCGGCCGGTGGGGGTGCGGACGCGGACGCGCTCGAGCACCTCGGGGGGCTTGCCCTTCCAGGCGGGGCTGTCGCCGACGATGCCGGGGTGGATGGCATTGACGCGGATGGGGGCGAGCTCGGCGGCGAGGGTGCGGATCATGCTGCTGACGGCACCGTTGACCGTGGTGACGGTGGTGGAGCCGGGGTAGGGGCGCTCCTTGGCGAGGCCGCCGAAGAGGACGATGGCGGCGTCGGGGGCGAGGCGGGGGCCGAGGGCGTGGATGACCTCGGTGTAGCCCACCAGCTTGAGCACGGCGAGCTGGGTGGCGCGGGCGATGTCATAGCCGCGGACGGTATTGTCGTCGCGCTGGATGGCGGCGATGACGAGGTGGTCCACCCGCTCGAGCGGGGCGAGGCTGGCGGCGATGGTTTCGGGCCGGGTGAGATCGAGGGCGAGGCCGCGGGCGCCGAAGGCGGCGGCTGCGGACTGGGCGCGGGCGCCATCGCGCCCGGTGACCACGACGCGCTCGCCGCGCGCGGCCAGCGCCTGGGCGACCTCGCCGCCGAGGCCGGAGGTGCCGCCGACCACCAATGCACTGCGCTGTTCCGCCATGGGGTTCCTTTCCGGTTTAGGACTTGGCCAGCTTCTCTTTGAGGTAGTCCCAGTCGCGGTTGAAGCGGTAGGAGTAGCGCGCCGGGGGCTGGGGGGACTGGGTTTCGAGCCAGCGCACGGTGCCGGCGGTGCGGTTGTAAAAGGCGTGGATGCAGCCCACGCCGGTCCAGAACAGGTCGCCGGCGCGCAGCAGGTAGCTTTTGCCGTCGCCGATGGCCTCGACCTCGCCCTCGAGGATGTAGTAGGACTCCTCGAGCGGGTGGTCGTGGAGGTGGGCGGCGCCGCCGGGCTGGTACTCGACCATGAACATGGAGGAGAGGTTGCAGCCGAGGCGCTGGTCCACCAGCATTTTGACGGCGATGCCGCTGTAGACGAGCAGGGCGGTGGCCATGCTGGCGGAGACGGTGGGGGCGTCCAGGGCGGCGCCGACGCGGAGCTTTTCCACCTGGATGTCGGAGTCCACCATGCGGAAGACGTTCCAGAAGCGGGGGTCGCGGATGTCGAGGGGCTGGGGCTCGAGGCCGGCGGGGGGGCCGAGGAAGAAGGTGTCGTCGGGGTGGCCGGGCTCGCGGGGCTGGGGGGAGAGCATGTCAATCCAGCGGGCGCGGGCGCGGGCGGCGCCGCGCCAGGCGTGGGGCACGCCCACGGGGACGAAGCCGCAGGCGCCGGGAAGGAGGGTGTAGCTGCGGCCCTCCATGAGCAGGGTGGGCTCGCCCTCGAGCACGTAGAAGCTCTCCTCGAAGGAATGCAGGTGGGAGTCGAGGGAGCCGCCGGGATCGAGCTGGCAGAGGCCGAGGCCCATGTGGACGGAGCCGGCGGCGCGGTCCACCAGGGAGGCACGGGCGAAGCCGTGGCTGTGGCCGGCGTAGGCGGGTTGGGGCTGGATCTGACTGGCAGGGAGGACGTGGTGCATTAGTGCGAGGCTTCCTGGTAGACGATGCGGCCGCCGACCACGGTGAGTACCGCATGCAGTTGCTTGAGGCCGGCGTCGCTGACCTGGGCGGGATCGAAGTAGTCGGCGCTGAGGACGGCGAGGTCGGCGCGCTTGCCGGGCTGGATGGAGCCGAGCTGGTCGCCGCCGGGGAAGAACCAGCTATTGTCGGTAGTGTAAAGCTCCATGGCCTGCTCGCGGGTGACCTGTTCGCCGCGGTTGATGAGGGCGCCGGTGACGTCCCGGCCGGTGACCATATAGTACAGGTCGAGGAAGGGATCGAGCACGGCGAAGTCGCCGGCGTCGGAGCCGCCGCCGGTGTGGACGCCGCTGGCGAGCACGGTGCGGAAGAGGGGGCCGGCGGGGGGCGCGCCCGGACCCTGGGGGCCGCGGCCGCCGCCGAGATAGCGGCCGGCATGCAGGGCCAGGCCGACGTTGATCTTTTTCATCGCCTGGATGGTGCCGGGGGTGATGGTGGGCACGTGGGCGATGGACCAGTGGAGCTTGGCGATGGGGATGGCGGCGTTGACGCGCTGGTACATATCCGCCGTGTACTGCACCTCGATGCCGGAGCCGGTGTGCTGCTGGTAGGTCCAGCCGTGCCGGGCGATGAGTTCGAGGGCGGCCTCGAAGGTGGCGGGGCGCTGGCCGTTCTGCCAGTTGAGGCCGAACCAGGGGGTGGAGAACTCGCCGATGCCGGAGACGCGCAGCATGTTGTCGCCGAAGTCGGGGGAGAGGTTGTTCATCATCGCCCGCAGCATGGGCAGGTTGAAGGTCTGGTCTTCGGTGATGATAAACAGGCGGACGCGCTCGTCCAGGGCGTGCTGGCGGTCGAGGGCGAGAACGGCGTTGTAGGCGGTCCAGGGATTGGCGCTGGCGATGCTGGCGGTGGCCTGGTCGTCCTGCAGGCCGGGGCTGCCGGGGAGGGCGAAAAAGCCCATGTCCACGCTGGTGGTGACGCCGTAGCGCAGCATGTAGGACTGGGCGTACTTGGTGCCCTGGAGGACATCGCCAAAGGTCTGGAGGTGGCGCAGGGCGTCAATGGCGGCGTAGGTGGGCCGGTTGGCGGCGATGACGCCGGCGGGGCTGACGGCGATGCCCTGGGCCTGGAAGAAACGCTTGCCCAGGGAGTTGGTGATGGAGGGCCCGGAGGCGGGCACGATCAGGACGGGGTGGTGGGGAACAGCGCGGTCGAGCTCGGCGAGGGTGGGGTCGCGGTCTTCCTGGAACTGGCGCGGGCGCCAATCGCCGATGGTCGAGACCCAGGCGCCCGGGGGCAGGGTGTGGGCGCGGTGGGCGAGCAGCGCCATCGCCTGCGGGATGGTGGTCGCCGTCTCCAGGCGGATGTCGTGGCCGGGACGGATGCTGAACAGGATGAAGTGGTTGTGGTCGTCAATCAGGCCGGGCACGACGGTGCGGCCGTGCAGGTCTATGGTCTGGGTGCAGGGGTTGAGCTTGTGGTCGCCGAGGGGGCCGACGTAGGCGAAGCTCCCCTCTTGGATGGTGACCTCGTGGACGATGGGGTGGCGGGCGTCCATGGTGTGGATGTCGCCGTTGACCAGGCGCAAATCGCGCGACGAACGACATGGGCCCTGCTGCGCGTTGGCGGGAAGAGCCGCGACTATGGCGGCCGTGGCGGCCGTGGCGAGGAGGACGAAACCAAGCCGTGTTCGCATGTCAGTGACCCGAGACCGGCGTTGTGCCGGGAATGTCGCTGTAGACGACGCGGCCGCCGACGACGGTGAGCACGGAGTGCAGTTGCTTGAGGCCGGCGTCGCTGACCTGGGCGGGATTGAAGTAGTCGGCGCTGAGGACGACGAGATCGCCCAGCTTGCCGGGCTGGATGGAGCCGAGCTGGTCGCCGCCGGGGAAGAACCAGCTATTGTCGGTGGTGTAGAGCTCCATGGCCTGCTCGCGGGTCACCTGTTCGCCGTTGTTGATGAGAGCGCCGGTCACGTCGCGGCCGGTGATCATGTAATAGAGGTCGAGGAAGGGATCGAGCGAGGCGAAGTCGCCGGCATCGGAGCCGGCGCCGACGTGGATGCCGCTGGCGAGCACGGTGCGGAAGGGGGGGCCGGCGGGCAGGGTGGCGGGCTGGCCGCCGCCCCCGCCGGCGCCGCCGAGGTAGCGCCAGCCGTGCAGGGCGAGGCCGACGCCGATGCGCTTCATCGCCGCCAGGGTGGCGGGCTCGATGGTGGGCACGTGGGCGATGGACCAGTGCAGTTTGGCGATGGGGGTGACGGCGTTGACCTGCTCATAGCTGTCGGCGGTGAACTGGACCTCGGCGTTGGAGAGGGTGTGCTGCTGGTAGGTCCAGCCGTGGGCGGCGATCAGCTTGAGGGCGGCGACGAAGTTCTGGGGGCGCTGGCCCTGCTGCCAGTTGAGGCCGAACCAAGGGGTGGCGAATTCGCCGATGCCGGAGATGCGCAGGCGGTTGTCGCCGAAATCGGGGAAGGTGTCGTCCAGGCGCTGGTGCAGCACCGGCAGGCTGGCGTCCTGGTCTTGGGAGATGATGAAGAGGCGAACGCGTTCCTTGAGGGTGTGGTCGCGGTCCATGGCAGCGACGGTGTTGTAGGCGGTCCAGGGATTGGCGCTGGCGATGGTGGCGATGGCCTGGGTGTCTTGCAGGTCGGGGCTGCCGGGGAGGGCGAAGAAGCCCATATCCACGCTGGTGGTGACGCCGTAGCGCAGCATATAGGACTGGGCGTAGCGGGTGCCGCGGACGAGGTCGGCGGGGGTCTGGATGGTGCGCAGGGCGGCGATGGCGGCGTTGGTGGCATCGCCGGGGGCGATGATGCCGGCGGGGCTGACGGCGACGCCGTGGCTGGCGAAGAACTGCTTGCCCAGGCTGTTGGTCACGGCGGTGCCGAAGGCGGGCACGATCAGCACGGGGTGGTGGGGAACGGCGCGATCGAGCTCGGCCAGGGTGGGGTCGCGGTTTTCCTGGAACTGGCGGGGGAGCCAGTCGCCGATGGTGGAGACCCAGGCGCCGGCGGGCACGGTGCGGGCGCGGTGCTGGAGCAGCGCCAGGGCCTGGGGAATGGTGGTGGCGGTCTCCAGGCGGATGTCATTGCCGACGCGGATGCTGAACAGGATGAAGTGGTTGTGGTCGTCCATCAAGCCGGGGACGACGGTGCGGCCGTGCAGATCGATGGTTTGGGTGCAGGGGTTGAGCTGGCGGCCACCCAGGGGGCCGACATAGGCGAACTTGCCATCCTGGATAGCGACCTCATGGACGATGGGGTGGCTGGGGTCCATGGTGTGGATGACGCCGTTGACCAAGTGGAGGTCGCGCGACCAACTGCAGGGACTCTGCTGGGCGGCGGCGGGCAGGGCGAAGAGGGCGGCGGCCGCCAGCAGGGTGGCAAAGGCGGCGGGGCGGGAGCGGCGCGGCGCTGGGTTCATGGCGGGCTTCATGATGGCGGATTCCTTGGGGATCATTGGGCGGTGGTGGCGGCGATGCCGGGCATCTCGCTGTAGACGACGCGGCCGCCGACCACGGTGAGCAGGGAGTGGATCTGCTTGATGCCGGCGTCGGAGACCCGGGCGGGATCGAAGTAATCGTGGTTGAGCACCACCAGATCGCCGAACTTGCCGGTTTGGATGGTGCCCAAGTCCTTGGTCTCGTGGAAGAACCAGCCGTTGTCGGCGGTGTAGAGGGTGAGGGCCTGCTGGCGGGTGATGGTTTGGCCGGGGTTGATGAGTTGGCCGGCGGCATCCTTGCCGGTGACCATGTAGTAGATGATAAGCCAGGGATCGAAGACGGAGATGGCGGCGGCGTCGGAGCCGGCGCCGGTGTGGATGCCGCTGGCGAGCACGGTGCGGTAGGGGGGGCCGGCGGGGATGGGACCGCCCGGGCCGGTGAGATATTTCCAGCCGTGGACGGCGACGCCGGCGCCGATGGCCTTGAGGCGTTCCAGGGTGGGAAGGTCAATGTAGGGGACGTGGGCGACGGCCCAGCGCAGGGGGGCGATGGGGGTGACGGCGTTGACCTGCTCGAAGGTGGTGGTGGCGAACTTGTCTTCGGCGAGCGAGAGGCTGTGCTGCTGGAAGGGCCAGCCGTACTTGGCCACCTGCAACAGCGCCGCCTCGTAGTTGGCGGGGTGCTGGCCGGCGGCCCAGTTGGCGAACCAGGAGTTGGCAAACTCGCCGATGCCGGAGAGGCGCAGCATGTTGTCGCCGAGGCCGGGGAAGTTGTTGATGAGGAACGTGTGCAGCATGGGCACGTTCATGGCGGTGTCGGTGGGCAGGAAATAGATGCGCACCCGCACCAGCATCTTGTGCTCGCGATGCAGTTGCAGGAGGGCGTTGTACATGGTCCACGAGTTCAGGCTTTCGAGCCCGGGGATGGAGCGGGCGCCCTGCAGGTCGGGCGTGCCGGGCAGGGGGAAGGCGCCGGTGTCGACGTTGGTGGTGAGGCCGTAGCGGGCGACGTAGCGCATGGCGTACTGCTGGCTTTGCAGCTCGCTGGCGAAGGTCTGGATGGCGCGCAGGGCATTGAGGGCGTCGTTGAGGGGCGCGCCCGGGGCGATGGTGCCGTTGGGGCCGATGGGGATGCCCTTGGCGGCGAAGAACTTCTGGGCGAGGGTGTTGGCCACCGCCGGAGCGCCGGCGGGATCAATCAGCACGGGGTGATCGCCGACGGCGTGATCGATCTCGGCGGGGGTGGGGAGGCGGTTCTCGGTGAACTGATGCGGGGTCCAATCGCCGAGGGTGGTGACCCAGGCGCCGGCGGGCTCCTGCAGGGCGCGGTGGCGGAGGATGGCCATGGCCTGGGGGATGCTCTGGGCGGTCTCCAGGCGGATGCCATGGCCGGGGCGCATGCCGAACAGGACGATGTGGTTGTGGTTGTCGATGAGGCCGGGGACGACGGTGCGGCCGTGCAGGTCAATGGTGCGGGTGCAGGGGTCGAGGGCGTGGCCGGCGGCGGCGCCGACGTAGGCGAAGCGGCCCTCCTGGATGGTGACCTCATGCACGATGCGCTGGTGCGCATCCATGGTGTGGATGACGCCGTTGACCAGGCGCAGGTCGTGGGCGGCGGCGCAGGGGTTCTGCGCGGCCAGCGGGAGGGCGAGCAGCGCCGCAGCGAGCAGCGAGGCCAAGCGCAGGCGGGATGGGCGCAGGTGGGATGGGATGGGCACGGCGACCTCCGGAAACGGGGACCGGCCGGAGGAGCGCAGCGCCCCTGCGGCCGGCGCGAACCAGGCTAGAACAGGAACTTCAGAGCGAACTGGAGTTGCCGGGGATTGCCCACGATGCCGAAGATTTGGCCGGCGATGGGGCTGGGCAAGCCGCCGCCGGTGGCGTTGCCGGAGACGGTTTGCTGCACGAACAGGCCGCCGTTGGGGTTGGCAAAGTTGGCATGGTTGAAGATGTTGTAGGCCTCGGCGCGGAACTGCACGGCGAAGGCCTCGGAGATGCTGGGGACGTGGGTGGTCTTGGAAAGGGCGAAGTCCACATCGGAGTAGCCGGGGCCGATGATGCTGTTGCGCCCGACGTTGCCCAGCTCGCCCACCGGCGGCAGGGTGAAGCAAGCGGAGTTGAGCCAGAAGACGCCGTTGCCCGCCTTGGGATTGGGGTCAACCGGGTTGCAGGCGGCCACGGCGTTGGGGCGGTTGGCGCCGCCGCCGCTGAAGGCCTGGGCGAAGCCGTCGCTCACGCTCACCGGGAAGCCGCTGTGGTAGCTGTAGATGCCGCTCACCTGCCAGCCGCTGACCAGGCCGTTGCCGGAGAAGGGGAGGCGGTAGACGGTATTCATGGTGAGGCTGTTGCGCAGGTAGAAGGAGCACCAGCCGCGGTCGGCGTTGTAGTTGAGGGGATTGGAGAACACCGTGCCGCCGTCCACGAAGTAGCTGCCGGAGTCGTTGTCCACGCAGGAGGAGTAGGTGTAGGAGAGGTGGCCGTCCCAGGCGCCCTGGTGGGTGTCGAGGGCGATTTGGGCGGAATTGTATTTGGACCAGCCGCTGGAGTAGCCGATCTGCAGCGCCCCGAAGGCGGGGTTGAGCAGCGGGTTCATGACGATGGAGGTGCGGCCCTTGATGGTCTGCAGGCTGGAGAATTGCATTTGGCCGTCGGTGCCCTTCACCGGGATGGGGTAGTTGGCGTCGTTCTCGGCCAGCAGGTGGACACCATTGGAGCCGACGTAGCCGATGGAGGCGATGGTGTTCTTGAGGATCTGGCGCTGCACGGTGAGGTTCCACTGCTCCACGTAGGGAGTGCTCTTGAGGTAGTAGTTGATGCCGAAGGACTGGGTGGGGGGGGTGGAGGAGCCCACGGTGGGGATGACGGGAAAGGTGGTGGGGTTGAAGACGGTGCCGGCCTGGAAGGGCGGGTTGTTGTAGTACTCGGCGGCGTAGTCGCGCGCGGCGAGGATGTCGTGGAAGATGCCGAAGCCGGCGCGCACGGCGGTGTTGGACTTGGGCGAGGGCGACCAGGCGAGGCCGATGCGGGGGTCGAAATTCTTGAGCGAGGGGTTGGTGGCGAAGACGTGGGGCACGTTGGCGTAGGTGCCGAACGGGGCGTTGATGATGGAGTGCAGGTCGCCGGCGGTGTCCACCGGGTTGGTGGTGGGCTCCCAGCGCAGGCCGAGGTTGAGGGTGAGGGAGGGGGTGAGTTGCCAGTTGTCCTGGCCGTAGAAGGAGAAGTCGAGCTCGCGGAAGTCGCGCAGGGCGTTGTCCTGGGGCTTGCCGCTGGCGTCGGGCAGGATGCCGCTGAAGTCGAAGGGCACGGCGGTGAGGAACTGGGTCAGGCCCTGGAAGGCCCAGCTGCCTTGGCCGGGCACGGGCGACCAGACGTTGTTCTGGATGCGCTCGACCTGGCCGCCGAACTCGATGTTGTGGTTGCCGTGGTTCCAGATGACGTCGTCGCCCTCGGCGAACTTGTTCTGGATGAAGTGCCAGGGGCCGGGGGCGGCGGTGCCGAAGCCGGTGATGCCGGCGATGCTCATGCCGCCATCCACCAGCCCGGCGCCGGGGTAGTACTGGAAGATGGGGTAGGAGTTGATGCCGGTGGCGCTGTCCTGGAAGGGGCGGGAGAAGTAGAAGCGGACCGAGTTGTAGAGGTTGGGGGAGAAGATGTGCTTCTCCTCGACGGTGAAGAACTGGTTGCGGTTGCGGCTGAGCGAGGGCCAGACGCCGGGCAGGGTGCCGCCGCTGGGCTCGTGGAGCTGGGCGAAGTCGCCGAGGAAGCGCGCGAAGAGGGAGTCGCTGGCGGTGGGGTTCCAGTCCAGGCGGGTGATGAGGTAGTTTTCGTTGCCGGTCTGGGTGGGGGTCACCACCTCCTGGCCCACGCCGGTGGGCAGGCCGCCGCGGGAGAGCTCGGTGGTGGGGAGGGGGAAGGACTTGGTGTAAAAGTTGAGGAAGGGCTGCACCGAAGCGGGGATGGTGGCGGCGCAGGCGGGGCTGGGATAGACGATGGTGGATTGGTTGACGCAGACCTCGGCCCCGGCGCCGTTGGGCAGGTAGCCCTGGTGGGCGTTGGCGTCGGGCAGGCTGAGGATGTCGGTCTCGCCCACCGCCTGGCGCAGCCCCTCGTAGTTGACGAAGAAGAACATCTTGTTCTTCTTGATGGGGCCGCCCAGGGCGACGCCGAACTGGTTGCGGCGGAAGGCGGGGTTTTTCTTGCCGGCGGCGTTGTTGAAGTAGTTGTTGGCGTCGAGCGAGTTGTTGCGCAGGAACTCGTAGACGGTGCCGTGCAACTGGTTGGTGCCGGACTTGGTGACCTCGACCAGCTCGGAGCCGTTGCCGCCGTACTGGGCGCTATAGGTGTTGGTCAGGATGCGGAACTCGCTGATGGCGTCGGCGCCCATGGCGGTGTTGAGCGAGCCGGCGCCGGAGCCGTGGTTGTAGTAGTTCTGCACGTCGGAGTCGTCGAGTTCCTCGCCCTGGCCGTTGGGGCGGGCGCCGGCGACGGTGTAGGTGAAGCCGCCGCCGTAGAAGGCGCCCTGGAAGATGCCGGTGTAGACGTTGACCCCGGGGGCGAGCAGCACCAGTTGTTCGACGTCGCGGCCGTTGAGGGGCAACTGGGTCACCTGGTTTTGGTTGATCAGGGTGGAGACCTGGGCGCTGGTGGTGTTGACCTGGAGGGCGGCGGCGCTGACGGTGATGCTTTGGCTGGACTGGCCCACCGGCAGGGTGAAGTCCACCACGCGGCTGCTGGCGACGGAGAGCGCAATGCCCTGCTGCAGCACCGCCTTAAAGCCGGCCTTCTCGGCGCGCAGGAGGTAGGTGCCGCTGGGCAGCGCGGGGAAGCGGAAGAGGCCGCGGGCGTCGGTGGTGGCGGTCTGCACGATGCCGGTGGCGATGTTGGTGGCCTGCAGGGTGGCTCCGGGAATGACCGCTCCGGAGGCGTCCTTGACCGTGCCCTGGAGGGCGGCGGTGGAGGACTGGGCCGCCAACCGCAGCGCCGGAGCCAGGAGCAGCAGCGAGATCAGACCCAGGCAACCGGACTGGAGGAGGAGGTTGAGACGAGAGCGCATGGGGGCACCGCACCTTTCCCAGAGATTGACCGCACAGCCGCAAGCACCCCCCTCAGCGGACCGGTCACTGGCCGCTGACGGGTGCATCAACTGACACACCATCATACCGGTCCAACCAGTACACCGATTGGCGGAGACGTGTCAAGAAAAAATTACAAAACATTCAGGAATGCCGGAGCTTGCAGTAGCGCGAGTAAGAAAATAAATTTCATGTCGGACTGTGGCTTGTGATGGGGCAAGGTTCATGGTAGGGTGGTTCGACCAAAAGGGACGGCGATGCAGAGCGTGAATCCAACCACCGGCGCGGTGATGCAGACGTATGCGGCGCTGACTGCCGAAGAGACCGCCCAGCGGGTGGAGCGCTCGGCGCAGGCCTATACCGGCTATCGGCGGACGAGCTTTGCCGAGCGCGCGGGCTGGCTGCGGGCGGCGGCGGCGATCCTGGAGCGCGACCAGCAAGCGCTGGGGCGGACGATGACGCTGGAGATGGGCAAGCCGCTGGCGGCGGCGGTGGCGGAGGCGGGGAAGTGCGCCTGGGCGTGCCGCCACTTCGCCGAGCACGCCGCCGGGTATCTGGCCGACGAGCCGGTCGAGACGTCGGCGCGGCAGAGCTATGTGCGTTACCTCCCGTTGGGGCCCATACTGGCAGTCATGCCGTGGAACTTCCCCTTCTGGCAGTTGTTCCGCTGCGCCGCGCCGGCGCTGATGGCGGGCAACACCATGCTGCTGAAGCACGCCTCCAATGTGCCGCAGTGCGCGCTGGCGATCGAGCAGGTGTTCGCCGAGGCGGGGTTTCCGGAAGGGGTGTTCCAGACGCTTTTGGTGGGCTCGGGGGCGGTGGCCGGGCTGCTGGCCGACCCGCGCATCGCCGCCGCCAGCTTGACCGGCAGCGAACAGGCGGGGATCGAGGTGGGGGTGGCGGCGGCGCGGCAGATCAAGAAAGTGGTGCTGGAGCTGGGCGGGAGCGACCCTTTCGTGGTGATGCCCAGCGCCGACCTGGAGGCGGCGGTGGCGGCGGCAGTGACGGCGCGGGTGCAGAACAACGGGCAGAGCTGCATTGCCGCCAAGCGCTTCATCGTGGCGGCGCCGGTGGCGGAGGAGTTCACGCGGCGCTTCGTGGCGCGGATGGCGGGGCTGCGGGTGGGCGACCCGCTGGAGGCGGCGACCGAGGTGGGGCCGCTGTCGTCGGCGGCGGCGGTGCGGTCGCTGGACGAGGCGGTGCGCGCCAGCGTGGCCGCCGGCGCGCGGCTGCTGACCGGCGGCGAGCCCCTGCCGGGGCCGGGGAGTTACTATCCTCCCACGGTGCTGACCGACATTCCGCCGACCGCGCCCGCCTACCGCGAGGAGCTGTTCGGCCCGGTCGCCTGCCTCTTCACCGCGCGCGACCTCGACGACGCCATCCGCCTCGCCAATGACACCCGCTTCGGCCTGGGGGCGAGCGTGTGGACCCAGGATGGGGGCGAGCAAGCGCGCTTCATCGCCGAGATCGAGGCGGGCTTGGTAGCCGTCAACCAGATGGTCGCCTCCGATCCGCGGCTGCCGTTTGGAGGGGTGAAGCGGTCGGGATTGGGACGGGAACTGGGAGGCCACGGCATTCGGGAATTCACGAACATCAAGACGATTTCGATCCAGTAAAAAAAGGAGAAGAGGGTCCACCTGTCCTATGGTATGGTGGTACTACCATTCGTGATGTATAAGACACTACACAGCTCACGCCTTTACGAACAGATCATGCAGCAGATCGAGGACTCGATCCTGCAGGGGACGCTGAAGCCGGGCGACCAGTTGCCGGCGGAGCGGGACTTGGCGCAGCGGTTCGGGGTGAGCCGGACGGCGGTGCGGGAGGCGGTGAAGGCGCTGCGGGAAAAGGGGCTGGTGGAGGCCTACACCGGGCGGGGGACGTTCATCACCAACAACCGCTTCCAGGGCATCCGGCAGTCGCTGGACATGCTGGTGAAATTCGACGCCGAGGGGCTGGTGCGGCTGGCCGAGGTGCGCGGGGTGATCGAGCCGGACATCGCGGCGCTGGCGGCGGAACGGGCGGGCGAGAGCCACCTGGCGACGCTGCGCGAGGCCTTCGAGACGATGGAGCAGTCGCGCCAGGACCCGGAGGCGTTCATCGAGGCCGACCTGGACTTTCACCTGACGCTGGCGGAGGCGGCGGACAACCCGCTGATCCTGGCGCTGATTGATTCGATCGTGTGGCTGCTGCGGGAGCAGCGGATGCGGATTTTCAATTTGGCGGGAGGGCCGGAGCGGGGGCAATTCCACCATCGCCGCATCCTGGCGGCGGTGGAGGCGCACAACCCGGAACAGGCGCGGGAGGCGATGCGGTCGCACCTGGTGCAGGTGCGGGAGGATTCCGGGGCGCGGTAGCGCCCGCAGCGGGGAACGACGATGGCACGACTGGGGTTTATCGGCTTGGGAACCATGGGAGGCCCGATGGTGGGGCGCTTGCTGCGCCAGGGACACACGGTGACCGGCTACAACCGGACGCGGGCGAAGGCAGAGGGGCTGATGGCGGCCGGGATGCAGTGGGCGGCGACGCCGCGGGAGGCGGCGGCGGGGGCCGAGGTGGTGTTTTCGATGGTGACCAACTCGGCGGCGCTGCTGGCGGTGGCCGAGGGCGAGGACGGGCTGCTGGCGGGCTTGGGCACGGGGCAAGTGCTGTGCGACCTGACCACGGCCAGCCCGGAGGTGAGCCGGAAGCTGGCGGCGCGGGTGCGGGAGCGGGGCGCCGACATGCTGGACACGCCGGTGTCGGGCAGCGTGATCACGCTGGAGAAGGGCGAGCTGTCGGTGATGGCGGGGGGGCGGCGGGAGACGTTCGAGCGGGTCAAGCCGCTGCTGCAAGACCTGGGGCCGCGGGTGACCTACGTGGGCGGGAACGGGCTGGCGCTGGCGATGAAGATCGCCTGCAACCTGAGCCTGGCGGTGCAGATGATGGCCTTCTCGGAGGGGGTGCTGCTGGCGGAGAAGAGCGGGATTGCGCGCGCCACGGCGGTGGAGGTGCTGGTGAACAGCGCGGCGGCGTCGCCGATGGTGAAGTACCGCGGGCCGTTCGTGCTGGGGATGCCGGCGGAGGCGTGGTTCGACGTGACCATGATGCAGAAGGACATGCTGCTGGCGCTGGAGATGGGGCGGCAGTTGAGCGTGCCGCTGCCCACCACCGCGATCAGCAACGAATTCTTGACGGCGGCGCGGGGGCTGGGGCTGGAGAAGCAGGATTTCGCGGTGGTGTTCGAGGTGTTGGCGCGCCTGGCGGGGGTGGCGACGCGCACGGAGGAGGCACGATGAGCACACACGTTGCCCCGGGAGGGGCGGCCGCCGCGCCGGACCCGAGCGCGGGGGAGGGGGAGCGCTGGCTGCGGGCGTATCGCCGCATGTTGATGATCCGCCTGTTCGAGGAGCGGGTGAACGACCTCTACACGCGGGCGCTGATGCCGGGGCTGGCGCACCTCTACGTGGGCCAGGAGGCGGTGGCGGTGGGCATCTGCGAGGCGCTGACGCGGGAGGACTACATCACCAGCACCCACCGCGGGCACGGGCACTGCCTAGCCAAGGGGGCGCAGCCGGACCGCATGTTCGCCGAGCTGCTGGGCAAGGAGGCGGGCTACTGCCGGGGCAAGGGGGGCTCGATGCACATCGCCGACCCGGCCACCGGCAACCTGGGGGCCAACGCCATCGTGGGCGGGAGCGCGGCCATCGCCACCGGCGCCGCCTTCTCCGCGCAGCGGCTGCGGAATGGGCGGGTGGCGGTGTGCTTTTTCGGCGAGGGGGCGCTGGGGCAGGGGCTGCTCTACGAGGTGATGAACTTGGCGCAGTTGTGGAAACTGCCGGTGATCTACGCCTGCGAGAACAACCAGTACAACGAGTACACCCACTACAAGGAGACCACCGCGGGGGAGATCGAGGCGCGGCCGGCGGCGTTCGGCATCCGGACGGAGACGGTGGACGGGCAGGACGTGCGGGCGGTGTACGCGGCGGCGGCGCCGCTGGTGGAGCGGGCGCGGCGGGGCGGGGGGCCGGCGTTTTTGCTGTGCCACACCTACCGTTTCCGCGGCCACCACGTGGGCGATGTGAGCCGCGACTACTACCGCTCCAAGCAGGAGGAGCAGCAGTGGATGACCCAGCAGGATCCCATCCCCAACCTGGGCGCCTGGCTGCAGCAGCAGGGCTTGGCCGAGGCGGCGGGGCTGGAGCAGATGCGGGCCGAGGTGCAACAGGAGATGGAGGCGGCGGTGGCCTTCGCCCTGGCCGCCCCGTTTCCCCGGGCGGAGGAGGTCAGCCAGGACGTCTATGCCTGAAACCACAGGGCCGGAAACAGCGGTGCGGGAGATTACGTTTGGCGAGGCGGTGCGCGAGGCGCTGGCGGAGGAGATGCGGCGCGACGCGCGGGTGCTGATCCTGGGCGAGGACATCGCCGAGGCGGGGACCGCCTTCAAGGTGCTGACCGGGCTGGTGCAGGAGTTCGGCCCGGAGCGGGTGCTGGACACGCCCATCTCCGAGGCCGGCTTCACCGGCTTGGCGGTGGGGGCGGCGATGACCGGGCTGCGGCCGGTGGCCGACATCATGTTCGGCGATTTCATCACCCTGACCATGGACCAGATGGCCAACCAGGCGGCCAAGATCCATTACATGTCGGGCGGGCACTGGCGGGTGCCGATGGTGATGCGCACTACGCTGGGGGCGGCGCGGCGCTCGGCGGCGCAGCACTCGCAGTCGCTGCACGCGCTGTTCAGCCACATTCCCGGGCTCAAGGTGGTGCTGCCGTCCACCCCCTACGACGCCAAGGGGCTGCTGAAGGCGGCCATCCGGGACGACAACCCGGTGGTGTTTTTCGAAGACAAGATGATGTACAAGCTCAAGGGGCCGGTGCCGGTGGAGGAGTACACGCTGCCGCTGGGGGTGGCGGACGTGAAGCTGGCGGGCAGCGACATCACCCTGGTGGCGACCAGCAGCATGGTGCAGGTGGCGCTGGCGGCGGCCAAGCTGCTGGCGGAGATCGGCATCAGCGCCGAGGTGGTGGATCCGCGCACGACCTGGCCGCTGGACGAGCAGACGCTGATTGATTCGGTCAGCAAGACCGGGCGGGCCATGGTGCTGGACGAGGGCTATGGCCGCTACGGGGTGTCGGCTGAGCTGGCGGCGGTGATCGCCGAGGGCGCCTTCTATGGGCTGGAGGCGCCGGTCAAGCGGATGGCGGCGATGCACGTGCCGATTCCGTTCTCGCCGGCGCTGGAGGATCTGACCGTTCCGGACGAGCGCGGCGTGTTCGAAGCGGCGCGCGCGCTCTGCGAGAAGAACTAGGGGGGGCGATGGCACTGCGCACACACGGCACGATGGCGGTGGATTGGGAACAGCGGGTGGATTTCGACCGGCTGCGGCGGGAGCGGCTGGCGCGGGCGCAGGCCGAGCTGGCGCGGTCGGAGCTGGGGGCGCTGCTGTGCTTCGACATGAACAACGTGCGCTACCTGACCTCGACCCACATCGGGACCTGGGCGCAGGACAAGATCAGCCGCTTCGCGCTGCTGCCGCAGAACGGGCTGCCGCTGCTGTGGGATTTCGGTTCGGCGGCGCGGCACCACCAGCTCAACTGCCCCTGGCTGGGGGAGCGCTCGCAGGCCGGCATCGCGCTGCTGCGGGGGGCGATGTCGCCGGAGATGGGGCGGGCCGAGGATGTGGCGCGCAAGATCCGGGTGGAGCTGGAGGCGCGCGGGCTGCACAAGGAGCCGGTGGGGGTGGACGTGGTCGAGCCGCCGGTGCTGTTCGCGCTGCAGCGCGAGGGGCTGACCATCGTGGACGGGCAGCAGCTCATGTCGGACGCGCGCGTGATCAAGACCGAGGACGAGATCACGCTGCTGAACACGGCGGCGGCGATGGTGGACGCGGCCTACGACGAGCTCTACCGGGCGATGCGGCCGGGGATGAAGGAGAACCAGGCGGTGGCGCTGGCCAACAAGGTGCTCTACGACCTGGGCTCGGAGTACGTGGAGGCGATCAACGCCATCTCGGGGGAGCGCTGCAGCCCGCACCCGCACGTGTTCTCCGACCGCATGCTGCGGCCGGGCGACCCGGTGTACTACGACATTCTGCAATCCTACATGGGCTACCGGACCTGCTACTACCGCACCTTCTGCGTGGGCTACGCCTCGCCGGGCATGGTGGACGCCTACCGCCGCTGCCGCGAGTACCTGGACGCGGCGATCGACCTGGTGCGGCCGGGGCGGACCACGGCGGAGATCGCCTCGGTGTGGCCCAAGGCGCAGGAGTTCGGCTTCCCCAGCGAGGAGGCGGCGTTCGCGCTGCAGTTCGGGCACGGCATCGGGCTGGCGATCTGGGAGAAGCCGGTGATCAGCCGGCTGGTATCGCTGGAGCATTCCCACGAGATCAAGCCGGGGATGGTGTTCGCGCTGGAGACGTTCTGGCCGGCCAAGGACGGCTGGAGCGCGGCCCGCATCGAGGAGGAGATCGTGGTGACCGCGACCGGGCACGAGGTGATCACGCGCTTTCCGGCGGAGGAGCTGCTGATCGTGGGGCAGCCCTATGTCACCGTGCACGGGCCGATGGCGGGGGTGAAGCAGAGCGACGACGGCTCGGCCCCGCCGGCGCCGGCGGCGGGCGCGCCGGCGGCGGCGGTGGTGGCGGGAGCGCAGCGCGAGGGCGCGGGCGTGGCGCGCTGAGCGCCCCGCCCGCATGTACCAACATCATCGCAGCGCGGGCTTGCCGCGCCGAAGGAGAGCCATGCCTACCAGCATTGTCATGCCGGCACTGGAGTTGATGCAGGAAACCGGAAAGCTTGTGGCTTGGCGCAAGCAGGAGGGCGAGGCGGTGGCCGCGGGCGAGGTGCTGGCCGAGGTCGAGACCGACAAGGCGGTGGTGGAGGTGGAGTCGCCGGCGGCGGGGGTGCTGGCGGGGGTGCAGGCCGCGCCGGGCGAGGTGGTGCCGGTGGGGCGGACCATCGCCTGGGTGCTGGCGCCGGGCGAGAGCGTGCCCGCGGCGGCGGTGGCGGCGGCAGCCCCCGCGGCGGCG
Organism: Terriglobales bacterium; assembly: GCA_035531375.1. Lineage (GTDB taxonomy): Bacteria > Acidobacteriota > Terriglobia > Terriglobales > SCQP01 > SCQP01. Next base: position 19,220 of record DATKSZ010000142.1, on the reverse strand, counting down.
GTCGCGGCGGCGGCACCGGCGCCGGCGGCAGGGGCGGCGCGGCCGGGGGCGGTGGCGGCCACGCCCAAGGCGCGGCGGCTGGCGCGGGAGCGCGGGGTGGACTTGGCCGGCCTGGTGGGCACCGGAGCCAACGGCGCCATCACCGAGGCCGATGTGCTGGCGGCCGGGGCCGCGCCGGCCGCCGCGCCGGCCGCCGCCGCCGGCACCGAGGCGGCGCTGGAGGCGCCGACCGCGGTGGGCCGGCTGATGGCCGAGCGCACCACCGCGAGCTGGACCCAGGTGCCGCATTTCTTCGTGGTGCGCGAGCTGGAGGCGGGGCCGCTGCAGGCGGCGCGGGAGCGGCTGCAGCAGGCGGGCACGCGCGCCACCCTGACCGACCTGCTGATCGCCATTGTGGCGCGCGTGCTGCGCGACCATCCGCGGCTGAACGCGAGTTGGACGCCGGAGGGGATCCGCAGGCACAGCGAGATCCATATGGGGCTGGCGATCGCGGTGGAGGACGGGGTGGTGGCGCCGGTGATCGCGCACGCCGACCAGGCGAGCGTGGCCGCCATCGCGGCGCGGCGGCAGGAGCTGGCGGAGCGGGCGCGGGGGCGGCACTTGCAGGGCGCGGACCTGGCCGGGGCGACGTTCACGCTCAGCAACCTGGGCATGTTCCACGTGACCTCGTTCACCGCCATCATCAACGCGCCGCAGGCGGCGATACTGGCGGTGGGCGGGGTCGCCGACCGGGTGGTGGCGGTGGCCGGGCGGGCCGAGGTGCGGCCCATGCTGACCTGCACCCTGAGCTGCGACCACCGCGTGGTCAGCGGCGCCCACGGGGCGGCGTTTTTGGAGCAACTGGCCAGCGCACTGGCCGCGCCCGGGCCGTACTTGGGCTAATGGTGGGCGCGGGCCCCAGCGCGCCTGCCCGGCCCGGCTGTAGCAGCGCCAGGCCGGTGCGGCGCGCGTCCCGCTTGTGAGCCGCCCCGCTGTAACAGCGCGGGGCGGCATGCTCGCGCCGACTTGGGGGCCCCGTGGCCCCAAGTCGGCGCTGCGCCTCGCTGGGGCCGCGCCGAATTCGTTTCCCGGGGGCGGCCCGCCCTGCGGAATTTCGCAGCCTTTCGCGCCGATTGTGCCAGCAGGCAAAGCGGCGCACCCCTGCGAAGCGGGCGTGGCGCTCAGCTTTGGTCCATGCTGCCGGTGACGCCGTGGAAGCCGTGGCGGGCCTGCTTGAGCAGGTAGCGGAGGACGCGGGCGTCGTCGTAGGCCATGGCGAGATTGTGGTTGAGGGTGGAGAAGCAGGTGAGGGAACAGGACTGCTTCATGTGGTCGAGGGCGGGAACGTCGAAGTGCTGGTGGCCGACGGTGCCCCAGTCGGCGGTGGCGGCGTAGAGGGGGAAGCAGGGGGCGAGGGTGCCGTCCACGCGCACGACGAGGGAGTTTTGGCCGGCGCGGCAGGGCCAGGGCCCCTGTTCGCCGCGCAGGAAGCGCTTCATTTGCCGCAGGCGCTGCACCGAGTCCACCATCTTGTAGCCGGCCGCGGTTTTGGCGATGAGCCAGTCAATGGTCTCGTCCACGGGCTCCCAGTCGTCGCGGGTGATGAAGGTCTGGTTGCGCTCCAGGTGCTTGAAATCGCCGTGCTCGGTCATGGGCGATTCGTTGAGGTGATAGTCGGTGGCGATGCCGTGGGCGTGGGCGATCTCGGTGAGCTGGCGCACGTCGTCGAGGTTGTTGCGGCAGATATTGATATTGAGGAAGATGGAAAAGCCGTAGCGGTGCTGGCGCTTGACCAGGTAGTCGAAATAGGGGCGGATGGGGGCCAGCGCCTTGGGCAGGCTGGGCTTGATCTCGACCGAATCCACAGCGAGGTTGACCACCGCCACGCCGGCGTCGCCGAGCCAGTCGGTGACCTCGGGGCGGAGCAGGCGGCCGTTGGTGGGGAGGTAGATCCAGAGGCCCTTTTTGGCGGCGTAGTCAACGACCTTGTGCACGAAGCGGGGCCGGAGCAGGGGCTCGCCGCCCATGAGCGCCAGCACACCGGCGCCGACGTCGGCGAGCCAATCCACGGCGGAGCGCGCGACCGGCTCGGTCATGCCGGCGACGCTGTTGTTGTAGGCCCAGCAGTAGTGGCAGTCGAGGTTGCATTTCCACTCGGTGAAGAGGTAGGCGATGATGGGGTGGAAGTCACCGGAATAGAGGCGCGAGCGCACGTAGGGGTAGAGCCAGCCACGCAGGGCGCGGTGGACATGGAACCACTTCCAGTGCCGCGGCGGCGGCTGGGGGAAGGGAGGGGAGTTGCGGTCCTCGGCGGCGGAGGCGAGCAACTCGGGATGCTGGGGGAAGACGGGATCGGGCAGGGCCAGATCGGCGGGGGGCTGGTAGCGGGGCGGAGCCGGGCGCGAGCCCATCAGGAGTTGGTGCAGGGTGACGTCCAGGCGGCGGGGCGGGGGCGAAGCGGGCAGGGTTTCAGGCATGGCTCATCTCGGGGGAGGGTGCCGGCGGGCCGACGGGCTGCCCCAGCAACTCCCGTTCCAGCTCGGCCAGCCGAGCCTCGATGCGGGCGGCCGCCGCGCTCCGGTCCTGGATGTCCTCGCGGTAGCGCCGCAGGAAATAGTCAATGGTTTCCACCCGGATGCGGATGGAGCCGGTGGGCTTGTTCTCGTCCAAGTCCTTGAAGGAGAAGTAGGGGGTGCCGGAGCGCTCAATGATGCCCTCGACCACGCCGTAGATGGGGGCGTCGTGGCCGCACTTGAAGCTGGAGAGCTCGAGCGCCACCAGGTTGGGATGGCGGGCGGTGAACTTGGCCGCCCACACCTTCTGGTTGGTGCTGGCGGAGTAGGAGTTCTTCCAGACGTCGGAGATGTCGAGCGGGCCCTGGATGAGGCCGGCGCGGACCTCGTCGCCGAAGAGCCGCTCCAGGAGGTCGGGGTCCTGGGGCAGGTGGGATTGGGAGAACACGGGATAGCCGAGCTTGGAGAACTCGTCGAGGATCTCGTGGTTGAGGCCGGGGTCGTGGTGGTAGGGGCGGCCGAGCATGACCAGGCCGACGCGATTTTCGCGCTCGAGCTGATCGAGCACCTGGCGCGAGCGCTGGCGCATGGCGGTCTCGAAGGCGGCGAGGGCGGCGAAGCCGGCGGCGACGGCGCGCTCGTTTTCCTGCTGGGAAAGGCCGAGCAGGGCCTCGAAGGCGTGGAAGAGCTGCTGGGCCAAGAGGGCGGGGTCGGCGAAGTTGAGCACCGGGCCCAGGAAGCGCAGGCCGGCCTCGGCGAAGGCGTCGGCTTCCTTGCGGAAGGCGGCCTTGGCGGTTTCGGGGGTGGCGGTGACAGTGGGGCAGGCATTGGAGCCGGCGAGGTGGGTGAGCGAGGTGTGGAGGACATCCACCATGGCGAAGAAGATGGCGTCGAGGCGGGCCTTGGGGTGCTTGACGGCGAGCAGGTCGTGGACGTGGGCGACGCCGATCTTGGCGGGGAAGCAGGGATCAATGGCGCCGCGGCCGGCGCCGGCGCGGTAGAGTTCGGGGCTGGTGTAGTCGCTGTAGACGATGTGCTCGGGCCGCAGTCCCAGGGCCTGCAGGTAGGCGTTGTAGAAGGGGGCGTAGACGTAGGCATTGAGCACGCGCGGGATGCCGATGCGGATTTGGCGGCGGGCCTCGATCAGCAGGGCGCGGCGCTTGGCGGCGGCGGTCCAGAGGCGGGCGGGCGGGGGGTCGGCGACGCAGTCCACGCGGGGCATGCGGAAGGCCTCGTGGGCGGCGAAGGCGACCAGGTTGGGATGGGCGGCGCGGAGCGAGTCGAGGCCGGACTTGATGCCTTTCATCGCGCCCAGGTCCTCGACCGTGCCCTTCTCGCAGGTGGCGATGATCAGGCGCTGCTCGCCCTGCTGCAGGGGCACCTTGCTCTGGAAGCCGTTGGCGGCGGCGGGGAGGGGGGAGGGATCGAGGGCTGGGCCGGGGGGGGCGAGGGCGGCGGCGTGGACGTCGATGAAGGTGCGCAGGCAGTTGTTTTTGCAGAAGTAGCAGCGGGTGTTTTCGTTGCGGGTGGTGCGGTAGGAGATGCGCTCGACCGCCTCCATGCCGATGAAGCTGGTTTCGCGGCCGCGGCGCCAGAGGCGGAGGGCCTCGACGGCGGCGCCGATGGCGCCCGACTCGCCGCAGTGCTGGTGGACGATGATCTCTGGCGGGGCGGCGCCGCGGAAGCTGGAGAGGATGAAATCCACCTCGGCCTTGACCGCGGCCAGGTTGTTCTGGGTGCCGCCCTGGAGGACGAAGCGCGAGCCCAGGGCGGCCAGGTTGGGGATGGCGGCGACGTAGAGGAAGACGTTCTTGGGCAGCACCGCCGCCAGACCGGCGAGGATCTCCTCCGCCCGCCAGCCCTGGCGCTGGAAGCTGACGATGTCGCTCTGCATGAACACGGCGCAGCCGTAGCCGAACACGGGCATGGAGGCGGCGGCGAAGGCGACCTCGGCGTAGCGCTCCACCGGGATGCCGAAGCCCTCGGCGGTGGATTGGAGGAAGTAGCCGTTGCCGGCCGAGCACTGGGTATTGAGCTTGAAGTCCTTGACGCGGCCGTCCTTGAGCACGATCAGCTTGATGTCTTGGCCGCCGACGTCCACGATCACATGGGGATCGTCGTAGAAGAGCAGGGCGGACTCGGTGTGGGCGACGGTCTCGACCAGGGCGACGTCGGCGTGGAGGACGTCCTTGAGGATGTCCTTGGCGTAGCCCGTGGTGCCGACGCCCAGGACTTGGAGCGAGGCGCCGTCGGCCTCGACCGTGCGGCGCAGCTCGGCCAGCACCTCGATGGTGTCCTGGATGGGGTTGCCCTGGGAGAGCTGGTAGACCTTGGCCAAGACTTGGCGGTGCTCGTCGAGCAGGGCGGCCTTGGTGGAGGTGGAGCCGCCGTCGAGGCCGAGGAAGCCGCGCACCTGGGAGCCGGAAGGGAAGGCGGCGGTGTGGAAGGGCTGGCGGCGGAAACGCTGGCGGAAGTCGTCCAGCTCGGCCGGGCTGGCGACCAGGCCCTTGCCGCCAGACTTGAGCTTTTCCTCCCGGCGGCCGCGGTCGAGGTAATCGAGCAGGGGCTCGACGCCGGCGTAGACGCCCACCTCCGGCTCCTCGTCGCGGCCGAAGGCAATGGCGCCGAGGGCGGCGTAGTACTGGGCGTTGTCGGGGACGCGGATGAGCTCCTCGGGGGTGGCGCCGGCGGGGATCTCGACCTTGCGCTCGGCCCAGATGCGGGGGATGTTGGCCTGCCAAGCTTCGCGCAGGCCGCGGATGAAGGAATTGGGGCCGCCGAGCAGGAGCACATGGGGGCGGAGGGTGTTGCCGCGGGTGAGTACGCTCAGGTTTTGCAGCACGATGGCCTCGAAGAGCGAGGCCATGAGCTCGTGGTTGGGGGTGCCGGTTTTCTGCAGGCTGTTGATGTCGGTCTCGGCGAAGACGCCGCATTTGCCCGCCACCTTGTGCAGCTTGATGCCGTGGTAGCCCTGGTCGGAGAGCTGGTCGGGGGGGATGCGCAGCTTGGCGTTGATCTTGTCAATGACCGCGCCCGTGCCGCCGGCGCACTTGTCGTTCATGGAGGGGATTTTCTTCTTGCGGCCGCTCTGCTCGTCGTCCTTGAAGACGATGATCTTGGCGTCCTGGCCGCCGAGCTCGACGACCGAGTGGACCTCGGGGTGGAGCTGCTCCACCGCCAGGGCCACGGCGGTGACCTCCTGCACGAACTTGGCGCCGAGCAGGAGCGCGAGCGGGCCGGCGCCGCTGCCGGTCATGAAGATGCGGTCGCGGCCGGGAGTGAGGCCGGCCTCGGCCTGCAGGCGGCGGAGGAACTCCAGCACCTTTTCGGGCTGCTTGGTTTCGTGGCGCTGATAGTCGCGCCAGAGGATGTCGCCGGTGGCGGCGTCGGAGGCCAGCGCCTTGACCGTGGTGGAGCCGACGTCGAGACCGATGAGAAGCTGCGGCATGGTGCCTCCGGGCTAGGCGGCGCGGGCCTGGGCGCGCTTGGAGGGGAGAGGCCGGGCGCGGCGGGGGCGGCGCAGGCGATCGCCGACGTAGAGGACGAACTGGGCGGCGGTGCCGGCCACGCCCGGGCGATGGGGCAGGGGGTAGAAGGGCCGGCGCAGCTCGGGATGGGCGGCGGCGTAGGCGCGCACCTCAGCCAGGGTGGCGCCGGCCTGGCGCAGGGCCGCCTCCATCTCGGCCTTGGCCTTCATCTTGGCCTCGCCCAGCGCCATCTGGACCCGGCTGTGGGCGTTGACCGCGCCCTCGCCGCTGGTCTCGATGGGCAGGTAGATCATTTCGGGGAAATGTCCCACCACCGCCGACTGGGCCCCATCGGATTGCGAGGAGGGCATGCAGCCGAACGGCTTCAGCCCGAGCACCATGTGGCAGAGCTTGTGGACGGTGTAGTAGACGTTCTTGCCCACCTCGAGATGGCCCTCGCCGCCGCGCGCCAGGTTGTTATAGAAGGGCTGGGAGAGGCGGGCCAACTCCGCTTGCGGCACCAGGCGGTGGGCAAGGTTGCCGACGCGCTTGGTGACGCGGTGGTAGAAAGCGCACCAGAGCGCCTCGCCCGCCACCAGGCTGAGCCACTTTTGGCGGAAGTGGAGATGGTTGCGCACTAGCTGGTGGGGCTGGCGCCAAGTGGCCTTGGGGAAGGGGGCGTCGAGCTGGCGGCGGGCGATGGCGTTGAGCCGCACCTGGTGGATCATGTAAGCCACCCAGGTGGCGATGGGCTCGACCATGACCTGGGCGCCCTCCAGCTCGAGGAAGTCGAACATGCCGAAGTTGCCGTCGCCCTCGGTGATTTGGGCCCAGAACTCGCCGGTGATCTTGACCACCGGCTTGAGCCGGGTGCGGTCCACCTCGATCCGGGCGATGTGGTCGCGGAAGGCGCGCAGCGCGCCCAGGAACTCGCGGCCGTAGAGGTGGTCGAGCACCTTGCCGAGCACGCTGCCAGCGTCCTTGAGCTTGCCGTGGCGTGCCAGCCAGCCCGCCACCGGGCGCGGGACGCGCTCCATCAGCTCGAAGGGGCGCTGCTTGCGGATGCGGTCGCAGAGCTCGTCCACGGCCGCCTGGAAGACGCGGTTGGTTTCGCCCGGGTTCACCTCGAAGGGGCGGATCTGGTAGAGGAGGTCGCTGATGGCATCGCCGGCGAGCAGGGCATTGAGCATGGCCATGCCGAAGTTGACGGTGAACTTGAGTCCGGGCTCGCCCGAGGCCGCCTTGATGCCGTCGTTCTGCTGGAAGAGGAGAACGCGGAAGCCGTCGAAGCCGGCGTTTTGCAGGGCGTAGCGGTACTCGGCCTCGTACATGCCGAAGCGGCAGGGCCCGCAGGAACCGGCGGTGAAGAAGACGTAGTGGTCCAGGATGTCGCGGCGGGGGATGCCCTCGCCCTCCAGCTTTTGCAGGAACTGCACCAGGTTGCCGACGGTGAAGTAAGTGGGGTTGCACTGGCCGTTGTTGCCGAACTCCTTGCCCAACTGGAAGGCGGCGACATCGGGCACGGGCAGCACCACGCACTGGTAGCCGTTGGCCTGGAAGGCGGCCTGGATGAGGCGCTCGTGGCGCCAGGTAAGGCCGCCGAAGAGGATGGTGACGCGGTCGCGTTCGGCGCCGGTGAAGGCGCGCTCCTGGGGCCGGTGGAACTGGGCGCGTGGCTCCAGCCCGGCCTCCTGCCGCAGGCGGCGACGCTCTTCGGCCAAGCGGCTGGCGATCTCTTGTTGGCGGGCCTCGGCGGCGGCGCGCGCGGCAGCTTCGGCAGGCGACACCTGCGGGGTGGCGGCGTCGGGCTGGAGGCGTTGCAAGGGAACAAAGTCGGCTGGAGGCATGAGGAATTTCACCCGCTTTCTGGAGTGTTGAGCCGCCCAAGCCGCAGAAGGTTTGCTGAGGTCGAGGTTTTAGCGATCCCCCCCACAAAAGCACAATCGGCCAGGGGAGAGCTGAGGAGAAGGGCGGCGGGCATCGGGTAGACTGGCAACGGTGGACCCTTTTCGCTTTGAGTTGCTGGCCGAGGATGGCGGTGCCCGCCGGGGTCGGCTGCACACCCCCCACGGCACGGTGGAGACACCCTGCTTCATGCCGGTGGGGACGCGGGCGACGGTCAAGGCGATTGCCCAGGAGGATTTGGAGGGGCTGGGGGCGGAGATTATCCTGGCCAACACCTACCATCTCTACCTGCGGCCGGGGCATGAGCTGATCCGGGAGTTGGGCGGGCTGCACCGCTTTGCCGCCTGGCCCCACCCCATGCTGACCGACAGTGGGGGCTTTCAAGTCTTCAGCTTGGGGGCGCTGAACAAGATCGAGGAAGTGGGGGTGACGTTCCGCTCGCACCTGGACGGCAGCCAGCACCAGTTGACGCCGGAGCTGGCGATCGAGGTGCAAATGGCGCTGGGGGCGGACATCATCATGGCGTTTGACGACTGCACGCCCTACCCGGCGACGACGGAGCAGGCGCGGGCGTCACTGGAGCGGACCGAGCGCTGGGCGGAGCGCAGCCGGGCGGAGTGGGAGGGGAAGGGAAGGGGCGGGCAGGCGCTGTTTGGGATTGTGCAGGGGGGCATGTACCCGGAATTGCGGCGGGAGGCGGCGGAGCGGCAGGTGGAGCGGGGGCTGCCCGGCTACGCCATCGGCGGGGTGTCGGTGGGCGAGCCGCGGGAGCTGAGCTATGCGGCGGTGGCGGCGGCGGTGGCGCGGCTGCCGCGGGACAAGCCGCGCTACCTGATGGGGGTGGGCACGCCGGAGGAACTGGTGGCTTACGCCGGGATGGGGATTGACATGATGGATTGCGTGTTGCCCACGCGCAACGCCCGCAACGGGCTGCTGTTCACCTCACAGGGGGCGGTGGCGATCAAGAATGCGCGGCATGCGCGCGACCCGGGGCCGCTGGACCCGGACTGCGGCTGCCGGGTGTGCCGGCGGTACTCGCGGGCCTATTTGCGGCACTTGTACCAGAGCGGGGAGATCCTGGCCAGCCAGTTGAACACCCACCACAATTTGTTCCACTACCTTGACACCATGCGGCAAGTTCGTCATGCTATCGGACTTGGGCAGTTCGGCCCGTGGCGGGCAAAACGGACGTACAATAGGAGCACGCAAACCGAGTGGCTTTCCCCTTTTTCAGCGACATGATCTGGCTGCAGACCGCCCCGGCGGGCGGGGGCAGCCTCGGCCTGGTGATGATCCTGGCCGTATTCGCGATCTTCTACTTTCTGCTGATCCTGCCGGTGCAACGGCGGCAGAAGAAGATGCAGAAGATGCTGAAGGAGTTGAAGGCGGGCGACCGGGTGATCACCTCGGGCGGGATGCGGGGCCAAATCGTGAGCCTCAAGGACGACACCTTGCAGCTGCGGGTGGCGCCCGACGGGGTGAAGCTGGAGTTCGTGCGGTCGGCCGTGGCCCACGTGATCCCGGAGTCGGGCAGCGAGCAGTGAGCCGAGACCGACATGAAACGCATTCTTCTCTATAAGAGCCTTTTCATCGTGGTGGTGGTGCTGGGCTGCCTGATGGCGATCACCGGCATACCGAAGGGGCTGAGCTGGCAGGCGTGGAAGACCTCGATCCTGTCGAACATCCATTTGGGGCTGGATTTGCAGGGCGGCACGCACTTGATCTTGCAGGTGCACGCGGGCGAGGCGGTGGCGGCGGAGACGGCGCAGGCGGAGCAGCGGCTGCAGGCGGATCTGACCAGCAAGGGGATCGCGTTCAGTTCGATCCTGCAGCCCGACCCGAAGGGGCATCCCGAGCTGATCTCGGTGCGGGGCCTGAACCCGACGCGGGTGGGGGACTTCCGCACGGCAGTGCAGGACGACCTGGGGCCGAACTACGACATCCGGGCGGTGAGCTCGGGGAACTTCGACCTGACGCTGAACCCGACGGCGGTGCAGAGCGTGAAGGACCACGCGCTGACGCAATCGATCGAGACCATCTCCAATCGCGTCAACCAATTGGGGGTGACGGAGCCGACGGTGCAGGCGCACGGGCTGGGGGCGTATCAGATTCTGGTGCAGTTGCCCGGCATTACGGATCCGGACCGGGTGAAGCAGGTGATGCAGGAGACGGCGCAGTTGCAGTTCCGGCTGGGGAAGGCGGGGCCGTTTCCGAGCGAGTCGGCGGCGCGGGCACAGTACGGTGGGGTGTTGCCGGAGGACAGCGAGGTGCTGCCGGGCCAGAACATCGGCGGGGCCAGCACCAGCACCACCGGCACCGACTGGTATGTGGTGTCGCGCACGGCGGTGGTGAGCGGCAGCGACCTGCGGGACGCGCAGCCGCAGACCGACAACAACGGGCAGATGGAGGTCAGCTTCACGCTGACGCGGGACGCAGGACAGCGCTTTGGGGCGTTCACCGAGGCCAATATCAACCGGCCGCTGGCGATCGTGCTCGACAACCAGGTGCAGGAGTACGCCACCATCCAGAGCCGGATCGAGGACCAGGGGCGGATCACGGGGAGCTTTTCCAACCAGCAGGCATCGGACTTGGCGCTGGTGCTGCGCTCGGGGGCGCTGCCGGCCTCGATCACCTACCTGCAGGACGAGGAGGTGGGGCCGTCGCTGGGAGCGGATTCGATCCACCAGGGGGTGATGGCGGCGATCACCGGCTTCTTGCTGGTGGCGGGCTTCATGCTGTTCTACTACCACGGGGCGGGGATCAATGCGGTGCTGGCGCTGGTGCTGAACCTGGTGATCCTGATGGCCTACATGTCGGTGGTGTCGGCGACGTTGACGCTGCCGGGGATTGCGGGGATCATTTTAACCATCGGCATGGCGGTGGACTCGAATGTGCTGATTTTTGAGCGCATTCGGGAAGAGATGCGGCACGGCAAGAGCGTGCCGGCGGCGGTGGACATTGGCTTCCGCCAGGCCTTCATCACCATTTTGGACACCCACGTGACGACGGTGGTGAGCGCCATCTTCCTGTTCCTGTTTGGCACCGGGCCGATCAAGGGGTTTGCGGTGACACTGACGGCGGGATTGATCGCCAATTTGTTTACGGCGGTGTACATTTCGCGGGTGATTTTCGACTACGTGCTGCTGCGCCAGCAGGGGGTGCGGGGGGCGAAGCTGAGCATCGGTTAGCCGGGCCGGACCGGGCCTTTGGGGCAGGGCCCCGGGGGCGGGAACTTTTCAAGGGGCGGCGGAGTCTATAGGGGGAAGCAGGGCTCCTCCAGCTCCGGGCCGAGTAAAGGGCTGGGAATGGAATTTTTTCGCGATACGGACATCGATTTTCTGGGGAAGAAGTGGTACTTCCTCACCGTGACCATGGTGTTGTTTGTGGTGGGCATGGTGTCGCTGGTGCTGCACCACGGACCGGATATGGGCATTGACTTCACCGGCGGAACGCAAATGGACGTGAAGTTCAATCGGACGGTGCCGACCGGGCAGATCCGGCAGGGACTGCTGGCGGCAAAGCTGGGGGACGTGACCATCCAGCCGGTGGGGGGCAGCGGGTCGAACGAGGTGCTGATCTCCTCGCCGCTGTCGGCGCTGAACCAGTCGGACCTGCAGAAGAGCAAGGAGCAGATCATGCAGGTGCTCTACCAGGTGGTGGGGGTGAACCCCGGGGGCAAGCAGGATCTGAACAACATCGGGCCGGAAACGTTTGCGGGATGGCTGCAGCAGCAGGACCCGGAGGGGTACATGGGGCTGGGCCCGGAGGAGGCCAGCCGGCGCTACACGGCGATGGCGAACGAGCTGCTGAACGTGCGGCGGGACGTGCAGGACAAGGGGGTGCTGCCGGATTTCGCGGCGCTGGCACAGGCGCCGGGCGATGCCAAGGTGGCGGCGCTGGCGCGGCGGGATTTTTTCCTGGGGCCGTATTCGGTGCGCTCGACCAGCATCATCGGGCCGCAGGTGGGATCGCAGTTGCGCAACCAAGCGCTGCGGGCGGTGCTGTATTCGCTGGGAGCGATGCTGATTTATATTGCATTGCGGTTCGAGTTCATTTATGGTGTGGCGGCAGTGGTGGCGGTGTTCCATGACGTGCTGATCACGCTGGGCATGTTTTCGGTGGCGCGGCTGCCGATCGATCTGACCGTGGTGGCGGCGTTCCTGACGCTGGTGGGGTACTCGATGAACGACACCATCGTGGTGTTCGACCGGGTGCGGGAGAACCTGCCGATCATGCGGCGGGACAAGCTGGCGGCGGTGGTGAACCGGAGCATCAACCAGACGCTGAGCCGGACGGTGTTGACCTCGGGATTGACCTTCCTATCGGTGCTGAGCCTGCTGGTGCTGGGGGGCGAGGCGCTGCGGGGCTTCAGTTTTGCGATGACGTTTGGAATTTTGGTGGGGACCTACAGTTCGATCGCGGTGGCGGCGCCGATGATGGTGGCCTACATCGAGTGGCGCAACCGGCGGCAGCAGCGCCCCGGCCCGGCGGCGGCGGGCAGCCGGCGGGGAGAGCGGACGGAGAAGGAGAAGTTGGTACGGCACAGCGGCTAAGGGGGATTCATGTTTGAACAGAGTCTGGTGGAAACAACGCACCGGGTGGGGACGCGCAAGCCGGCGACCATGCTGATCTCGCTGGCGATCCAGCTGGGGGTGCTGGCGGTGGTGGCCATCCTGCCGTTGGTCTACTACAACGTGCTGCCGGCGTCGCAGATGATGGCGTTTCTGAGCGCGCCGCCGCCGCCGCCGCCCCCCCCCCCGCCGCCGCCGCCGACACCCAAGTTCGTGGTGCACCAGTTGGTGAGCGAGGTGAACACCTCCAACCAACTGATCGCTCCCAAGGCGATTCCGCACGGCATTGACCGGATTGTGGAGACGGCGCCGCCGCCGCCGGTGGCGATTTCGACGGCGGGCGCGGCGAGCAACATCCTGTCGGCGATCGGCAACATGCCGGTGGCGCCGCCGCCGCCGCCGCCGCCGCCGCCGAAGCCGATTGCGGTGGGGGGATCGGTGCAGGCGGCGATGTGCATCAGTTGTCCGGCGCCGACCTACCCGCCGATTGCGCGGCAAGCGCACATCCAGGGGGAAGTGGTGCTGCACGCGATCATCGGCACGGACGGGCTGGTGAAGGACCTGCAGGTGATCAGCGGCAACGCCATGCTCACCGGCGAAGCGGTGCGGACGGTGAAGGGGTGGCGCTACCATCCGCTCGAGCTCAATGGCCAGGCCATGGAGGTCGACACGCAGATCACGGTGAAATTCACGTTGGGCGGCTAGGCAGGTTTAGGCAATTCCGTAGTGGGCAAACAATCAAACTCCTGAAAGGAACTTGACTCTCATGGTTTACGCAATGATGATGTTGCTGCAGGATTCAGGCTCGGTGAGCTTCGATCCCATCAGCATGTGGCGGCAGATGGGCTGGTCGGCGCGCGGCGTCGTGATCGTGCTCTTTATCATGTCGGTGATCTCGATCGCGGTGATGGTGGACCGGTACCTGGCCTACTCCGCGGCCAAGAAGCAGTCGCGGGTGTTCGCGCCCAAGGTGGCGGGAGCGCTCAAGCAAGGGCGGCTGGACGAGGCCATCAAGGTGGCCGAGGTCAACAAGCGCAGCCACCTGGCGAAGGTGGTGGCGGCCGGGCTGGGCGAATTCCAGGCTCACCAGGGCTCGAGCGATGTCTCGGGGGACGAGATCGAAGCCTCGCAGCGCGCGCTGGCGCGGGCGCAGGCGATCGAGCACGCCGACCTGAAGCGGGGCTTGGGCTCGCTGGCCACGATCGGGGCGACGGCGCCGTTCGTGGGGCTGTTCGGCACGGTGCTGGGCATCATCCACGCCTTCGCCAGCATGAGCGCGGAGAAGACCACGGGCTTGACCGCGGTGGCGGGCGGCATCTCGGAGGCGCTGGTGACGACCGCCATCGGGCTGTTCGTGGCGATTCCGGCGGTGTGGGCCTACAACTACTTCAGCGGCAAGATCGAGGCCTTCGACATCGAGATGGACAACTCCGGCAGCGAGCTGGTGGACTACTTCCTGAAGCAGAGCGGCCGTTCGGCGGCGCGCAAGTAGTAGGGATAGCGGCGGGGGCAGGCGAGGCGCCTGCCCCGCAGGGCTAGGAGAACACTTATGGCATGGCACCGCCCCACGGTTCCGGTCACCTCCGACATCAACGTCACCCCGCTGGTGGACGTGATGCTGGTGCTGCTGATCATTTTCATGGTAATCACGCCGCTGATGAACCACAGCGTGAACGTGCGCCTGGCGCAGGCGGTGAACCCGCAGACGCTGCCGGACGCGGACAAGGACGACGCGGTGATCGTGGCGGTGAGCCACGACGGGCACCTCTACCTGGGCAACGACATGATGAGCGGCGACGAGATCACCAGCAAGGTGCGCGACGCCATCAGCGCCAAGCTGGACAAGACGGTCTATGTCCGGGCCGACGCCGAGGCGCAGTTCTCTGCGGTGGCGGGGGTGATTGACGACGTCCGCGACGCGGGCGTGGACAACATCGCCATGGAGACGGAAAAGGTGGATCGCATCAACCTGCCCCCGGGGACGGGGGAGTAGAGCCGGCCGGGGCCCGCGGGGCCCGGCGGCGGGAGAGGAGATTGCTATGGCAATGTCGATGGGGGGCCGGGGTGGCCCCAGTCACGATATCAACGTCACCCCGCTGATTGACGTGCTGCTGGTGCTGATCATCATCTTCATGGTGATCCAGCCGCTGCACCCCAGCGGCCTGAAGGCGCTGGTGCCGCAGCCCAACCACCAGAAGAACCAGCCCAAGAGCGACAACCGCACCATCGTGGTGCAGGTGCTCGACCACGGGGTGGTGAAAATCAACGACCAGACGGTGAGCTGGGACACGCTCGGCCAGCAGTTGGCCGACATCTACAAGACGCGGGCGCAGAAGGTGATGTTCGTCAAGGGCGACGACGACATTCCCTTCGCGCTGATCGCGCACGCGATTGACATCGCCAAAGGCGTGGACCCCTCGATCATGGTGGGCGTGCTGACGCCCAAGATGGAAGCGGGCAACTAAGGCAAGGAGAGCCGAGGCTCATGAAGAATTCAACCAGGCTGATCGTGATGGCGGCGCTGGGCGCGCTGCTGCTGGCCGCCAGCGGCTGCAAGCAATTGCAGGCGCGCGACCAACTCAACCGGGGCGTGGCCGCCTTCAGGGCGGCCCAGTTCAACGAGGCGATTGAACATTTCCAGAATGCCATCCAGCTCGACCCCACCCTGGTGAACGCCAAGATCTACCTGGCGACGGCCTACCAGTCGCAGTTCATCCCGGGGGCGCCGTCGGAGGACAACATGAAGATGGCGCAGAGCGCGCTGGACGAGTACAAGCTGGTGCTGGACGCGGATCCCAACAACAAGAACGCGGTGGCGGGCATCGCGCGCCTCAACTACGACATGGGCGATCTGGACCAGGCGCGCACCTACTACAGCAAGTCGCTGTCGCTGGAGCCGTCGGACCCGACCGCCTACTACACCCTGGGTGCGATCGCCTACCAGGAGACCAACAAGGGCATCCTGCTGGCGCGCCAGAGCCTGGGCATCACCGACCTGAACGCCCCGCTGATCGGCAAGAAGGCGCCGGCGGCGGCCAAGAAGAACTGCGAGAGCCTCAACCAGCAGGACACGGCGCAAGTCGACGACGGCATCAGCCACCTGAACCAGGCGCTGACGCTGCGTCCGGGCTACGCCGACGCCATGACCTACCTGAACCTGCTCTACCGGGAGAAGGCCGACCTGACCTGCGGCAACGACACCGAGCGGCAGAAGTACCTGGCCATCGCCAACGACTTCGTCTCGCGCAGCCTGGCGGCGCGCAAGGCGGAGGTAGCGGCGCAGAACAAGCAGAATTCGGGCGGGGTGGTGGTGGACACCAAGCCGAAGTAGCCCAACCAAGCGAGGGCGACAACCGGGGCCGGCGAACGCGGGGAAGGCGATTCCCCGCGGGCGCTGGCCCCGGCCAGTTCTGCTAGACTGAAGGCGTGAAGCGGCGAGCGGGGCAGGACGGGTACGCGTTGCTGGTGGTGCTGCTGGTGTTCAGCCTGCTGGTGCTGAGCTTGGCCAAGGCGGTGCCCTCGTGGCGCACCGCGATCCAGCGCGAGCGCGAAAACCGGATGATTGACCGTGCGCGCGAGTACCGCACGGCGATCCAGCGCTACTTCCACAAATACGGCCGCTACCCTCCCAGCCTGAAGGTGCTGGCGCAAAAGGACGGGTTTGGGCTGCGCTACCTGAGGCAAGACTGGCCCGACCCGCTCAACCGCGGGGACGCGGGCAAGTGGCAGGTGTTGCATTTCGGCCAGGCGGTGACCGCCGAGATCGTGGACCAGCCGCCGGCGGCGGCGCAGCAGACCGGCCTGGGGGGCATCGCCGGGCCCAATCTGGGCGCCAGCCCGGGCCCGGGCACGACGGCGGGACCAGCCAGCCCGGGCATTGCCTTGGGCGGCGCGCTCGGAGCCGCGGTGGGGGCGACCATGGGGGCGACCATGGGGATGCCCGGCGGGGGGATGCCCGGAGCGCCGGGCGCAGCCCCGGGGCTGGCTTCGGGCCTGGGGGCGGGACCGACCAGCGGACCAGGAGCGGGGTTGGGCGGCGGGCCGGTGATTGGCGTGGCCAGCCTGAGCAAACAGCCGGCGGTGCATGCCTTCAACGGCTTCGACACGCCCAACAAGTGGCAGTTCGTCTATAACTACGCCCTGGATCCCTCGCTGCGGGCGCCCGGGGCGCCGGCCACCGGGGCGGGGACCATTCCCGGGAGCCCGCTGGTGCCGGGCATGGGGCCGACGACGCCCCCGCCGCCGCCGGCGGGCGGCCGCGGCGGCGGCGGACTTTAGAGCCAAGCCAGCGATGCTGGGGCCTGCGCGGGGTGCAAGCGCTCCCGGAGCCTGTCATTTCCCTGCTCCATTGGGGGTGTAGTCGCTGAACGTCTGCTGTTTGCTGCGCAGCAGCGACTTGACCAGCAGCACCGTGGCGCTGAGGTGGAAGTCGGCGTGCGCGGGCAGCCAAACGCCGGGGCTGTGGCGTTCCAAATCCAATTCCAGGCCGGCGGAGTGGATGGTGGCCAGCACGCCGAGGCCGTAGCGGACGGGCGAGGTGGTGTGGAGCTCGATGCGGATGACGTGGAGGTCGGCGGCGTCCACCCAAACCACGCCCTGGGAATGGAGCAGGAGGGATTCGGCGCGGCTGCGGGAGGCGGTGGCGGGGTTGGGGTAGGCCTGATAGACCCAGATTTCGCGGCCGCGCCAAACGCGGCGCTGGGGGTCGCGGTAGAGGTAGTCGTCGGCGAGTTTGGCGAAGGGGTAGCGCTGGCCGTCGAAGACGACCACGCCGGCGGGGGCGGGGGGCCGCTGGGCGGCGTCGCGGGCGCGGATCAAGGCGCGCTGGTGTTCGGCGGCGATTTCCTTGGGGCTGAGGGCGCGGTGGTCGAGGGCGATGGTCTCGCTGACGGCGTGGCCGTGGACGTACCAGACGTGCAGGGTGCGGCCGTCGAAGGCGCCATCGCGGCCGGTAACGACGTGCTCCAGGTGCTGAAAGTGCAGCAGCGCCTCCTGGTCGTTTTGGAAGGCGGCGATGAGGCGGGCCTCGATGGCGGCGGCTGGGGGCGGGGAGGCAGGGGCCTGGGCGGCTCCTGCCGGGGGGGGCGGGCTGGGGGCCAGCGGCAGCCGGAGGCAGAGGAGCAAGGCGAACAGCAGCGCCCGGGGGGCGCTAGCTGGAGAGCAGAACCGCTTCCTGAACCGCGGCATCCACGCCCGCATCCACCGGGCGGTAGTAGAGGCTATTGGCATCCAGGAAGACTTCCAGGAAGGCGGGGCGCTTGAGGGCGTCCTGGATGAGCAGTTCCGAGAGCGGGTCTTCGATGTACTTCTGCAGGGCGCGGCGCAAGGGGCGGGCGCCGTAGTTGCGGTCCAGGCAGGTCTTGTCCACGATCCACTTTTTGGCCTCGGCGGTGCAGGTGACGCTGACGTCGCGGTGGGCGAGGTGCTGGTTGAGCTGCTGCACCAGCAGCTCGACCACCTGGGCGAGGTCGTCTTCGCTGAGGGCGTTGAAGACGATGATCTCGTCGAGGCGGTTGAGGAACTCGGGGTTGAAGAGGCGCTTGACCTCGTCGCGCACCATGTCCTCGACGTGGCTGAGCAGGAGGGCCTCGCTCGGGCCCTGGAAGCCCATATGCATCTTCTTCTCCAGGTGGCGGGCGCCAAGGTTGGAGGTCATGATGATGATGGTGTTCTTGAAATCGACGGTGTTGCCGAGGCCGTCGGTGAGCTGGCCATCCTCGAAGACCTGGAGCAGAAGGTTGAACAGATCGGGGTGGGCCTTTTCGATCTCGTCGAGCAGGACGACGCAATAGGGGGAGCGCTTGACGCGCTCGGTCAATTGGCCGCCCTCCTCATAGCCGACGTAGCCGGGAGGGGAGCCGATGAGCTTGGAGACGGAGTGCTTCTCCATGTACTCGGACATGTCGAAGCGGATCATGGCCTTTTCGCTGCCGAAGAGGAAGGCGGCGAGGGAGCGGGCGACCTCGGTTTTGCCGACGCCGGTGGGGCCGAGGAAGAGGAAGGAGCCGACCGGGCGGTTGGGGCTCTTGAGGCCGGCGCGGCTGCGGCGGATGGCGCGGGCGAGGGCGGAGAGGGCCTTGTCCTGGGAGATGATGCGCTTGTGGAGTTCGCCCTCGATGCGCAGCAGCTTTTGCATCTCCTCCTCCTTGACGGAGTGGACCGGGACGCCGGTCCAGCGGGCGACCACGTCCTCGATGTCCTCGCGGGTGACCACGCCGGCGACGGTGTCGTCGAGCTGGTATTTTTCCCGGAGTTGGCGGAGGTTGTCGCGCTCCTTGCGTTCCTCGTCGGAGTAGAAGCGGGCCTTCTCGAACTCGTGGTTGGCGATGGAGCTGTTCATGCGGTGGTTGATCACCTTGAGCTGCTTCTGCACCTCGGCGAGTTCGTCGGGGACGGAGGTTTGGCGGAGCTTGACGCGGGCGCCGGCCTCGTCGAGCAGGTCAATGGCCTTGTCGGGGAGGAAGCGGTCGGGGATGTAGCGGCTGGAGTGCAGGACGGCAAAGCGCAGGGCCTCGTCGGTGTAGCTGACGGCGTGGAACTTCTCGTAGCGGTCCTTGATGCCGTTGAGCACCAGCACCGCCTCCTCCTCGTTGGGGGGCGGGACCTTGACCGACTGGAAGCGGCGCTCGAGGGAGCGGTCCTTCTCGATGCTCTTGCGGTACTCGCCCGGGGTGGTGGCGCCGATGCACTGGATCTCGCCGCGGGAGAGGGTGGGCTTGAGGATGTTGGCGGCGTCGAGGGAGCCCTCGGCGGAGCCGGCGCCGACCAGGGTGTGGAGCTCGTCG
>DATKSZ010000141.1:0-8715 GCA_035531375.1 Terriglobales bacterium | reverse complement strand
ACGCCACCACCTGGGCGCAGGCGGGGCGGGCGATTCCCTGCCTGGGGACGACGCACGCCGACTACTTCGACGGGCCGGTGCCGGTGACGGCGGCGCTCAGCGACGAGGCCATCGCCGGGGCCTACGAGGCCGAGACCGGGGAGGCGCTGTGCGCGGCGCTGGCGGGGCTCGACCCGGAGGGCTATCCCGGGGCGCTGGTGCGCCACCACGGGCCCTTCTGCTGGGGCGGGGACGCGGCCCAGGCGGCGCACCACGCCGTGATCCTGGAGGCGATCGCCAAGATGGCCTACCAGACGCTGGCGCTGGCGGGGGAGGCGGGGATGCCGCGGGCGCTGCGCGAGCGGCACTTTTCCCGCAAACACGGAGCGACCGCCTGCTATGGTCAGACAGGGAAGGCGAAGCCGCAGCGCGGGCGAGGCTGACGGCAGGCCCACTGCCCGCTATACTACCGTGGGAGTGTCGATCCCATGCAGCAATTTCTGCAATCCCTCGAATTGAAGAACTTTACTGCCTTTGCCGAGGCAAGGCTAGATTTTGCGAAGGGCCTCAATGTTCTTGTTGGCGAGAATGCAACTGGGAAGACCCACCTCCTCAAATTGCCTTATGCGGTGATGGCGGTCAGCTCGAGCGCTCGCAAGGCCGCGAATAGCCCCGAGGCGAAGGTCGCCTTGAATAGGGCCATCGCTTCCAAGCTCGTCGGCGTATTTCGGCCCGAGCGCCTCGGACGCTTGGCGCGGCGTCGGATGGGGCGGGTTCGAGCTGAAGTCGGCTTGACCTTCACCGCAGGCGCGCTGAACGTCGCCTTTAGCTTTTCCACTGACAGTGCATCTGAGGTTACGCTGAAGACGACGCCTACGGAATTCCTGGAGGCAACGCCTGCCTTCATTCCAACTCGTGAGTTGCTGACTTTGGGTCCCCAGTTCGTCAGCGTCTACGATCAGCACTACCTGGATTTCGAGGAGACCTGGCGCGACACCTGCGCCCTGCTCGGAGTTCCGTTGCAGCGGGGGCCCAAGGAAGCGCGGGTCGCGAAACTGCTGCGCCCGCTCGGCGAAGCCATGGGCGGGACGATCGTCGTTGACAGGCCAACCGGGCGCTTCTATTTCAAGGAGGCTCGCGCGGCTTCAGGCACAGAAAGCGCTATCGAGGCGATAGCACCGGCGGAGTCACCCGCGGCGGCGGCGCTCGAGATTCCGCTGCTTGCAGAAGGGCTGCGCAAGCTCGGCATGATTGCCTATTTAATCGCCAACGGGACGCTGTTAGAGAACGGGTTCCTGTTCTGGGACGAGCCCGAAGCCAACCTCAATCCCAAGTTGATCCGCGCCGTGGCGAGGGCCGTTGTGTCGCTCTGCGATGCGGGAATCCAGGTCTTCATCGCCACACACAGCCTGTTTCTGCTGAGAGAGCTGGAGATGCTGGAGCCGCCACGGAATGGCCGGCGCTACTTCGGGCTGGAATTGGGCGCGACAGCCGCTGGGACTCGCGTGCACCAAGGAGATTCGATCTCCGAAATCGGTGACATCCTCTCCCTGAAGGAAGAAATTCGGCAGGCGGATGAATATTTGACGGAGATTAAGCCCCGATGACAGTCGTCTCGGTGGATTCTCTCCGCTTCGAGTTCCCTGATGGCTGGGCGGTGGCAAAATACGACGACTGGCAATTTTGCGGTGAGTTCCAAAAGCTCGCGAATGGAATCAAGGCCGCCGACCTCATTGCCGTGTCCCCGGACGGCGGCACGCTCTACCTCATCGAAGCCAAGGATTTCAGCGCCCGCCTGCGCGTCAAGACACAACCGCTGATGGAGGAGTTGGTCTGGAAGACGCTTTGCACACTGGCGGCTCTATTGCCTGCAAGCCTCAACCAGGCAGGCAAGGCCAGCGAGCGCCAGCATGCGGGGCTTGCGCTGAGGGCAAAAAAGGTGGTGGTGGTGTTTCACATCGAACCCAACTTGACAGCGGGCCTGTTCCCGGGCCCCGTGTACCTGGCCCAAATCAAGATGAGCCTGCTTGGGAAATTCCCGCGGATTGATGTTCCTCTCCATGTGACCTGCAAGGCCGCGATGCCCGCGCTGGGATGGTCCGTATCGTAGTTGGAGCCTCTGAGGGCTAAACCGAACATGAAGATTGGGCTGATTGTCGGCAACCGCGGATTTTTTCCGGGGCATTTGGCGGAGGCGGGGCGGCGGGAGATGGTGGCGGCGCTGGAGCGGGCGGGGCTGGAGGCGGTGGCCCTGACGCCGGAGGAGACGCGCCACGGGGCGGTGGAGAGCCACGCCGAGGCGCAGCGCTGCGCCGAGCTGTTCCGGCGGCACCAGGGGGAGATCGCCGGGGTGGTGGTGGCGCTGCCCAACTTTGGCGACGAGCGGGCGGTGGCGGACACGCTGCGGCTGGCCGGGCTGCGGGTGCCGGTGCTGGTGCAGGCGACGCCGGACCAGCCGGCGGCGATGGGGATCACGGCGCGGCGCGACAGCTTCTGCGGGAAGATGTCGGTGTGCAACAACCTGCGGCAGTATGGCATTGCCTATTCGCTGACGACGTCGCACACGGTGGCGCCCGAGGATGGGGAGTTTGCCCGTGACCTGGAGTGGTTTGCGGCGGTGTGCCGGGTGGTGCGGGGGCTGCGGCATCTGCGCATCGGGGCGATCGGGGCGCGGCCGGCGGCGTTCAATACCGTGCGCTACAGCGAGAAGATCCTGGAGCGGCACGGCATCACGGTGGAGACGCTGGACCTGAGCGAGGTGCTGGGGCGGATCGCGCGCATGCCCGACGGGGCGCCGGAGGCGCAGGCCAAGCTGGCGGCGATCCGGGCGTATGTGGCGACCGGGGACACGCCGGCGGCGGCGCTGCTGAAGATGGCCAAGCTGGGGGCGGTGGTGGACCAGTGGATGCAACAGGCGGCGGTGGGGATCAGCGCGGTGCAGTGCTGGACCTCGATCGAGGAGAACCTGGGCGTGGTGCCGTGCACGCTGATGAGCATGATGAGCGAGGGGCTGCTGTCGAGCGCCTGCGAGGTGGATGTCTGCGGGGTGGTGGCCATGCACGCGCTGCGCTGCGCCTCGGGCACGGCGAGCGCGCTGCTGGACTGGAACAACAACTACGGCGGGCAGGCGGACAAGGCGGTGTGCTTCCACTGCAGCAACCTGCCCAAACATTTTTTCACCGCGACGCGCATGGACTTCCAGGCGATCATCGCCGGCACGGTGGGGCGGGAGAACACCTTTGGCACGGTGGTGGGGCGGGTGAAGCCGGGGGCGATGACCTACCTGCGGCTCTCCACCGACGACACCGCCGGCACAGTGCGGGGCTACGTGGGCGAGGGGCGGTTCACCGACGATCCGCTGGAGACGTTTGGGGGGGCGGGGGTGGTCGAGATCCCGCGGCTGCCGGCGCTGCTGCGCTACATCTGCGAGAACGGCTTCGAGCACCATGTGGCGGCGAATTTCTCCCGCGTTGCGGATGCGGTGCGCGAGGGCTGCCGCTACCTGGGGTGGCCGGTGCATCGGCACGAAGGGAACAGGGCAGACGGGATGGGGGGCGGGGCGTGATCGTCGCGGGGGTGGACTTTGGCACGTTGAGCGTGCGGGCTACACTGCTGGACAGCGAACGGGGCGTGCTCGGCACCGCGGCCGCGGAGTATCCTTTGCACCGCAGCCGCGAGGATCCGGAGCGGGCGACGCAGGCGCATGAAGACCACATGGCGGCGCTGGCGCGGGCGATGCGGCGGGCGGTGGCGGAGGCCGGGCTGGAGGGCGGCGAGGTGGCGGGGCTGGCGCTCGATACCACCGGTTCGTCGGTGATGGCGGTGGACGCGGCGATGCAGCCGCTGGGGGAGTATTACCTGTGGTGCGACCACCGCGCCAAGGGCGAGGCGGCGGAGATCACGGCGCTGGCGCGGCGGCGAGAGCTGGCGGCGATGGCCTGGTGCGGCGGGGTGTACTCCTCCGAATGGGGATGGGCGAAGCTGCTGCATTGGTTGCGGCACAATCCCCAGGGGCGGGGGCGGTTGGCCAGCGCGTTCGAGCACTGCGACTTTGTGGCCGCCACGCTGGCCGGGGTCACCGAGCCGGCGCGGGCGGCGCGCAGCGTGTGCGCGCTCGGGCACAAGTGGCTGTGGCATCCGGATTTCGGCGGACTGCCGGCGGAGGAGTTCTGGACGGAGCTTGATCCACTGCTGGCGGGGGTGCGGGAGAAGCTGGCGAGGGAGCCGCAGACCTCCGACCGCATCGCCGGGCGGCTGGCGCCGAGCTGGGCGGAGGCGCTGGGGCTGGGGGCGGGGATTCCGATTGCGGTGGGGGCGTTCGACGCGCACTGGGACGCGATCGGGGCGGGGGCGCGCGAGGGCGACATGGTCAACGTGATCGGCACCTCGACCTGCATGATCGGCATCACGCGCAGCGCCACGCTGATTCCGGGGGTGTGCGGGGTGGTGCGGGGGAGCGTGCACCCTGGCTACACCGGGGTCGAGGCGGGGCTGTCGGCGACGGGCGACATCTTCGAGGCGATCGCGCGGCGGGCGGGGACGAGCGTGGGCGAACTCAGCCAGGGGATCGAAGACTACCGCGCCGGGCAGACCGGGCTGCTGCGGCTGAGCTGGGACAACGGCGACCGCACGGTGCTGGTCAACCCCGACCTGGGCGGGGTGACGCTGGGGTGGAAGCTGCACCACACCGCGCAGGACGAGCTCTTCGCCGCGATCGAGGGCACGGCGCTGCACACGCGGCTGATCCTGGAGCGGATGGAGGAGCACGGGGCGCGGTTTGCGCGCGTGATCCACAGCGGCGGCATTCCGCAGGCGAACCCGGCGCTGAACCAGATCTACGCCGACGTGCTGGGGCGCCCGGTGCTGGTGCCGCGGCGGGCGACCACCGGGCTGGGGGCAGCGTGCTTTGCGCTGCTGGCGGCGGGCGGGGCGGCGACGCTGGAAGAGGCGCAGGCGGCGGTGTGCCCGGACCACACCGTCTACGAGCCGCGGGCGGAGGCGCAGGCGGTGTATGCGCGGCTCTATCCCCACTACCGGGGGCTGTATTTCTCTCTGGGCGTGCCGGGCGGGGCCCTGGGGGCGTGTTTGCCGGAGCTGATTCGCACGGCGGCGCGTGAGGGGAGCTAGGGCCCAGGGAACAGGGGACAGGGGACAGGGAGCGCAGGATAGGCGGAAAGGCTGCTAGCGTCCCACCCGCACGACACGGCCCGGCATGGCGCCAGGAATCGCCGCGAGGATCTTGGGCGCCAACGGCGCTAGGTCGGACAGGCGGTTGGTCGGCGTCACCACCACGAGGATGCGCAGTATCCGGCTGCGAAGGTTGGTCTGGAATTCGAGGCCGCGGTCTGCGGTCAGAAACAGCTCGAAGCCAGCGGACTCGGCGCTGCGCAGCAGCTCGCCGTTGCGGCAACCGGCCCAGCCTTTCTGCTGGACCGTGCTGACCTCGTGGCCGGCAAGAAGTGGCGCAAGCTGGCGCGGCAACTGCTCATCGAGCAATATGCGCATGTTGGCTGAGGGCGGCCTGGGCCGCCTCCAAGGCCGCCACTGCCTGAGAGGGCGACACTGTCGGGAAGGCGTCGAGAAACTGCTCCAGGTTGTACCCGCCTGCGAGGTAGTCGAACAGGTTGCGGAGGGGGACGCGGGTTCCGGCGAAGACGGGCTCGCCGCCGAGGATTTCCGGATCGCTGAGAATCGCCGGGACCGCCATGGCGCAACTCCTACCGGAATTGTAGCGCTTCCGTGCGGCGGCGGGGGCTTTGGTGGGCGCGGGCCCCGGCGCGCCTGCCCGGCCCGGCTGTAGCAGCGCCAGGCCGGTGCGGCGCGCGTCCCGCTTGTGAGCCGCCCCGCTGTAGCGGCGCGGGGCGGCATGCTCGCGCCTCGCTGGGGCCGCGCCGGATTCGTTTCCCGGGGGCGCAGACGCGCCACGGGCGCGTCTGCCCCTGCGGAATTACGACCACCCCAGAGCCCGAGGCGGGCTCTGGGGACCCCGGTTCGCAGCCTTTCGCGCCGATTTTGCCGGCAGGCAAAGCGGCGCGGCCCCCGCGAGCGGTTGGTTCTGCGGGGACCCGGGGGAGTGGCCGAACGGGTGCGGCGGCCGTGGCGTCCTGAGGCGGCTTGCTTCCCGCGCCGAAAATGACCATAATAGTCCACATGAAGCCGTCGCCGCCGAGCCAACGGGCCGTGCGCCACTCCTGGACCGTGGCGGAGGCCAAGGCCAAGCTGAGCGAGCTCATCGCCCATGCCGACGCCCACGGACTGCAGGTGATTACGCGACACGGCCGGCCGACGGCGTTTGTGGTCTCGCCGGAGGCCTGGTCCGCCCAGGCGGGCCGCGCTCCGCGCACGCTGGCCCAGTTGTTGGCTCCGCTGCGCGGGCTTGGTCCGCTGCCGGAGCGGGAAAAGCAGCCGTGGTCGGAACCGCGCTTGTGAGCTACTTGCTGGACACCAACATCGTCTCGGAATGGGCCAAACCGGAGCCCGACGCCGGGCTCCGGCGCTGGTCGGAACAGGCGGACGAGAATCTTCTCTTCCTCAGTTCGGTCTCGTTGGCCGAGATTCGCTTCGGCATTGACATCCTGCCCGCCGGACGCCGGCGCCGACGCTTGGCGGACTGGCTGGAAGGCGACCTCCCGCGCCTGTTCGAGGGGCGATTGCTCGACGTGACTCCGGCGGTGGCGGACCGCGCCGGCCGCCTCGGCGCGCACTGCCGCCTGCGGGGGCGACCCATGGACAAGACCGACGCTCTGATCGCCGCCACCGCCCAGGTCCATGGCCTGACGCTGGTGACACGCAACGTCGGCGATTTTGCGTTGGCCGGGTTGGGGCTGCTGAATCCGTTTGGCTAAAATCGCAGCCGCGCCGAAATGGTTGGCGCGGGCCCCTGCGCGCCTGCGGCGCGCGTCCCGCTTGTGCTCGCGCCGACTTGGGGCCCTAGGGCCCCAAGTCGGCGCTGCGCTTCGCTGGGGCCGCGCCGATTTTGCCGGCAGGCAAAGCGGCGCGACCCCAGCGATCGGCCATCGGCATTATCCGATGGAGTTGGAGTAGTGGGCGGGAGGGCATACTGAAGGGATGCTGACGACGGTGGAAGTGGAGATCGTAAGCGGCGGGGTGCTGTTCGACATGGACGGGGTGCTGCTGGACTCGACGCCGGCGGTGGCGCGGGTTTGGCGTTGGTGGGCGGGGCGGCACGGGCTGGCAGCCGACGAGGTCGTGCACCGCGCCCATGGGCGGCCCAGCCTGGCCACGGTGCGCGAGTACCTGCCCGGGGCCGACCACCTGGCGGAAAACCTCGAGATCGAGCGGCGCGAGATCGCCGACGTGGGGGGCATCCGGGCACTGCCGGGGGCGCGGGAGTTGCTGGCGGCGCTGCCGCCGGAGCGGTGGGCGATTGTGACCTCGTGCACGCGGCCGCTGGCGGAGGCGCGGTTTGCCGCCGGCGGGCTGCCGCGGCCGCGCTGGCTGGTAACCGCCGACGACATTGTGCACGGCAAGCCCGCGCCCGATCCGTATCTTAGGGGCGCGGCGCTGCTGGGCTACGCGCCGAGCGAGTGCCTAGTGGTCGAGGACGTGGCCGCCGGGGTGGAGGCGGGCAAAGCGGCGGGGGCGCGGGTGCTGGGGCTGACCACGACGGTGGGGGCGGAAGAGCTGCGCGCCGCCGGGGCGGACTGGGTGGTGGGGAATTTGGCGGGGGTTCGGGTGGTTTCGGCTCCTGCCGGGGAGTTGAGACTTGGGGTGAGTGGCGGGTGAGTGGTGCGCACAGCCAGGATTGGCTGTGCCACGGCTGGTGAAGGCTGGCTTTAGTGGGCGCGGGCCCCAGCGCGCCTGCGGCGCGCGTCCCGCTTGTGCTCGCGCCGACTCGGGGCCCCGGGGCCCCAAGTCGGCGCTGCGCTTCGCTGGGGCCGCGCCGAATTCGCTTCCCGGGGGCGGGCCGCCCTGCGGAATTTCGCGGCCTTTCGCGCCGATTTTGCCAGCAGGCAAAGCGGCGCGACCCCCGCGAGGCGAGCGGCAATGGGGGACCGACGTGGAGGCTGCGCACAGCCAGGATTGGCTGTGCCACGGCATCCATAAAGGAGCTGGACCAAGGCCAGGCATGGGGCGTGGGGGCCAAGCCGGCGCGGACCGGATTGAAGGCGAGGTAAGCTTGGGCGTGGGCGAAGGCGGCGGCGTTGCGGAGGCAGCGGTCGTAGGATTCGTCCTGCCAGAAGGCTTGGCCGGTGCGCTGTAGCAGGCGGTTGGCGCGGCGGGCGGAAACGCCCTTGATGGAATTCATGATGCGGGAGAGCGGCGCCAGCGCTGTGATCAGGATGTGGACGTGGTTGGGCATGACCACCCAGGCGTGGAGGAGGTAGTCGCCGCGGGCTGCGCCCTGTATCAAGACCTCGCGCACGGTGGCGGCGATGCGCGGGTCGGCCAGGTATTGGGGTCCAGAGCGCTGGCTCGGGCGGGTGTTGGCCAGCCGCCAGGTGATGAAGAAGTCGCGGCCGTGCGGGTCCCAGTGGGGGAGATTGCGGCGGTGGGAGACGGGCATGGAGGGAGGTGTCAACGCCGGTTGAAATTTCCCCATTTCGCCGGTCGAAAAATCCCCCACCCAGAACTCCTCAGAGACGGCTTTCCGAGGCCCCGGCCGGAGCGGAGCCCAGCGCCGCCTGGCGGCGCGTTTTGGGCGTAGCGGAGGCCGGGGCCTCGGAAAGTTTAGGCTCGGCTTCGCGGGCCGGCACCAACCCGGCCTTGCGTCTT
>DATKSZ010000140.1:0-3673 GCA_035531375.1 Terriglobales bacterium | reverse complement strand
TAGATCGTCGGCGCGCCGAAGGAAACCTCCCATTTGGGTGAAGCGCGGTTGGGGGTTCGATCCGATCCACGGATCGGTTGAAGCCACTCCGGCGGTTGCCACTCCGCTCTCCGCCGCTTTGGCCAAGGCAGCCTGAGCGGGCGGCGCGGCCCACCACGGAAAAAGTTCCGCCCAGAAGCCTCGGGCGCGCGGCTGCCCCGATGCCCAGCCGTGCCGAAGCGAGCCCGGAAATCGCATCCTGAGGCTCTGGCGGGCGGTTTTGGACGGGACTGCGGGGGGGGGGGGGGCAGTTCTGAACCGCCCTATCTCCTATCCCCCGATGGGCCACGGGGAGACTCTGCTCGGAGGCATACCCCATGCGAAAGGTTTTCCGCAGTTTGGGCGCCGCCCTGGCGGGCGGCTGCCTGCTCTTGGGACTGGGCGCGGCGGCAGCGGCGCAAGACGGGCTGACGGTGGTTTCGGCGCAGCCCGACTATGTCGGCGGCACGCTCACCATCAGCGTGGCACATGTGCGCGAGGGGCGGCTGCCGGCGGCGGCGGTGAGCCTGGAGGGGACGGCGCTGGCGGTGGTGAGCGCGGCGCTCGTGAAGCGGCGCCAGCAGCCGCGGCGGGACGGGGACGAAGCGGATGGGGTGATTGTGGCCAGCCTGCCCTCGCCGGTGCCGGTGGGGACGTTTCGGCTGGAGGTGGCCTGGGGCGGGCGGGGGTGGTTGGCCCTGAGCCTGGGGGCGAACGGTCCGGCGGGGGCAGCGGGGCCGCCGGGGCCGCAGGGGGTTCCCGGGGCGATGGGGCCGATGGGGCCGCAGGGAGCGACCGGGCTGGCGGGTCCGGCAGGGCCGCAGGGAGCGCCGGGGCCGCCGGGGATTGCGGGACCGGCGGGAGTGGCGGGGCCGCAGGGCCAGCAGGGCTTTCCCGGCTTGAATGGCTTGGCGGGTCCGGCGGGGCCGCTGGGACCTCCCGGGCCCCAGGGCATGGCCGGACCGGCGGGAGTGCCGGGCGCGACCGGCGCCACCGGGCCGCTGGGCGGGACCGGCGGTTCGTTCAGCGGAGGGGTCAACACCACCGCGACGGACATTGTGGACCTGCCGCTGAATGCGGGCAGCTATGTCGTGCAGGCGGTGGTATCCGAGGCCGCCCTGGGCGCGCCCCGGCAACTGTCGTGCTCGGTGACCGACGACAACGGTTCCGGCCCCGGCGGCGGTCCCCTGCTGCGTGGGAGCGTGGATCTGCGCTCCGGCACCAACGTGGCGATGCTGGGCACGGTGACGGTGGGATCGGGCCTGAGCGACAACCTGCACCTGCTGTGCAGCACCACCAGCGCCGCGACCAGCGGCATCACCGCCACCGTGCTGGCGGTGCCGGCGGCCTTCAGCCAGTTTGGGCAGTTCAGCAATACCATTGACAGCACCACGGGCGGGACTTCGCCGATCGCGGTAAGCTGGGATCTGAGCCAGAACACCGGCTCCTAGCCCAGGATGCAGCGATTGCACATTTTGGAACCCGGACGCCTCGGCTATGCCGAGGCGTTCGCGCTTCAGGCCAAGCTGGTGCAGCGGCGGCAGGCGGGCGCGATCGGCGACGTGCTGATCTTGCTGGAGCATGCGCCGGTGATCACGCTGGGGCGGAACGCGCGGGCGGAGAACCTGCTGCGGACGCCGACGGAGTTGGCGGCGGAGGGGATCGAACTGGCGGAGAGCGACCGCGGCGGGGACGTCACCTTCCACGGGCCGGGGCAACTGGTGGGCTACCCCATCCTGGATCTTCGCGCCTGCGAGCGGCCGGCGTTTCTGCCGGCGCGCAGCGGGCGGCTGGAGCTGGGGCCGGTGGACTATGTGCGGGCGCTGGAGGAGGTGCTGATCGGGGTGGCGGGCGAATGCGGCGCGCCCAGCCGGCGCCTGGCGGGGCTGACCGGGGTGTGGACGGCGGCGGAGCCGGCGCGCAAGCTGGCCGCGATCGGGGTGCATGTGGCGCGGGGGGTGACCAGCCATGGATTTGCCCTCAACGTGGACGCCGACCTGGCCGGGTTCGAGCGGATCGTGCCCTGCGGCATCGCCGACCGGGGGGTGACTTCGCTGGCGCGCGAAACGGGGGTGGGGTGGAGGCTGGCGGAGGTGGGGGCGATGGTGCGGCGGCATTTTCTCCAAGTCTTCGCGCGGGAATTGGCAGACACTCCGTTTTTGTGGGACGATTGAAGGTTGTAGAGCGCTATCAGGGAACGAGGAACCAAGGCAATGGCCGTTGACGTCGTCATGCCCCAAATGGGCGAGTCCATCTTTGAGGGCACTGTCACCAAATGGTTGCGCAAGCCGGGCGAAATGGTGCGCCGGGACGAGCCGTTGTTCGAGATCTCGACCGACAAGGTGGATGCCGAGATCCCCGCGCCGGCGACGGGGGTGCTGAAGGAGATCAAGGTGCCGGCCGGGCAGACGGTGCAGGTGAACACGGTGGTGGCGATTTTGGAGGACGGCGCCGCGGCGCCGGCTCCGGCTCCGGCGGCGAGCGCCCCCCCGCCCGCGGCCCCGGCCAAGCCGGTGGCGCCCGCGCCGGCGGCGCCGGTGGTGGCCGCGCCGCCCGCGGCTCCGCCCGCAGCCGCACCGGCAGCGCCGGCGGAGGCCGCCGCGGCGGTCCGTTCGTCTCCGCTGGTGCGGCGCTTGGCCGAGGAGCACGGCGTGGACCTGGCGCGCGTGCCCGCCAGCGGCGATGGCGGCCGGGTGTCGAAGCGCGACCTGATGAACTTCCTGGAATCGCCCGCCGCCGCGGCTCCGGCCGCGGCCGCGCCTGCCCCGGCGGCAGCTCCGGCGGCGCCGGCCGCTCCCGCCGCGCCGCGGGTGGCCTACGCTCCGGGCGCGGTCGAGATTGTGCCGATGACCTTGATGCGCAAGCGCATCGCCGAGCACATGGTGATGAGCAAGCACACCTCGGCGCACGTCTACAGCGTGTTTGCGGTGGATGTGACCGCGATCAGCCAGATCCGCGACCGCGACAAGGCGCGCTTCGAGGCCTCGACCGGGCAGCGGCTGACGTTCATGCCCTTTTTCTGCCAGGCGGTGGTGGAGACGCTGCGGCAGTTCCCGATTCTCAACGCCTCGATGCAGGAAGACTCGATCGTCTACAAGAAAGACATCAACCTGGGCATCGCGGTCTCGCTGGACTGGGGCCTGATCGTCCCGGTGATCAAGCACGCCGAGGAGAAGAACTTTTTGGGCTTGCAGCGCGCCATCAACGACCTGGCCGACCGCGCCCGCAGCAAGAAGCTCTCGCCCGACGAGGTACAGGACGGGACGTTCTCGATCAGCAACTACGGCATTTACGGCGGGCTGATGGGGATGCCGGTGATCAACCAGCCGCAGTTGGCCATTCTGGGGATTGGCGGCATCCACAAGACGCCGGTGGTGATCCACGACGCCATCGCCATCCGCTCGATCGTCTACCTGACGCTGAGCTTCGACCACCGGGTGATTGACGGGGCCACCGCCGACCAGTCGCTGGCTTTCCTGCGGGGCAAGCTGGAGGGCTGGACGGAGGCGGTGATCTAGGAGTCTGCGCGGCAGAAACCGGGAGCGGGGGAAAAGCGTAAAGGAGGCATGCCCGCCTCGTATCGGCCGTACGCCCCGGAACAATCGCTGCTGCTGCCGCCATCGCTGCGGGACTGGCTGCCGGAGGGCCATCTCGC
>DATKSZ010000139.1:0-24762 GCA_035531375.1 Terriglobales bacterium | reverse complement strand
GCAGGTTGCTCTCCAGCAGAGCCTGCCTCCGCTTCACCGGCAACCCAGCCTCCCAGATTCCGCCGGCCGCCGTCAACCTGCGGCAGCCATCCTGGGTCTCGCATACTTTCCGTGTCTCACCTCAGGGGTTCAGTCCAGTGGGGGGGAACGCAACCGCGCGCCTGCGGCGATTCCATCTGAAAAGCTGCGCGCGCCCTCCCGCGCAGGTCCCCGTGGCGCTGGATGGGCTCTAGCGATGCAAGTACGGATAGGGATTCACCGGCGCCCGGTTGATGCGCACCTCGTAATGCAGGTTCGGCCCGGTCGCCCGCCCCGACTCCCCCAGGTAGCCCACCACCTCGTCGCGGTCCAGGTGTTGGCCCACCGTCACCGCCAGCCCCGACAAGTGGGCATACAGCGTGCGGATGCCGTGGCCGTGGTCCACGATGATGGTGCGCCCGTAGCCCCGCATGATCCCGGCAAACACCACCAGTCCGTCGGCCGTCACCCGCACCGGCGAGCCGTAGGGAGCGGCAATGTCCAAACCGGCATGGAAGGCGCCCTCGCCCAGGAACGGGTCAATCCGCTCCCCAAAGCTGCTGGTGATCCGCCCCCGCACCGGCCAAATGTCCGGCTGCCAGTCCCGCGCCCCAAACGGCGACCAGCGCGACGCCGGCAGCGACCCCTCCAGCGCCCGCGTCTCCAGGATCTGGAAGTTGTTGAGCGTGCTCGAATAAAGCAAGTTGCTGGCCTCGCCGTCGCCGGGGCCGTTGGGGTTCTCCGCCTCGGTGTTGGCCAGCTCGGGAGCCGCGTCCGGGGTGGCGTTCCGCAGCCGGTCCTTCAGGCTGGCGCTGTGTTTGAAGTTGTAGAGCGTGCTGACCTCGCTCGCCAGGCTCCCCAGGCTCGCCACCTCCGCCTTGAACTGGTCGGCGTCGTGGCGCGCGCTCTGCAACTGCTGCACCAGCAGGTCCTGCTGGCTGCGCAACTCATTGAAGCTCTGCACCTTGGTCAGCATCCGCCCATACGAGCCCGCCAGCCCCACCAGCGTCCCCAGCCCGACCACGGCGCACACCACAAACACCACCACCCACTGCACCGGGATGGGTATGCGGCGCAACTGCCCGTCCCAGTCGTGCCGGACCATGAAGATGTAGTAGCGTTTACGCAATCCCGTGACTGTACCAACTTGCACACCTTCCCGTCAAGCAGAGTAGCGGAAAATGGGACAAATGCCCTAGTCCACCTAGTTTAGTGCCCCAGAAACGAGAGCCCTCCCGCCGCCACTCACAGCGCCGCCGCTTGTTGCTCCTGGTACCGCCGCTGCGCCGCCCGGATGAGCTGGTAGGCGTGGCTCCGCGCCGCCCACCCCTGGCTCACCACGTCCTTGTGCTCCAGCGTCTTGTAGGTCCGGAAAAAGTGCTCGATTAGCCGCAGCTCGTCCTCGGCCACGTCCTCCAACTCCCGCACCTCCCGGTAGCTGCGGTCCTGGCTCGCCACCGCCAGAATCTTGTCGTCCTCGCCCTTCTCGTCGTGCATCTTCAGGACGCCGATCGGCATCGCCTCCACCATCACCCCCACGTTCAGCGGCTCGCTGATCAGCACCAGCACATCCGCCGGGTCGCCGTCCTCGGCCAGCGTGCTCGGCAGAAACCCATAGGCGGTGGGATAGAACATCGAGGCGTACAGCACCCGGTCCAGGCGAAACACCCCCAGATGCACGTCATATTCGTATTTGGCCCGTGTCCCCCGGGGAATCTCGATCATGGCGTTGACCCGCTCCGGCGCGGCCTCGCCCAAGGGCAAGTCTTTTAGATTCAAGCGCTGTCTCCTGGCCTATTGTCGCATCCCGGCCCCGCTGCCGCCCTCAGAAACAGAGGCCGGCCAGCGGCTCCCCCTGCGGGGCCACGTGCAGCCGGGGCGAGCCGCCCCGCCCCGCCAGCGCCCGCTGGGCCGACAGCAGCGCCAGGCTGGGCAGGTTGTTGTTCTCGCTCAGGTGCGCCAGCACTAGGTGGCTGGCGGCGCCGTCGTACTCGGTGGCGAGAAACTCCGCCAAGCTGAGGTTCGAGAGGTGCCCCAGCCGCCCCAGCACCCGCTGCTTCAGCGCCCAGGGATAGCCCCCGCTCTTGAGCAGCTCCAGGTCGTGGTTGGACTCGATCACGGCGCAGTCGGCCCCGCGCAGGTGCTGCTTGACGTTGGCGGCGAGGTAGCCCAGGTCGGTGACGAAGGCGATCCGCACCCCCTCCGCCCGGAAGCAGAACGCCACCGGGTCGGCGGCGTCGTGCGGGATGGAAAAGGACGTGACCTCGATGTCGCCGATCTGGAAGCTGTCCCCGGCGGCGAACCCCTCCACCCGCGGCAGCGCCTCCCCGGCCGCGCCCAGCGCCGCCCGCGTCCCGGGGTTGATCCACACCGGGCAGGGCAGCCGCGCCGCCAGCCGCGGCAGCCCGGCGACGTGGTCGCTGTGCTCGTGGGTGATCAGAATCCCGTCCAGCCCCTCCTCGCCGTGCCCGGCCAACTGCATCCGCCGCAGCAGCTCGCGCCGGCTGAAGCCGGCGTCCACCAGCAGCCGCGTGCGCGAACTCGCCACCACGGCGGCGTTGCCGCGGCTGCCGCTGCCCAGGATCGAGAGCGTGACCGCCACTGCGCTATGGTAAATCGGCAGGACGCGCGCGCGCGGAAAAATCCGCCGCCGGGGCGCGCGCCCGGCTACTTGCTCTCGGAGGTCTTCGCCGCCGGCGGGCCCGCGGCGGGCGCCGGCGACCCGCCGGCAGGCGGGGCCGCAGCCGAGTCGGCCTTGGCCGCGCCCGCCTGGCTCTCGCCGCCCTCGGACTTGCCCCCGGACTTGCCCTCGCCCGACGGCGAGGACGACGCCGCGCTCGATTTCTTGGCGTAGTCGGTCACGTACCAGCCCGTGCCCTTGAACTGAATCGCCGCCGCCGAGATCAGCTTCTCCAGCGGCCCGCCGCAGCTCTCGCACACCGTCAGCGGCTCGGCGCTGTACGACTGGATCTTCTCGACCCGCCGCTGGCAGCGCGTGCATTGGTATTCGTACATCGGCACGGCGTTATTTTAGCAGAGCGCAAAACTCCCCGAGCCGCCGCAACCCCTCGGCGATCGCCGCCGGCGAGGCGGCATAGGAAAAGCGCAGGTGCTGCGTGGTCCCAAACGCCTCCCCCGGCACCGTCACCACCCCCGCCTGCTGCAGCAGTTGCGTTGAAAACGCCATCGCCGTCTCCACCCGCTCCCCCCCCGCCCGCTTCCCCAGCAGCGCCCCGATGTTGGGATAGGCGTAGAAGGCCCCGGCCGGCATCACGCAGCTGATCCCGGGAATGGCCCGCAGCCCCTCCACCATGATCTGCCGCCGCCGCCGGTACTCCGCCAGCATCTCCCCCACCGCTCCCTGCGGCCCCGTCAGCGCCGCCACCGCCGCCTTCTGCGCGAACGAGGCGGCGTTGCTGGTGGAGTGGCTTTGCAGGTTCAGCATCGCCTTGGTCACCGCCGCCGGCGCCAGCGCATAGCCGATGCGCCACCCGGTCATGGCATAGGTCTTCGACAGCGACCCCGCCACCACCAGCACGTCCTTGCTGTCGGGCTCGCCCGCCACGCTGTAGGGCTGCCCCTCGTAGAGGAACTTGGCGTAGCACTCGTCGCTGATCAGCCACAGCCCGCGCTGCCGGCACAGCTCCAGCACCCCCCGGAACAGCGCCGGGGCAAACACCGCCCCGCTCGGGTTCGAGGGCGAGTTCAGCAGGATCGCCTTGGTCCGCGCCGTCAGCGCCCGCTCGATCGCCCCCAGCTCCAGCCCGAACCCCCTCGCCTCGTCCGTCTCCACCACCACCGGCGTCCCCCCGGCGTAGGTGATCTGGTCGTAGAAGCTTACCCAGTACGGCGCCGGCAGGATCACCTCGTCGCCGTGCTCCACCAGCGCCGAGATGGTGTTGAACAGCGCGTGCTTGCCCCCCAGCGTCACCAGCACCTCGTTCATCTGGTAGTCGGAGCCGAAGTCGCGCCGGTGCGACTCCACGATCGCCCGCTTCAGTTCGGCGATGCCCCCGGTGGCGGTGTACTTGGTGAAATCGGCGCGCAGCGCCGCAATGGCCGCTTCCTTGATCGGCTCCGGCGTGGGGAAGTCGGGCTCGCCCACGCCAAAGTCCACCAGGTCGCGCCCGGCCGCCCGCAGCCGGTCCGCCTCGATCACCATCGCCGAGGTGGCCGATACCGAGATGCGCTGCGTGCGCGCCGCCAGCGGCGGCCGCGCGGCAGCGGTGGGAGAGGTGGGGTTCGCCATGGACTATGGTAGCGCGTCGCCCGCGCGCTTGCCAGCCTCCAGCAGCCGCTGCCGCAGCCGCCGCTCCACCGCCGCCGACACCATCCCCGTCACCGGCCGCCCCCCCGCGGCCACCTCCTTCACCAGCCGCGAGCTCAGGTAGGCGTAGGCCTCGCCCGGCATCATGAACACCGTCTCCAGGTCCGGCGCCATCCGCCGGTTCATCCACGCCATCTGGAACTCGTACTCGTAGTCGCTGATCGCCCGGATGCCGCGCAGCAGCGCCCCCGCCCCCCGGCTCTGGGCAAAGTCCACCAGCAGCCCCTCGAACTCGCACACCTCCACCCCCGCCAGCGGCGCCGTCGCCTCGCGCAGCATCGCCACCCGCTCCGCCACCGTGAACAGCGCCTGCTTCTCCCGGTTGCGCAGCACCGCCACCAGCAGGCGCGGAAAGATGCGGCTGCCGCGCTCGATCAAGTCGAGGTGCCCCAGCGTGGGCGGATCGAACGAGCCCGGATAAATGGCGAGTTCGGCGGTCATGCCTCAGCTATTCTAGCCCCCTCCGCCGCCTCGCCGCGGCTTCTCGGCGAAGGCGCGCAGCAGCTTCTCCCCCCGGTGCCGGGCCGAGTCCATCACCGCCGGGTTGGCGATCATCGCCCGCAGCACCGGCGCCAGCAGTTGCGGCTCCGCCATCTGCCCGCCGTCCCAGTCGCTCTGGATCTGGTTCATGCGGTCGAGCACGTCCAGCGGCTGGTACTGCACCGCCCGCTGCAGCAGCAGGGCGTCCTCGCCGGTGGTGGCGATCTTCTCGAACAGCGACACCAGCGCCGCCGCCGCCGGCACCCGGGTGTAGGTGAACGCCTGCGAGCCGTGGCGGGTGGCGTCGTCAAACGCCAGCAGCTTGTCGCCGGTGTAGGCCACCTGCAGCTTGGACTGCAGCTT
The DNA here is from genome assembly GCA_035531375.1 of Terriglobales bacterium. GTDB lineage: Bacteria > Acidobacteriota > Terriglobia > Terriglobales > SCQP01 > SCQP01. The sequence continues at coordinate 19,574 of DATKSZ010000139.1, read as the reverse complement.
GCGCCCGTTGAAATCGTCGAGCGCCGCCGCGTTGCCGAAGATGCGCCGCACCGCCGCCGGCGAGGCGGTGAACCGCAGCCTGACCAGCGGATCGGCGTCCAGGTCTTTGCCCCGGTAGCTGGCCCGCCCGTCCTGGTAAACCTCGATCTGGAAAAACGCCGGCTGCGAGCCCTGGAAGCTGCGGGAAAAAGTCACCCGCGCGGGCTCCGCCGGCGCGGCGGCACCGCCCGTTTGTCCGGCCAGCCCGGACCCGCCCAGCAGCAGGCCCAACCCCAACGCAATGGCGCGGCTCATGGGGTTATTGTAGAGTCCTTGGGCACCAGCCGCGCAAAGCGGTGCTTGCCCACCTTCACCACCACCGGCCCGGTGGGCGCTTGCTTCAGCCGCAGCTCGCGCCAGGTCTCGCCATCCACCGACACCGAGCCCGCCTTGATCAGCCGCGCCGCCTCGCTCACCGACGGCGCCAGTTTTGCCTCCGCCAGCATCTTGTCCAAGCGCTCGCCGAGTTCCAGCCGCAGCTCCTCCATCTCCGCCGGCTGGCCGTGCTGCTGCACCACGCGCTCGAATTCGGCCCGCGCCGCCGCCGCCTCCGCCGCGGGATGGAAGTCGGCGGTGATCTGCTCCGCCAGATCCTTCTTCACCACCATGGGGTGCAGCCCCCCCCCCGCCACCTGCGCCCGCAGCGCCCCGATCTCGCCCTCGCTGCGGTCGGTGAGCAGCAGCTGGTAGCGCCACATCAGCTCGTCGGAGATGGACATCAGCTTGGCGAACATGGTCGCCGCCGGCTCGGCGATGCCGACATAGTTGCCGAACGACTTCGACATCTTCCGCACCCCGTCCAGCCCCTCCAGCAGCGGCATGGTGAGCACGATCTGCGCCGCCTGCCCGTACTCGCGCTGGATCTCCCGCCCCAGCAGCAGGTTGAACTTCTGGTCCGTGCCCCCCAGCTCCACGTCGGCCCGCAGCGCCACCGAGTCGTAGGCCTGCGCCAGCGGGTAGAGGAACTCGTGGATGGAGATGGGCAGGCCGGCCTGGAAGCGCTGCTGGAAGTCGTCGCGCTCCAGCATCCGCGCCACCGTGTACTTGGCGCACAGCCGCACCATCTCCTCCGCCCGCAGCGCCCCCAGCCACTCGCTGTTGAAGCGCACCCGGGTGCGCTCGGGGTCCAGCAGCTTGAACACCTGCGCCCGGTAGGTCTCGGCGTTCTGCTCGATCTGCGCCCGCGTCAGCGGCGGCCGCGTCTCGCTCCGCCCGGTGGGGTCGCCGATCATCCCGGTGAAGTCCCCGATCAGGAAGGTGACCTCGTGCCCCAGCTCCTGGAAGTGCTTGAGCTTGCGCAGCAGCACGGTGTGCCCCAGGTGCAGGTCCGGCGCGGTGGGGTCGAAGCCCGCCTTCACCCGCAGCGGCTGCCCGCTGCGGCGCGAGGCCTCCAGCCGCTGCCGCAGCTCCGCCAGCGCGATGATCTCCACCGCGCCCTTCTGCAGGTAGGCCAACTGCTCCTCGACCGGAGGAAAATTTGGGGTCGTCACGGGGTTGGGGCGCGCAGCCGCCGCGCGCCAGCGTTTATTATAGAGCCTGGCCTTCATGGACCTCAGCGTCGACATCGCCGGCGTGCGCCTGCAGAACCCCGTGCTCGCCGCCAGCGGCACCTTCGGCTACGGCACCGAGTTCGAGGACATCGTCCACCTCGCCGGCCTCGGCGGCATCGTCACCAAGGGCCTCTCCCGCCTGCCCATGGCCGGCAACCCCAGCCCCCGCCTGTTCGAGACCGCCGCCGGCATGCTCAACTCCGTCGGCCTGCAGAACATCGGCGCCCCCGCCTTCGTCGAGACTCGGCTCCCCCGCCTGCGCCAGTTGGGCGTGGTGGTCATCGCCAACGTCTTCGGCGAGTGCATCGAAGACTACGTCGAGGTCATCCGCATCCTCAACCAGGGCGAGGGCATCGCCGCCTACGAGCTCAACGCCAGTTGCCCCAACACCCGCTGCGGCGGCATGGTCTTCGGCGCCGACCCGGTCCTGCTCGCCGAGCTGGTCGCCGCCACCAAGGCCGAGGCCCGCCGCCCGGTGATCGCCAAGCTCAGCCCCAATGTCACCCACATCGCCGCCCTCGCCCAAGCCGCCGAGGCCGCCGGCGCCGACGCCCTCTCCCTGGTCAACACCTTCCTCGGCATGGCCATCGACGCCGAGACCCGCCGCCCCCGCTTCGCCCGCGGCGTCGCCGGCCTCTCCGGCCCCGCCATCAAGCCCCTCGCCCTGCGCATGGTCTACCAGGTCCGCCAGGCCGTCGCCCTGCCCCTCATCGGCATGGGTGGCATCGCCACCGGCGAGGACGCGGTCGAGTTCCTGCTCGCCGGCGCCGACGCCGTCGCCATCGGCACCATGAATTTCTGGGACCCCAAGGCCACCGAAAACGTCCTCGCCGAACTCCGCCGCTTCTGCCACCGCCACGGCGTCGAGTCGGTGCGCAGCCTCACCGGCGCGCTCCGCCCCGCCGCCCCCGACCCAGGCGGCGCCGCATGAACGTCCTGCTGCTCGGCGGCGGCGGGCGAGAGCACGCCCTCGCCTGGAAGCTGCGCCAGTCGCCCCAGGTCGAGCGCGTCTTCGCCCTGCCCGGCAGCGACGGCATCGCCAGCCTCGCCACCTGCCTCGCCGGCGATCCCTGCGACGCTCCCACCGTGCTGGCCGCCGCCACCGCCCACGCCGTGGATTTGACCGTGGTCGGCCCCGAGGCCCCCCTCGCCGCCGGCGTCGCCGACGCCCTGCGCGCCGCCGGCCGCGCCGTCTTCGGCCCCTCCCGCGCCGCCGCCCAGCTCGAAACCAGCAAGATCTTCGCCAAGGAATTCCTCCAGCGCCACCGCATCCCCACCGCCCGCTTCGCCGCCGTGGACTCCCTCGCCGCCGGCCGCCAAGCCCTCGCCCGCTTCGGCTGTCCGGTGGTGCTCAAGGCCGACGGCCTCGCCGCCGGCAAGGGCGTGGTCATCGCCACCGACCCCCGCCAGGCCGAGCAGACCCTCGAGGCCATGCTCGCCGGCGCCCTCGTCGGCGCCGCCGGCCGCCGCGTCGTGCTGGAAGAGTGCCTGCGCGGCCCCGAGCTCAGCCTGCTCGCCCTCGCCGACGGCGAGCGCTGGCGCCTGCTCCCCCCCGCCCGCGACCACAAGCGCCTGCTCGAGGGCGACCGCGGCCCCAACACCGGCGGCATGGGCGCCTTCTCCTGCGACGCCCTGCTGCCGCCCGCGCTGCAATCCGAACTCGAGCGCAGCGTCGTCGCCCCCACCCTCGCCGCCATGGCGCTGGAAGGCCACCCCTTCCAGGGCGTGCTCTACTGCGGCCTCATGCTCACCCCCCAGGGCCCGCGCGTGCTCGAGTTCAACGTCCGCTTCGGCGACCCCGAGGCCCAGGCCATCCTGCCGCGCTGGGGCGGCGACCTCGCCGCCACCCTGCTCGCCGCCTCCACCTCCGGCCTCGCCCACGCCCCCGCCCCCGCCCCCAACTGCGGCGCCTCCGCCTGCGTCGTCGCCGCCTCCGCCGGCTACCCCGGCCCCTGCGTCGCCGGCGAACCCATCGCCGGCCTCGAGCCCGGCGCCCTCGACCCCACGCTGCTCGTCTTCCACGCCGGCACCCGCCGCCGCGACGCCGCCTGGCTCACCGCCGGCGGCCGCGTGCTCGCCGTCGCCGCCCGTGCCGCCACCCTCGACCACGCCCTCGCCCTCTGCTATCGCGCCTTTGATACCATCCATTTCCGCGGCATGCAGCTCCGCCGCGACATCGGCAAGGAGAACCCATCACTATGACCGCAACTTCCGCCCCCCAGCCCCTCGTCGCCATCCTCATGGGCAGCGACACCGACCTCCCCGTCATGCAGCTCGCCGCCGACCAGTTGCGCCAGTTCGGCATCCCCTACGAGATGGAGATCGTCTCCGCCCACCGCTCCCCGCAGCGCACCGCCGCCTTCGCCCGCGCCGCCGCCGCCCGCGGCCTGCGCGTGCTCATCGCCGGCGCCGGCGCCGCCGCCGCCCTCGCCGGCGCCCTCGCCGCCGAAACCACCCTCCCCGTCATCGGCGTCCCCCTCGCCACCTCCCCCCTCTCCGGCTTCGACGCCCTGCTCGCCACCGCCATGCTCCCCGCCGGCGTGCCCGTCGCCACCGTCGCCGTCGGCGAGGCCGGCGCCACCAACGCCGCCGTCCTCGCCGCCCAGATCCTCGCCCTCGCCGATCCCGCCCTCGCCCAGCGCCTCATCGAATTCAAGCGCCAGCTCGAACGCAAGGTCATCGAAAAATCCGAGCGCCTCAAGGCCCGTTAGCCGCTCGCCAACTTCGCCGCCGCCGCCGCGCCCTCACCACGGTCGCGCGCCGACAGCGGTGCGCCTGCCCCCTCCCGCCCCACTCATGTTTTTCACCCAGTGACCGATGTCAAGAATTATTTTTCTTTTTTTGACGATTTTTCTTGACTCCGCTCCCGCGGAAGTCCTATATGTTGGGTGGTGTTTTCAACAGCCCTACATCGAGGGGTTGTTGGCCGAAGTTCAAAGGAGGAAACATGGCTGCTAAGAAACCGGCGAAGAAGGCCGCAAAGAAGACTGCCAAGAAGAAGAAGTAGTTCTCTCCCAACCGAGGCCCCGCCAGGGGCCTCCTGCCTCGCCAAGAGGCAGCCACAGAAAAAATAGGATGCGCCCAAGCGCATCCTATTTTTTTTCGGCACCCGCCCCCGCCCGCCGGTGCCGAGATTTGGCAACAACCCCTCCGCCGCCCTCATCCAAGTATCCAGTAGCGTCGCGCGTGGAGGAGGTTTCCCGTTATGAAGCTGGTCGAAACGCTGTTCGGGCATTGGGTCTGCAACCATCGCTGGGTGCGGGCGCGCTGGCAGGACGGCAGCTACGGCCTGCGCTGTGCGCAGTGCATGAAGGCCTATCCCCGCACCTGGAACGAGCTCATCGCCGCCCCCGAGCCCGCCCCGCCCGCGGCGCCCGCCCCCCTGCGCCGTGCCGCCTAGGGCCAATCCAGCCCTCTCCGCCCCCCCCGGGTTTGACCTCGCCGCCGATCTCCCGTAGAATAGAGCTTTTGCGGGAGAGACCATGTACGCGGTGATTCGCAGTGGCGGCAAACAGTACCGGGTGAGCCCCGGCGATGTCCTCAGCCTGGAAAAGCTTCCCCAGGCCCCGGGCGAAACGGTGGAGTGGGCCGAGGTGTTGGCGGTCAAGGACGACGCCGGCCAATTGCGCCCCGCCCCCGGCGCCCGCGTCACCGGCACCGTGGTGGCCCAGCAGAAGGCCCCCAAAATCCTGGTCTTTCACTACAAGCGCAAAAAGCAGTACAAGAAGCTGCAGGGCCACCGCCAGCGCACCACCCGGGTGCGGGTGAACGCCATCGAGCTGGGCGCCTGAGCGCGGAGACGGAGAGCTAGGTTCCATGGCACATAAAAAGGGTTTGGGCAGTTCGCGCAACGGCCGCGATTCCAACGCGCAGCGGCTGGGGGTCAAGCGCTACGGCGGTGAGCAGGTGCTGGGTGGCGCCATTCTGGTGCGCCAGCGCGGCACCCCGCTCAAGCCCGGCCAGAACGTCGGCCGCGGCAAGGACGATACCCTCTATGCCCGCATCACCGGCGTGGTGGAGTTTGTGGACCGCGGCCGCGCCGGCAAGTTCGTCAACGTGCGCGCCGCCGCTCCCAGCGCCTAGGCGGCCGCCCGCGCGGGCCCCCGTCTCCCCCCGGGCCCCCGCCTCCCACGATGTTTGTCGATGAAGTTGAAATCCGGGTGCAGGCCGGCGGCGGCGGCAACGGCTGCCTCGCCTTCCGGCGGGAGAAGTATGTCCCCCGCGGCGGCCCCAGCGGCGGCGACGGCGGCCACGGCGGCAGCGTCGTGCTGGAAAGCTCCGAGCGCCACAACACCCTCGTCCACTTCCGTTTCAACCCCGAGCACCGCGCCAAGCGCGGCGGCCACGGCCTGGGCAGCAACTGCCACGGCAAGAACGCCCCCGACATCGTCCTGCGCGTGCCCGTCGGCACCGTCGCCTACGACGCCGCCACCGGCGAGCTGGTCGCCGACTTCGACCAGCCCGGCCAGCGCCACATCGTCGCCCGCGGCGGCAAGGGCGGCCGCGGCAACGCCCGCTTCGCCACCTCCACCAACCGCGCCCCCCGCCGCTTCGAGATGGGCGAGCCCGGCGAGGAGCGCCGCCTTCGCCTCGAGCTGAAGCTGCTGGCCGAGGTCGGCCTCATCGGCTTCCCCAACGTCGGTAAGAGCACCCTGGTCTCCGTCCTCTCCGCCGCCCGCCCCAAGATCGCCAACTACCCCTTCACCACCCTCACCCCCAACCTGGGCGTGGTGGTCGAGCCCGACGGCGACGACAGCTTTGTGGTGGCCGACATTCCCGGCCTGATCGAGGGCGCCCACGCCGGCGCCGGCCTGGGCGTGCAGTTCCTCCGCCATGTCGAGCGCACCCGCCTGCTCGCCCATGTGGTGGACGTTTCCGAGTTCAGCGGCCGCGAGCCCGAGCTCGACTTCGCCGTCATCCTCGAGGAACTGCGCCGCTTCGGCGCCGGTCTGGCGGAAAAGCCCATGGTGGTGGTGGCCAGCAAGATCGATGTCGCCGCCCCGGCCAAGCTCGAGGCGCTGCGCGACTTGAGTCGGCGCCTGGATCTGCCGATGTATCCTGTGTCCGCAGTCACCGGGGAGGGGATTGCGGCGCTCAAGCATGGCTTGGCGGCGCGCCTGCGGCAGGCCCGCGAAGCCGCCGCCGCGGCGCCGCCCCCGCCCAGCGTCGCCGCACTATGAAACCGCCGTTGGCGAAGGCAGGGGTGCTGGGCGGCACCTTCGACCCCGTCCACGCCGGCCATCTCGCCATGGCCCAAGCGGCGGCGCGCGCCTGCGGCCTGGAGCGCATCTACTTCGTCCCTGCCCCCAACCCCTGGCACCGCCCCGCCCCCAGCGCCAGCTACCCCGACCGCTTCGCCATGCTGGCGCTCGCCCTCGCCCGCCATCCCCGCTGGATGCCGCTCGCCGTCCCCGACCACCCCCGCCGCCCCACCTATGCCCTCGATCAAGTGGACTGGATCGAGCGCTGGCTCACCGCACAAGGCCGCCGCGAACGCCTGCACTGGATCCTCGGCGCCGACGCCTTCCTCACCCTGCCCACTTGGCGCCACTATCGCCAACTGCTCCGGCGCTGCGACTTCGTGGTGCTGGCCCGCGCCGGCATCCCCTTGGAACAGGTGTTGGCCACCCTTCCCCGCTCCGCCCTCGTGCGCGTGGAGGCGCAGCGCGTGCAACTCGCCGGCGGCGGCCAACTCCACTGGCTGGGCCGCTTCTCCAGCCCCGCCAGCTCCACCCGCCTGCGCGCCCGCCCCGCCGGCGCCCAAGCGGCCCACCTCCTTCCCACCGCCGTCCTCCACTACGCCCGCCGGGCTGGACTTTATGGTTATGGCCAAAGCCTCTGATCTCCTTCTCCGCCGCCACCTGCGCGCCGCCGCCGCCGCCGCCGCCGACAAAAAGGCCCTCGACCCGGTGCTGCTCGACGTGCGCAAGCTCGCCGACTTCTGCGACTACTTCCTCATCTGCCACGGCAGCAACCCCCGCCAGATCCAGGCCATCGCCGAAGCCATCGAGCTCAAGCTGGAGCTGGCCTACGGCCTCCGCCCCGCCCACCGCGAGGGCGAGCGCGAGGGCGAGTGGATCGTGCTCGATTATTTGGACTTCATTGTCCATGTATTTTCCCCGAAGAATCGCCGATTCTACGATCTGGAGCGGCTGTGGGGCGGCGCGCCACGCTTGGCGCTCTCCCCCGGCGCGCGTCCGGCGGCGCAATAAGGCGAGGCAGCGAGATGGCTATAGGCGATTTGGATATCCCCAAGGAGTTGGCGCCCGAGCGCCTGCCGGTCTGGATCGCCTCCGACCCCGCCTCGGCCGCCCTGCTGGAGATGGTGCGCAAGGTGGCCGCCACCCGCTCCACCGTCCTCATCCTGGGCGAGAGCGGCTGCGGCAAAGACCTGCTCGCCCAACTGCTCCACTTCCTCTCCCCCAGCCGCCACGAACCGCTGGTCAAGATCGACTGCACCAGCCTGCCCGCCGAGCTGATCGAGAGCGAGCTCTTCGGCTACGAGAAGGGCGCCTTCACCGGCGCCTTCCAGGCCAAGCCCGGCCGCCTCGAACTCGCCGGCGAGGGCACGCTGGTGCTGGACGAGATCGCCGCCCTCAGCCTGCCCCTGCAGGCCAAGCTGCTGCGCGTGATCGAAGAAAAATCCTTCGAGCGCCTCGGCGGCCGCGCCGCCATCCGCATCCAAGCCCGCCTGCTGGCGCTCACCAACGTGGACCTGGAGCAGGCCGTTGCCCGCCGCCAGTTCCGCGAAGATCTCTACTACCGCCTCTTCGTGCTGCCCCTGCGCGTGCCCCCGCTGCGCGAGCGCCGCCTCGACATCCTGCCCCTGGCCCACTATTTCCTCGCCAGCCTGGGCGGCGATCGCTCCCTCACCTTCGCCCCGCCGCTGTGCCAGGCGCTGGAGGCCTACGCCTGGCCCGGCAACGTGCGCGAGCTGCGCAACCTGGTCAACCGCGCCGTCATCTGGAGCTCGCAGCCCGAACTCGGCTTGGCCGAGTTCCCCCCCTACCTGGCCCAAGGCGCGGCCGCGCCCGCGGAGGTGCCCTCCCTGGCGCAAATGGAAAAAGAGCACATCGCCGCCGTGCTGCAGCGCTTCCAGGGACGCAAGCAGCAGGCGGCGGCGGCGCTGGGCATCAGCCCCAAAACCCTGCTGGAGAAGCGGCGCAAGTACGGCCTCGACCTACCCTGGACCGACCGCCTCCCCGCCCACCTCAGCCCTGCCCGCCATCGCCACCCGCCGCCGCCCCCTCCCCGCCACCCGCCGAAGTAGCCGCCGCCGCCGGCTCCAAGCCCTCCAGCCCCGCCTGCGCCAGCTCTTCGAACTCCTTCAGCGTGGGCAGGTCGCGCAGCCCGCTCAGCCCAAACTGCACCAGGAACTCGCGCGTGGTGCGGTAGAGGATGGGCTTGCCCAGCGCCTCCTTCCGCCCCGCCGTGGTCACCAGCTTCTTCTCCAGCAGCGTGTTGATCACCCCCGCCGGGTCCACCCCGCGGATGTCGCGGATCTCCGGCAGCGTCACCGGCTGGCGGTAGGCGATCACCGCCAGCGTCTCCAGCGCCGCCAGCGACAGCCGCACCCGCGGTTTCAGGCTTTTCAGGAACTGCCGCACCACCTCGTGGTGCTGCGGCTTGGTCGCCATGCGGTAGCCGCCCGCGATGGCGCGCAGTTCCACCCCGAAGTCGTCCGAGGCGTAGCGCGCCCCCAGTTCCGCCAGCGCCTCCTCCACCACCGCCTTGTCCACCCCCAGCGCCGCCGCCATCTGCACCGCCGTCGCCGGCTCCTCTGCCGCGTACACGATGGCCTCGATCGCCGATACCAGCTCGCTCATGCTTTCTCCTGCGGTGGCACCGCCACCGGCCCCGGCTCGCCCGGCGCCAGCGCCGCCATCTCCGCCCACGCCTCCTGGAAGCGCCGGTGCCGCTTCAGCAAGATGTCGCCAAAGGGCTTGTCCTGCCGCAGCAGCGCCACGTGCATCTTCACCAGCTCCAGCACCGCCAAAAACATCGCCAGCAACGCCCCCCGGCTGGGCGCCCGCTGGAACAGCGGCCGCACCGCCACCGGCTCCGCGCTCGCCGCCAGCAGCCGCTGCAGGTACTCCATCATCTCCCGCACGCTCACCTCTTCCCGCACGATCTCCAACTGCGGCCGCTCCTGCAGCCGCTGCAACACCTGCCGGAAGGTCGCCACCAGGTCATGCACCCCCACCGCCAACTGCCCCGGCTCGTCCTCCTCCCCTCCCGTCTCCACTCCCTGCGGCCGCGACCAGCTCGCCTCCTCCAACTGCTGCCGCTCGTGCAACTGCGCCGCCGCCTGCTTGAAGGTCTCGTACTCCAGCAGCCGCTGCACCAGTTCCTCCCGCGGGTCCGCCGCGCTCTCGCCCGGCAGCACCGGGTCGGCCGGCAACATCATCTTGCTCTTGATCTGGATCAGCGTCGCCGCCACCACCAGAAACTCCGCCGCCACCTCCACGTCCAGATCCCGCAGCGTGGCCAAGTAGCGCAGGTACTGCGCCGTGATCGCCGCGATGGGAATGTCGTAGATGTTGATGTTCTGCCGCCGGATCAGATCCAGAAGCAGATCGAACGGCCCCTCGTAGAGCTGCCCAATCTGCACCAGGAAGGGCGAGGCCTCGGCTTGGGCCGCCAGCTTCTGCCGCGCCGCTTCGGCCCGGGCCGCCTCGGCCGCACTCGATGGTTCCGCCATAAGCCTCAGCGTCCGATGGCCGCTGCCTAATTGTGCCTACTGCCGCTATGTAAATTTAGGCGCGCCGCCGCCCGGGACCGCCGTCCCAAGCTGAAACAGCATACCATTATAGGGAGTTGCCAGCAATTTCAGGGCCGGGGGACGGCCCGGGGGGTAACCTGCCCCTGGGTTCGAGCGTTGTTCATTATGTATGCTGGCGACCGTCTCAACCATGCCGCTGCCGTTTCGGGCCGTGCCGATGGAAGATGTGGATTTGCCCTTGGTGCACCGTATCCAGGGAGGCGACGGTGCCGCCTTTGAAGAGTTGTACGCCCGCTACCAGCAGCCCATCACCCGCATGGTGGCCAACATCGTGCGCTACCCCGAGGTGGTGCCTGACTTGGTGCAAGAGATTTTCACCAAAGTCTACTTCGCCATGGAGGGCTTCACCCCCGGCTTGCCCTTTCGCCCCTGGCTCTATCGCGTGGCCACCAATTATTGTGTAGACTACCTGCGAAAGCGGAAACGCCAGCCTCTACAGGTCTCGACCACCTCGGAGACCGGCGACGACCAGGAGTGGCTGGTGCCGGATCCCTCGGCCAGCGTGCTGCAGCATCTGGTCTCCAGCGATCTGGCCGGCAAGCTTTTGCTGGGCCTCAAGCCGCGCGACCGCATGTTGCTGGTGATGAAGGAGATTCAGGATCTGTCGTTGGAAGAGATCGGCCAGGTGACGCACATGGGCGTCTCAGCGGTGAAGGTGGCCTTGTTTCGGGCGCGCAAGCGCATGCTCGACCAGTACCAGCACCGCTATCGCAAGCCGGCGCGGACGGGACTGCGGGCCGACCGCGACCGCGGGGAGGAGAATTCCAATGTGGAATAGGGACTGCCAACAAGCCCGGGGAGTGCTGGAGCGGCAAGCCGCCGGCAACCTGCCCGCCCGCCATCCCCACCTGGAGCATTGCGCCGACTGTGCCGAGTACGCCCAACTGCAGCGCTGGTCGCAGCAGGTGCTGCTCGCTGGCCAAGTCGAGGTGCAGCCCCCTTTGATGAGCGCGGTCTGGGCCTCCATCCACCGCGCCTCCGAGCAGGCCTGGGATTCGGCCCTCTCCCGCAGCTTCCGCTACCTGCTGCCCTACATGGTGGCGGTGGTCGCCTTGATCCTGCTGGTCGGCGGCCTCACCTCCACCCGCACGCCCACCCCGGTGCAGGCCGCCAGCACCGCCTTTGCCGTGCTCAACCAACCCGAGTCCTCCACCGTGGCCAGCGTGGTCACCATGGCCAATCTGCCCGCGCAGGACCCGGCCGACATTCTGGGGGTGTCCCATCGCCAATAGGCGCTTGGGGAAATAGTCACTGCGATGCCGAAGCGTTTGCACAGCACGATGATCCTGGTGGTGGTGTTCGCCTTCGGCTTGGCCGCCGGCGTCGGTGTCATGGTCTGGGCCTGGCCCGGCCTGCGGGCGCACTTCTTCCCCCACCACCGCGAAGGCTTCGTGCCCTACATGACCCGCACCCTCAAGCTCACCCCGCAGCAGGTGCCGCAGTTGCAGGCCCTGGCCAAGGAAATCACCGAGCGCCGCCACCAGTTGCACCTGCAGTTCGTGCCCGCCTATACCAAGGTCTGCAACGACTTCACCCAGGTGCAGAAGCAGGAGCGCGACGCCTACGCCCCCATTCGCCAGCAAGAAGTGGACAAGTTCCATGCCATGCTGACCTCCGCCCAGTGGCAGGCCTTCCAGCAGCAGCGCGCCCAGGCCTCCCGCAACCGCCCGCCCCGCCAGACCGACCTCTGCCGCCACTTGGCCGCCGCCCCCGGCGCCGCCCCCCCGCCCCCGCCGCCCAACGGCGCCGCCCACCCGCGCTGAGCGGGCACACTGCGCTATAATCAAGCTGATTTCATCGTTCCCCAGCCCGGGCGGGTCGTGGTCCGCCCGGCCGTCCCTCCTGTGCGGTTGGGGGCATAAGGACCTGCCAATGTTGAATTTCTTCCGTCGCCGGGACACCGTTGTCCGCATCATGTTGGGCGGCTTTCTGGTGCTCATCTGCGCTGCCATGGTGATGTACCTCATCCCCAATGTGAACAACAGCGACTCCACCACCCCCATCAACGAGCAGACCGTGGCCACCGTCAACGGCACCGCCATCACCGGCGTTGACCTCACCACCGAGCTGGCCCGCGTCGAGGGCAACCAGTCGGTTCCCGCCCAGTTGGTGCCCATGCTGGGCCAGCAGGTACTGCGCAACCTCGTCATCCAGCAGGCGGTCGCCGACCAGGCCAAGCAGTTGGGCCTGGTCCCCTCCACCGCCGAGATCGTCCAGGCCGCCCGCCAGCAGGACCCCGAGCTCTATCCCAACGGCAAATACGTCGGCGACGCCCAGGCCGCCCAGGTGGTCGCCCAGGCGCAGTTGACCCTCGCCCAATACCAGGACCAGTTGCGCCAAAGCCTGATGGTGAGCAAAATCTACAACCTCGTGACCGACCCCGTCCGCGTCAGCGGCGCCGAGGTGCAGCGCCAGTTCCTGCGCGACAACGAGAAGGCTACGGTGGACTACGTCTTCTTCAACCCCACCGCCCTCGAGAGTCAAGTGCAGGTTGTCCCCGCCGCCCTGCAGGCGTACTACCAGCAGCACCAAGCCAGCTACAACTCCCCCGAACGGCGCAAGCTCGAGGTGCTGCTCGCCAACCAGGCCCAGATCGCCGCCCAGATCCCCATCTCCAATGCCGCCGTGGACCAGTACTACCACCAGAACATCGCCAAGTACACCCACCCCGAGCAGGTGAAAGCGGCCCACATCCTGCTCAAGTTCCCCGACTCTAACCCCACCCCCACCGAGATCGCCGCCACCCGCCAGCGCGCCGAAGCCGTGCTCAAGCAGGTGCAGGCCAACCCCGCCAACTTCGCCGCCCTGGCCAAGAAGTACTCCCAGGACGACGCCTCCGCCGCCCAGGGCGGCGAGCTGGGCTTCATCCAGCGCAACCAGACGGTCGCCAACTTCGAGAAGACCGCCTTCAGCCTGCCTGTGGGACAGATCAGCGGCCTAGTGCAGACCGAGTACGGCTTCCACATCATCAAGGTCGAGGCGCATACCGCCGCCAGCGTCGATGCGGAAACGGCCGTGCATGACCAGATCGTCGCGTTGCTGCAAAACGACCAGGCGGTGGACAAAGCCCAGGGCCTCATCAACCAGGCCGCCACCCTCGCCGCCACCACCCCCCTGCCCCAGGTGGCGCAGCAGCTTAACCTGCAGTACTTCGCCACTGCGCCCCTCAGCCGCACCGACCCGGTGGCCGGCATCGGCGTCAATCCCGACTTTGCCGCCGCCGTCTTCTCTGCCAGCACTGGCGGCCTCACCCCGCCGGTGCAGGTCGCCCAGGGCTTCGCTCTCGCCAAGGTGGACCAGATCGTGCCTCCCGGCCCGCAGCCGCTGGCCGCTGTGCAGGACGCCGTCACCACCGACTTCAAGCGAGCGCAGGCGCAGACGCTCGCCCTCGACCAGGCTCAGGCTCTGCAAAAGGCCGCGGCCAAGCTGGGCCTCAAGGCCGCCGCCGCCAGCCTCCACCTCGCCGTCAAGACCAGCGCCCCGCTCACCCGCTCCGGCTCCCTGCCCGACGCGGGCGCCATCTCCAGCTTCGCCGACACCCTGTTCGCGCTCAAGCCGGGCGCCGTCGGCCCCGTCGCCAGCGTCGGCAGCCACAGCCAACTGGTCTACGCCCTCGACACCTTGCAGCAGCCCAGCCCCGCCGACTTCGCCTCCCAAAGTGCCACCGTCGCCCAAACTTTGCTGGGACAGAAGCGCGACGCCATCTTCGGCGCCTACACCGATGCCCTGGTGGCGCAGCTCACCAAGCAGGGCAAGATCAAGATCGATCAGGCGGCCTTCCAGCGCGTGCTCGACGCCGCTGCCCCCGACAGTGGCACCACGCCGCCTCCCCCCTCCCCCCTGGGCTTGGGCTAGCGCCCGCCCCAGCGGCGTCCGCAGCGCCGCTGGCCACTGGCCACTGAAACCTGACACCTATGCCGTCGCCTTCGGTCGTGTCTCCCGCTTCCAAGATCCCGGTTGGCATCCTGGGTGCCACCGGCGTCGTGGGCCAGCGCCTGCTCACCCTGCTCGACGCCCATCCCTGGTTTGAGCCGGTCTGGCTGGCCGCCTCCGACCGCTCCTCCGGCAAGCCCTACGCCCAGGCGGCGCGCTGGCGCTTGGCTGCGCCCCTGCCGCCCCGCTTCGCCGCCCTGCCGGTCTCGCCCGCCACCCCCCGGGGCTGCGCTGCGCGCCTGGTTTTCGCCGCCCTCGACGCCGCCGCCGCCCTCGAACTCGAACCCGCCTTCGCCGCCGCCGGCCACGTCGTCGTCTCCAACTCCAGCGCCCTGCGCATGCGCCCCGACGTGCCCTTGCTCGTGCCCGAGTGCAATCCCGACCACCTCGCCCTCATTGAGCGCCAAGCCAGCTTCCCCAGCGGCGGCTACGCCGTCACCAACCCCAACTGCTCCACCGTCGGCCTGGTGCTGGCGCTGGCGCCCCTGCACCAGGCCTTCGGGATCGAAAGCGCGCTAGCGGTGACCATGCAGGCCGTCTCCGGCGCCGGCTACCCCGGCGTCGCCTCGCTCGACATCCTCGGCAACGTCGTCCCCCACATCTCCCAAGAAGAAGAAAAAATGGAGGTCGAGGCGCAGAAAATCCTCGGCCAGCTCACCCCCGCCGGCATCGCTCCCGGCGCCTTCACCGTCTCCGCCCACTGCAACCGCGTCGCCGTGGTGGACGGCCACATGGAGTCGGTTTCGGTCAAGCTCAAGACCCGTGCCTCGCT
Source organism: Terriglobales bacterium (assembly GCA_035531375.1). Taxonomy (GTDB): domain Bacteria; phylum Acidobacteriota; class Terriglobia; order Terriglobales; family SCQP01; genus SCQP01. The sequence goes on along the minus strand of DATKSZ010000139.1, from coordinate 4,498 downwards.
GCCCGAGGTGGCCGCCGCCCTCGCCGCTTTCCGCGGTCGCCCCCAGGCGCTGCGCCTGCCCACCGCCCCCGCCGCCCCCGTCGTCGTCACCGACGCCCCCGACCGCCCTCAGCCCCGCTTCGACGTCGACCTCCACAACGGCATGAGCGCCATCGTCGGCCGCCTCCGCCCCTGCCCCCTGCTTGACTTCAAGTTCACCGTGCTCTCCCACAACACCCTGCGCGGCGCCGCCGGCGCCGCCCTGCTCAACGCCGAGCTGCTCCACGCCGAGGGAAGGCTTTAACCCGTGGCCACCCCCGCGCCCACGGTGATGAAGTTCGGCGGCACTTCGGTCGAGGACGCCGCCGCCCTGCGCCGCATGGCCGCCATCGTCGCCGACCGCGCCCCCGAACTCCCCGTGGTGGTGGTCTCTGCCATGGCCAAGGTCACCGACCGCCTGGTCGAGCTCGCCGGCTTGGCCTTGGGCGGCGAGATCGCCCCCGCCGACGACCTCATCGCCCAGCTCCGCCGCCGCCACCTGGACACCCTCGCCGAGCTCGGCGGCAACCCCGAGGCCGCCGCCTCGCTCGACGTCCTCTTCCACGACCTGGGCGAGTTGGTGCGCGGCATCGCCGCCGTGGGAGAACTCACCGACCGCACCCGCGACACCGTGCTCGCCTTCGGCGAGCGCCTCTCCCCCTGGCTGGCCCGCACCGCCCTTGCCGCCGCCGGCCTCCGCGCCCAACTGCTGGACGCCCGCCAAGTCATCGTCACCGACGACCAGTTCACCCGCGCCCTCCCCCTCTATCCCGAGAGCCAGCGCCAGGCCGACGAGCGCCTCGCCCCCGTGCTCGCCGCCAGCGCCGTCCCTGTGCTCGGCGGCTTCATCGCGGCCACCCGCCAGGGCGTCGGCACCACCCTTGGCCGCGGCGGCTCCGACTTCTCCGCCGCCATCCTCGGCGCGCTGCTCAACGCCCGCCGCATCGAGATCTGGACCGACGTGGACGGCATGCTCACCGCCGATCCTCGCGTCTGCGAAGGTGCCCGCCGCATCAAGGCCATCTCCTTCCACGAGGCCGCCGAGCTCGCCTACTTCGGCGCCAAGGTCCTGCATCCCTCGACTCTATTGCCCGCCATGCAGGCCGGCATCCCGGTCTGGGTGCTCAACTCCCGCGCTTGGCTCCCCGGCCCCCCCGACGGCGTCCGCACCGGCACCCTCATCACCACCCGGCCCCCGCAAACCGCCACCCCGTTCAAGTGCATCTCCTGCAAGCGCAACATCGCCGTCGTGGACGTCGTCTCCACCCGCATGCTGCAGGCCCACGGCTTCCTCAAGGCCATTTGGGATGTCTTCGCCGCCTTCCGCTGCCCCGTGGACATGGTCTCCACCTCCGAGGTCAGCGTCTCCCTCACCGTCGCCGAGACCCAGTCGCTGCCCGAGATCGCCGACGCCCTCGGCCGCTTCGCCGATGTCCGCTTTGAGGGCCGCAAGGCCATTGTCTGCCTGGTGGGCGAGAGCCTGCGCAACACCCCCGGCCTCGCCGGCCAGGTCTTCGCCTCCCTCGGCGACATCAACGTGCGCATGATCTCCCAGGGCGCCTCCGAGATCAACATCGGCATGGTGCTCGACGATGACGACGTCCCCGGCGCCATGCGCCTTTTGCACCAGCGCTTCTTCACCGACCTCGACCCGGCCGTCTTCGCCTGAGGCGGTCGCCTGTTTGGCGAGGTAGCCACAAGAAGCTACCATCTGGACATGCGTGCGGTGGGGATCAAAGTGCTTAAGAATCGCCTCAGCGAGTACGTCCACTTGGCGGCGGCCGGCGAATCCGTGCTGGTTCTGGATCGCGAACAGGTGGTGGCGGAACTCGGCCCCCCCGCCAGCTACCGCTCTCGCCACATCGCCGACGAGCGCAAGGCCGAACTCGTCCGCCGCGGCATCATTACCCCTGCCGCTGTGGTGCGCCAAGGACCGCCGCCGCGCACCCCGGTGGCGCCCCTCTCCGAACTGCTGCGGGGACTGGACCAGGACCGCGCCGACCGATGATCTATGTGGATTCCTCTGTCCTGTTGGCGGCGCTGTTTGCAGAGGACCGCATCCCCCCAAAAGAATTTTGGCAGGAGGAGCTGATCAGCAGCCGCTTGGCCGAATACGAGGTGTATGTGCGCCTTCACGCCCCGCGCGCCGGCGTGCCGAGCCTGGAAAATGCCCGCACCCTGCTGCGCAGCCTCGACTGGCTGGAAATGACGCCGCTGGCATTGGCCCGCGCCCTGGAGCCATTTCCCCGCCCACTCGCCCTGCGCACGCCCGACGCTCTGCACCTCGCCTCGGCATTGCACTTGCGGCAGGAAGGGTTCGAAGCGCGTCTCGCCACCTATGATCGCCGGCTCGCAGCAGCCGCCCGCGCGGTCGGGCTGGACCTAGCGGAGCTTCCGGCCTAGTCCGCCCGCAGCGCCAGCCGCCGGTCCAAGCCGGCCTAGCGATCGCCGATCGCCACAAAGCGCGCCCGCCCCCGCGCCAACACCCGCTGCCCGGCGTCGCGAATCTCCGCCTGGAAATGCAGGTTGCGGCCGACCTGCTCCACCTCCTCCGCCTCCACTTCGATCGCCGCGCCCGCCGGAATCGGCCTCAGATACTCCACCTGCAGCTCTGCCGTCACTGCCCGCAGTTTGCGGAAGCGCGTCAGCTTCCCCATCGCCTCATCCAAAACCAGCGCGATGATGCCACCGTGCAGGATGCCCCGGCTGCCCTGGTACTCCGCGCCGAACTGGAAGCGCCCCACCACCCGCCGCCGCTCGTGGTCCAGCTCGAAGGCGAGCTGCATCCCCCGCGGGTTGCCCCCGCCGCAGCCCACGCAGGGATTGTCGGGTTGCGGTTCCAGCCGTTCGATCGTCGCGCCGTCGTGCATGTTGCCAGCCTAGCACCCTCGCCCAATTCTCCAACTTCTGCTATACATGTCACATGCCCTTGTCGCCCGAACTGCTCAAGATTTTGGTATGCCCCGACGACCACGCCACGGTCCGCTTGGTTCCGGGCGGGGAGGGGCTGAAGTGCGAGCGCTGCCACCGCGTCTACCCCATCCGCGACGGCATCCCGGTGATGCTGATCGAGGAGGCAAAGGTCGAGGCAGCCCCCTAGCATGAGCGACCTCGCTCGCAGCGGCCGAGGGGGCCGCGACCCAAGGGAGCGGGCGGGGGCGCAACCCCCGCATAGGGGAGGCGCGAGCCTTTTGCCCGCGCTGCCGCCCGGCGCCGGCATCGCCGCCCTCCGGCTGCGCAGCCTGGGCGACACCCTGCTGCTGACACCCGCCCTGGGCGCGCTCAAGGCCTGGCGCCCCGACCTGCGCCTGGCGGTCGCGGTCGAGCCCCGATTCGCCGCTGTGCTCGCCTCCAACCCCGACGTGGACCAAGTGATCGAGGTCCCCCCCGGCGCCGCCGGACGCCTCCGCGCCCTCGCCGCCCTGCGCGGCTTCCAGCCCGCCTTGGCCGTCGGCCTGCACGGCGGCTCGACCGCCGCCTGGCTGGCGCGCGCCTCCGGCGCACGCCAGCGGGCGACGTTTCTGGGCCTACGCCATGGCTGGGCCTACAACCTGCACACCCCGCCCCTCGCCCCGCCCGCCGGGCGCGAGCGCCTCCACACCGTCGAGCACGCCGCCTCGCTCTTCCAGGCGCTGGGCCTGCCCGCCTCCCCGCTCGGCCCCCTGCGCCTGTTCCCTTCCCCCCGCGCGCGCGAGCGTGCGCGCCGCCGCCTCGCCGAGCGCGGCCTCGTCGGCCGCTACGCCTTCCTCGGCACCGAGGCGCGCGAGCCCGGCATGCGCTGGCCGCTGCCCAACTTCCGCGCCTTGGCCGCTTGGCTACGGCGCGAGCGCGGCCTCGCCAGCGTCATGGCCAGCGCCACCTCCGGCGAACCCATCGAGGGCGCCATCCTGGTCGCCGGCACCAGCGTCGAGGAGTTGATCGCGCTCGAGGCCGAAGCCGATCTGGTGGTCGGCAATGACGGCGGCCCCATCCACATCGCCGCCGCCCTGGGCAAGCCGGTCGTCGCCCTCTACTCCACCACCAACGTCGAGGTCTGGAGCCCCTGGCAAGCCCCCGCCCGCCTGCTGCAAGCCCAGCCCCTCGCCGCGCTCGCCCCCGAGGCCGTCACCGCAGCGGTGTCGGCGCTGCTGGATTTGCCCTAGCCCTCCACCCGCTCCACGATCTTGCGCCGCCCGCGCTGTCCGGCCACAATCCGCACCCACGAGGGCGGCACTCCCCAATGCGCCGCCAGCGCCCGCTCGATGGCGCGGTTGGCCTCGCCCTCCTGCGCCCGCTCCCGCACCGCCACCACAAACGTCCCCGGCCCGGTCTCCTCCACCCGCGGCTGCTTCGCCCCTGGCTTGCTTTCATTTACCCACAAGTTGACGCTGTTGATTCCGCATCTGCGCAGGTACTGTCCTTTTTGGGGGCAGGATGTTGATCTGGCCCCATGGGCAACACGGGTGGGGCAGCAGCACAGGGGCGAAGCACGGAAAAGAAG